>CAYLYP010000001.1:0-158745 GCA_964387795.1 uncultured Bacteroidales bacterium
ATAAGCATAATCCTTCTCTGAATATGCATTGAAGGCTAAATGCTTATGCCATTTATTGGTTTTTTTAATGATAAGGTCAAAATTATTATCTTTGTTACGAAAATTCAGGAACTTTGAAAGGAACAGTAATAAAATCAACAGGAAGCTGGTATGAGGTGATGGGGCCTGGAGGCCATGTTTACCCATGCAGGTTGAAAGGCAAATTTAAGATACAAGGCATAAAAAACACCAACCCACTTGCAGTGGGCGATTATGTTGATTTTGATTTTGAAGGGGGAAGCGAGGCCGGGATTATTATCCAAATAGAGCCAAGAAGAAATTATATTATACGTAAGTCAACCCGTTTATCAAAACAGACACATATTATTGCTTCCAATCTTGATTTGGCAATTGTTGTAGCAACGATAGCCGAGCCACGCACTTCAACAGGTTTTATTGACAGGTTCTTAGCCACTGCCGAGGCATATAGTATCCCGGCTGCAATAGTTTTTAACAAGGCAGATATTTATAATGAGGAAGCCGGAGAATTACTCACTGGGCTTATTGAGATATATTCTTCTTTGGGTTATCCCTGTCTTGTGGTTTCGGCAGTGGATGGACAGGGCATAGATACCCTTCAGGATCTCTTATCCGGGAAAACGACTTTGTTCTCAGGTCATTCTGGGGTTGGTAAGTCCACATTGATCAATAAAATGATCCCTGGTCTGGAATTAAAAACACAGAATATCTCATCCTACCATTTGAAAGGGGTTCATACTACCACTTTTGCAGAGATGTTTCAAATAGATGGCAACTCATTTATTATAGATACGCCGGGAATAAAAGAGTTTGGATTGGTAGAGTTTGACCCTGCAGAGATATCACATTTTTTTCCAGAGATGAGGGCTTTGTTTAATCAATGCCGGTTTGATAATTGTACCCATATCCATGAGCCCGGATGTGCCGTAAGGGAAGCTTTGGATAATGGGACAATCAGTCCTTCAAGATATATAAGCTATATAGGGATGGTGATGCCAGAAGATTATAATGCCCAATAATAACAAATATTATGCGTGCTGTAATTCAAAGAGTAAAAAACGCTTCGGTATCAATTGATGGAAAAATATATTCCGAAATAGGAATGGGTTTGATGATCCTGTTGGGGATAGAAGAATCGGATAATCATGAGGATATCGAATGGCTTTGTGGTAAGATTATAAGGCTTAGGATTTTTGATGATGAGCAGGGCGTAATGAACCTTCCTGTGATTGAAATAGATGGGCAGATATTGTTAATAAGCCAGTTTACCCTCCATGCCTCTACAAAAAAAGGAAACAGGCCATCGTATATTAAAGCCGCCAGACCTGAAACAGCGATACATCTTTATGAAAAAAGTATTGAAACACTGGAGATAATGAGTGGGAAGAGCGTTTATACAGGAAAGTTCGGGGCAAACATGCAGGTTAGCTTAATTAACGATGGGCCGGTAACGATTATCATTGATTCAAAAAACAGGGAATAATGGGAGAGCTAAGCATAAAACAAGCACAAGGGATTATTGACCAATGGATAAACACTACAGGTGTACGTTACTTTAATGAGCTTACCAATACAGCCCTGCTGATGGAGGAAGTTGGTGAACTGGCACGTATCATGGCACGCACCTATGGAGAGCAAAGCTTCAAACCAGAGGATCCCCATCCTGATTTAGCTGATGAAATGGCCGATGTATTGTTTGTTTTGATGTGTCTTGCCAATCAAACTGGAGTTGACCTTACTGCTGCACTTGAAAAGAACCTTTTAAAGAAAACAAAAAGGGATGACCAGAGGCATAAGGATAATCCAAAGTTAAAGGGAGGTGTTGACTAAAAAAGGCTCAAAACTTTAGGTCAAAACAGTTGAATTTTTAATAATTTTACTCATACAAAAATCGAACGATGATGAAACAAGGAATTTTACTATTTTTTTTACTTGTTAGCCTTAAGGTTTTTTCTAATGACACCATTTTTATTCCTTCAGACCAGGTGTTTTTTGATACGGAAAAAATGTTAAGTCTTTCGAACTTCAATGTTGAAGAAATAAATCGAAAAAATGGATTATTGAAAAGGTATATAATGATTGATGATTTATTTGAAATTATCCCGGCTGTAAGGGAAATAAATGTAGGAACTCCGTATACAATAGAACAATTAGAAACCCATGAGCAATATACAATGTATTTTACTCAATTACCAATCATTTCGATTCAATCGGATTATGAGATAATGGATGAACCAAGTGTTTTGGCAAGCTTTAAGATGGTTGATAATGAACAAAATGTTTTTAATTCATTCATTGGAATCCAGTATAGGGGAGGATGGTCGCAAACATATCCAAAAAAGTCGTATGAAATTGAATTATGGGTTGATGCCACGGGTAATCAGAACTATGATTATTCATTGTTGGGGATGTTTTCAGATGACAAGTGGAATATCAATGCGATGTATAATGAGCCGCTAAAAATAAGAAGTAAAACGAGCAATGAGATATGGAAAAAAATCAATAAACTTCATTATCAGGCACAGGAACCAGAAGCATGCAATGGAATTCAAATGGAGTATGTCGAAGTGTTTGTAAACAACAATTACAAGGGGATTTATTATTTGGGAGAGAAAATTAACCGAAAGCATTTAGGTTTAAAAAAATACAATGGGAGTATCAGGGGGGAGCTTTATAAAGGAAGTGATTGGGGAACAACAACATTTAGCAGTTTGCCACCTTATCAGAATTCATCAATTGAGTGGGGAGGCTTTGAATATAAGTATCCAGATGAAGAAGTTAATTGGTCGAATTTATATAGTTTTGCTGATTTTGTAATAAATTCCACACATTCTGAGTTTTATAATAATCACTTTAACTATTTTCATCAGGGGAATGCTGTTGATTATTTTATCTTTCTGAACTTAGCAAGAGCTACTGATAATACTGGAAAAAATATTTATATTGCAAAGTATAAACAAGGAGATAAGTATTTTTATGTTCCCTGGGATTTAGATGGGACATTTGGTATTGTCTGGGATGGGAGTGTTCAAAATGTAACCTGGGGATTATTGAAGAATGGATTTTATGAAAGGCTAATGCATGATTGCAAGGAAGATGGATTTATGGAAGGTGTCGCAAACAAATGGCAAGATCTCAGATCTGATTTTTTGACCCATGATTCATTATTAGTATTTTTTTCAAACAATTATCAATTCCTATTAAATAATGGGGTTTATGAACGAGAGTCAATTGCCTGGCCTGAATATGAGTTTGATCCTGATGGATTTGAATACCTTTCAAATTGGTTATCAGATCGGATTGATTATCTTGATGTAAAGTTTGTTGAGCCCTGCATCCCTATTGGGATAAATGAGTTCATGCCTGATTTAAACGAAGTGATTATTTATCCCAATCCGGCAAATGATTATTTATATATACAAAACCTGCGGGCAACTGATACCGAAATCACTATTTTTAATGGGAATGGCCAGGTTGTATATAGAGGGATACATTCCAGTGAGCAGAATTCAATTTATGTAGGAAGCCTAAAGAAAGGAATTTATTATACTTCAATTATTTTATCAAATACAGTTATTGTGAAAAAGATAATAATTGAGTAATTACAGACGGGGGCAATTAATAATAATATTTTCCTAAATGAAGTTTTTTTTACGGCATTCATATAATTTATAATGAAATGGGATAATAGATAGCCATTAAGAAATTGGTTATTAAAAATGAAAAACATAAGTGTTTTTTTTTTATGAAAAAACGACAAAAGTTTGTATTTTTGTGCCCCCAAAAGCAGTAGGACTGTTAAGGAATTAAATCACAAGACCGGAATTGGAACAAAGGGACTGTTTTTAAATAAATGAAGGTTGAGGGAAAGGACTTTTAATTTGGGGGATACGGGGAAGTCAAAGAAAAAGAGCTAATTTTTTTTGTAAGCCTATTGGTTTTCAAAAAATAACTATTACCTTTGCACTCCCTAAAAGAGAGGGTTTTGAAAAGAAGATAACCAACAAATACAGAATAATTAACGCGATACTATGCCTACAATTCAACAATTGGTAAGAAAAGGACGCAAGCAGGTAAGCGAAAAAAGTAAATCGCCTGCATTGGATTCATGTCCACAAAAGAGGGGTGTATGCGTGAGGGTTTATACCACAACGCCCAAGAAACCCAACTCTGCAATGAGAAAAGTTGCCAGGGTAAGACTCACCAAAACCGGGAAAGAAGTAAACGCCTATATTCCAGGAGAAGGCCACAACCTTCAGGAGCACTCAATTGTGCTGATTCGCGGAGGTAGGGTAAAAGACCTTCCTGGTGTACGTTATCACATTATCCGTGGTGCATTGGACACTTCAGGAGTAAATGGCCGTAACCAGAGACGTTCCAAGTATGGGACAAAAAGGCCAAAGGCAAAAAAATAGTTAAATAAAATAGCTAAACCGGTAATTAAAGCTTTTAATACATGAGAAAAGCAAAACCAAAAAAGAGGATTATTCTTCCTGACCCGAAATTCAATGATGTATTGGTTACAAGGTTTGTAAATAACCTGATGTATGCGGGCAAAAAGAATACAGCGTATAACATATTTTACGAGGCCATAGATATTGTTTCACAGAAAACCAATGATAATGGATTGGAAGTATGGAAAAAAGCTTTGGCAAACGTAACCCCAGCTGTAGAGGTAAGAAGCCGTAGGATTGGTGGAGCAACCTTTCAGATTCCCAGCGAGATACGCCCGGAAAGGAAAATGTCAATGGGTATTAAATCCCTGATTAATTATTCGCGTAAGCGTAATGAGAAATCAATGGCAGGGAAACTGGCTGCTGAGATTGTAGCTGCTTACAAAGAAGAAGGTGCTGCATTCAAGAAAAAAGAAGACACCCACCGTATGGCAGAAGCTAATAAAGCATTCTCACATTTCCGTTTCTAATTGATAAACATTAAAACAAAAAAACTGCTGCAAATTAATGGCGCGAGATCTTAGATATACAAGGAACATTGGTATAATGGCCCACATAGATGCTGGTAAAACAACAACTACTGAGCGAATATTGTATTATACCGGTGTAAGCCACCGATTGGGTGAAACACATGACGGCTCGGCCACAATGGACTGGATGGTTCAGGAGCAGGAGAGGGGTATCACCATTACATCTGCAGCAACCACTACATTTTGGAATTACAGGGATCAACAGTATAAGGTGAATATTATAGATACACCGGGACACGTTGATTTTACTGTGGAAGTAGAACGTTCGCTTCGAATTTTGGATGGAGCCATAGCATTGTTTTGTGCTGTAGGAGGTGTAGAGCCCCAAAGCGAAACAGTATGGCGTCAGGCAGATAAGTATAAAGTACCCCGGGTAAGTTTCATCAACAAGATGGACAGGGCCGGAGCTGATTTTTTCTCTGTAGTAAACCAGATAAAAGAACGGCTTGGGATGAATGCAGTGCCTGTAACCCTCCCTATTGGCTATGAAGAAAGTTTTAAAGGCATAGTGGATCTGATTACCAATAAAGCATACCAATGGGATGAAGGTTCACAGGGGATGGTTTTCACTGAAATCCCAATTCCCGGAGATATGATTGAACAGGTAAAAGAATACCGTTCAATGTTAATTGAAGGGGTAGCTGAGGAGCGAGAGGATTTGATGGAGAAATTCTTTGAGAATCCAGATTCGATTTCGGAAGATGAAATGATAGAATGCATTAGAAAAGCAACCATAGAAATGCGCATTACGCCGGTTCTATGTGGTTCAGCATTTAAAAATAAAGGTGTTCAGTTATTATTGGACTCTGTTATTCGTTTTTTACCTTCTCCTGTTGATGTTGATGCTGTAATAGGGATTAACCCAAAAACAGACAAGGAAGAAACAAGAAAACCTGAAGTTAAGGAACCATTTGCTGCCCTGGCATTTAAAATTGCAACAGACCCATACGTTGGTAGGATTGCATTTTTCAGGGTTTATTCTGGTCGACTTGATTCAGGTTCTTATGTTTTAAATACAGGTACAGGGAAGAAAGAGCGAATTGCACGTATCATGCAAATGCATGCCAATAAGCAGAACCCAATTGATACCATTGAAGCTGGAGATATTGGTGCTGCAGTTGGTTTTAAGGAAATCCGCACTGGAGATACATTGTGCCAGGAAGACAAGCCAATTATTTTGGAATCAATGACATTTCCTGAGCCGGTAATTGGTGTTGCAGTTGAGCCAAAAACTCAGGCAGACATGGATAAACTAGGGCTTGCACTGAATAAGCTGTCAGAAGAAGATCCAACGTTTAAAGTAAAAACAGATCCTGATTCAGGTCAGACCATCATTTCAGGGATGGGCGAATTACACCTTGAAATTATCATGGATCGTTTAAAGCGCGAGTTTAAGGTAGAATGTAATCAGGGAGCACCTCAGGTAGCGTATAAAGAAGCAATAACAAAAGCTGTGAACCATCGTGAAGTTTATAAAAAACAGAGTGGTGGTCGTGGCAAATTTGCTGATATTGTTATTGAGATATCCCCTGCTGATGAAGGCGTCATAGGCGTTCAGTTTATAGATGAGGTTAAAGGAGGAAATATTCCCAGGGAGTATATCCCATCAGTGGAGAAAGGCTTCAAATCTGCTTTAACAAATGGTGTTTTAGCAGGTTATCCAGTAGAGAGTTTGAAAGTAAGGCTTATTGATGGAAGTTATCATGCAGTTGACTCTGATTCATTATCTTTTGAATTGGCAGCACGAATAGCTTTTAAAGAAGCAATGAAAAAGGCAGGGTCAATATTGCTTGAACCAATAATGAAACTTGAAGTAGTAACCCCTGAAGAAAATGTTGGGGACGTGGTTGGAGATATAAACCGTCGTCGTGGACATCTGGAAGGGATATCTTCAAAGTTGAATTTTCAGATTGTAAAGGCCAAAGTGCCACTTTCAGAAATGTTTGGTTATGTAACCAGCCTAAGGACCTTGACCTCTGGAAGGGCCACCTCAAGCATGGAGTTTTCACATTATTCAGAAGCTCCACGTCAAATTGTAGAAGAAATAGTAACAAAAGCAAAAGGTAAGTAATACCAATTTTAAACTAAATACAATCATACCGTGAGCCAAAGGATCAGAATTAAACTTAAGTCGTACGATTATAATCTGGTTGACAAGTCAGCAGAGAAAATCGTAAAGACAGTAAAAGCCACCGGTGCTGTAGTAAGTGGTCCTATACCTCTTCCTACAAACAAGAAGATCTTCACCGTGTTGAGGGCAACATTTGTGAACAAAAAGTCGAGAGAACAATTTCAACTTTGTTCGTACAAAAGGTTATTGGACATTTACAGTTCATCATCCAAAACTGTAGATGCATTAATGAAACTTGAACTTCCAAGCGGAGTTGAAGTAGAAATCAAAGTTTGATAAACAACGAAAATTAACACACAATGTCTGGATTAATTGGAAAAAAAGTTGGGATGACCAGTATTTTTGATGCCTCTGGAAAAAATATTCCATGCACCGTAATACAAGCTGGTCCATGTGTGGTAACCCAGGTCAGAACCAAGGAGAAAGATGGCTACGAAGCTATCCAGCTTGGTTTCGATGATCAAAAGGAGCATAGGGTAAACAAACCGCTCCAGGGGCATTTTGCAAAGGCGCAAACCACACCAAAAAAAGTTTTGGCAGAGTTCACCCGTTTTGAGAAAGGACATCAAAAACAATTCGGAGATGTTTTGAATGTAGATGTATTTATCGAAGGTGAATTTATTGATGTAGTGGGGATATCAAAAGGAAAAGGATATCAGGGCGTTGTAAAGCGTCATGGTTTTAGTGGGGTAGGTCAACAAACCCACGGTCAGCATGACAGGTTAAGGGCTCCTGGTTCCGTAGGTGCTTCATCATGGCCATCAAGAGTATTTAAAGGAATGCGAATGGCAGGCCAAATGGGAGGCAACCGGGTTAAAATGATTAACCTTCAGGTGATGAAAATAGTCCCCGAGAAAAATCTGATTCTCGTTAAAGGTTCAGTACCAGGTGCAAACGGTTCATATTTAATACTAGAAAGATGGAGTTAACAGTATATAAAATTGATGGAAGCAAAACCACCAAGACCGTAGAGCTGAATGATAGTATATTCGCAGTTGAGCCAAATGACCATGCCATTTATTTGGATGTAAAGCAATATTTGGCAAATCAGCGCCAGGGAACCCACAAATCAAAAGAGAGAAGTGAGGTTAGTGGAAGTACCCGGAAATTAAAACGTCAAAAGGGTACAGGTGGAGCACGTATTGGGGATATCAATTCTCCATTATTACGCGGAGGTGGTCGTGCATTTGGTCCTCGACCAAAAGACTACAGCTTTAAGTTGAACAAAAAAGTAAAAAGGCTGGCAAGAAAATCAGCTTTAAGCTATAAAGTTCAGGAAAACAATTTGATGGTAGTAGAGAATGTTAATTTTGAAAGCCCTAAAACAAAGAGCTATCAGGAGTTTTTGAAAAATTTAAATCTTTCTGAGAAAAAAACATTATTGATATTACCAGAAACAAATAAAAACGTATATTTGTCCTCCCGAAATTTGCCTAAGGCGAAAGTTTTAGTAGCCTCAGAAATAAACACTTATGATATTTTATATGCTCAAAATATCCTTTTAGTAGAAGAAAGTGTGAAGCATATTGAGGAGAATTTGTTAAAATAAAAAGGTCATCGTGCATCTGACTGGAAAAAGATCGGTCAGATTAAAAAATTTTTTTGACAATGGAAATATTAATTAAACCGCTGATTACCGAAAAAATGACGGCCATAACAGAGAAGATGCCCAATCGGTATGGGTTCATTGTAGATAAGAGAGCCAATAAACTGCAAATAAAGCAGGCTATTGAAACTATGTACAATGTTACTGTAGATTCGGTGAATACTATGGTATATCTCGGTAAAAGGAAATCGCGCTATACGCGGACAGGATTTCAAAATGGCCGTAGGAACAATTTTAAAAAGGCTATCATAAGCTTAGCCGCAGGAGAAACCATTGATTTTTACAGCAATATTTAAATAGATGGCTTTAAGGAAATTTAAACCGACAACCCCAAGTCAGCGCTTCAAGGTAATAAGTGCATTTGACGAAATTACAGAAAACAAACCTGAGAAGAGTTTGTTAATGCCCCTGAAGAAATCAGGTGGTCGTAATAACGGGGGAAAAATGACCATGCGCTATATGGGTGGTGGTCATAAAAGAATGTACCGCATCATTGACTTCAAACGCGAGAAAGACGGTATTCCGGCAACAGTAAAAACAATTGAATACGATCCCAATCGTTCAGCCCGAATTGCATTAGTTATATATGCAGATGGAGAAAAACGATATATCGTAGCGCCGGCAGGATTAAGCGTAGGTCAAAAAATCGAATCTGGTTCGAATGCAACCCCTGACGTAGGTAATACGTTGTTTTTGCAAAATGTACCTCTTGGAAGTGTAATCCACAATATAGAATTACGTCCTGGACAGGGAGCAAAAATAGCACGTAGTGCAGGGAGTTATGCACAATTGATGTCAAGGGATGGCAAATATGCTGTTTTAAAAATGCCTTCAGGCGAAACCCGATTGGTATTGTTGACATGTAAAGCAACAATAGGATCAGTAAGTAATTCAGATCACATGCACGAAGTTAGTGGAAAAGCAGGTAGAAGCCGTTGGCTTGGCCGTCGTCCACGAGTTAGAGGTGTGGTAATGAATCCTGTTGATCACCCAATGGGTGGTGGTGAAGGAAGGGCTTCCGGAGGACATCCAAGGTCACGTAAAGGTATGCCAGCAAAAGGATACAAAACTCGTGCCCAGAAAAACCCTTCGAATAAGTTCATCATAGACAGAAGGAAGAAATAATCAATTGAGTAAACAGCAAACGGATAAAAGATATGAGTCGTTCAATTAAAAAAGGTCCATATATCCATTACAAGCTGGAAAAAAGGGTTTTAGAAGTTGCCGAAAGCGGGAAAAAGACAGTAGTTAAGACTTGGTCTCGTGCATCGATGATTTCGCCTGAGTTTGTAGGACAGACCATAGCCGTTCATAACGGTAATAAGTTTATTCCGGTTTATGTTACCGAGAACATGGTAGGACATAAACTTGGAGAGTTTGCACCCACCAGGATTTTCAGGGGGCATGCTGGTAAAAAAGATAAAGGCAAAAAATAAAAGAAGGTTACACATGGGACTCAGAAAACATTTAAAAGCTGAAGAAGCTAAAGCGGCGAAGAAAACACAATATTTCGCCAAATTGAACAACTGTCCTACCTCACCCAGAAAAATGAGGCTTGTAGCTGACTTAATCAGAGGCGTAGAAGTGGACAAAGCTCTTGGTATCCTACGTTTTAGCAAACAGGAAGCCTCTATTCGTCTGGAAAAACTTCTAAAATCTGCAATTGCAAACTGGCAGCAGAAAAATGAGGGAGCCAGAATTGAAGATAGCAAGCTTTATGTAAGCGAGATTTTTGTTGACGGTGGTAGAATGTTAAAAAGGCTGCGCCCTGCACCACAGGGACGAGGTTACCGCGTAAGAAAGCGCTCTAATCATGTTACCATTTTTGTTGACAGTAAAAACTTAAATCAATAAATTGAATTCAAATGGGACAAAAGACTAATCCTATTGGCTTAAGGCTGGGTATCATCAAAGGATGGGATTCCAACTGGTATGGTGGAAGGAAATATGACCAGAAGCTTGTTGAGGATGATAAAATCCGAAAATATCTCATGGCCCGCTTGTCGAAAGCCGGTGTTTCCAAGATCATCATCGAGCGCACCCTTAAACTTATAACCGTTACAATTAATACTGCCCGTCCAGGTATCATTATAGGAAAGGGTGGTCAGGAAGTAGATAAGCTTAAAGAAGAGCTTAAAAAAATCACTCAAAAAGATGTTCAGATAAATATTAGCGAAATCAAACGTCCTGAATTAGATGCTTACTTGGTAGCAAGTACTGTAGCACGTCAAATTGAAGGACGTATTTCATTCCGCCGTGCTGTTAAAACAGCAATTGCAAGTACCATGAGAATGGGAAGCGAAGGAATAAAAGTTAATGTTTCCGGACGTTTGGGCGGTGCTGAAATGGCAAGGAATGAGACCTATAAAGAAGGACGTATTCCGCTTCATACGCTTAGAGCTGACATTGATTATGCAACAGCTGAAGCTCATACTACATACGGACGTATAGGGATAAAAGTGTGGATTTGTAAAGGAGAAGTTTATGGAAAAAGAGACTTAACTCCATTTGCAGCTGCAACAGCATCAAATAAACCTGCACCCGGAAAATTCCGTAGCAACAGGAAAAGAAAATAAGATTTCAGGATAGAAAAAAACACTTAAGCAATGTTACAACCTAAGAAGACCAAGTTTAGGAAGATGCAAAAGGGGCGCATGAAAGGCGTCACAAAAAGAGGTGCGGAACTCGCCTTTGGCTCTTTCGGAATAAAAACTCTGGAAGCTGAGTGGATTACAGCACGTCAAATAGAAGCTGCACGTCAGGCTATTACCCGTTATATGAAAAGGGAAGGACAGTTGTGGATTCGCATTTTTCCTGACAAACCCGTAACCAAGAAACCTGCAGAGGTTCGTATGGGTAAAGGTAAAGGAGCTCCGGAATATTTTGTAGCCAGAATAAGCCCTGGCCGTATCCTCTTTGAAGCTGAGGGTGTTTCTTTAGAAGTTGCTAAAGAAGCCCTAAGGTTAGGTGCTCAAAAACTCCCAATTGCTACAAAATTTGTAGTTAGAAGGGATTATTCAGAATAGTAAGTAAAAGGGCAATGTTTGATTATCCTCCCCCTTGTGATATGGGCGTGGCGATTCAAACCTCTTGTATTTTTTCAATGAGCGAAAAAACAAATTGAAACCATGAATTCCAAAGTTATTAGAGAACTATCAACAGCCGAACTGATTGAGAGACTTGATGAGGAAAAGAAACAACTCCAGAAACTCAAGTTAAATCATGCGGTATCTCCAATTGAGAACCCAATGAAAATCAGGGCTTATCGTAAGACCATTGCCCGATTCAATACGGAGCTTCGCGCACGCGAAATGGAAAGTAACAAAAAACAATAATTTGAGAAGATGGAAACCAGAAACCTCAGAAAAGAAAGAATCGGCGTGGTAAAAAGCAACAAGATGGAAAAATCTATCGTTGTTTCCGTAGAGAGGCGTGTAAAACACCCTAAATATGGGAAATTCGTTAAGAAGACTTCCAACTTTATGGCCCATGACGAAAAAAATGAGTGCAACATCGGCGATACAGTTCGTATTATGGAAACTAGGCCGTTGAGCAAAAACAAATGTTGGAGATTAGTTGAAATTATAGAAAGAGCCAAATAGTTATGATACAGCAAGAATCAAGACTTACCGTAGCTGATAACAGTGGCGCTAAAGAAGTGCTCTGCATTCGCGTTTTGGGCGGAACCAAAAAAAGATATGCTTCCGTTGGTGACAAAATAATTGTTACCGTAAAAGACTCCCTTCCTTCAGGCAACATAAAAAAAGGTACCGTATCGAAAGCGGTTGTTGTCAGAACTAAAAAAAGTATCCGTCGCAACGATGGCTCCTATATTCGCTTTGATGACAATGCAGTTGTTTTATTAACTGCAACAGAAGAAATGAGAGGAACCCGTATCTTTGGTCCCGTTGCAAGGGAATTGCGTGAAAAACAATTTATGAAAATCGTTTCTTTAGCACCCGAAGTGCTTTAAGTAACCCAATATAGCACGACTATGCAAGCCAAGTTACATATAAAAAAAGGCGACACCGTTAAGGTTATAGCTGGTGAATCCAAAGGAAAGACCGGGGAGGTGCTTGAAATCAATACTGAAAAAATGCGTGCCATTGTTTCAGGAATCAATATGATTTCAAAACATACGAAACCTAATGCTGCCAATCCACAGGGTGGAATCGTAAAAAAAGAAGCCTCTCTTCATATTTCTAACCTTATGGTTGTAGATGGAAAAGGAAAAGCAACCCGAATAGGCAGAAAAAGGGATAGCAACAACAAATTAGTGCGTTATTCAAAAAAAACAGGGGAGGTAATTAAGTAATGAGCTACGTTCCAAGACTAAGAGAAAAATATACAAAAGAAGTTGTTCCTGCACTAAAGGATCAGTTTCAGTATAAAAATAATATGGAAGTTCCCCGCCTTATGAAAATTTGTTTGAATCAAGGATTGGGATCAGCAATTTCTGACAAGAAATTAATTGATGCAGCAGTAGATGAAATGACACAAATAAGTGGTCAAAAAGCTGTTCAAACAAAATCACGCAAGGATATTTCAAACTTTAAACTTCGTAAAGGTATGCCTATTGGTGTTAGGGTAACTTTAAGGGGTGACAAGATGTATGAATTCCTTGATAGATTAATCGCGGTTTCTTTACCTCGAATTCGTGACTTTCGTGGCATAAACGAAAAAGGTTTTGATGGAAAAGGCAACTATACAGTAGGGGTATCTGAGCAAATTATTTTTCCTGAAATAAATATTGACAAAGTCAGTAAAATGATGGGAATGGATATTACCTTTGTGACCTCGGCAAAAAACGACCAGGAAGCATATGCCTTACTGAAAGAATTTGGTATGCCTTTTAAAAACGCAAAAAAATAAACCAATAAAAAATGGCAAAAGAGTCAATAAAAGCAAGAGAATTAAAAAAGCAAAAGCTTGTTGCAAAATATGCAGCTAAGAGAGCTGCTTTAAAAGAAGCTGGTGACTATGTCGCTCTCCAAAAATTGCCAAAGAATTCTTCAAGTGTAAGGCTTCATAATAGATGTAAACTTACCGGAAGACCAAAGGGCTATATGCGTATTTTTGGTATTTCACGTATCAATTTCCGTGAAATGGCGAATAATGGTATGATACCAGGAGTAACAAAAGCAAGCTGGTAAGCAAAAAAGCGAACATTTTAAATTTTAAATTTCAGATGAATACTGATCCCATTTCAGATTACCTTACTAGAATAAGGAACGCCGTGAAGGCCAATCACAGGATTGTTGAGATTCCTGCATCTAATTTCAAAAAGGATTTGACAAAAATTCTTTTTGAAAAGGGGTATATTCTTAACTATAAATTTGACGAAAGCAATTTTGGTACAATAAAAATAGCATTAAAGTACCATCCTGAAACAAAAGTTCCAGCGATTCAGTTGCTTCAAAGGGTCAGCAAGCCCGGGTTGAGAAAATACTGCAGCCATGACAAACTACCTCGGGTATTAAACGGGTTAGGAATTGCCATCATTTCAACTTCAAAAGGACTTATGACTGACAAGGAAGCACGTCAGAATAAGGTTGGAGGTGAAGTTATTTGTTACATTAGTTAATAAGGAGGAATGATATGTCAAGAATAGGAAAATTACCCATTACAATTCCTTCAGGAGTTAGTGTAAATATTTCAGAGAAAAATCTTATTACAGTTAAAGGACCAAAAGGTGAATTGAGCCAAAAAGTGGATCCTGATATCACTGTAAAAATGGAAGATGGCATTTTATATGTTCAACGACCAACAGATCAGAAAAGGCACCGTGCTCTTCATGGCTTATATCGTGCGCTGATTAATAATATGGTTGTTGGTGTTTCTACAGGGTATAAAATTGTTCAGGAACTTGTTGGTGTTGGTTATAAAGCAGCCAATAACGGACAGATACTTGAATTAGCTGTTGGTTATTCACACAGTATATTTCTTGAGTTACCAAAAGAAATAAAAGTAACCACAGTTACCGAAAGAGGTAAAAACCCAATCATTACACTTGAGTCAATTGATAAACAATTAATTGGTCAAGTTGCAGCAAAAATTCGTTCTTTCAGAAAACCTGAACCATATAAAGGAAAAGGTATTAAATTTGAAGGCGAAGTATTAAGGAGAAAAGCTGGTAAATCGGCTGGTAAATAGTCCTAACCCAAAATCCATATTACGGAAATGAGTAATCAGAAAAAAGATAACAGGAGAAGACGCATTAAATTCAGAGTCCGCAAAGTGGTTTCTGGCCAACCAGGGCAGCCCCGGTTGAGCGTTTTCCGCAGCAACAAACAAATATACGCCCAATTAATTGACGATCTGGCTGGAAATACACTTGTATCTGCATCTTCAATGAGCAAAGAACTTGCCTCTATAGGAGGAACCAAATCAGATGTTGCCAAAGAAGTTGGAAAGCTTTTAGCCAATAAAGCAAAAGAGGTTGGTATCGAACGGATTGTTTTTGATCGCAATGGATACCTATATCATGGCAGAATTAAATCATTGGCTGAAGGAGCCAGGGAAGGTGGATTAAAATTCTAAAAAAACTATGGCAAACTTAAATTTAAAAAAGGTAAAATCCAGCGAGATTGAATTCAAGGATCGTCTGGTTAGCATTCAAAGGGTCACCAAAGTAACCAAAGGAGGGCGTACTTTTAGTTTTTCTGCCATAGTAGTGGTAGGTAACGAAAATGGAGTAGTAGGTTATGGACTTGGAAAATCAAAAGAAGTAACTACTGCGATTTCAAAAGGTATCGATGACGCAAAAAAGCACCTTGTAAAAGTGCCTGTTCATAAAGGAACATTACCACATTCACAAGAAGGAAAATATTGTGGTGCTAGAGTGCTCATCAAACCAGCTGCTCATGGAACAGGAGTTATTGCAGGTGGCGCTATGCGTGCTGTACTTGAAAGTGTTGGTGTAACTGACGTATTGGCAAAATCAAAAGGATCTTCCAATCCACACAGTGTTGTGAAGGCTACTATTGATGCCCTTACCCGTTTGCGCGATCCTCTCACTGTAGCACAACATAGAGGTGTTAGCGTAAGTAAAGTGTTTAACGGTTAAATAAACAGAAATCATGAAGAAATTACGCGTTACACAAATAAAAAGTGGCATAGACCGCCCATTACGTCAGAAAAGGACTTTAGTTGCTCTTGGAATAAAGAGAATGAACAGGCCTATCATTGTGACAGCAACTCCTCAGATTGAAGGTATGATTAATAAAATCAGCCATCTGTTAAAAGTTGAAGAAGTAAACGAATAAGACTGAAAATATTAAACATATTAAAAAATGGATCTAAGCAATCTTAAACCCGCAAAAGGCTCCGTTAGAACTAATAAAAGAGTTGGGCGCGGACAAGGTTCCGGCCAGGGTGGAACATCCACTCGCGGCCATAAAGGAGCTAAGTCTCGTTCCGGTTATAGCTCAAAAAGTGGTTTTGAAGGTGGTCAGATGCCCCTTTACAGAAGGGTGCCAAAATTTGGCTTTAAGAATATTAACCGTGTAGAATATGCAGGTGTGAATATTGATGTTATTCAGGGATTAATTGAATCAAAAGGAATAACTTTAATAAATCCTGAAGTTCTTTATGAAAACGGTTTGGTTTCTAAGTCTGACCTGGTTAAAATACTGGGTCGCGGAGAATTAAAAGCTAAAGTTGAAGTATTTGCACACGCTTTTTCAGCTAGTGCTGTTGCTGCAATTGAAGCCCAAGGTGGTACGGTAAATAAAATACAATAATGAAACGATTCATTCAAACCCTCCAGAATATATACAAAATCCAGGATCTAAGAACCCGGATTTTAACAACTCTTGGTATTATATTAATATACCGATTTGGTTCTTTTGTAGTATTACCTGGTGTTGATCCTTCAATGTTGGATAAACTTCAGTCTCAAACATCTGAAGGTATTCTTGGTTTGCTGAACATGTTTTCGGGGGGGGCATTCTCTAATGCCTCCATTTTCGCTTTGGGGATTATGCCTTATATCTCAGCATCCATTGTTGTTCAATTATTAGGTATAGCTATCCCTTATTTTCAAAGGCTTCAAAAAGAAGGCGAAAGTGGTAGAAAAAAGATTAATCAAATTACACGCTTCCTGACTGTGATTATCACCGCTGCACAGGCACCAGCATATTTGGCAAATCTTGTATCTCAACTACCTCCTGAAGCAATTATGCCTTTCGACCCTAATGCTACAAATCCAAGTACTTTATTCATGGTTTCATCTGTAATTATGTTAATTGCTGGAACAATGTTTATTATGTGGCTTGGTGAAAAGATTACCGACAAAGGAATAGGTAATGGTATCTCATTAATTATTATGATTGGTATCATTGCACGATTACCTTTTGCCCTTGTGGCAGAGTTGATTTCACGTCTTGAAGAACAAGGCGGTGGAATGGTAGTCTTTTTGGTTGAAATTGTAGTTTTAATGGTTGTTGTGGTGCTTTGTATTCTTTTAGTACAGGGAACAAGGAAAATTCCTGTTCAATTTGCTAAAAGAGTTGTTGGAAACAAACAATATGGTGGTGTTCGCCAGTATATTCCCTTAAAAGTGAATGCTGCCGGTGTTATGCCTATCATTTTTGCTCAGGCAATTATGTTTGTTCCTATTACTATAGCTGGTTTTAGTGATAATGAAGCTTTTACAGGTTTTATTTCAGCATTTACAAACTTTACTGGTTTCTGGTATAATTTTGTTTTCGCAACTTTAATTATCCTTTTTACTTATTTCTATACTGCCATTACTGTAAATCCAAATCAAATGGCGGAAGATATGAAGAAGAACGGAGGTTTTATACCAGGAGTTAAACCAGGCAAGAAAACAGCTGACTTCATTGATAATGTAATGTCAAAAATTACTTTACCTGGGTCAATTTTCCTTGCTCTTGTTGCAATTATGCCAGCCTTAGTAAGTTTTATGAAGGTAAATAGTCAGTTTGCACAGTTTTTTGGAGGAACCTCATTATTGATTCTTGTAGGTGTTGTTTTGGATACCTTACAACAAATTGAAAGTCATCTTTTAATGCGTCATTATGATGGTTTAACCAAATCTGGCAGGATTAAAGGTCGTTCTTCTTCAATGGGAATGGCTGGTTAATAAGTGAAGTAATGATTTTTTACAAGACAAACGAAGAAATCGAATTAATTCGACAAAGTTCTTTACTTGTTGCAAAAACGCTCGCTGAAGTAGCGCGTCATATCAAACCTGGCGTAAGTACACTTCAACTTGATACAATTGCTGAGCAATATATTAGAGACAATGGAGGCATACCTGGATTTAAAGGGTATAATGGTTTTCCTGCAACTCTTTGTATTTCTCCCAATGATATCATTGTTCATGGAATACCCGGTAACAGGGTTTTAGTGGATGGGGATATTGTTTCAGTTGATTGTGGAGTTGTTATGAATGGTTATTATGGTGACTCAGCATACACATTTTGTGTAGGTGAAGTTAAAGATGAAGTTCGCAATCTGTTGCAAGTTACTCTTGAAAGTTTAAAAGCAGGTATTTCTAATGCAATAGTAGGGCAACGTCTTGGTGATATCTCAGCAGCTGTTCAACAAACTGCCGAATCAGCAGGTTATTCTGTTGTAAGGGATTTGGTTGGTCATGGTGTAGGAAAACATTTACATGAATCTCCAGAAGTCCCGAATTATGGAAAAAAAGGTAGTGGATTGAAACTACAAGAAGGTCTTGTAATTGCTATTGAACCTATGATAAACATGGGGAAAAAGGGTATATTTCAGGAACGTGATGGATGGACAATAAGAACAATTGATCGTCTTCCTTCGGCTCATTTTGAACACACAATAGCAGTTAAAGCTCAAAAAGCAGACGTTTTATCATCGTTTGAATTTATTGAGGAAGTATTAATGCGTAAATAAGTTTTAAAAAAAACTTGAATGGCTAAACAAGGTTCGATTCAACAAGATGGAACAGTAATAGAATCTCTTGGCAATGCTATGTTTAGAGTAGAGCTGGAGAATGGACATGTGATAATTGCTCATATTTCCGGGAAGATGCGAATGCACTACATTAAAATACTTCCCGGAGATAAAGTGAGGCTGGAAATGTCCCCTTACGACCTGACAAAAGGAAGAATTACCTTCAGGTACAAATAAAGGTTTTAACCCAATAAAGATTTTTTGCAATGAAAGTTAGAGTATCTGTTAAAAAAAGAAGTCCCGAGTGCAAAATTGTACGTCGTAAGGGACGTATTTACGTGATAAACAAAAAGAATCCTAAGTATAAACAACGTCAAGGATAATTTTTGTAATTTTGCAGTTTAAAAAACAACAATCAAAAGAATAATATGGCAAGGATAGCTGGAATTGACTTACCAAATAATAAGCGAGGAGAAATAGGCTTAACATATATTTATGGAATAGGCCGCTCATCAGCACGTATGATCCTCAAGGAAGCCGGCATTGATTTTAACACCAAGGTACAGGATTGGAATGACGATCAATTGTCTGTTATCCGTACTCTTATTGGTGAGAAATACAAAGTTGAAGGTCAGCTTCGTTCAGAAGTTCAAATGAACATCAAGCGATTGATGGATATTGGTTGCTACCGCGGTATCAGGCATCGTATTGGTTTACCACTTCGTGGTCAAAAAACTAAAAATAATGCCCGTACTCGTAAAGGGAGAAAGAAAACCGTTGCGAATAAGAAAAAAGCTACCAAATAATAAAATGAGACTAGTTGCTTAGGCACACTAAAGAAAAACAGTTTTACTATGGCAAAAACAAAAAGTGCAAAAACACCTGCAAAGAAAAGGGTAGTAAAAGTAGAATCTACTGGACAAGCTCATATTTTTGCTTCGTTCAATAATATCATCGTTTCTCTGACAAATAATGCTGGTCAGGTTATCTCCTGGTCTTCTGCCGGAAAAATGGGATTTAGAGGTTCTAAAAAGAATACTCCCTATGCAGGACAAATGGCCGCTGCCGATTGTTCAAAAGTAGCTTTTGACCTTGGACTCCGTAAGGTTAAGGTATTTGTGAAAGGCCCCGGCTCAGGCAGAGAATCTGCTATCCGTACCATTCATGGCGCTGGAATTGAAGTAATGGAAATTGTTGATGTTACTCCGCTTCCTCATAATGGCTGTCGTCCACCAAAACGCAGAAGGGTATAATTTGGTAAGTTTATAGAATTTCAGAAACAAACAAAATTATGGCAAGATATACTGGACCTGCAACCAAAATTGCAAGAAAATTTGGTGAGCCCATCTTCGGACCGGATAAAAGTTTTGAAAAGAAAAAGTATCCTCCCGGAATGCATGGCGTTGCAAAAAAACGTAAAAAACAATCTGAATATGGTATTCAGCTTCAGGAAAAGCAAAAAGCTAAATATACTTATGGTATTTTAGAACGTCAGTTTAGTAACCTTTTTGAACTTGCTAGCCGCAAAAGAGGGATTACTGGTGAGATTTTACTTCAATTTTGTGAAGCTCGTTTGGATAACGTGGTTTTTCGTATGGGTATTGCTCCTTCACGTCGTGCTGCCCGTCAGTTAGTTAGCCATCGTCATATCCTTGTTAACGGAGACGTTACAAATATCCCCTCTTATCAGGTTCACCCAGGTGATGTAATTGGCGTTAGAGAAAAATCAAAATCTCTTGAAGTTATTACAGATTCTGTTGCTTCTAGAGTAAACGCATACTCTTGGTTAGAATGGGATAATAGCAACTTCTCAGGTAAATTCCTTAATTATCCTGAAAGAGAAGCTATTCCTGAAAACATTAAGGAACAGCTTATCGTAGAGCTTTACTCTAAATAATAATCAGGTTATATTGGTAATTCATAAAATCAAGGTAAATGGCAATATTAGCTTTTCAAAAACCTGACAAGGTTGTAATGGTGGAATCTGATTCAAGATATGGAAAATTTGAATTTCGTCCATTAGAACCAGGTTATGGAATTACGGTCGGAAATGCCCTTCGCAGGATACTGTTGTCTTCTCTTGAAGGTTTCGCTATCACTTCCGTTAAAATCGAGGGTGTTGACCATGAATTTTCTACTATTAAAGGTGTAGTGGAAGATGTAACAGAGATTATTCTCAACCTTAAACAAGTTAGGTTCAAGAGACAAATTGAAGGAATTGAAAGTGAAAAAGTTGTTATTAATTTATCTGGTCAGGAATTACTTACTGCTGGAGATTTTAATAACTTCCTTTCAAATTTTCAAGTATTGAATCCTGATTTGATTGTTTGCAACATGGAACCTAGTACAAATATTTCCATGGAACTTACAATTGAAAAAGGGAGGGGATATGTTCCTGCTGAAGAGAATAAAAACCTTAATGCTGGAATTGGTGTTATAGCTATTGATGCTATTTATACTCCAGTTAAAAATGTGAAATATGGAGTTGAAAACTTCCGTGTTGAACAAAAAACCGACTACGAAAAGTTAGTTATTGAAATAACTACCGACGGTTCTATTGGCCCTAAAGATGCGCTTAAAGAAGCTGCTAAAATCCTTATTCACCATTTTATGTTATTCAGCGATGAAAAGATTACTCTTGATGCTGAAGAAAAAGCCGCAAGTGAAGAGTTTGATGAAACCTCTTTACACATGCGCCAGCTTTTAAAAACTAAATTAGTGGACATGGATCTATCTGTTCGTGCTCTTAACTGCCTTAAGGCAGCTGATGTAGAAACCCTCGCAGACCTGGTTTCACTTAACAAACATGACTTGCTTAAGTTCCGCAATTTTGGAAAGAAATCTCTTACCGAACTTGAGGAATTAATAAAATCCAAAAATTTGAGTTTTGGAATGAATCTTTCCAAATATAAATTAGAAAAGGACTAATTCAAATGAGACACAAGAAATCCGTTAATCATTTGGGCAGGACTTCAGAGCACAGGAAAGCTTTAATGGCAAACCTGGCCTCTTCACTTATCCTGCACAAACGTATAAGCACAACCCAAGCTAAGGCTAAAGCCTTGCGAACATATATCGAACCGCTGATTACAAAATCAAAAGACGATTCAACTCATTCCCGTCGTATTGTTTTTAGCTATCTTAAAAACAAATTTGCGGTTAGTGAATTGTTTCGTGAAATATCACAAAAAGTTGCTAACAGACCTGGTGGTTATACCCGTATCCTGAAAACAGGGTTCCGGCCTGGCGATGCAGCTGATATGTGTATTATTGAGTTGGTGGACTACAATGAAAACTATGCTGCTAAAGCTACCGAAGTGAAGAAAGAAAAATCTACACGTCGTGGCAGAAGTGGTAAAAGTAAAGTTGAGGGTGCAACATCTAATGCTGAAGTTAAATCTGAAAAAGCAAAAGAAACCCCCGACCATTCAAAAAAAACTGAAGAGGCTGATAACAAAGAATAAGCCCTTTGAAAAGCCTTCAAATATTCTTTTGAAAGGGATAAAGTGTAAGGCTTTATCCTTTTTTTTTATATTTTTTTTAACCTTAATTCTAATTTTATGAGTGCAATCATTAATCTACACGCAAGACAAATCCTTGATTCAAGAGGAAATCCAACTGTTGAAGTGGAAGTAATCACTGAGGCTGGTGTTATGGGGAGAGCTGCTGTTCCTTCCGGAGCATCAACTGGTATTCATGAAGCTGTTGAACTTCGTGATGACGATAAAGGTGTTTACCTTGGTAAGGGCGTTTTAAAAGCTGTTAGCAATGTTAATAGTATTTTAAATGAAGAATTGAAAGGAATGTTGGTTACTGACCAGGTGGCCATTGATAAGTTGATGATTGAAGTTGATGGTACTCCAAATAAAGGAAACCTTGGCGCAAACGCTATGCTTGGTGTTTCCCTCGCTGTTGCAAATGCTGCTGCTCAGGAAACAAATCAGCCTTTATTTAGATATATTGGAGGGGTTAATGCTAACCTTCTCCCAATTCCTATGATGAATATCCTTAATGGAGGATCTCACGCTGATAACTCTATCGATTTCCAGGAATTTATGATCATGCCTGTTGGCGCTGCTACATTTACTGACGCTATTAGAATGGGTGCTGAGGTTTTCCATAACCTGAAATCAGTACTTAAGAAAAGCAACTATTCGACTAACGTTGGTGATGAAGGTGGTTTTGCACCAAATTTGAAATCAAATGAAGAAGCAATTACTGTGATTATTCAGGCAATTGAAAAAGCAGGTTACAAACCTGGCGAAGATATTGCTATAGCTCTTGACCCTGCCTCTTCTGAATATTTTATCCCTGAAGAAAATGTTTATCATCTCCATAAATCTTCTGGTGATAAACTTACTCCTTCTCAAATGGTGAATTATTGGGCAGAATGGGTTAAAAAGTATCCTATTCTCTCAATTGAAGATGGAATGGCTGAAGATGATTGGGATGGCTGGAAATTAATGACTAATCAATTGGGTTCTAAAATCCAATTAGTTGGAGATGACCTGTTTGTTACTAATGTAGAACGCTTAAAGCTAGGTATTCAAAAAGGTGTCGCTAATAGTATTCTTGTAAAAGTAAACCAAATTGGCACTTTAACTGAAACTATTGATGCTGTTAATATGGCTACCAGAAATAGTTATACAAGCGTTATGAGCCATCGCAGTGGTGAAACTGAAGATACATTTATCGCTGACCTTGCAGTTGCTTTATCCACTGGAATGATTAAAACTGGTTCTGCTTGTAGAAGTGAAAGAATTGCTAAATATAACCAACTTCTTCGCATTGAAGAATGGCTTGGTAATTCTGCCCGTTACCTTGGAAAAGACTTTAAATTCTATAAAAGGTAGAAGCATTATTTATTTTAAAAAAATAGCCGGTTTAAACCGGCTATTTTTTTATATAGTAGGAATTATTACATTCACTTTTGTGTAATTTCCGTAATCACTATCTATTAAAAGTCTGGCATTATTTAAATCACATAGTTTTTTCACAAGGCACAAGCCCAATCCTACACCTTGTTGTTCATATTTCTCTCTTTCAAATTGAATAAATGGGGTTCCCACTTTATTTATATCTTCATATTTTATACCACGACCTCTATCTGTTACCTGAACGATTACTGAACCTCCATTTACAATGGTGTTGATTTCTATTGGAGTCCCAGGTTCACTAAATTTTAATGCATTATCTATTATTTCACCCGTCAAATGCTTTAAATCTTCATCAGGTATCCGGGCTTCAAAAGGATTTATATTTACCCTAATATCTTCTTCCCTCTCATATTGTAAAGCTTTTTCCCTGGCTTCTTTCTCTATAATCTCATGATAAATAGAACGCTTTCCTGAGATTGGGTTCTGTTGATAATTCGATTTATCGTTTTCGCATTTTTGAAGGTGTGCTAGTAATAAAATGTTTGAAATAGTATGCTGTAACCGCTTCCCTGATTTCTTTATTGCATGAAGCATTTCAACCATATCTGCCTTTGAAAAATCATCGTAAAAATCAAGCATTAGGTCTGTAAGCCCAATAATCCCGTTTAAAGGGGTATTGTATTCATGAGCTGATATATTGTTTATTTTAACAATGCTTTCTTCAACTTTATGCCGAATATGGTTTATTGTCTTTTTTCTTCGATCCAACCTTGACTGTATTGCCTTATTGAGGTCATCAACAAGAAAGGGCTTTGTAATATAGTCATCAGCACCGAGGTTCATTCCGGTTCTTGTATCTGAAGCTTCGCTTTTGGCGGTTAAAAAAATAAATGGGATTTCTGATGTGTCTGTATTATGACGTACATGCTTAAGTACTTCATATCCATCCATCTCAGGCATCATTATATCACATATTATTAGGTCTGGGTTGTTTTCAATTGCTTTTTGAACTCCCATTTTGCCATTATTGGCTAATATTATTTGATGGCCTTTTAATTCAAGCATCTCCTTGAGGTTTTCTCTGAGAAGGTCCTCGTCTTCTATTACTAAAATTCGGTTCATGGAAGTGGGGGGTATTGAAGTGGTAAACTTATTCTAAATGTTGTCCCAGTGTTTTCAGTGCTTGTAAATGTAATTGTCCCATTATGTAGTTCAATAAACTGGCGGGTAATTACAAGACCTAAACCTGTTCCGCTAATATTGCTGGTGTTTGATGCTCTGTAAAATGAATGAAAAAGACTTTCTTTCTCTTTTTCAGGTATACCAATTCCGTAATCAATTACCTGTATTTGCACTTCTTCATCATTGAATTGAATACAAACTTTCGGATTAGGCCTGTTTTCTGAATATTTGAATGCATTTGAAATGAGATTTTTTAGTGCATGAGAAAGTAGTTTTGAATCTGCAGCCAGATTTACAGGGATTCCACTGACTTCAATCTCTAATTCCCGTTCAGAAGGAAGGTTAGAAAAATAATTCTCTTTTAATTCCTCTATAAGTTTTACAACATCTGTTTCCGTTGGCCTAAATTCAACCCTGCCTGCTTCAAGACGCCCCATATTCAAAACGTCATTCATTAGGTCTGTCATTCTTCCAATCTCATTTTTTATCCTTTTTACATGCTTTTTAAATAATTCCTGTATATCGGGTCCAAAGCCTTCTGATTGCATGCTAAGTATCTCTACACTTGATTGAATTGTCGATAATGGGGTTCTGAACTCATGTGATGCCATGCTCACAAACCTTGACTTTAGATCTCCTAATTCTCTTTCTTTTTCAAGCGCTCTTTCTATCTTTTCCTGAGCATTCTTCCTTTCTGAAATATCTCGTGAGGAGGACAGGATTCCGTTTGTTTTTCCATTTTTATACAAGGGTTTAAGGAGCGTTTCCATCCAAACATATTCCCCCTTCGAGTTTTTTATTCTTAACTGTATTACCGGGGGGGTCTCATCTGGTTGAAAATGCTTGCATAAACCTTTTAGTTTAAACAAGAAATCTTCCTGATGGATAAAAAATTCTGAGCTTTGTCCTATCAGTTCTTCAGGGGTATATCCTAATACATTATAAGATGATGGAGATGCAAATGTGATGTTGCCTTTTGTGTCGTGGAGGCAAACCATATCACTTATGTTTTCAGTAATAACTTTTAATAATTGTTCGTTCTCACTTAATTTCCGCCTGCTAATTTCTGATTCTGTCATGTCAACAACTGTGTTGACAATCTTTTCTACCCTGGAGCCTGTTTGAACTACTGGTTTTATTATGCTTTTTAGATGACGGATTTCTCCATTTGGCCTGATAATCCTGTAACTAACATATTGAATTGTCCTGAAGCTAATCGCCTTTTCGAGTGCCAAATCATAGTTTATTAAATCTTCAGGGTGGGTGTAACTCCTGATGCTTTGAATGTTTAATGATTTATTACTGTCTGATAGGCCATGTATCTGGAGCATCTCTTTTGACCAATGGATTTTTTGCGCAACAAGGTCAATTTCTCCATTCCCAATACTTGCCATTTGTTGTGCCTCTATTAGGGCTGATTCGCTTTTCTTTAGTCTTTCTTCTGCTTCTTTTTGTGTGTTGATGTCTGATATTGAACCATCTATGCGTATCAGATTGCCATGCTCGTCCCAACTGGCTTTTGATGATTCCCTTACCCATTTCCTTTTCCCTGATTTGGTTATGATCCTGTATTCAATTTGAAAAGGAATACCTGAACGTATGTTTTCTTCTTTTCGATCTAATAACCCTTTATCTGATATATATATGATATCTGACAATAACTTTTTATTCTCCAGAAATTCTATAGGACTATATCCTGTTATTTCTTTACATTGTTCACTTATGAATAATATCTCCCTCATGGGATCCAACGAAAATATCAAATCCTGAATATTGCTTACAATTGAACTTATAAACTCCCTGGATTTTTTGAATGCTGCCAGGGATTCTTCTTTATATGTCAGATCACTTATAAAACAGTTTATGGTGCATGCTTCTGTGCTCTGCACACTCATACTAATCCTGGCTCTTATTAACTTATTGTCTTGCCTTTTAATCCTTGTTTCAAATGAAAGGATTGGCCTGTTTTTTAATTGCTGGATTATCTGAAAAAACTCTTCCTCTGTGTGGTCTATATCTAAATCATAATAATAGAGGCTTTGGGCATTTATTGATTCATATTTTGTAATTTCTGTAAATGCCTTGTTCGACTCAATTATCAACCCATTAAATGATAATAGCATAAATGGATCGATAGAGGCTGCCATCATCGATTTTACCAACTTTGTTTCTGTTTGTTCTGTCTGTATTTGTTTCTCTTTATCAATTGGTTCTAATAGTTGTAAAGCATATATGGGATTATCGTTTTCATCATATACTATTCCTGCCAATACTTTATAACATATTGATTGCTGATCTTTATGCGTAAAATACTGTTGATACGAAATTGTATCGCTTCCTGATTGTATGATATTATGAAAAACATCGGGAAATGGGTTTGTTGAAAACTGGCTTATTGGTTTTCCTTTTATTTCCTGTTCGTAATATCCTATTGATTTACAAAAGGTCGGATTGGCCTGTATTATCTTGTCTTCTTGATCGGTTAATAAAATGCCTGAGGCTGTGTGTTCAAACAATAAGCTAAACTTTTTCTCTATCTCTTTTAGCCTAATCCTGTGACCGCTTAAACTTCTTTCTAAGTTAACATTATAATCAGATATTTGCCTGATAATACTTTTTTGTTCAGATATGTTTTGAAAAACTAAAACAGCCATTGATAACATACCATCCTGGTCATCAATCGGAATCCCTTTTACTAGATAATCGTGCCCTGAAGGTTTATGTTTAAATTCAAACGATTGTATTTCCTGCTGGAATATCTTTTTAATATTTTCTTTAAAACTATCTTCATTAACGGGTTCCCAGAATTGTTCAATATCCTTGCCTGTTATGTTTCCCTCATTAGCAATTGGCTCATCTTTGCCTTCCTGTAACAATATCTTCCCTTCTTTATTTATAAGGGCTAATACACCATCCGGATAGTTCTTTATCAGTAATTTATATATCTGGTAGGATTGCTGTTTCTTTTCTTCTTCCAATACCTTCTGGGTGATATCAAGTATCAGTCCATTAAAAATTACTTCTTCAGGGCTTACCCTAAATGGCTTTCCAATCCATAACAACCATTTTATCTGACCCGATGTGGTTTTTATTTTGCTCTCAAATATCCATTGTGTTTGTTTTTCAATGGCTTCTTCTATCCCATTTATAAACTTTTCGTGAGCTTCTGCATTTGAGTTAAAGCTTATCTTTTGCATATTGCCTTCAAAAAGCATAGGCGAAATAGAATAGCGGCTTTCTATGTGAGGACTGATATAATTAAATGCCCAGCCTTTTTGCGTGTGAACAGATAATTCATAGATGATTCCAAAGCGGGTTTCTACTTGTTTTCTAAATGAAGTATTTTCAGCTATCGCATAATTGCCAGTTCCTTCAAACATCTGTATCTCAGGAATTTCTACTGCAACCATGAATACCTTGCCTTCTTCATCAAATATTGGCTTAAAAAGAACTTCTGTGCTTCGCTCGGGTAGGGATTGTGGTGATACCTCAATTTTTCTCTTTATCGTTTTTCCTGTTAGGCAAAGAGATAATGAATCTGAAATTAACTGTGTGTTTTCTTTATGCGTTTTCCAAATGGCTAATTCCCATAATGCCTGTGGTTTTTTTGTCTTGGTTTCTATTCCACATAGCATTAATGCTGTATTATTAAAATCTGCAACCTGCCCGTTTGGCTCTGATAATACTAAAAATTGTGATGCTGAATCAAAGATTGCTTTAAATCTTTGTTGGCTTAAAAAAAGCTGATTTTTTAATTGCTTGTGCCATGTAATATCAATGCCTTCCCCTATTATATATGAAACATTTCCTGTTTTATCAAATATCGGTTTGAAATGAGTCTCTACTTCTAGAGGCGTTTCATGCCCTGTTTGTTGTACCTGTGCTATCAGACTGGTGCTTTTGCCCAATAGTGTTATTGATATTGCATCTTTTACTTTCTGAGCTTGCTCAGGATTCGATTTCCACCAATGGGTCTCCCAGAAATACTTATTGAAAAAATCATTGATTGACAAACATCCAAACCTGATTGCACTTTTGTTTGCTTCTATTAACCTGCCTTCTAAATCAAGCAGGGCTATATATTGAAATGCTTCGTCAAATACCAGGCGATATCTGTTCTCGCTTTCATTCAGGTTCTTTACTGTGCCTTCATTTGATAACGGATGATGAAACACGATGATTCCTGATAGTTGCCCATTTTTCTTACTGAAGGATTCAAATGTTACGTGAAATGGCTTCGACTCTCCTGTAATGCTTACGATATTTTCAGAAAACTCATAAATGCCTTTTGTATCCAGTTCTTGACGTAAGTGTTCAATATCCAGGTTCTTATAGATATAGGAAATCCCGCCCTGCTCTTCAATAAAGCTTTCTGATACACCCAAATAATTCTTGAAATTAGGATTGATGTACGTAATATGTAAAGCATGGTTTAAGAAAACAATGCTTTCCTTACTTTTTTCTATCCCTTTCTTAAAAAAAAGGTGGTTTAATAATAATAATTCTTTTTCAGGGGAGTTGTCCATATATGCTTATCAAACAAGGCATTAATACTTTTTGCCTTTCTTATTATTATACTTCTTTTCAGTCCCGAAAGTTACAAAAATATCATTATTTTCAAATTTTTTTAACGATTACCTATGTCTGTTAATTGGCGTTTTTTTTATGATTCCTTTAAATTTTTGATAATTTATTTTTTTATTCATTTATTGCGATTTGTTGAGACCCAAATAAAGATGTATTTTTGTGTCCCATAAAGGTGAATTACGGGTAAATGGTTGTTATCCCCGTGGACAGTTTTTATGCTTTTCTTTTGTCCTCTTTTTGGTAGTGCAACCAGAAGTTTTTTCTTTTTGCAAAGCCTCATTTTAATCAAAACTGATGAGAAAAATTTATTTATTTTTTATAGGAGCTGTGTTCTTTAGCTCTGTTACAGCTCTTGGCCAGGATACAATAAAAGTAATGCAGTATAACCTGCTTAATTATGGCTATTATACCTCTTATTGCACCTATCAGAATAACAGTGTTGACCAAAAAGATATTTATTTAAAACAGATTATTGATTATGTGATGCCTGACATTTTTACTGTCTGCGAACTTGGAAGCCTTAACTCAAATACAACAAGGATTTTAAACAATGTCTTGAATACAAATGGCCGGAATTATTATCAGAATGCCGGTTATACAAACCAGGCGGGTTCAAGTATCGTTAATATGTTATACTTTGATTCCAGAAAGTTTGGCCTCAAATGGCAGGGAATTGCCAATTCAACGCTCAGGGATATTAATGTTTATACCCTTTATTATAAATCAGATGACCTGGCTGTAAATCCTGATACTGCTTTTGTTACATGTGTCGTTGCACACCTTAAAGCGGGCAGCTCCTCCTCTGATCAACAAATGAGATCTACTATGGTTCAGAATGCTTTAAACTATCTGAAAACAAAAAATATTTCTAACATGTTGTTTATGGGTGATTTTAATATCCAAACTTCTACTGAGTGGTCTTATCAAATGTTGGTGAATAATACAACTCCTTCTGTTCGGTTTAACGACCCCATACAAATAAGCGGCGTTTGGTCTGGAAACCCTGATATGGCTCCCTATCATACTCAATCTACAAGGGCACAATCAAATGATTGTATAGCGGGTGGGGGTATGGACGACAGATTTGATTTCATACTCATTTCGAATGCTGTCCTTGATGGCTCTGATAATGTGCAGTACATTGATGGTTCTTATTATGCCCTGGGGCAGGATGGTGAACGTTTTAACCAAAGTATTAATTCCCCAATCAATAATACTGTCCCTGCTAATATTGTAAATGCTTTGTTCAATATGTCTGACCATTTGCCGGTTATTTTGGATTTAAAGCTTGACCGTAATCCACTTTCGCTTAACCCTCAGTATTCCGAATCTAATCCTGAGTTGAAAATCAAGAATCCTTTTTCTCATACAATTGAAATATTTTTTCAACAACCTTTATCTTCAAGCAATCTGCTTGTCTATATTTTTGACCTAAAGGGTTCTAAGTGCGCTTCTGTTGAATATAATTCGTTCAGCGGCAATAAGATTGAAATGGATGCCTCTCTTTTACCAAAAGGGATTTATATGCTTTGCATGTATTCGAATGGGAAAAGATTGTGGTCCGAAAAATTGTTGAAACAATAACATATGAATTCTAAATGGTGATTTTTATGATCATTCCATCTAAAACATAATGGTTAACTTAAACAAAAATGAATTACGGAATTTTTGATATCTTAAAACTGATTGGTTCGCTCTGCCTCTTCCTTTATGGAATGAAAATCATGAGCGAAGGAATTCAGAAACTCGCCGGTGATAAAATGCGGAGCATTCTGTCAGCTATTACTGCCAACAGATTTTTTGCAGTCATTACCGGCCTTTTTATTACCACCCTGGTTCAATCATCATCTGCTTCAACAGTGATGGTGGTTAGCTTTGTTAATGCAGGATTGCTTAACCTTACCCAGGCCATTGGTGTTATCATGGGGGCAAATATTGGAACAACTACAACTGCCTGGATTATTTCCCTGCTTGGTTTTAAGTTCAGTATTTCTATGATTTCAATCCCAATTATTGGTGTTGCTTTCCCAATGCTTTTTTCAAAAAAAGACCTGTGGCTTTCCCTTGGGCAGACACTTATTGGTTTTGCTCTTTTGTTTCTGGGACTTGATTATTTAAAAGGAAGCGTTCCTGATTTACAGTCAAACCCTGAAATGTTTGAATTCCTTCAGGATATTAATGGCTATGGTTTTGGAAGTGTTCTGTTATTTCTTGGTTTAGGAACTTTATTGACTATTGTTTTACAGTCCTCTAGTGCTACTATGGCTTTAACCCTTGTGATGTGCAACAATGGCTGGATTGGTTTTGATGCTGGTGCTGCAATTGTTCTTGGTGAAAATATTGGAACTACCATTACTGCAAATCTTGCTGCCCTCGTCGGTAATGCTTATGCTAAAAGAGCTGCTCTCGCTCACACAATGTTTAATATGATTGGGGTAATATGGATGTTGATTGTCCTGCCTTTTGTTATCTCTGCTATTGATAATTCAATGCTGTCTATGGGAATGCATTCCCCTTTAACTGATAGGGAAGCCATTCCAATTGCTTTGTCTATTTTCCATACCTCTTTTAACATCACTAATACTGTGTTATTGGTTGGGTTTATTGGTTTTATTGAAAAAGCCGTTTCTAAAGTATTTCCGGTTAAAGAAAAAGCTGACAAACAAATCCATCTCGAATACTTTGGCTCTGGTTTCCTTCATACTGCTGAGCTTTCATTGTTGCAGGCTCGCAAAGAAACCCGTAAATATGCCGAGCTTTCACATAGAATGGTTAAGTTTGTTGAAGAGATGATTACTGAAAGTGATAAGACAAGCTTTAATAACACAGTTGAACGTGTTGAGAAATATGAAGATATTTCTGATAAAATTGAAATAGAGATTACAAACTTCCTTATTAAAGTGGGCCGACAACAGGTAAGTAACGAAACAAGTGAAAAACTCAGAAGGCTTCGCCGCATCTGCAACGAAATCGAAAAAATGGGTGATGTGAGCTATAAAATGTCCACAATGCTGAAAGCAAAAAAAGATGATAAAACATATTTCACCCCTCAGCAACGCGAACAGCTTTCTGAAATTTTCAGGTTACTCGATGATGCTTATGCTATTATTTTCGAAAACTTTGACAAAGGGGAAGAGTTTGCTTACAAGAATATAAGCAAAGCTCTTGAAAAAGAAAAAGAAATCAACCAGTTTAGGGATTGGGTTAGGGAAGATGTTTTAGTGAAAATTGAAAGTGGGGAATACACCCTTAAAAGTGGTTTCTATTTTAATAAGATGGTTACTTCTTGTGAAAAAATCGGTGACAACCTGCTTAATATTAATGAAGCAATTGCAGGTATAAATGTAGAGTAATTCAAACACTGTTATATTAAAGCAGGGGTCAGTTTATTCTTATGAATTAATTGGCCCCTGCTTTTTTTATTGCTGTTAATTTCCAATTCCAATCTATACTTTTTGTCTTTAATATTTGAAAAATAACCCAATGACTTAGTCTCTTGCGAAAAGAGAAATGTCAATTCATTAATTGTATTTTGTGGCTTTTTTTGTCTGATAATCCGAAATCCAGGAAGGTAAAGTGTTCTTTTTAAATTCGGCTTTACCATTAATGATTTCAGTCATATTTAGCCCAACAATGCTTTGAGCCTTCTCTTTGGTCGAAAAGTCGGGTATTTGAACCGGATATTTTACATTGTGGTTGTGGAACACTGAACTTAGTAATAGTCTTGCTTCGTTTGATTTTTGAATCGATGTTCCCAATACGCGGAGTGCTTCATTAGGAGAATGGAAACCCATGGCATTTGATGCTGCTACCCAATCCCACCGCCATTGTGCATGCCTTATTAGGGTGAGAACGGGCTGCATTTCGCTCTCACTGGCCCCGCTTTCCCAGGCAAGTTTTGCCTCAAGGTGAACTGTTGCAAGGTTCTTCTCTGCCAATCGTCTTAATTCTTCTACCTTATGCTGGCGTTCATATACATTGGCCATGAGTTTTTCTTCACTCTCGCGATGGCATACCAGACAAGAGTTGGATATGTTTGCCAATGGACTTTGGATTTTATGATCTGTAAACTTAATCCCTCCTTCTCGTTTATATGGCATGTGGCAATCAGCGCAGGCAACGCCCCTGTCTGCATGGACTCCTGTACGGTACAATTCCCAATCCGGATGCTGGGCTTTTAGCATTGGTGTTTTGCTTAAAGCATGTGTCCAATCGGTAAACTGAACTTCATCATAATAAGCCTCCATGTCGTCTGCTGTGTATCCCTTATCCCAAGGGAAGGTCAGGTATTTGCCATCTCCTTTGAAATAGTATTCAACATGGCATTGCGCACAAACCAATGAACGCATCTCCTGCTGTGTTGACTTATTGATGTCGATACCTTTTCTCTGGAATGCTTCAACCAATGCTGGTCGGGTTATCCTTAGGTTCATGGTTTGTGGGTCATGGCAGTCCTGGCAACCAATATGGTTAACAACTTCCGGTCCCATTTCCATCCAACTCGATTTATAAAACTCTTCTACCCCCATCTTGTTCATCAAACGGGGCACATCTGTGCTCTTACATGTCCAACAGGTTGCAGGTTGGGCTTGCACTGTCCTCAAGGTGTTTTGAATATCTGTGATGGCATAATAATGGCCTCGTCCCTGCTTATAATCCCGTGCAAATGCATAACCTGCCCACATCACTACAAGTTCAGGATATTTCTCTAAATAATCTATTGTTGCCCCTCCGCCATGTTCACTCCTGAAACTCGTGTCGGAGGTGGATACGTATGATTCATACTGGCGGGGAAAATTTTCTCCCCATACCTCATTCTTTGGTTCCCATTCCTGGATTGGATTTACCATTTGAAAATATAATTGGGCTTCGCTCCGGCGTTCAATGATTGAAGAGGCAAATAGCCCGATTATAAAAACAATAACCACTGTGGCTAAAAATAGCGCCCAATATACCCAACGGCGACGCTTTGGTGTTGATTGTTCCGATTTCATGGGTTATTCTTTTGTTTTTTAGTGTTGTTATCCTGAAATTCTATTCCTTACGATCCTTTTCTTTAAAAAACTGCTGCATCCATTCAGGTATTACTGACGGTAAACGTGGAACTAGCGCATGTGGGGCTGCAGATAGGCTTTTTACCTTCCCGTGTGGCGTTTCCTTATGGCAATCCCAGCATAATTTCCCTTCACCCATCCTGGCTTTACTGCCTGTTACTTCTACTAAGCTTACCATATCTACTAAATCATGGTGGCACCTGATGCAATTCTCCTGAACAACTGATACCCCGGCACTTTTTATTTGAATGACCTGTGGCTCCCACCTGAACGTAAAATAGGTGGAATGCTTTAATCCGTCACTGCCCTTGAAAAAATACTTCCTGAATATATTGTCCTGTGGAACATGACAATCCACACATGTGGCATCCCGTGCATGGCTGCTATGGCTCCATGATGCATACTGGGGATACATTACATGGCAATTGATACAGGTCTCCGGCTTATCTGATAAATAGGAAGGGGCATTGGATAGATAAACGATTAAAATCGCAATCCCAATTAATATCCCGGTAAGTATTGTAACTGCCATCCGCCAGTTTTGAGGGGGGAGAATAAATGAGATGAGCCTTTTTAACCATTCCATATACTTTTTCCTTTTGCTTGTATTACTTCTCTGTTATCAAATATATTTAAAAATTGTTAACTTTCCAAGTACACATATTACATTTCTATAATTTATATTCATTATAAATTGTTATGCCGTTTTCATTCAATATTTAATGATAATATTTTTGTATATTAGTTTTTGCTTTTTGCGTTTTTTAATTTGTATGTTGTATCTTTGCCTTGGTTTGTTTATCAAAAATTATTTTTTTGTTTCAAATTTCATTTTCAATTATTCAACCTCTCTGAATTCAAAGATGAGAATTCATTTTATCAAATCTACTCAACTAAAGTTTTATGCTTCTTTTTTGCATAAAGTTTTTTTTATTTTTTGCTGTCTTATTTCTCTTTCCTTTAATTCTTCCGAGCAAAACAATCTAAGGACTATTGATAGCCTTAAAGCCATTATAAACAGTTCAGGAAACGATACAATCCTCATGAGTGCTTTTGGCAACCTGAGCCGCGAACTCAAATCCATTGAGCCTCAAAATGCGCTTCAATATGGAATTGAAGCATTGAGGATTGCCGAAAAACTTGATATGCCTCATGAAATAGCTCAAAACCTTGGAAATATCGGTGTCGTTTACTGGCAAATGGGTAACTTTTCCGTTGCTATCGACTTTCATCTTGAAGCTTCTAAAATCAGTGCAAGAATTGGTGATTCTATCGGAATAGCACGATCTTATAATAACCTGGGTGTTATTTATAACGATCAGGGCCTTTATGCAAAAGCTCTCGAATATTTTCTCCCTGCACTGGAAATTTATTCCATGCTCGAATATAAACAAGGCATGGCCCCTGTTTATAATAATATCGGATTGGTTTACCAAAACCAGGGTAGCTATGATCTGGCTGAAGCTTACCAAAAGCAATCCCTCGAAATAAAAAATGAATTGGGCGATTCTAAAGGAATTTCTTTCTCCTTAAACAACCTTGGAATTATTTATCAAAAAAGAGGTGACCTTGAAAGTGCCATTAAATACTTTGAACAAGCTTTGGAAATCAGAAAATCCCTTGGCGAAAAACGTGAAATGGCCAATTCGATTTGTAACCTTGGAAATGCATTATTGGAAAAAGGAAATATAAACGAAGCTTTAAAAAAACTTTTTGAAGCTATTGATATTTACCTCGTGATAAACGACCAACAAGGCCTTGCTAATGGAAACCTTTATGTTGGCAAAGCTTATTATTCTACACGTGCCTATAAGAATGCCCTTGAATTTTATATTAAAGCTATTAAACACGCTCAATTGGTTGGACTTAAAAGATTGGAAGGTGACATTTTTTTTGAAATGTCAAAGGCTTATTTTGCCCTTAACGACCTCTCTAAAGCCTATCTTTATCAATCTAAATACATCAACTTGCGTGATAGCCTTCAACTGGAAGAACATACAAGGCTGATGAATGAGATTCAAATAGTTCATGAAAAGGAAAGAAAAGACTTTGAGGTCGAATTAATCAAGAAAAAAGTAGAAACTGAAGCCCTTAGCAAAATGCAAGGTGACCTGGTTAAAAACCTTTTGATCCTTCTCGTTGTTATGGTAAGTGGTTTTGCAATCCTTTTCTATAACCGCTTCCTGGCTATGAATAAAGTGAACAAACAGCTTGAAGAACAGAAGAATGAAATTGCAGATAACAATTCCAAACTCCTTGCTCTAAATAAGACTTTGTTTGCCGAAAAACAAAAAACAGAACTTCTTAATGAAAAACTAAACCAAACGAACCAAAAACTTAGTGAGTCTGAAAAACATCTCCTCGACCTTAATGCTACTAAAGACAAGTTCTTTTCTATTATTTCTCATGACTTACGAAATCCTTTTGCCTCTATCGTTAGTTTTTCAAGACTTTTGAAAAGAAACCTTGCCAATATGAGTGTTGATGAACTTCAAGGCTTAGTTGTTGAACTTGATAAATCTGTTTTTAAAATCAACAACCTCCTTGAAAACCTGCTTCAATGGTCAAGGGCTCAAACAGGTAAAATTGTTTACAAACCCGGTTATCTCCTCCTTCGCGAACTGATAAAGGATAATGTAAACTTGTTGATGGCTAATGCAAAAGATAAAGAAATAAACCTTGTTAATGAGGTGAATGAAGATATTATTGCCTGGGCTGATGTGAATATGACGGATACTGTTATCCGAAACCTTTTAAGCAATGCCCTTAAATATACTGATATCGGTGGACGTGTGTCTGTATCTGCCAGGCAGAAAGCTGGTTGGGTTTTTGTGTCTGTATCCGATAATGGTGTTGGCATCAGTCCCGAAAATATCGAAAAACTCTTTAGGGTCGATGCCTTTTTTTCTACTTATGGCACCCAGGATGAAAAAGGTAGTGGCCTTGGTTTGCTCCTTTGTAAAGAATTTGTTGAACATCAGGGTGGAACAATTTCTTTGGATAGTAAAATCGGTAAAGGAACTACTTTTTCTTTCTCCCTCCCTGTTGATGAAAATGCAATTAAGAAACAATCTTAATTCTTTTTGTTTTTAAATATTTGCTCCTTTGGATTGTTATAAGTGTCAAACATGATTTTTTGTGATATGAGCAAGGTGAGTATGACACTTACTACCGTGACCACAAAAATCGATAGCAACAACATTATCTGATATTTTATCGCTTCGTTGGGCGAACTTCCTCCTAATATCTGTCCTGTCATCGTTCCTGGCAATGCTATAAGCCCTATTGTTGCCATATTGGCTATAAACGGGCTGAAGGAGCCTTTGAGTGATTCCCTCATGAAGGGCATCAAGGCTTCCTGACGGCTTGCCCCATTTGCCAAACTGTATTGATAACGCAAGGTGTTTTGGCTTAGGTTTCTTTTATATTGACTTAAAGCTATGATATTTCGCTCCATGCTGTTGCCTATCATCATCCCTGATATGGGGATGAAATATCGGGCAGTAAATAAATTGTCCGGCCTTATTACCATCCCTAAATAAAATGCATCTGCTATAATTAATCCGGCCAGCATCGAAAAACTTATTGGCATAATAAACATACTGGTTGGAAGATCGCTCCTTCTGATACTTGTCAGGCTTGCAATGATAATCATGATAAATACCCATGCAATATTCACCCAAATATTGTTGATACGAAACACATATTCAAGATATAAACCGACAAGGAACAATTGAATTGTCATTCGTCCCGTCGCTATTAATGCATCTTTCAATATCCCTGTTTGAAAATAATATAATACAAACAGGGGTATGATGAGCGCGATATAGCCTAAGGCCAGATTCGACCAACTAATGTCATATATTTCCATAATCCGTTTATTTTTTTCAAAGTTGAATGTTTTTATGCGATGATTTTATCCATTCATTGTCATGCGAGGCTGCTAATACAGTTAAAGCAGGATTATGTAATACCTGCTTTATGATGAGGTCACGTGTTAATGCATCCAGGGCTGATGTAGGTTCATCAAGCAATAGTACCTTTTTTTGTTGTAACAAAGCACTCATGATGACAATTCTTTGTTTCTCCCCTCCACTTATTTTTAATAATGGCATCCTTAATATTTCGGGGCTGAGGCCAAAATCAATTGTCATTTTATTGATCTGTTCTTCAGATGGGATATTCTTTTTATTGTGCTTAAATGTGAATGGCAATCTTAATAATTCATTAACTGTGTTAAGCCCAAAACCGGCTTCCTGTGGCACCCATGCAGTTATACTTCTGATTTTTTGAATATTATCGCTGTTAACTTCATGCCCACCAACGATTATCCTCCCTTCAAACTTAGGGATGAAGCCCAGTATTGCATGGATTACAGATGATTTTCCTGACCCGGATTTCCCGCTTAAAACCACTTTTTCCCCTTCCTTGACCTGAAAGCTTAGATCTTTGATGGGCATCGTGTTGCCAAAACCAATTCCTAAATGATCTATTTTAACCATTATCATTATTTTTTACAAAAATACGAATTAGCTCTGTTTTTTAATTTGGTTATTCTCATGCTTCATAATGTATTATTGTTTTTTATATTGTAAGCTTCAAAAAGAAATTCAGGAACTATTCATGGTCATGGTTGAGCCGGGGTTGAGCCGGGGTTGAGGCGGGTTTGAGGCGGGTTTGAGGCGGGTTTGAACCGGGTTAAACCCGCTTTAAACCCGCTTTAACACCGCTTTAAGTCTTTTCCTGATATGAACAAGCTGTGGTTAGGGCAGGACATATCCCTGATAAAGGTGAAGCTTTTGAACCTGGATTTTCAATTAAAGGAGCGCCTGGCATGGGGATACTGATTTAATTTTACAGCCTTGTTGGTTGATTGGTTTTTTTGGACTTATTTTGCAGTAGTATTATTTTTTAATTGTTTACTTAAGAAACTATGAATTGGAAAATTTTAAGCCGAAAGGATAAGCCTAATTATGATGGGGTTTCATTGAGTAAACGGTCTTTGAGGGTTTTTGTCAAAAACAAACTGGCTCTTACTTCTGGTATTTTTATTATAATAATAGGCTTGATATCTATTCTGGGCTATTTAATTACTCCTGACGATTCACCTTTCGCAAATTCTCAAATGCTTGAGATTGCTTCGCGTAAGCCTGGTTTTTCAGTTAATTGTGTTTTACTTAAAGAAAATAAAAACCATGTCAGGCCTTCAGTGTTTCATAAAATGTTGTATGGTTGTGAGCCTGAATATCAGTATATCCCTTTCTCATCTTACCGCTTCGATCCTCCCTGGATGATTATAGAAACCTATCAGGATGAAACAGAACACGATTCAATTGGTGTTATGTATCATTTGGCTGATGTAGCTTTTGCCTTGAAGGAGGGGGAACCAATACAATGGGATTCCATATCACGAACAATGACTTTCACTGCCATTGATGGGGAAGTAATTACCAGATCTGCCGAAGAAATACAAAAGATCGTTGAGCGTGAACATATTAAAAACCGTTATTTTTTATTGGGAACCGACAGGTTTGGCAGGGATATGCTTAGCCAGTTGATCATAGGGGCGAGGGTATCTTTTTCAGTGGGTTTTGTTGCTGTTTGTATTTCTGTAATTGCAGGATTGTTTTTTGGAAGCCTTGCAGGTTTTTTTAGGGGTTGGGTTGACGATCTGATTCTTTGGTTTATTAACGTAATATGGGCCTTGCCTACATTGTTGCTGTCAATGGCTATCACATTTGCTTTAGGCAAGGGTTTCTGGCAGGTTTTCGTTGCAATAGGTCTAACTATGTGGGTTGAGGTGGCAAGGGTTGCCAGGGGACAGATTATCTCAATAAGGGAAAAAGAATATATTGAAGCAACGAAAGCTCTGGGTTTGCCTTTTAAAAATGTTATTTTCAGGCATGTCTTGCCAAATATAATGGGGGCAGTAATTGTAATCTCGGCAGCCAATTTTGCATCTGCCATCTTGCTTGAAGCTGGTTTGAGTTTTCTTGGAATAGGTGTTCAGCCTCCTATGCCATCATGGGGCAGTATGATAAAAGACCATTATGGTTATATTATCCTCGACCAGGCTTATCTTGCTATTTTACCTGGTTTGGCAATCATGCTGCTTGTGCTGGCTTTTATGATTTTTGGCAATGGATTAAGGGATGCAATGGATTCGAGATCCGTAAAGTAAACCAAATCTTTACAAAAGCCTGAATTAAAACTCCGGAAGTTTAAAGCCTAAAATACAAATGTCATCAGTTTGAGGTTCTTGTTCACGAAACTCATTATATTTCTCAAGAATAATATTTTTTTGTTCCTGGAAACTTTTCTGGTGATGTTCAAGGAATAACTTCTTTAAAACATCTGAACTGAATTTTTTTCCATGCTTATTGAGCTGATCAGTGGCCCCATCACTGAAAAGATAGAATCTTGAATTCACCTCATAATCAATAATAGTTTCGGGAAAATTGGAATCCTGATTTTTTGAGAACGCACCAATAGATCGTTTTTTACCTTTTTCTTCATGGATGCCTGATTCATCAATCCAAATCAATGGCCTTCTTGCCCCGGAGAAAACAAGTTCCCTGGTTGATGGCGACCACCGCAATAAAGCAATATCCATACCTTCATTTATCGAAAAGGAACTTGTGTCTTTATGGCTTTGAAAAGATTGGACAATGAGTTCATGTAGTTTGGTAAGTATTTTTCCAGGCTCTTCAATCTGGTAAGAGAATAAGGCACTTTGTAAAGCATGTATCCCGATATTTGTAAGAAAGGCCCCCGGTATTCCATGACCAGTACAATCGGCCACCGCAATATACTTATATTTACCCTTGTTGGCCACCCAGTAAAAATCGCCTGAGAGCTGGTCTTTTGAAAGGAAAATAAGCATATGTGACCCAAAGAACTGATTAAGGATGTTGTCCTGGGGCAGAATTTCATTTTGCAGGCTTCTGGCTAATAAAAGGTCCTCTTCAAGAATCTGATTACGTATGGAAATATCGCTATAAACTTTTTCAAGTATCAGGTTTTTATCTTCAATAGCGTCCTTTTGAGTTAGGATTTCTTCCGTTTGCTTTTTTACTATGATATTAAGTTGGGTAAGATGGTCTTTCTGGGCTTCTATTTCTTCTGTTTGCATTTCAATTTCATGATTGGATTGTGCAAGCAAAGTATTGGCTTTTTCTTTTTGCTTTCCCGCAATTCTTAAAATAACCCCCATTAAGATAGAAATAATTGCAATTACAATGAAAGAAATAAGAAGGATATAATTCCTGTCTATTATGCTTTGATTGATAGTGCTCTGGTTTTGATAAAGACTGATAAGGTGTTTTTGTTTTTCCGAATCAAATTTCTTTTGCAACAATGCTAAATCTTCATTTACTTTTTGATTAAAAATACTGTCATGTAATTCAAAAAATTGTTGCCTGTATTGAAAAGAAACCTTATAGTTCCCAAGCTGGTATTGGATTTCTGCTATTCTTTTCAACCGTATTAACTGTAAATCCGAAACATTAAGCCCGGCTGAAATCTTTTCGCTTTGCAGCAAATAATCAAGGGCTTTATTGTAGTCTTTGTTATGATACCATATCTCACCAATATGAAACAATACTTCTGCTATCCCTGATGAATCACATTCTTCATTCCTTATTTTTAAGGCTTGTTCATACTTTAATTGGGCTTCATTGAAAAGGTTTTTTCTTTTAATATTTTGGTTTAAAGGTGTTTCTGTTGCCAGATTGATAAATAAATCTGCAATTTTTACCAGAATTTCAGCCATTTCAGTTTTCTGGCTTTTTGATTCGTAGATTTTATATAGTTTGATAAGGTATTCAATACTCTTTGTTTCCTGACCCATTTTCTGATAACAATCAGATAGTTTAATGATACAGTTTGGGATGCTGTCAGTGATGATATTCTGCTCATTAACCAGGAGACTTTGTTCCCAGTATTGTATAGCTTCAGGAGCTTGTCCAAGATTTAAATATACATTAGCAATATTTGAAAGTATTGAAGCATTCGTTTTAGGATCATCTGTTTTATTGGAATATTCCAATGAAATGAAAAAGTATTTTAGTGCTTCGGCGAACTCTCCTGATTGAAGAAAGATAATACCAGCTTCATTGGAGGTGTTTGTAATTAAGATATTATCATTGCTTGATTCGGCACAATTAAAAGCACTGTCAGCATAAGAAAAGGCAATATTTTGTTCTAAAGTGTCATAACAACTGGCTAATTGAAGAAACAGGGGAATTTTTTTGGTATCAATATTGGTTTTTTCAAGCAGGGTTTTTAGGCTGTCAATTTTTTCCTGCTGTTGCTGTCCCCAACTCATTTCGGGTATTGAAAGCAGCATTGTAAAGATAATAATCCATCTGATAAATGTATTTTGAAACCCAAAGCATGCATAATTGGATTTCATTAAGGCAGGATGATAAGCTTTGATTTTATTCATGGTTCAATAAGTTTAAGCCCAGAAGCGTAACATCCTGTTGCAGGATTTCAGGCATCTTAAAATGTTTATTGAAGGCATGGCCAAGACTTTCATCATCAGCGAATACATTATTGATAAAGCCTGCGATATCCTGGATTTTTTGTTCTGATTGAATGCATTCAATACTTCCGGGCGAGGAAAATAGCAATTTATCTCCTTGCTTCAACTGAAATTCCCATTTTTCAAAATCTTTGGTGCATATATCTTTTGTCAACCCAATACCCATATTCTGGCTGGTAAATTCATGGATTTGGGAATTCATATACCCGTACCAGGAAATTCCTGAAGAAGCTGCCCAAATGTATTGTTTCTTGAAATCCAGGTTGACAAATAAAAACCTGACACCTGAAAAAGCATGGATAATGTTTTCGCAGTTCATGATTTGATATAAGCCGGAATTTAATCCTATCATGATTCTTTCAGGAGAGGTTTCAAGTTTTTCATGAATGATGGATTTGAGAAGGTTGTTGGCTGATATCGAGAGAAATGCACCGGAAGTGCCTTTGAGCTGGGTGTTTAATAATCCCAGTAGTAATGAGTTGCCAAGCTTTCCAAGCCAAAAGAAGTCACCTGATACAAAATCTTTTGCCTGATAAAGATGAAAAAATTCAATATTTTTAGGGACTATCAGATCCACATCCGGGATTAGGGCATTTTGGAGCCTGGCAGCATAACGCATGCTTGAAGTAATCTGGTCTTTTTTTCGGGCAATTGTTTTTAAAGCATTTCCTATGCTGATACTTTGATTCTGGAGGTTCTCATTTTGTTTTTCCAGTTCGTCTTTCTGGCTGAGAAGTTCTTCGTTAAATTGCTCTAATTGGTTTCTCTGGATTAATATTTCATTTTTCTGTTGATGGATTTTTATATTTGTTTCACTTAAAAGGGCGTTTAGCTGAATCCTTTTTAAATAATTTTTGCGCAAAATCAATAATGAAATACTAATGAGGATTACTATTGTGGTAATTGATAATAATGAGACCCTGGACCGCAAAAGTTCTGCCTTTTTAAGCCTGGCTTCAACTTCTAAGAGTTGAATGGATTGATTGTTTTTTTCTGTTTCATATTTTGTTTGTAGTTCTGATATTTTAGAAGCCTTTCCAAGGTTATAGATGCTGTCATGAATATCAAAAAACTGAGAATGGAAGTCACATGCTTTTTTAAAGTCACCTTTAGCGGCATAGTTTTCGGCCAATGCACTAAGATTTTTCGAAGCCAGACCTCCGGATTGGATTTTATAAGCGATATTAAGGCTTTGTGTGTAGTGCTGAATCGCATTATCATATTTGTTCATGGCCTGAAAAATAAACCCCATGTTGTAATGTAGGTTACCAACACCTACAAGATCCCCGGCTTGCTGGCGCTGAACAATAGCCCTGGCAAAAAAGTCAAGTGTTTTTGCATAATCCTCCTTCTCATACATGATTATGCCCATGTTTTGCAGGGCATCAGCCATGCCAAGGCTATTTCTTAGTTTCTCATGGATGTTGTATGCTTGTTGATGGAATTCAATGGCTTTATCCATCTGTCCGATTTTTCGGTGAATAACAGCTATGTTGTTGAGGTTATTGCCATAAGAATTACTGTCTGCTATTAAAAGGTTGTATTTTTTTGCTTCATTAAAATGAAGCAGTGCTTCATCCCATTGTTGTCGTTTGTAATAAATAAGGCCAATGTTATTGCTTATATTTGAAAGGCCTGAAGTGTCAGTTAGTTCGATAAATATTTTTCTTGCTTTTAAAAAGTGTTCGAGGGCTAAAGCATCATCATCATATTCCATATAAATAATGCCAAGAATGTTGAGTATTTCAGCTTCATATTCCTGATTGTGAAGTTTCTGTGCAAGTGACAGGCCTTTTATCCCATATTCGGTTGCTTTGTTTTTTTCAATAAATTTATACTCATAACAAATAGATTTAAGCAAAGAAAGCCTTATTGTATCTTCCTGGTGATGGTTGTTCAGTTGGAGCAGCAGGCTGTCTAGTTTTGTCGCACTAACCGAAAAGGATTGGAAGCATACAAGATAAATTATAAAATACCGTATGTTAATCCAGATTTTATAGTTGACCATTTTAACTTATCTCCCGGTTGCCTTAATATATTCCAATAATATTGCGTTTAATTCTTTGATGTTCTGTTCAGATTCAGATAATCTCCCATTTAGGATTTCAATTTCTTCCTGTGCCTTTAATAGTTTGCGCTGGGTAGCATCGCCCATTGCTGTGATTTTGGATGATTCCTTTACAAGCTTTTTGTAACATAAAAGAATTTCACCTATTACATTTCTCAAATTATCAATTTCCAACGATTCTTCTGATCCAATAAATGATTCCCATTTTTCAATTTTTTCCATTTCATTGGAATAAAGATCTTTTAATTTAGTTTTAGGCTCTTTTTTCATGAGAATGAATTTTATTTATTGAAAAACAATCAAGTACATTAGGTTTTGTGTGTCGGGGCAAAATGTCTTATCACGTTTTAAACAATATGTATTATCCAAATTCTGGTCTAATAACATATTGAATATAAAGAATCCCGGATTAATAATAAGTTATTTTGAAGAGGATGCAGCTTTTGTTGAATTTAATTTGTTGATAATGAAAGAATGCAACAAACATTTTAGAGTATAAACATCAAGAAACTATGATGCAAACACCCTGAATTATTCACTAAATGGAATTACTTTATGTGGAAGGTTTATGCCAAAAAAGAGTTCTTCACCGCTTTCAAGCATGTCTTCATCGTCTTCTCTGTAATACCAGTTAACCATTACTTTCCCGTTAGAGGATGCAAATTGTTCCAGGATTTCAAGTATGATAAGAAAACACTTGGATGAGCTTGTGTTAAAGTAGTTGACCTTAAAATCAACTTCAATTCGTTCAAATTGTTTAATATATTCCCGAAGCCAATCAAAGATAGGCACAAAAAATTCCGCAGCATTTTCAGGATAACAGTTGCCTGTAAACGACACTGTACGAGTAGCCGAATCCATACAAACCTCCGGGGTGTATTTTGTTTTACTAATACACAGTTTATCCATATTATTTTTCGTTTAATTCGTTTTGTTCGTTATATTTCTTCAACAATTGGTATTACTTTGGTAATCAAACCAAAAACATCTGCATGCTTGTCTATTGCGAAAAAATGAAAATCAAGTTTACTCCCTGATTTTCTTACAATATCAAACAAGCCAATACCTGCTCCCTTACCATCCGGTTCAATACGGTCTCTTCTCCTTTGCAGATATTCTTTCTTTAATTCTTCAGGGCTTAAAGAATTGACAAAGATGCATTTCCCCTTAAGCTTATCTGTTTGGTTGTTTGTTAAGGCATTGGCAGTTGCAATGCTAACAGATTTATTGTCGCTTAACACCCAAACCCGATCATAAAACAAAGTATTGGTCAGGTATTGTTCATTTGGCTCGTAAGCATAGTGAAGGACATTCTGTAACATCTCGATAAAAACTGCAAAGATGCGGTTTACATATTTGGGCTCAAACCGATTAAGCAATTCTTCTCTTAATGCTTCCCCTAAACCCACAATAATATCTTGTGACAGCTTGCCTGAAAAGGAAACCACCACTTGTTCAAGTGGGTAGGTCTGAATAAATGGATAAGGTTCTTCTGTTATCTGCATGTAAGTTAATCAAATAAATAAACACAATTAATGGAAGGATTCTTGTGCCACGGAGCAAATTTAACCAAATATTTGTCAATTACAATGCTTTATCTTCTAATAATGGAACAAATCTGAAAAATCCACATTCTTTTTTGAGAAAACTGCCATCTTCAAGGCGTTCAATACGCATCATTACTTGCGTGTCAGAGGCTCCAACCGGAATAACCATAATGCCTCCTGTTTTTAATTGCTCCAATAATGCATCCGGTATATAAGGGGCACCGGCTGTTACAATAATTTTATCGAAAGGGGCGAAAGAGGGGAGGCCTTTATAGCCATCTCCAAAAAATACTTTTGGGTTATAGCCTAACTGATTAAGTAATTGCTTTGTCTTTTGAAATAGTGTTTTGTGTCTTTCAATTGTATATACCCGGGCACCCATTTCTAATAATACGCATGCCTGATAGCCTGAGCCTGTCCCTATTTCAAGCACTTTATCCCCTTTTTTTATTTCAAGAAGCTGACTTTGATAAGCCACCGTATATGGCTGGGAAATCGTTTGTCCCGATCCAATTGGAAATGGTTTATCCTGGTAGGCAACATCAACAAAAGTTGAATCAAGGAATAAATGTCGGGGAATGGTATCAATAGCTTTTAAAACGCCCTCATCATTGATCCCTTTTGACCGGATCTCATCTACTAATTTTCGTCTTAAGCCTTTGTGCCTGTATGAATCATTCATTATTTTTTTTTGAATTAAACCATAAAAAATGTTTCAGTTTTTTATGGTTTGTTTTTCATGCGAAAATACTAATTTCGTTTAGTTGAAAAAAATAACTTTGCAAAAAAAAACATGTTGAAAATAGGTGTATTAGGTGCAGGGCATCTTGGAAAAATTCATTTAAAATGTATTCAGGAATCTGAAAAATTTGAGCTTATTGGTTTTTATGATCCCAATCCTCAAAATTCCAGATGGGTCGAAGAACAGTTTCATATCAAAAGTTTCGACTCTGTTGAGCATCTTGTTGATAATTGTCAGGTTGTTGATATTGTTACCCCAACAATCTCACATTATGAATGCGCAGCAGCTGCATTAAAAAAATCGAAACATGTTTTTATTGAAAAACCTTTAACAACAAGTATCCAGGAGGCTGCAAGTTTAATTGAGCTTGCTTCTGAGGCACATGTTAAAGTTCAGGTTGGACATGTCGAAAGGTTTAATCCTGCGTTTTTAGCTGCCCAGCCCTATTTTAAAGATGTGATGTTTATCGAAACACATCGCCTTGCACAGTTTAATCCACGGGGGACTGATGTCCCTGTTGTGCTTGATCTGATGATCCATGACCTGGACATTATCCTTAGCGTTGTACGTTCAGGAATCCGTAAAATTAGCGCTAGCGGAGTTGCTGTTGTAAGTGATTCACCGGATATATGTAATGCCCGCATTGAATTCAATAATGGTTGTACAGCCAATTTGACTGCCAGCAGGATTTCAATGAAGAATATGAGAAAATCAAGGTTTTTCCAGAAAGATGGTTATATCGCTGTTGACTTTCTTACAAAAGAAGTTGAGATAATCAGATTGAACGAAGAGGTTAATGAAAGTGATCCTTTTGCTTTAATCCTTGACTTGGGAGAAACAAAGGGTAAGAAACAACTCATTATAGAAAAACCTGAAGTTGGCCCGATAAATGCTATAAAAACTGAACTTGAGGCTTTCCATGATTCAATAATCTTTAACAAGGAACCACTTGTCACAATCATGGATGGCTATAATTCGCTTCAGCTTGCTCACCAAATACTTGAGAAAATGAATTTGGCCTTGTCAGGCTCATTCAGCTCCTGATGTAAATTCTTTTCTTTTTCTTTTGCAATATTAACCTTAGTGTTGCGTTTTAAGATTGATAATATTTAAAACAAAGGCATACTGAAAAAAAAACTACCTTTTCCTGCTATGATAAAAAAATCTTTTCTGTATTGTATCATCGGAATCCTTTTTGGCTTCAATTTCCTGTTTTCTTCTTGTGAATCAATGTATCCTGAAGAAATTATACCTTCTTACCTTCATATTGACACAATCATTCTGGAAGAAAATCCCTTTCTGGCACTCGGAGAAGGGGTGTTAAACCATAAGATAACAGATGCATGGGTATTTGTGGATGGGAAACTAATTGGAACTTACGAAATGCCTTTTACAGTGCCTGTTATTGCCCAGGGACTTAAACCTGTTATTATCTTGCCTGGAATCAAAATGAATGGTATTGCTGGCACCAGGATTTACTATCCTTTTTATTTAAAGTATGAAACTGAAGTAAATTTTCAAGCTGAACAAATTCATTCAATTTCACCTGTTACCCATTATATCGATGACAGTGTGTTCCCTTATATGAACAATTTTGAAACGGGTGCTACTGGTTTTGATGTTACTATTAATAGTGATACTATTATGGAAGTGACTGATGTGGATGTCTGTAACGGAGCTTATTCCGGGATGGTTCGTTTAGAAGGGGACAGGAAAATGTTTGAAGTTCAATCTTCCGATTTTTTTGAATTGCCTGCCCATAGCAACGAGGTTTTTTTAGAAATGGAATATAAAAATGAAACAGAAATTGTTGTAGGATTAACTGCTTATATGTCGGATCAGACTACCAGTAGTGTTTCTATCTTTGCAATAAATCCAAGCAGTGAATGGAACAAGATTTATGTCAATTTAACTCCAACCTTAAGTTATCTGGGCGATGCAATGAAATTTAAATTATATTTCGGGGGGATACTTGGTGAAGGTCAGGAAAGTGCAGTGAATTATTTTGACAACATAAAAATTGTCCATCATGAACAAAAATAAAAAACTACACTTCCTGAAATACCTTTTTGCTGATATAATATCTGCCATGGTGGCATGGACAGTTTTTTTTGCTTATCGTAAATATAATATTGATCCGGTTGCCAATAATGGAAATGAACAAATACTTTTAGACAATAACCTTTATATCGGCCTTTTTGTTATCCCTGCCTTCTGGGTCGCCTTATATGCTTTTTCAGGCTACTATAACAAATCAATGATCAAATCCAGATTAGGTGAATTGGGGCAAACATTATTTATGTCTGTGATTGGGCTGGTATTAATCTTTTTTTCGCTTCTCCTTGATGATGAGATAAATACCTATAAGGATTATTATGAGTCTTTTTTGGTTTTATTTGTCTTGCATTTCTTCCTTACTGCACTGTTGAGGTTTTTAATTACTTCTCATACAGCACATAAGATCCAAAAACGCATTATTTGTTTTAATACACTTATTATTGGAAGCCAGAAAAAAGCACTTGGAATATTTAATGAAATCGAAGGCCTTAAGAAAAGTACCGGTAACAGGTTTGTTGGCTTTGTAAATGTGAATATTTTTGATAATTATCTGCTGGAATCTCATTTGCCTCGTTTGGGTTGGTTTAAAGATGTCAGGTCGATAATAGAAAATAATAGAATTGAAGAAGTAATCATTGCATTGGAGCCCAGGGAGCATAAAAACATATCTGCAATAATGGCTGAGTTATATCAAACAGATGCAGCCATAAAGGTAATCCCTGATATGCATGATATTTTACTTGGTTCGGTAAAGATGAGCGCAATCTTTGGTGCACCTGTAATTCTTGTCCAACAGGGACTGATGCCTGTTTGGCAGAAAACAATTAAAAGGCTTATTGATATTATGGCCTCACTGTTTGCTATGATTTTGTTGTCTCCTTTATACCTGTTTACAGCACTTGGCGTCAGGTTGTCATCAAAAGGACCTATCATATACAGCCACGAGCGGATTGGGATACATGGCAAGCCTTTTCAGATGCATAAGTTTAGGTCGATGTTTATTGATGCAGAAAGAAATGGCCCTCAGTTATCGTGTAAGGATGATCCCCGAATAACTCCATTTGGAAGGTTTATGCGAAAAGTAAGGCTTGATGAAATCCCTCAGTTTTATAATGTTTTTATTGGGCATATGTCCTTAGTTGGCCCTCGTCCTGAACGTCAGTTTTTTATTGACCAGATTGTAAAAAAAGCCCCTCATTATAAGCTGCTTCAGCGCATTAAACCTGGTATTACTTCCTGGGGACAGGTAAAGTATGGTTATGCTGAAAATGTAGATGAGATGATCGAACGGCTTAAATATGACTTGCTTTATCTTGAAAACATGTCACTTGCCGTTGATTTTAAAATTTTAATATACACTGTTCTGATTGTTGTCCAGGGCCGCGGGAAATAAGCATCTGAACTATAACGCCCCTGCTTCGATCCTGAGGATAATGTCTTCAATCATCTTGTCATCACCTACAGCATCATATTCTGTTTTTAGGTTATACCCAAAGATACGCCCTAAGGACTGCCAAAAGATAGCCGAAAGTGAACCTCTTAAATCTTTTAGTAATGCATAAGAGGGGTTGCCTGTTTCCCTATCAACCAACTTAATTAGGATTTTTCCCTGTGAAAAGGTCAGTTTCTTTAAATCCTCTTCAAACTGTGCCCGTAACTCATCCTCTGCTTTCTTCATTAATTTATCCCTGTCTTTCTCGCGCGGGATATCTGCCATCAGGCGATTATATTCCTCAAGTTTTATGCCTGCCAGGCGTGCATAAGGGTAAACCTTTTTTACATCCCTTACCATTTTTGTGTATCTGCGTTCTTCTCTTCTGGATGAAAATTCCTTGGGAGGATAAAAGTGCAAAACCGGAAGGGTGATTAATGGAAGTGTATCGCCGTCAACAATTACAGCCGGATGGATAAAACCCCCGGAAAATTGTCCGCTTGCACTGTAACTTATTATGATGAGTAAAAGAATAATGGGATTTTTTATTTTCATCATCTTCTGTTTATTTTCATGTTTAAAGATAGCAATAATAATGCTATGGTCAAAATATTTTGTTAAGGCAACATGTGGCCAAAAACATATTAACAAAAAATATGCCAGCAGTTAAAACGGCTTTCTTTCTTGTTAAATCGGAATTTTGGCTTTTTATTATCATCTTAAATATTATTGTCCTATAAAAGAATAGCAGGTATCAAACCTGCTATTCTTTTATGCAACCCTTAATCTTTTTATTGCATTTTTGTCAAATCTTGATTGGGCATATTCAAGTGTCAACTGGTACTTTTGTTCCTTGTCTGTTTTTGATGGAATATCATACATGGCATCGAGCATGATGATTTCACATATTGACCTTAAGCCCCTTGCCCCCAATTTAAATTCAACCGCCTTATCAACGATAAAATCCAATACTTCATTGTCAATTTCAAGCTCAACATTATCAAGATTGAAAATCTTTTTGTACTGTTTGATTAAAGAATTTTTAGGCTCAGTTAGTATTTGCCTCAATGCTTCTTTGTCTAGTGGGTTAAGATAGGTTATCATTGGAAGACGGCCTACAAGTTCTGGTATTAGCCCAAATGATTTAAGATCCTGTGGGGCTATGTATTGAAGCAGGTTTTCTTTGTCAACAAACATATTCTCTTTGTTTGACCCATAACCAATTGTATTGGTATGCATGCGGGATGCAATTTTTTTGTCAATGCCATCAAATGCGCCCCCACAAACAAACAGTATGTTTTGGGTATTTATCTGTATCATCTTCTGTTCGGGGTGCTTACGCCCTCCCTGTGGTGGCACATTTACAATTGTCCCTTCAAGAATTTTAAGCAATGCCTGTTGAACACCTTCACCGCTTACATCACGTGTAATGGAAGGATTATCGCTCTTACGGGCAATCTTATCAATTTCGTCAATAAATACTATGCCCTTCTCCGCAGCTGCAACATCAAAGTCTGCTACCTGAAGGAGCCTTGAAAGGATGCTTTCAACATCCTCGCCTACATAACCGGCTTCGGTCAATACTGTTGCATCAGCAATGCAAAAGGGAACATGTAATATCTTTGCGATAGTACGTGCCAAAAGGGTTTTCCCTGTTCCTGTTTCTCCTACAAGGATGATATTAGACTTTTCTATTTCTACTTCATCATTGTTTTTCTTTACTTCTGCCGAATCTGCAATTCTCTTATAATGATTATAAACAGCAACGGCTAAGACTCTCTTTGCTTCATCCTGCCCAATAACATATTGGTCAAGATGTGATTTTATTTCCTTTGGCTTTAATAGCTTAAATCCTTGAGGTTTTTTTTTGTTCTTTAGCGACAACTCTTCTTCTACAATGGCCATTGCCTGTTCAACGCACTGGTCACATATATGCGCGCTTATACCTGATATAAGCATAGATACGCTTTTGGCTTCCCTGCCACAAAAAGAACACTTTCTGATATCTTTATTCATAAAACTTTTGGGGGTAAACAAAAACCGTATTGTCATTAAAATCCCTTTGCCTTTTAGGCTGGGGCTTCCATGACAATACGGTTGAAAAACTATTTTGCGTGAGACGACAGCACTTCGTCTATCATCCCATATTCACGGGCTTCGTCAGCAGTCATCCAGTAATCACGGTCTGAATCTTTCCATATCTTGTCAAAATCCTGTTTGGAGTGATTGGCAATAATCTGGTATAATTCATTTTTAATCTTTAAGATTTCTCTGGCAGTGATTTCAATATCTGATGCCTGGCCTTCAGCTCCGCCCATAGGCTGGTGAATTAAAACCCTTGAGTGTTTCAGGGCTGTACGTTTACCACTTGCCCCGGCACAAAGCAATACTGATCCCATAGATGCAGCAATACCAGTACATATTGTTGCCACATCTGGTGCAATGTATTGCATGGTGTCATAAATGCCTAAACCAGCATATACAGAACCTCCAGGAGTATTCAGATAAATCTGGATGTCTTTTTTGGCATCGACGGATTCTAAAAACAACAACTGGGCCTGGATTATATTAGCTACGTAATCATTAATCGGAACTCCCAAAAAGATAATCCTATCCATCATCAAACGACTGAATACGTCCATGGTGGCTACGTTCAACTGGCGCTCTTCAATAATGGTTGGGCTGATATAATTGTTATAGATACTGGTGTACCTATGTAAGGTCATGCTGTTTAAACCCAAATGGCGGGTCGCATATTTGGTGAATTCATCCTGTCGTGCCATAGTATTTTTGTTTAAAATTAGTAATAAAAAATCAAAGAAAAAAAAGCTTATTATGCTTTATGTTTTTCGGCTACTAATTTAACAAAATCATCATAAGTAAGTTCAACAATATTTAATTGAAGCTTGTTTTTTAATAATTGAAATACTTTATCATCAAACAGCCTGTCGTATGCATTCTTTACTTCTTTCTCGTCGGCCATGATCCTTTTTGCAAAGTTCTCAAGCATTTCTTCTTCTACATTTGACTGCCCATAACGAAGCATCTGATCAGCCATAAATGCTTTCAGGTGGTTTTTGATTTCTTCTGGTGTTACATCAACTTTATTATCCGAAGCAATTTTGTTTTCTATTAACTGCCATTTTAAAGTATCACGGTACTTGTGATACTCTTCATCAATGTTTTGTGCATTTAACTGGTCGGCATTCTGATCTAACAGCCATTTTTTAAGGAAGTTGTCTGGTAAGTCAAATCCTGATATGTCAACAAGTTTCTGAATGGCATCAAGTTTAAACTGGCGATCTGAGTCAACTTCAAATTGCTTGGAAACCTGCTCTTTTACCATGTTACGGAATGCATCTTCACTGTCGATACCAAGGCCGGGTGCTACTTTATCGTAAAGCGCCTGGTTTAGTTCAGCAGGCTGCAACCTTGAAATGTTTTCAACTGTAAACCTGAATACAGGGTTTATGTTTTCAAGTTCTTCTTTTTTCAAGCCAATCATTGATGAAGCTTCTACTTCATTTTCGCTTGCCTTAATGATGTCAAAAGTGAAAACAGCTCCTGTTGAGCATCCAATCATTTGTTTCTTAAGAGTCTCGTCTTTTACAAATTTGATATATAAATTGGATTTGTGGCTATGGCCGTTTTCTTTAACTGTGCCATTGCCATCTGTCTCAACAAACTCCCCAAATAAGAGGTCATCCTCTTCTGAAACTTCTGGATGTGCCATCTCCCCATTTCTGCGACAGATGTCTTCTACATAGTCCTGGATGGTCTTGTCTTCTACCTTGATTTTATAATAATCTACAGGTATTGCATCATCAAGCGAGATGTTAATTTCAGGAGACATCCCAATTTCGAATGTAAAATCAAAATCTTTTTGTGTGTCCCAATCTATGTCCATCCCCTGATTCTGGTCCGCAAGCGGGCTGCCTAACACAGGGAGCTTTTCACTTTTAATATAGTCGTATAAACTTTCAGACATTACTTTGTTGACTTCCTCCAGTAATATAGTCTTAAAATACATCTTCTTTATAAGGCCTGAAGGAACTTTCCCTGGACGAAATCCCGGAATATTTGCCTTTTTCTGTAAGTCTTTCAGGGACTTTTCTACTTTTTCCCTGTAGTCATCTTCTGTTATTTGTACTTTTAACCTGGCTTCCAGTTCGCTGGTGTGCTCTTTAGTAATGTTCATTTGCTGTTGAGATTTTTAGTTCAATAGACGTTTGCAATATTATGCCTTTAACTGAACCCTTTGTGTTTCGGATTAAGCCAGACAATAAAAAAAAATACCCCTTCACCTGTTAATAACCAGATAATTGGGGTGTTTAGGTTCCTTTTCCATCTAAAAAAAGTGCGGATGAAGGGACTCGAACCCCCACGCCTTTCGGCACCAGATCCTAAGTCTGGCGCGGCTACCAATTACGCCACATCCGCGTTTTTGTGCCTTCAAAATTGGTTTGCAAATATACTACATTTTTTTTATAATTATCATCCTTTGATTTTTTTTGATTTTTTTGGTTTTTCATGGCTGATTGTTTTTTAAATAATTTTTAATTAATTGTAAAACAGATGAATATATTTCACCCCTCTGCCTTTTATATTCTTTTTTTTTCTGTTATTTCTTTCTGTTTTTCTCTTCCTGGATAAATTCATCCACTTTTTTTTCCTGAAACGATGTTTTTTGTGCTTCTTTTATTTTGATTTTTTATTCCAGGCTGATTCGTTAAAGTCAAAAAAATGTGTAACAGCTTGTATTTGTTTTTTAAGTTTTTTAATGATCAGATGTTAGTCGAAAATGCGAAAGTCATATAAATACGATGGGCCTTATTCAAACAATTAGAAGATTTTTGAAAGAATAACGTAAGCAAAATTCAATTATTATATCTTATTGTAAAAAAAAAATCCATGGCTGTTTAAGTGAAATAAAATCCACTTGCTGATTCATCCGGTTTATCATGTGTTTTTCATAAGAAAATGATTTGTTTTGTTTTTCAATTAAAATGAAATTCTGATAGTTAACTAAAAATGGAATACTTTTTTTTCTACTTAAACATTTTAGCTTAGGTTTTTGTTACATTTGTTGTTTGTTGTCAAACTTAAATTTTGCTATTAAGCTCCATATTGGTATCTTCCTCTTGAAACGGATAAATTGTGTTACTCAATATCATGATTTTCATAATTTATATATCTGTTTGTACAGGGATTTTTGGAGCTCATTTTTAATGAACTAAATCTTTTTGTTATTATGAAGAAACTTTTTTTATTGGCTTTCGCCCTTATCCAATTTGGAACGCCTATGTTTGCCCAGGAAAAAACTGAAGGAGTGAAATGGCTCAGCATTGAAGAAGCTGTTGCTTTAAATAAGAAAAACCCTAAAATGATTTTTGTCGATTTTTATACCGATTGGTGTGGCTGGTGTAAACGTATGGACAGCCAGACTTTTTCAAATCCTGTAATTGTTTCTTTGCTTAATGAGCATTTTTATGCAGTTAAGTTTAATGCAGAAGGTGCTGAGCCAATTACATTTAAAGGACAAGAATATGTTAATGCAAATGCCGGACAGAAAAGGGCTACACATGATTTCGCAAAAGCTGCTGCTGCTGTTAAAAGGGCTGATGGACAATCTTCTATTGGTTATCCTACTGTTTCATTTTTCGATAAAGACCTTAATCTGATTACCCCTTTGCCTGGCTTCAGGTCGGCTAAGGATTTTGAAGCAATACTTCACTTTTTCATAGATGAGGTTTATAAAACCAATTCGAACCTCCAGCAATACATACAACAGTTTCAGGGACAGGTTGTTGAGTAGGCCTTGCTTGCCTGTCTAGATGAGTTTTTGCTTATAAACTCCAATAAGAGCTTTTTTTAATATCTGACCCTAAGTAAATTTTTTTTATACGGTTTTGAAACATATTTGGCAATTGAACCAATTAATAGTTCAATTGCCTTTTTTTATTTTTGTTTGAATTGGCTTTCATACCTGTTGTGATTATCCTTGCACATTATTGTTTTTTTAGATATATTTATCCTTTATGCAATAAAAAAACCGTGTTTTTATGATATTTATTTATTAATTTGTTGGTAAATTGCCAGAGAAATTATTTATGATGCTATTATTAAACACATGAAAAATTTAATTTGCGGATTGTTGATATTGCACTGTTTCAATATAGCATTCACTCAAAATATAAATAGTTTTCTTAATGAAACATATAGGGGAGGGGTAAATACAGAAAATACCACCTTATATAAGATTATAAAAATTGAAACGCCCCTTGAAGCACTCATGCTTTTTGATGACGGTGAAACTTGCGATTGTGCTGTTGTGTCAAACTTTCAGGGAAGATTTATCATTGATGAAGAACGGATAAGCCATTTTATAATACATGATATACCCCTTCTTGCAATAAATTATTGCTTTGCTGCTTTGCCGAAAAACATGGTCATTATCCGTGAAATATATAAAGGGATTTCATTAATTAAAGAAAATGGGGAACTAAGTGATATCAATAATAATTGGACTGGGCAGGTCGAAAGCATAAGTTTTTTTGCGAAATCCAATAAAATTTTCTTTATTGGTTTGTTTGGCCTCTTTTTGGTTGTACTTGTGGCTTCATTTTTTGTTATTTACCTTAGGTTGAAAGTGAACCAAAAAACGAGTGAACTTCAGGATGAACTCAGGCAAAAGCAAAATTCTGAAGCCTTACTGATGATGCACAAGAATGAGATTATCAAAAAAAACAGGGAAATTCAAGACCAAAACATTGAATTGCAAAGCCGTAATGAGAAACTATCTAAGTTGATGGACGAACTTTCGCTTAGTAATAGAAAAATCAGCGAGGCTTTGGAGATGGTCAAACAATCTGAATCCCGTTATAAAGAATTTGTTGAATTCCTCCCCGAAGTGGTTTTTGAACTGAACAATACTGGTACATTTAAATACTTAAACAGAAATGGTTTGTTTACGCTGGGTCTGGATGTTGATGCCCCTTATGAACATATCTCTTTTTTTGATCTTGTACATGAAGCAGACAGGGATTTGGTTAAGCTATATATGCAACAGCTTGAAACAAATAAAAACTATTCCAAAGGATTTGAATATCGCTTCTGGGGCAAAGAAAACAGGCTGATGTATTTCTTTGTGATTATGATGGCCGGTCACGATGCTGAAGGTATGACAAACTTTAAGGGAATCGCTATTGATATCAGTTCCAGGAAAAAAATACAGGAGCAAATCAGGACGTATGCCGATGTTATTGAACGAATGGAAATGGGATTATATGTTTATAAACTTGATTTTAATGAAAACGGCCCTGAGCTTTTCTTGTCCCATTGCAATGCTTTTTCAAAACAGTTTATGCCAAATGATATATTGAATCCTATTGGTAAATGGCTTGCTGATATTTTTCCGGCATTAAAAAGAGATGGGATCCATGATAAATTCATTGAAGTTATTAAAACAGGGAATACTTTCCATTTGGATGGTTTTAAATTTGAGTCAACAGATGGAAAAGCTTTGTATTTTAATTTTCAGGCTTTTAAACTTAATGATGACACAATGGGGGTGTTGTTTGAAGATGTTACTGCCCGCAGGGAAATGGATTTTGAACAACATTTGACCCAATATGGCGTAGCACACGCATCAGATGCAATCTTCAGGATACGTGCCGATGGCAGAATTGTTTATTCCAACCTTTCGGCAAGCAATCTGCTGGGTTTTTCAAGGGATGCCTTCCTCCAGATGAACATCAGCGAAATTGATCCACGTATTACTATTGCCCAATGGAACGAGTGGGTCAAGATATTGCATAAAAAGGACATGCTTGTCTTTGAAACTTATCTTAAAGCAATCAGTGGGCAGATGATGGCCGTGGAAATGGTCTTGAACCGGGTCAATTATCAGGGGGCTAACGTGTATTTCGCATTTGTCAGGGATGCCACCGATAGGAAAAAAAGCGAAGAACTTGAACGTAAAATCGCTGTTACCCGGCAGGCAGCAGCCCTTAAACAGCAATTCCTTGCAAATATGAGTCATGAAATCAGGACTCCTATGACAGGGATACTGGGTATGACAAGCCTCTTATTAAGAACTAAGCTGGATGATATTCAAAGCGAATATGTCAAAAATATTAAAGTATCATCTGATGCTTTATTGGGTATTATTAATGATGTCCTGGATTTGTCAAAAATTGAAGCAGGCCGGATGGACTTAAAACCTGAACCAATTATATTCAGGGATTTTTGTAAAGAGATTAATGATGTATTCCTTGCCAATGCCGCTCAAAAAGGCCTTCAGTTTTCATTTCAGGTTGATGATGGGATACCTGAAATCCTTATGATTGATACCCTGAGATTGCGACAAGTAATTGCCAACCTTTTATCAAATGCATTTAAATTTACTGAATCTGGCTCAGTTACTGCAAAATTCTCAATCCAACAAAAAGAAGAAAAAAAGGTTTTAATAAAAGCAGAAATTACTGACACAGGAATAGGTATTAGTGAAGATGATGTTGACAAACTGTTTTCCAAATTTACCCAACTCGACACTTCCCTGACCCGCAAATATGAAGGCACTGGTTTAGGCCTTGCAATTTGCAGGGAATTGGTTGGGCTTATGGGCGGCGAAATAGGTGTAACAAGCCAACAGGGAAAGGGGAGTACTTTTTATTTTAATTTCTATGCAGCGTATGATAAGGATTTAAAAATCAATGAACCTGGAAATGAAGACAAGCTGAACCAGTCTCTTGAGTTTAATATCCTTTTGGTTGAGGATAAATATATCAACAGGAAAGTAATAGGCATGATGCTTGAGAGTTTTGGTTGCTCTGTAGTGATGGCTGTCAATGGAAAGGAAGCTCTTGATATTTACCGGCCAAACGATTTTGATGTTGTCCTTATGGATTTGCAGATGCCCGTGATGGATGGTATAACTTCAATGAAAGAACTCAGAAAAATGCATAGAAAGCTTGTTCCAATCATTGGGTTGAGCGCCAATGCCATGGAAGGTGATGCTGAAAAATACATTAATGAAGGCCTTGATGATTATATTTCAAAACCTTTTAAACAGGAAGTTCTTTTTGAAAAACTTAAGAAATGGGGCAGTATTGGTAAAAATACAATTGAATAAAAGGCTTGCTGCTGCTTTTTTATGGCCTGAGTATAGCTTTGTTATATATATCATTAAGCTTTTTGGATATATACCCTGCTGAAAAGTTGTCAACAGCAAAATTCCTCAGTGTGTTTTTGTCATAGTCTTGATAAGTGTCAAGCATCTTGTCCATTGCTTGCGCTAATAATTCAGGCTCCCCTTTTTGAACAAGCATTCCGAGATGGGCAGCTATGTCGGTGGGATAATCTGCAACATCCGAAACAACAACCGGTACCCCACATGCAAGGCTTTCATAAACCACTATGCCAAAGGTCTCATAGTTGCTATACAGTACCGAAAAGTCAGCAGATGATAGTGAGTCAGCAAGAATTTCCCCTTCGAGTACACCCGTGAAAAACACATAGGTGTCAAATATTTCTTTCTTTTTTGCTTCTTCAATAGATGCTGAGAAATCAGGGCCATTTCCTATCATATAAAACCTGAAATCCTGTCTCTTTTTGCTCAGCATTTCAATAGCTGACAGGATACCGCTTATGTTTTTTGATTGATTGTCGAAACAACTGATGTGTACTATGGTTTTGTATTCCTTGGGCGCTTTGTGGCTGGCAATTGTAAATAATTCGCAATCGACGATATTGGGCAAATACGTATATGAAGGTGCGAGCCTTTGGCTGAGCATTGCATTGCCCAATAAAGATGAAACACAACTTAAATCTGATGCCCGTTTTAATATTTTTCTTATTGCAAAGTTTTCAATATGCCCCAAAATTGTTTTTGGGGGATTAAGCCTTTTTGACCAATGCTCAGTTACCACAAAGGGGATATTATACTTTCTGTTAAGCAGGTATGCTATCAACGGCACCTTGACAAAGATATTTGAATGAACGATGTCAGGAAGTTTATCCTGTGCTTTTAACATACGCCATCCTGTACGAATGGCTTTAAACCATGAAAATAAATCAATAATCCGGGCAATGAAAAAAGGAAAGGATGAAGGCTTAAAAGCAATTCTTATTTCATTTACATTTTCAATTGTTGAAATACTTAGCTTGTTATTTATTTCCGTACCCGGATCCGGATAGGCATATAAAACCCATACTTCTGCAATGCCTGATGCCGCCCTCGCATGTTTCTGGACAAACAGCCCCAGCATCGTATCTGATTCAATGGGATACCAAGGAGAAAGAAATAAAACCCTGAGTCGTTTCATCTTGTTAATAGCTGTTTGTTTTTATTTTGTAAAAATACAATTTTTCTGCATAACCAGGGCCTGCTGAAAAAGTCTTTAAGGCATCAGATGTGAGGCAATAAGGCAAAATTTCCCTGACACACTTTTCTGAACACTCCCACACACTTTTCTGAACACTCCCTGAATGCTCCCAAGCTATAAAAAAGAGTAGTCATGTCAATGGTTGAGTCGGGTTTAAAGCGGTGTTAAGGCGGTGTTGAACCGGGTTCAACCCGGCTCAAACCCGGCTCAAACCCGCCTCAAACCCGCCTCAACCCCGCCTCAACCCTTAATGTGAACCATACATGTTCCCTGTCGGGTATTTATCCAAAAATTTGAAAATTCACGTGAGAGCTGTATTATAGAAGGATCTCCTTGATTATGGATTATGTTTTTAACAATCGTATGAATCATATTTATTATGTTGTTTGATAATGTTTTATAATAAATCATTAAGCCCTGGGCTTGATAAAAGCATAAAAAAATCAGGTTTTTTTATTGTCAAATTGCAGGAATAATGATTTTTTTATTACATTTGCACTCCCAAAACAAACACGGTGGCTATAGCTCAGCTGGTTAGAGCATCAGATTGTGGTTCTGAGGGTCGTGGGTTCGAATCCCATTAGCCACCCTAAAAAAGCAGTTTCTTGAAAAAAGAGGCTGCTTTTTTTTATTATTATCCGATACTTTTTTTTGAAAAGGAAACCCTTTGTCGTAAATTGCGTAAAATACCCTGAATCAGCGTATGATCTTTTTTGTACTTTTGGCCGTTATTATTGAATAAAAAAATGATAATGAGCCGGATTTAAAACAGTAATGGGTACTAAAAAACTAATGGTATGAGAAAAAGTATAGCCCTCTTTATTTGTGTAGTGTTATCTGGAATTTTGAATGCGCAAAATCAAAGCCCCGTTGTCAAAGAGGTTTTGCCGGGATATATCATGGGGGCGCAGGCCAAGCTCCCAAAAGTCATCATGGAAACAGGCAGCAAAGATGTCTTGTGGTCTGAAGATTTTGGATCAGGGATCCCGGCTGGTTGGGCAACAGGATCAGCAGGTGATTTTTGTAACTGGAATTACACAACGCAGGGGCCTCAGGGGCCATTTTCTGTTGGTGTCCCTCCAATAGCTTCAACCAGTGCCGATAATGGTTTTATTATCCTTGATCCGGATTTATGTAATATTTCAACACCTTATCAGGTGGTTGATGCATTTATCCAAACCGAAAAACTTAATCTTGAAGACTATCCGAATGTAAGGTTGGAATTCCAGCATAATTTCCGCTATTGTTGTGATCCGGTGAATTCAAAGCTTCAAGTCCTGGTGAGTAACGACAGTATCAACTGGGTTGCATTTGATGTGAAAAACGGGCTTGGACCCAATAATACTAGTGCCAATCCTTTGTTTCAGGCAGTAAATATTAGCGAAGTTGCAGGTGGTCAATCAAGTGTATGGATACGTTTTCACCAATCGGGTACAACCCATTATTGGTGGATGATAGATGATATCCAGTTGGTAAGCTTCATCTCCAACGACCTGGCAATGGATATGGTTGGGGCAGGTGGGTATTCGAGATTACCTTATGGTCAGGCCCCTGATATGGAGATGTTTGCCCGTGTAACAAATGTTGGGGGCAATATTCAGAACAATGTTAAAACAACAATTGAAGTAAATAAGGGTTTTTATTCAGGCACATCAACCACTTTGCCACAATTAGGTGCAGGGTCTTCAAATACGTTTAGTTTTTCTGAATGGCCTGAACTGGCAGGGAAGGGTGTTTATGAATTTGAATTTATTGTAAGCCAGCAGGAGGAAGATGAAATGCCTGAAAACAACACCTTAAGTGAAATTGTTTGGATTACAGATAGTGTCTTTGCCCGCGATTCGTATAACTATAATGGGATGGGGATCTGGAATGGTTCTGAACAGGCTTTTACAGTTGGCAATATTTTTGAATTAACCGAGCCGATGGCAGCCAGTTCTGTTTCTTTTGTCCTGCACCAAAACACACAGGCAGGATCTCAGGCTATAGTCAGGCTTTATAGTTTTGATGGGACTACATTTACAGAAATTGCTTCCAGTGAGCCATATAGCATTCAAAGTGCTGATGTTCCAACAGGAGCTGGTTTAGATCCTATATCTGTGTCACTGCCATTTACATCAGGAAATCAAGACCTAAGTGCTGGAATTTATCTTGCCGGGGTTGAGTTAAGCGGTTTGGGGGACTATGGCATTGCAGCATCTGTACAGGGCATCATGCCACCAGAAACAAGTTATTTTTATAACGGGGAAGTATGGAGCATTGAAACAAATACCCCAATGATAAGGTTGAATTTTGGGGAAAATGTTGCATTATGTACTCCACAGATTGTCCAATCTGTTACTAATGATGTTTGCAATGCAGGGATGGGAATGGCCGAAGTTCATGCAACAGTAGGCACACCTCCATTTACATATACATGGTCAACAGACCCGGTTCAACAGGGACCGGTAGCAATTCATCTTGCCGCAGGAACCTATCAGGTAAACATTGTTGATGAAGCTGGCTGTGAAGAAAATTTTGACGTCGTAATTGGTAATGACCCCTTGATGGCTGAGCTGGAGATAAAAAATGCCGCATGTAACAGTGCAACAGGTTCGGCTAAAGTTACACCTACCAATGGGACTGCCCCATACTCGTATTTATGGAACACTGTACCTCCTCAAATATTTAATACAGCAGTAAACTTATTGCCCGGGACCTATTCAGTGGAGGTGACCGATGCAAACGAATGTGTGAATGAGTTTGATGTGATTATTGGGAACGATGAAAATCTTACATTAATCACTTCATCTGAGAATGCATTATGTGGGTCATCCTCAGGTTCTGCAACAGTAAGTGTTGACAGGGGGGTTGAGCCTTATACCTATAGCTGGGACACAGAACCTGCACAAACAACAGCAACAGCCACAGGCCTGGCAGCAGGATTGTATTCTGTTACAGTTACAGACAATGCTGGATGTATGGCAAGCACAAGTGTATCAGTTGGAAATTCAAACCTTATGCTTACAGCAAACATGATGGTTGAAAATGCCAGTTGTGGACTTAATAATGGTTCTGTTGAGGTTAGCATGACAAATGGTCAGGAACCTTATACCTATCTTTGGGATGGGGGTCAGACAAGCCCTGCCATCGAAAACCTTGCTCCCGGAATATATGGAGTTGAGATTATGGACTCCAATGGCTGTTTGGGCAATGCTTCAGCAACAGTGATAAATGTTGGGAATGCGCCTGTGATTGATGAAATCGTGATTGAGGAACCAGAGGGTTGTGGAAACAGCACTGGTTCGGTTAGCATTGTTATGCCATCAGGAGATTACACATATTTGTGGTCAACAGGTTCAGATCTGTCTGCAATTGAAAATATTGGTTCAGGGATATACACGGTAACAATAACTTCAGTTGGGAACAATTGCCAGATAGAAGAAAGCATTTTTGTGTCAGATGGCGGGGCTCCTGAAATTATTGCTGATATTGAGGATGTAAGTTGTAATGGGCTCAATGATGGCTCGATAAGCATAAGTCTTGAAGGAACAGTTCAGAATCCTACCTATTTGTGGAGCAATGGTTCACAGGAGCAAAACATATCAAACCTGGCAGCGGGATGGTATCAGGTTACTGTTACAGATGAAAGTTGCGTTGCCACCGGAGGCTATGAAATAACAGAGCCTGAAATGATAAGGGTAATCGTAACAACAGATCCTTCAGAATGCTTTGACAACCCTAATGGAAGTATTTCACTGGCAGTATCAGGAGGGGTGCCCCCATACAGTTATTTATGGGATGGCGGACAAACCTTGTCTGCGATTTATTCATTATCAGGAGGCTTGTATTCAGTTACTATAACTGACTCAAACTTATGTGAGATAACAAAAGAAATCAACCTGTTTACACCTCAGGAAATCATTGTAAACCCAACAATAACCCATACCACAGCAGGCCAGAATCAGGGCTCAATAACATTGAATGTAAGTGGTGGAGCTGGCGGTTTTACTTATGAATGGTCCAATGGGAGCAATGAAGCAAGTATCACTGGCCTTGGGGCTGGTATTTATACAGTTACAATAACAGATGCCAATGAATGCCAGGTATATTATCAATATACTATAGGCATTGTGTCTGTCTCAGAATTATTGGCTGAAGAAAGCAGGCTTGTTGTTTACCCTATCCCTTCTTCTGATGTAGTGTTTGTTGATTTTATTGGTTCATGGCCTGAGAAAGTGAAAGTAGAATTGCTAAATCTTGAAGGACAGCGTTTAATGAACGCTGAAGCAGAAGTAGTAAGCCCAAATGGCAAAACAAAGATTTCAACAGCTTTATTAAAGCCCGGGGTTTATATATTAAAGGTTTACACAAAAGATGGATATGTGACACAAAAAATCATCAAGTCATAAAAACAAACCCGGAAACAGATAAAATCTTTTCCGGGTTTTTTTATCTTTGTTTCCATATCCCTGTGCCATTTATTAATATCAATGATGAAGCCAATACTTGCAATTATTAAAAAAGATGTTTTATTAGAACTTCGCCAGTTGTATGCAATAAACGGGGCGCTTTTGTATGTGGTGTCATCAGCTTTTGTATGTTATCTTGTATTTCAGCAAATAATAAGCGTTCAAACCTGGAATGCGTTGTATTGGATAATCATGCTTTTCTCATCTATCAACCTGATATCAAAGAGTTTTATGTCGGAAAGCAAAGAGCATTTTTTATATTATTATAGCCTTGTTTCGCCAAGGGCATTAATAATGGCCAGAATAATTTACAATAGCATGATGTTATTATTACTATCATTAGTGGGTTATCTGTTTTTTGTGCTTTTTTTGGGCAATCCTGTAAAGGATACTTCTTTATTTTTATTGATAGTGTTTTTGGGCAGTATAGGGTTATCCGGTGTATTGACATTATTGTCGGCGATATCATCGAGGACAGGCAATAATTTCACAATTATGGCTATATTAAGCTTTCCATTGGTATTACCATTGATCATGGTTTTGATAAAAATTACTTCGCAGATTATTGAAACAGCCTTTGTAAACTGGAAAGAGGTTTTGGTTTTAATTTTGTTAAATTTATTGTTTATTTTATTGTCAAATATTTTGTTTCCCTATCTTTGGAAAGAATAAAAGGATAAAAAATGAAGTTGATAAAGGAAAACTGGTGGAAGGTATTGGCAATAATGCTTTTGCTTTATGCAATAATCATGGGCTTTATGGGCACAGTTCCTGATTTGCCAGTGGTGCAGCAAACAATCCGGAATATATATTTTCATGTAGGGATGTGGTTTTCGATGATGTTTGTATTGGGGATATCAGTTTTTTACAGTATCAGATATCTATTATCAAATAATCCTGAATATGATTTGAAGGCCAGGGATGGGGCAACAATTGGTATCGTATTGGGATGTTTGGGTTTATTGACGGGTATGATATGGGCCAAAAACACCTGGGGACACTATTGGATACAGGATCCCAAGCTCAATGGGGCTGCAGTATCAATGTTAGCTTATCTGGCTTATATGGTGCTAAGGTCATCGATAGATCAGGCAGACAAAAGGGCACGTCTGTCGGGGGTATATAATATTTTTGCATTTGTCATCATGTTTGTATTTATCATGTTGATACCCAGGATGGCTGAGGCCAGTATACATCCGGGTATGGATGGTAACCCTGCATTGGCATCAGGAGACCTTGACAGCAGGATGAGGCTTGTATTTTTTCCGGCTATGGCCGGTTGGGTTTTGCTTTCTTATTGGATATGGAAAGTATATTCAAATATTAACAGAATTGAAGAAAATATCTCAAATCTATTGGAGGACAAAGAATGATGGATTTACATGGGAAAATATTTGTTGTGGCCGTGGTATGTGGCGTAATATTATTAGGAATTGGCCTTTTTTTATTTTGGATGGAGCGCAAAGTGAAAAGACTTGAAAGGAAACTTGCCAGATTAGAAGCTGAAAAGCTATCAGGACAACAATAACAAATCAATCCTTTATGAAGAAGACCCACGTTTTGGCCCTTATTGCCATAATTGTAGCTATAGGTGCAATCCTAAGTTCCTTATATGATGCTGAAACCTATTCGGGGTTCAACGATGCCCGCAAACATGAAGGCAAGCAATTTCAGATTATTGGGAAGCTTAGCAAAGAAAAAGAAATTACACAACAGATTGAAAATGGATCTGTTTGGCTAAGCTTTTTTATGATTGATGAGGAAGGTGTTGAACAACAGGTTTATTTTCAGGGCACAAAGCCACAGGACTTTGAGAAATCAGAACAGGTAGTAGTGGTGGGTGGTTTTGAAAAGGATTCTTTTGTTGCCAGTAATCTATTATTGAAATGCCCATCCAAATATAATGAAGGAAGCCTGAGCGATTCTTCGTTTGTTGCGAAATAGGGATTCTAAAAATAAATAAAACATTTTCAACAGGTTGAAACGAAGCTGTTAGTGGATCAAGTTGGGTGGCTTCTGATGTTGTTACCTTTGTGCTTGCAACATATGCAATAAGGCAGCATAAAAAGGTGGCTATATCGAAAACACTTAACAAATAAAATAGACTTTTGGTTTTTTAAACATTTAATGCAATGATTGATTATCTGAAAGAAATAATGCAATATGAGTTTTATGATAACTCGCTTTTTAATTATGCAATTTTTGGGATCATCATCCTGCTGGGTTTATCTTTTAAAAGGTTTATCTCAAGGAGGTCGAACAGTTTGTTGTTTCGTTTAATCAAAAAGTATCATAGTGATATCAGTATTGAGAATTTCCAAGGCCTTCTGCAAAAGCCGATGAGTTATATCATTCTATTGATATTTGCCTTCATCGCATTTAACCAGTTGAAATATCCCCTGGGTTGGAACCTGGTTCCTATTGAGCAGTTTGGGATTAGGATGCTTGTTGATAAGATATTTAAGCTATTGATGATCCTAAACATCATGTGGATATTGCTCAGGTTTTGTGACATTATCCTTGTGATTATGTTACACAGGTCTGAGGCTACAGATAATAAATTCAATAATCAGTTGATTCCTTTTTTTATTGATTTTTTAAAGATAACTGTTGTTGTATTTTCAGCATTGGTAGTATTGGGTTCGGTTTTTAATGTGAATGTGGCAACGCTGGTAGCCGGTTTGGGGATTGGAGGTTTGGCAGTTGCATTGGCCGCTAAGGAGAGCCTTGAGAACTTATTGGGGTCATTGACAATATTTTTGGAAAAGCCATTTATTGTTGGCGATTTGGTTCAGATAGGCAATATACAGGGTACTGTTGAGAAAGTTGGGTTTAGGAGCACCAGGGTAAGGACGCTTGAAAAAAGTTTTGTTACCATCCCAAATAAAATGGTAGTCAATGAAAGCCTTGATAACCTTAGCCTGCGGACATTCAGGAGGGTGAGGTTTGATATAGGCCTGACCTATGGCACAAGTATTGAGCAAATGAAAGAAGTGACTAAAAAACTACAGGCTTTTCTTGATGCACATCCCCGAACAAATGGGGATGGAAGGGTTAGGTTTTCATCATTTGGTCCCAGCTCTTTGGACATCATGGTCTTGTATTTTATTGATACACAGGATTACAATGAGTTTTTGGACATCAGGGAAGATATCAATTAAGAGATCATCCAAATTGTAAAGGATGCAGGGGCTGATTTTGCCTTTCCATCAACAAGCATATATGTTGAGAAAAGCCAGGGCAATAATCCAATAAAAAAAGAAGGGGAATAAAGTTTTAATAAGACTTAAAATATTTAATTTTGTGGAGATAAACAATAAAACACAAGGATTTAAGTTTTTCTAATTAAGAAGACACACCATAAACAAAAAAGAAATATGGCATATTTTTTTCTTTTAAATGGCGCAGCAGCAGTTCAACCAGGGATTGTTGAAGGTGCAGCACAAGCGACACAGGAATACGAAAGCCTTTCATTATTAAGCCTTGCGATGAAGGGAGGGATAATAATGATTCCCTTGCTGATCCTTTCAATATGGGCAATTTATATCTTTGTTGAGAGGTATCTTGCATTAAGCCGGGCATCAAAAGAGGAAAGCAATTTCATGAACAATATCCGGGATTTCATTCATGAAGGCAGGATAGATTCAGCCAAATCACTATGCCGGAATACGGATAGCCCGATAGCCCGGATGATTGCAAAAGGCCTTGTAAGGATAGGACGCCCATTGAATGATATTAATGCCGCTATTGAAAATGTTGGCAAGCTTGAGGTTGCCAAGCTGGAAAAGAATATAGCTGTATTGGCTACTGTTTCCGGAGCAGGCCCAATGCTTGGATTTTTAGGTACAGTAGTAGGGATGGTAAGGGCTTTTTATAATATGTCAATGGCTGGCAATAATATTGATATTTCGTTGCTTGCCGGGGGTATTTATGAAGCTATGGTAACTACCATTGCAGGATTGATAGTAGGTATATTGGGTTATATATGTTACAACATCCTTGTAGCACGTATTGAAAAGGTGGTATTTATCCTGGAAGCAAGGGCAACTGAGTTTATGGATTTGCTGCATGAACCTGCTTCCTAATTTAATATAAGGGACAAGAATATGGCAATAAAAGCAAGAAATACAAGAAAACTTGAATTCAACATGGCCTCCATGTCTGACCTGGTATTCTTGTTATTGATATTCTTCATGCTAACATCAACACTGGTAGCGCCCAATGCCATAAAATTGCTTTTGCCTTCGAGCGAGAGCAGGACAATGGCCAAGCAGACCATTACAGTGTATATAAATGAAGAATATTCTTATTTTTTGGAAGAATCCCCGGTAAGTATAGAACAAATGCGACAGGGTTTGGCACAGGCCTTGATGGGTAAGACTGACGGCTCTGTTGTTTTGCGTGCTGACCAGACTGTTCCTGTTCAATACATTGTAAATGTGATTGATGTGGTTAACAGTATTAATGCTGAGCAGAATTCGAGCCATAAAGTGATATTGGCAACCCAACCAAAGAAATAAGATATGAACCAGCCCATTGTTAGAGAAACCAATCATAAAGACAGCGCAAAAGCGTGGTTCTGGACATTGTTAATGCATTTGGGCTTAATAGCAAGCCTCTTTTTTCTTGCATTAAGGACACCTTTGCCCTTGCCTGAAGAACAGGGAGTGGAGGTCGCCCTTGGTTATGACCAGCAGGGTATGGGGCAAGCCCAGCCAATGGCATCAATGCCGGTAAGTCCTGCAAATGCACAGCCCCCTGCATCTGCGCGTGAAGAGGTGGCTACACAAAACACTGAAGAGAGCATTGCATTGCCTGATTCGAAAAAAGAAACAAAAAAACCTAAGACAGAGACCAAGCCTTCGGAGACCAAAACCAAAGCAAATACCAATACAGAAGTAACAAAGAAACCTGTTGTTGTAGAAAAGCCCCAGCCTCAGGTTGACCAGAAAGCGCTTTTTCCTGGCAAAGACCAAAGGAGCGGTTCGCAGAAATCACAGGGAGATGGACAAGTTCCAGGTTATCAGGGAAACCCCAATGGGACTCCTGGAGCAACAAATTTCCAGGGAGAAGGTGGGAGCGGTAACGGAATCTCATATAGTCTTAGCGGGCGTAAAGCAAACTTTTTGCCCAAGCCAAGCTATGACACACAGGCACAGGGAAAGGTTGTTGTAAAGATTTATGTCAATCAAAAAGGCGAAGTGACAAGAGCAATAGCAGGGGTCCAGGGGTCAACAACAACAGACCAACATCTTGTTAAGCTTGCTTATGATGCAGCCATGCGCGCACGCTTTGATTTGAAAAACGATGCTGCTGAAGAGCAGGTTGGAACGATAACTTATGTTTTTATCAGGCAGAATTAATGGACTATAAGCAAACGCTTGATTATCTTTTTAGCCAGTTGCCAATGTTTCACAGAATTGGAGCTGCTGCATATAAAGCCAATCTGGATAATACACTTGCCTTAAGTGAATATCTGGGTTACCCCGAAAAGAAATTTCCATCTATTCATGTTGCAGGGACCAATGGCAAGGGGAGTGTATCCCATTTGCTGGCCAGCATACTTCAGGAGTCGGGTTATAAAACAGCCCTTTGTACTTCTCCACATCTCAAGGATTTCAGGGAAAGGATAAAAATTAACGGGGAGATGGTGCCAGAGGAATTTGTTACTGACTTTATCGGGGAGCATAAAGCATTTTTTGAGCAACTAAAACCCTCATTTTTTGAAATGACAATTGCATTGTCATTTCAATATATTGCCAATAGCAAGGTGGATATTGCTGTTATCGAAACAGGTCTTGGGGGAAGGCTTGATTCAACAAATATTGTTAGGCCGGAGGTAAGCATTATCACAAATATTGGGCTGGATCATACCAACCTGCTTGGGGATACCATTGAAAAAATTGCATTTGAAAAAGCAGGGATTATTAAACAGGGTGTTCCTGTAATCATTGGGTTAAGTCTGGAGGCAACAAAGGTGGTTTTTGAACAAAAAGCTGCATCACTGAACAGCAGTATCAGCTATGCTGACCAGGTATTAAGTGCAAGAAATACTGTTTTTGATTTTGGCTCAGGAAGTTACAAGACAGATGTTTATTTAGGAGAGGAATTGTTCTTTAAAGAATTGTATTCACCCCTGGGCGGATTTTATCAACCCGAAAACCTGCAAACAGTTATATGTGCATGTTTGGAATTGCAAAAGCTGGGATGGAAAATCACAAAAGAAAGCATACGCAAAGGGATTGAAAATGTAATTGTTAATACCGGATTGCAGGGCAGGTGGCAGGTATTACAAAAACATCCACGGGTAATATGCGATACGGGGCATAATGTGGATGGAATCCGTTTCGTGGTAAAACAACTGGGACAGGTGCCTTATAAAAAGCTTCATTTTGTCCTGGGCATGATGAACGATAAAGATATATCTGGTGTACTGGCAATGCTACCAAAAGATGCCATATATTATTTCTGTAAGGCAGATGTCCCCCGTGGAATGGATGCAACAATGCTAAAGGAGAAGGCCGGAGGATATGATTTAAAAGGCGAGACCTTTGAAAGTGTTGCCCAGGCATATCAGGAGGCAAAGAAACATGCTTCAGATGAAGACCTTGTCTTTGTAGGTGGTAGCACTTTTGTGGTTGCAGAAGTTGTTTAGGGCAAGCATCAGAAGCTGTATCCAATAAAAACAATCCCGCTATTTATGTTATTAAAAGTCTCAGTTTGAAGGAGCTGGTCAATACTTGAGGTTGTCTTAAAGCGGGTTTCAAGAAAAACATGTTTATATTTGATACCCATACCACAAGAGAAAAGCAAGATAGGGTATCGTTCAACTAAGTTGGCTGTTTTATACTTAGTTTGAAAGTTTCCGATATTAACTTCATTTTTATAATTTTCTTTAATGCTTGCAGTATTAAACCCAAAACCGGCTAAGACATAAAGGCTAAAATCATTTTTCTTAATCAGGTTGAAATCAATCAGTGCCTGAATGCTGGAACAAAAGCCACTGAAGCCAAAAGAGAGTGTATCGTATAGGTTTATGTAGTTTTTGTGAGTTGTAATCTGGGAATATGAGAAAGGGGTACCTGTCCATTCAAGGTGGGCAGTAGGTTTGTATAAGCTATAAAGAAAGGAATACCCGATTGAGAAGCCAAAAGAATAGTTGATATTGGATGGAAAATCGAGTGCATAGGTTATTCCCCTGTATTGGTAATCATAATTCAAATTTTCAATTGCGCCGCCTGCTTTAATAGCAAAATGAAACTTATTTGATTTTTTGGAATAGGTGACATTTGAATATTTATTTTCCGGGGCCGGCACTTCTGCGCTATTTAACTCAAATAAAAGGTTTAAGCCGGTTGAAGCATTTAAAGAATAGTCTGTATCCTTGATTTTTAATGCTACTGATGTATTGTCAATAAACAGGTTTAATAACTGTTTCTTATAGGATTCATTCTTTTTTATAAGCTTTGTGCCAGTTGTTTCATCAATTACATAATAATCATAGCAAACAAGAAATGTGAGATTTTTATCTTCTTTAATAAAGAAATATTCATTGTCATTCTTGTCATAATAAACATATAGAGAAGGATCCCCTTTTGTTACTTGCAACACAAATACAGTATTGCCTTTGGGTTTATAATCCTGTTCGCTTTCAAATACCTTAGACCTTATCTCAGGATCGAAATAGATGTTTGCTGATTCAAAATATTGATTGTTGACAGAGAATGATAATACCTCAGTTGCCTGGAGGTATTTTAAGGTGTCGGAGCCAAATGTTTTGTAACAAATCTTATCAGTAGTTGTTTTACAGGTGTTTACATCCAATAATACATTTAAAGCTTGTTTTTCTTTAGTAATAATTGTTCCTTCAACAAAAGATTCCTGCGAAGAAACAGATTGAACATTGAAGAAGATTACAAGAATGCCAAGCAGGTGAAAGAATTTATTGTTCATTGGAAATGTATAAACGGTTTTTTTGTTTTTGTGGACGAAACAAGCTCTACTGTTAAAAATCAATCCAGACATCATTGAATAAACCACAAATTATCGCTGGAAAGATAAAACAGGAAAAGGATGCAAATTTATCAATAAAATTCATATTAAGGCCTGCCATAAAAGAATGGCCAATGATTATATATAGAATTCTTAAAACCTGAACCCAACAAAACAGGTGGCGCTTAAAATAGGGTCGAAGTAAAGCGGACTGGGAATTTTTTTTGTATTGGAGGTTGTTTTTAAACGTGCTTCAACAAAGAGATGTTTATAGCTGTAACCTAAGCCGCCAGAGAGGACCAAATATGGGTGCCGGCTAATCAGATGATAATTATAAGTCTTATCCTGATAGTTACCGTGAAAATAAGTAGTAACAATGTTTTCTTTTAGTATCGCATGGTTATAACCAAGCCCGATGAAATAATACCATTCGGAATTCCCCTTAGTCTTGATGGTTGAATTAATTACTGCCTGGATACTATATGAGACCCCCGAGTAATTACGTTTTGTTGTATCAATATTGTTAAGCCTGTTCTTGTATATTGATTCCTCAGAAAAAGAAAAGGGTGTCCTTTCACAATAAATGTGAATTGAAGGTTTTCTTTTAAAATAGGGGAAAGCATAACCGATAGAAAAGCCAAGTGAATAGGTGAAATCAGGTTTGAAGTAAATATAATATGGATTGCAAAAATCATCATAATCATGATCCAGTTTTTCAATTGTTGCACCTGCTTTCAATGCAAATTGAAACTTGCCTGCTTTTCGGACATTTGTGATGTCTATTGATTCCATTTTTTGAAATACCTCTTCCTGATTGCTTAATTCAAACAATCGTTTTATCCCGCCAGGGGCATTTAATGAATACTCAGTATCTTTAATTTTAGAAGCTAAATTTGGATTTTCGATAAACAAGTTTAATAACTGTTTCTTAAAGGATTCATTTCTTTTTAATGTTTTTGTTCCGGTTGTTTCATCAATGACATAGTAATCATAGCAAACAAGAAATGTGAAATTTTCATCTTCTTTAAAAAAGAAATATTCATTGTTGTTCTTGTCGTAATAAACATATAAAGAAACATTCCCTTTAACAACAGGCAGGACAAAGACCGAATGTGCTTTGGGCATATAATCCTTTTCACTTTCGGCAGCGTAAGATCTGATTTCAGGATCAAAAATAATGTTAGCTGATTCGAAAGTTTGGTTGTTAAGGGTGAATGATAAGACTTCAGTAACTCGGAGGTATTTTAAAGAATCGGATCCAAATGTTTTGTAACAAATCTTATCAGTATTTGTTTTACAGGTATTTGCATCCAATAATGCATTTATAGTCTGATTGTCTTTTGTATTAATGGTTCCTTCAACAAAAGATTCCTGCGAAGATACAGATTGAATATTGAAGAAGATTGCAAGGATGTTAAGCAGGTAAAAGAATTTTTTAATCATTGTAAATGAATTAGCAGTTTTTTTTTGTCGGTTTTAATGTAAAGACAAAATTCGTTATTAATAAAGGATATATCATATTATTAACTGATTATGACATGGATGCAAATGTAAGAAAAAACAAATAAAAAAAGCCCAAAAGATGATTTTGGGCTTTTTTTATTAAAAAAAAGGTGTTAATTCTGCTGAGCTTCTTTAGCTTTAGCTTCTTTTTCAGCACGGGCGCGTGCTTTAGCCCTTTCAGTCAAGATATTTTTTGTATATTGCTGGAGTTCGGCATCTGCCCTGTATTCATTTAATACTTCCTGGTATTTTTCATTGCTGATGTTAAACTCTGTCATTGTTGCCTGAACCTGTTCCTGGATTTGGTTTTGTTTTTGGCTGACAGTAGGTCCAATGGCATTAAAAGCTTCTATCTCAGCTTCAGAAAAGGAAGTCAGAAGGCCGGTTTCCTGTGCTTTAGAAATTTCCTGAAACCTTTGAAATGTCAGGCCTTTAGCAGCCAACATCTGGTTAATCTCTTCGTTTCCATTTCGTTGGATTACGCTGATTTTCTTATTGGTATCAAAAAAGCTGAACAATTCTTCGTCAGTAAATTTTGGTTGATAAACAGGAGTTTCTGTAACTTCCTGGGCGCTAACAGATATTGTAGTGAAAACTAATACTGCTAAAATAACTTTTAAAAAAACAGACTTCATATTTTTTGTTGGTATTAATTGGAAATTTGGTTATTGATTTACAAATTTAATAAAATATGATAGAAAACCAAGTTTAATTGAAGCCTGGACATGAAAATGGAATACTATAATTGTAGTTTAAATATGTTTTTCTGATACGAATAATCCTTATATATTAATTAACAGGTAATTAGATTCAATAAAAAAAATTGTTTTTTTTTGAACAAAAAATATTTAAAAAAGTCATTTTTATAAAGTGACTTTTAATACAAGCATTTTTTTAGTGAAATGTTTATTTAGGGACTGCTGAAAAATACTTAACAAGCAGTAAATTAATACTAAAGCATTAAAGACTTTTACAGCAGAGCCTGTTAATAGAACTGCAAACATGTTTGGGTCAGCTTATTCCATTAATCTCAAAGATTTTAGTGGCAAAAGCATCAAGCGAAATCTGATATCCATTATTAATCCAATCCTGGGAATGAATAACAAAGTTGGGTTCCTGATTGAGGACTTCTTTCAATGAGAAAGAGGGGGATTTTAATAAAGGAATGGTTTTGAAGGCATGTTCAGGGATTTTTAAACATATTGAAACCCCTGAATTTTGCAGGGAAGCAATAATCAAAAAAATCTTTTTGTCCGAATACCTAAGAAAAGGGAATATTTTGTCAGAAGGGAATATATTTGAAGGGGAATTATTCCAAAGCAGGTTGTAATAATTCCCGATAGAAAACAGGGGCTCATGATTAATCAGGTGAAACAAACGTGTGTATTGTTCCCTAAGGTATATGGAGTCCTGATCAAGTTCCTGTACTCCAAAATTAAGTTTATTCATCCATTTAACATGCTGGGGTATTGAGCAGTAATCGAAAATGGATGTTCTTCCATCATCACCACTAAAGCCAGAGGCCCCAGCGGCTTTTTCTCCAGTTTCCTGACCGCAATAAATCATAAAAGGGCCAGTTCCAGCCAGGGCAGAAATCACTGAAGCGGCAAAACCAGCCCAGGGGCTTGAAGCAAAAAATGAAGAAGCAACTCTTTGTTCATCATGGTTTTCAATGAAGCGGAGCAGATGTTTGTTATATGGATATAATTGGTCAATAATATCAGGGATTGCTGAAGAAGGCCTGGGCGAAGTGATTACATCCCTAAGGACATTATATAGGCCTTCTTTATCATATAAAAAATCAAAACCAGCAATATGAATAAATTCATGATAACGGGAAGGATTATATATTTCAGCGATGAAAACGATATCAGGATATTGGTTTTTTATCCTTGGAATAAGCCATTTCCAAAAATCAACAGGAACCATCTCAGCCATGTCACATCTAAACCCATCTACTTTTTTTGATGCCCAGAAAAGCAAAATTTCCTCCATACGATACCATGTTGAAGGGATGGGATCAAAAAAGGATTGGCCTCCATTAACATAATCGATGCCATAGTTTAATTTAACGGTTTCGTACCAATCAGTGAAAGCAGGGTTTGCTGAAAAGCAATCATTGCCAGTAGCTTTGGCAGGGAATTCCTCATAAGTCTGATGCCCCAGGCCAGAATATGGGAGTTCATGAGTTTCATCAGGAAGGCGAAGGGGCTGATCAGGGATATAGTAAAAATTATTCTGAGGTGAGAACGCAATAGATTTATCATCTTTTTCACCAAGGTTGATTATTTGCGGAGGTTTCTGGTTAGAGAAATATTGCCGGGCTACATGGTTTGGGATAAAATCAATGATGGCTTTGAGCCCATGATCATGGATCCGTGTGAGAAGAGATTCAAATTCGATAATACGATGGGGTATGTCTTCAGCCAGGTCGGGATCAACATCAAAATAGTCTTTGACAGCATAAGGTGAACCCGCCTTTCCCTTGACTGTTTCGGGTTTGTCCGGTGCGATACCAAACTGACTGTAATCAGTGCATGTGGCATGTTCCAGGATACCTGTCAGCCAAATGTGGCTAATCCCAAAGTCTTTAAGGGCAATCAGAACTTTATCGTTAATATGGTTGAATTTTCCACAGCCATTTTCTTCAATGGATCCAAATAGTTTATTTTGGGTATTGGTATTGCCAAAGAGGCGCACCAAAAGCTGGTAAATAATTGGCTTTTTCATGATGGCTGGGAATTATTAAAAGAAATCTTCAGCAAAGTTGATAAGAAAAAGGTTTTTAGTAGCCCTTGTAAAAGCAGTATAAAGCCATCTGAGGTATTCAGTGTTAATGGTTGAGAGATCAGGGCCGATTCCCTGTTCAAGAAAAACATGTTCCCATTGTCCACCCTGTGCTTTATGGCAGGTAACTGCATAGGCGAATTTTACCTGGAGCGCATTATAAAAAGGATCTGTTTTAATTTTTTTCAGTCTTTGGGCTTTTGAAGGAATATCCATGTAATCATTAAGGATTTCTTCATAAAGCTTCTGGGATTGTTCACGTGTGAGTGATGGGCTTTCGGAATGTATCGTGTCAAGGATAATCCTGGCATCCACCTCAGGTTCATCAGGATAATCGAGCATCTGAAAACAAATATCCATAAATCGGAACCCATAAAGTTCGTAAAGCTTTCTGGCCCTAAGGATTTTGATGAGGTCACCGTTGGCAATAAAACCGGCTTTAGAGTCATTGGGCAACCAGAAATAGTTATTTTTAACAACCATAAGAATGTCCCCCGGAGCGATTTCTGAGTCCTGAAAAAGGATTCTGTTCCTGATCTGCTGGTTAAACAAGTTTGCTCTTTTATTAGAACGGCAAATGATAATGGATTGTTCAATGCCATCAGAAGAATAAACACTTTGAAGAACATCACCCATTTCATTGCCTTGCAATCTGATAATGTCCTTAAATCCTTTAGTTTTAAAGTGGGGTATTTTTGGGGTTTGAGAAGTGATGAGTTTTCTTATTTTTGTGGCGTTAGCAAGGATTCCAGAGTCTTCAGCCTGCCTCATGACCTCAGTAAGTTCCATCGTATAGATATCGAAATGGTAGCTGGCTTTCAGGAATGAGATGTCTAAAGCAGGGCTTTCAGAAAGCTTAACCGGAGGGAGCTGAGCTGAATCCCCAATAAACATTAACCGGCAGTTATGTCCTAAGGATACAAACTCAACAAGGTCGTCAAGAAGGTTTCTTCCCTGTGAGGGCATTTCATCCCCAAAAGGTTCACTATAGGCAATCATAGATGCTTCATCAACAATAAATAAAGCATTGGCCATATTGTTTTCGGATAGTTGAAGGTGAAGCCCAAGGCTGATGCTTTCTTTAAAGCGATAAATATGTTTGTGAATAGTATAGGCAGCTTTTCCCGAATAAGAAGACATTACTTTTGCTGCCCGTCCTGTTGGAGCTAATAAAACAAAACCAATATTAAACAGGGGCAATGTTTTAACTAAAGCCGAGACAATGGATGTTTTACCTGTTCCGGCATAACCTTTTAAAACAAAAGCACAGTTAGGGGAAGGATCGGTAAGGAAATCAGCTATTTTGCCCAATAAAGTGCTTTGATCAGAGGTAGGTTCAAAAGGCAGGTTGTTTTGAAGGCTTTGAATGATCCGCTGTTTATGTGGCATAAAGCATAGATTGATTAGAATGGATAACCTATACCCAGGTTGAAATTAAAATCTTTGAACGAAGGAAGTGTGCTAATCCATTGACTATTGGTTTCCTTTGATGGGTCTTTGACGGGTACAGCTAAATCAAGACGGACAATGAAGAAGCTGAAATCCAGCCTGAGCCCTATGCCTGAACCAACAGCAAGAGATCTGAAAAACTGGTTGGCCTTAAAGTTCCCTCCAGGAAAATCCTTATTTTCCCTTAAAAACCAAACATTACCTGCATCAGTAAATATAGCCCCTTTCCAGAACTTATAAATACCAAAGCGATATTCAATATTGGATTCAAATTTAATGTCGCCGTATCTGTCAAATTGACGTTGGGTGGCACCTGAAAAGCTTCCCGGGCCTAAAGAGTATATCTTCCATGCCCTTACCCCGTTAGCGCCTCCTGAATAATAGCTTTTAACAAAAGGCAAAACATTGAGGTTTCCATAAGGGAGGCCTATTCCAGCCATCATACGCAACACAAGGGTATTATCTTTGGAAAAGACTTTATAATACCTTACATCACAATCCATTTTTACATACTGGGCATATCTGATATTGAATAATTTGTAATGATTATCAGATTTCGGGATGATATTTGTGGTGATGCTGATGAGGTTTAACAGGTTACCGGCAGATTCAATGTTTCCTCTAAAATAAACAAAGTCTTTTTCCTGGTCAATTTTTTGAGAGCTGAATACATAGGAGTATCTTAAGCCGGCAGTAAGATGGTCGCGATACCGGCTAAGGAGTATCGGGCTTTGGTTAGAAATATTGGCAAGAAAGGCTGAATCATTGGAGAGCTTAATGGTGCTAATGTCAATAGGGTAGAGGACATGTTTTTTTTTCTCGGATTCACTCCATTCAAATCCATAGGAGACACTAAGGATATATCTTGTGTAATCAGGTCTTTTTCTGAAGTTAACCCCAGTATTAATTGTGCTTTTAGGCTGCGAAAACCTTGAAAGCCTTCTGTTCCCTACAGAGAAAAGCAATTTAGGGAAATCGATGCTTGCATCGGCTCCCCACTCAATGGTATTGAAAGGTAAATTGGCAAAGACCACATCCGACCCTGCTTCACCAGAGGCTTCCAGAGCGGCCTTAAGCCTTAAGGTGAATATCTCAGCACCTCTGAAAATGCTTTTGTTCTGGTATAGGAAATTGCCGGCCATTCCAAGGTTGCCGGATGAGTTTAATCCTTCTGTTTCAATAGAATAGGAAGAAACAGGCGAGGGTGAGAGCTGGATATGGGCATCAAGCCATGCTGTAGAGTCAGTAACTTCGTATAATGAGTCTTTTGGGCTTTCAAGGAACTGAATATTAATATATTTATGATTGCGTAGTGATGACAAACGGTTATAAGTGAGTTCGACGTTTGAGGTTTTAAATACCCTTTGAGGATAGAGGTAAATATTTGATCTTATAACCGAAGGTTTGATGCGCATCGGTTCAAAATATGAAAAGAAGGTGTTTGTATTAAGAGGGGTTTTCAGTGAATCATGGGTAATAGACCTGCGGTAATAAATTAATGTATCCGGGATAAGGCTATCAGGCCTAAAAGGAGAGAAATCCGGTTGTATATACAAATGGCGGATAGAATATCTTTTGTGTCTTGAGTATAAAATGGTATCAGTGCGTCCCTGTGTTCTTTCCTGAGGGTTTCTGATTTGAAGCTCAATATCAACCTGATGTGTTCCCAAAGAGCTGTCAGCCTGATAAACGATAAAATCCCTTGAGAAATTATAAAATCCTTCATTTCTTAAATCGGAAGTAATGCGGGTCCTTTCATCCTGTAGAATCTCAGTGTCATAATTAATACCCTCAGATAACAGTGATTTTTGAATGTTTTGGTTTACAAAGGTATTTATCTGCGGATCAGGAATGTTGTATTTGATATCCCTTAGGGTATAAGGGGTTCCGGAGGTAATAAGATATTCAACAATAGCTTTTTTTTTGCCTTGGGGAATCATTTTACTTTCAACGGAAGCATTAAAAAAACCTTTACTAAGCATATACAGTTCAAATTGCTTTCTGGATGCTTCCATCATCCCCTCGTCATATATGACTGGTGCCTCCCCAATGGTATTTTTGAACCAGCTTTTAATCCTGCCTTGCCTGCCTTTATCTGCCAATAAATATACCTGGAGGTGAAAGCGATAAAAGCCTAAAAGTTTACGGTTTGGCTTTTGTCTGATATATGCATTCAGGTCTTCTTTATCAATTTGTGGATTGTCAACAACAATCTTATTTGATTTAAGCAGGTAGCTTCCCTGGGGTATTCTTCTTACCGGGCTGCATGAAGAAATTGCAAGGGTGCTTAATAATAGTATGGCTAATAGTCGCTTCAAGGAAAAGGATTCTTTATAGTTCAAAAGTAAGAGTTTTCGTTTGCTCAACAAATGTCACTTCAAAATTAATCTTTTTGCTTTTAATTAAAGGTATTAAAATTAGCGAAGGATGTATTGATTTTAAAATAAAAACAGTCATTTTAATATAGAATTCTTTACTTTTGTAAGTTTAAATGCAAGTAGGTCTTATTTTGCCTTAAAAAAGCCGGTATCATTTGATATTGTTTAAAAATGCTTTTTGGATTAGAAGAAAGGTTTACATTTGCAAAAAAAATATTATTTATGACATTAATAAAATCAATATCTGGGATACGGGGAACAATGGGTGGCAAACCAGGTGAAGGTCTGACCCCTATAGATGCAGTAAAATATGCTGCAGCTTATGGAAGTTGGGTTAAAAATCGTTTCCCGGACCAGCATATTAAAGTTGTTGTTGGCAGGGATGCCCGCATCTCTGGCCCAATGGTCAACAAATTAGTAACCTCAACGCTTGTAGCTTTAGGGATTGATGTAATAGATTGTGGTTTAGCCACTACCCCGACTGTTGAAATGGGTGTTACTGCTTTTAAAGCCCAGGGTGGTATCATCATCACTGCAAGCCATAATCCAAAAAACTGGAATGCACTTAAATTGCTAAATGAAGCCGGGGAGTTTTTATCGGATAAAGATGGAAAGGAAGTTCTTTCTATTGCCCAAAGTGATGATTATTCATTTGAGGTAGTTGATAAACTTGGAAATTACGAGAAAGAGGATAGCCTCGTAGAATACCATATTGAAAAGATCCTTGCACTGCCCCTTGTTGATGTTGAAGCAATTCGCAAGGCAGAGCTAACAGTTGTGATAGATGCTGTAAATTCTGTTGGTGGTATTGCAATTCCAATGCTCCTTGATGCATTAGGTGTGAAAAAGGTTATCGAACTCTATTGTGACCCAACAGGTCATTTCCCTCATAACCCTGAACCATTACCTGAAAACCTTGGTGAGATATCTTCATTGGTTGTTAAGTCAAATGCAAACATAGGATTTGTTGTTGACCCGGATGTTGACCGTTTGGCAATCATTTCTGAAGATGGAGAAATGTTTGGTGAAGAGTTTACCCTTGTTGCTGTTGCAGATTATATATTACAGAACAAAGTAGGGAATACTGTTTCAAACCTAAGCAGCACTAAAGCATTAAAAGAGGTTACAGAAAAGATTGGTGGCAAGTATTATGCTTCTGCTGTAGGAGAAGTGAATGTAGTTGCCAAAATGAAAGAGGTAAATGCAGTTATCGGAGGCGAAGGAAATGGAGGTGTTATCTATCCTGAATTGCATTATGGCAGGGATGCGCTTGTAGGAATAGCTTTGTTCTTATCTTATCTTGCCAAAACAGGTAAGAGCTGTTCTGCTTTAAGGCAAAAATACCCTAACTATCAGATATCAAAGAATAAAATTGAACTCTCGAAAGATGTTGATGTTGCTAAAATACTTGAGCGTATTGCGATTAAATACAACAAACAGCAAATAGATAGGACTGATGGGGTAAAGATTTATTTTGATTCAGAGTGGGTTCACCTTCGAATGTCAAATACTGAGCCTATTATAAGGATTTATGCTGAAAGTGATTCGCCTGTCAAGTCTGAACATTTTGCCCGTAAAATCATGAGCGATATCAGTGAGATTTTACGTGATGGGGTTTAAAAATAAATACCGATAAAAAGCAGCGTGCTTTATACAAATAAAAGTGTAAGCTTATCAATGTAAGTCTTACACTTTTTTTTATTCTGATGAAAATGAATGCTTTTCTCTAAGGTGTTGTGTTTTTGTTTTGAAGTTTACTGGAAAACAATATGCCTGAAAGGGATTAATTTCCTGATGCCCCAATATTATTTAAATGGAAAATAGCCTGCTTGACCGATTCAATGTTTTCCATGGTTAGTGTAAGCTTGTCCTCCGTTTGTTTCATCTTGCAAATCCTGTGGTTTTTCTGAACATATTGCATAATCTGAACGAAACGGTCCGATTTATAAAAAGCGGATTCAGGGTTGTGTATAAAGTGGGCAAGCATCTTGCCTGATTTTAATACAAGTTTCTCTATGCCATTTTGGGCAGCTAACCATCTCAATCGCATTGCATCAACAAGGTCGAGTGTTTCAATGGGTACTGGTCCAAAGCGGTCTTTAATGTTTTGAAGGAATATCTGAAGGTCTTCTTCTTTTTCGGCTTCATCAAGGCTTTTATACAGGATAAGCCTTTCTTCTACATTAAAAACATAAGCAGTTGGGATGAGCAATTTAAGGTCTGTTTCGAGGGATGTATCCACTTTCCAGATACCTGATTTTAGCTCTTTTTCACGGTCTTCGGAAAAGAGGTCTTTGAATTCAGTGTCTTTAAGTTCCTGGATTGCTTCATCGAGAATCTTATGGTACATTTCAAATCCAATTTCAGCGATAAAACCACTTTGCTCACCTCCAAGCAGGTTTCCTGCGCCACGGATATCAAGGTCGCGCATGGCAATATTAAAACCGCTTCCCAGTTCTGAGAATTCTTCAATGGCCTTAAGCCTTCTTCTGGCTTCGTCAGTAAGGACGGTAGCCGGAGGGGCAAGCAGATAACAAAAAGCTTTTTTGTTTGTCCTGCCTACACGGCCTCTCATCTGGTGAAGGTCGCTTAAGCCAAAATTGTTTGCATTATTAATGATGATTGTATTGGCATTGGGAATATCCAGACCTGATTCAATAATTGTAGTAGCAACCAACACATCTGTGTCTCCTTCGATGAAATTAAGCATCACATCTTCCAGGTGGTCGCCATCCATTTGACCATGCCCAATTGCAATACGGGCATCAGGTACCAGGCGTTGAACCATTCCGGCAACTTCATTGATGTTTTGCACCCTGTTATGGATAAAGAAAACCTGTCCACCCCTGGATAACTCATACTGTATTGCATCACGGATCAATTCTTCATTGAAGGTGTGTACTTCTGTAACAATGGGATAGCGATTTGGAGGTGGAGTTGTGATTATTGAAAGATCCCTTGCTCCCATTAATGAGAATTGAAGCGTACGGGGTATTGGGGTTGCAGTGAGGGTTAAAGTATCAACATTCACCTTAAGCCGTTTTAATTTTTCTTTAGCGGCTACCCCAAACTTTTGCTCCTCATCTACAATGAGCAAACCCAGGTCTTTGAATTTAACATCTTTACTAAGCAATCGATGTGTGCCTATGAGAATATCTATTTTTCCTTTAGCAACATCATCAAGGGTTTCTTTCTTCTCCTTAGCTGATTTAAATCTGTTTATATAGTCAATCTTACAGGGAAAATCCTTCAGTCGTTCGCTAAAGGTCTTATAGTGTTGTAATGCGAGTATGGTTGTTGGTACCAGTATTGCTACCTGTTTGGAATCGGTAACAGCTTTAAAAGCAGCCCTGATGGCAATTTCAGTTTTACCAAATCCAACGTCTCCACAAATAAGCCTATCCATGGGGGCTTCATTTTCCATGTCAGCTTTTACATCAATGGTTGCTTTAACCTGATCTGGTGTATCTTCATATATAAATGATGCTTCCAGTTCGTTTTGCAGATAGGTGTCGGGCATGAAAGCATGGCCTGTTTGCGCTTTTCTTTTGGCATAGAGCGCAATCAGATCCCTTGCAATATCTTTGACTTTTTGCTTGGTCTTGTTCTTTAGGTTGTTCCATGCCTGGCTTCCCAGACGGTGCAGGGCAGGAGGTGTGCCATCCTTTGAAACATAGCGTGATATGCGGTGAAGGCCATGTATGCTTACATATAAAAGATCGTGTTCCTTATATTCCAAACGGATTGCTTCCTGTTCCCTGCCATTAATCATTATCTTTTCCAGACCTCTGAATATCCCAATCCCATGATTGATATGGGTAACATAATCCCCAGCTTTCAGGCTATATAGCTCTTTAAGGGTCATTGCCTGTTTCCCGGGGAATTTATCCCTTAACTGAAAACGGTGGTAGCGTTCAAAAATCTGATGATCTGTATAGCATGCCAGCTTTAACTCATAATCAATATATCCTTCATGAAAGCCAGGTATCAGGGGATCAAATAAAGCCTTTGCTAATCCGGGTTGCTTTTCACTGATGATTTCCAGTGTGCTTTCAATCCTTTCTAATTGTTTGCTGTTGTCAGAAAAAATAAGATTTTTTATCCCTAATGCATGGTTTTCATTCAGGTTGCCTAATAATAGTTCAAAGTTCTTATTGAAAGAAGGTTGGGGGCTTGTTTTATATTCCAGTTCGGCATCATAATGAACGGGCATTTTTTTCCCAAAGCTAATTAGCCTGAAACCCTTTAATTGTTGTTCAAATGTTTCAGCATTTAAAAACAAATCTTCAGGCTCAGAGTGTTTTATAGCCTGGCTTAGGTTTCCAAAGATTACAGATGCTTTTTCATAATTGATGTCCAATACCTGGGCAGCGTGTTTGAAATCATCAATCCAGATAAGGCTGTCTTTGGGGATAAACTCAAAAAAGGACTCTCTTTTTTCAACTTTATCGATTTGTGAAAAATCAGGGAGTATTGATATTTTCTCAAGCCTTTCTATTGAAAGTTGGTTTGCCGGGTCAAAGGATCTCAATGATGATACCTCATCACCCATGATTTCAATACGATAGGGATAATCATTTGAATAAGAGAACACATCAATGATACCCCCCCTTATGCTAAACTGCCCTGGTTCAACAACAAAATCTACTCTCTCAAAATCATACTCATTAAGCAGGTCAATGATAAAGTCAACAGATACTGCTTCAGAAACCTTTAAATTGAGGGTGTTTTGTTTGATATATGATTGGGTGATAACCTTTTCGGAAAGCGCTTCCGGATGTGTTACAATAAAGGTGTTGTTTTGTGTTGATGAAAGCCTGTTGAACACTTCAGCCCTGAGCAATACATTTGCATTGTCTGTTTCCTCGCTTTCATAAGGCCTTTTATAGGAAGATGGCAAAAGGAAAACATGCCTTTTTTCGTAATCGCTATCCCTTTCACCTGCAAGGTTTTCAAGGTCATTGAAGAAATAGGCTGCTGTTTCCCTGTCGGGAAGGATAAATACCCTTACGGGTTTGTGTTTTACTTTCAGGCACCATCCCCATACTGCAGGAGCTGATCCCGTAAGCCCTTTAATATGAACTTTTGAAGCGTCTTTTTCCAGCAGATTTGCAAGTTGTTCTGCAAAACTGCTATTTTGATATAATTCGGTAAACCCTGATAAGGTCAAAACAAGTGTTTTTTTAAATCAAGTTGCAAAGATAAACAGCTTTTACAATTAATAAAGCAAAGAATTTTCTGTTTTTGTTCTTCATTTATCCTTCTCCTGGATTGTTTGAAACAAAAACACGACAATAAATGAATTGTGAAGTATTATGGCTTTTTCAAGACAAATTTATCCAAAGGGATGATGAATCCTGGAATGGCAATGTGTTTAATGGTGCATTATTCTTAATGCTATTAGTCTTTAGGATAGTATGCTAACGAGATATTTTGCCAAGTTTAAAATAACTGATGATTTCATTTAGCTGATTGGATAACTCAAGAAGCTTATCAGCGCCTTCGGCCATATTATCGCTGGTTATCACATTTTGTTGGGTAACACTGTTCAGTTGATGGATTGCATTGGATATCTGATTTGCCCCTGATGATTGCTCAATGCTTGCGGCTGTTATTTCCTGAACAAGGTTTGCTGTTTTTAAAATCTCAGGTATCAGGCTTTCAATAAGCGCAGCTGCAGTTTCTGTAATTGTAACGCTTTTTGTTGAAAGTGTATCTATTTCACTGGCAGCTTCTTTACTTCTTTCTGCTAGTTTTCGGACTTCACCTGCTACCACTGCAAATCCTTTTCCATGCTCCCCGGCCCTGGCTGCCTCTATGGCTGCATTAAGGGCAAGAATGTTGGTCTGGGATGCAATTTCATTGATGATTTCTATTTTATTTGCTATTGTCTTTATGGATTCAAGGCTTTCTTTTGATGAATTGCCTACTTTTTTAACTCCTTCAGTGATATGTTTGGAGATTTTTTCTGTTTCCCTTGCATTGTCGGTATTATGCTGAATGTTGGAAACCATTTGTTCCATCGATGATGATACCTGTTGGAATGAAGAAGCCTGGGATGCTGCCCCTGTTGATAAGTTTTGGGATACCATGCTTAAATTATTGCCTGATTGGTTCAGGTTGTTTACATTATCCTTTATCTCTGATACTACTTTGCTTAAGTTTTGGCGGATTTTTTCCGAGGCAACTACAAGCATCCCCAGGTCTTTGTTTTTATCGATATTATGTGTATCAATTTTTATGTCCAGGTTCCCGTTTGATATTTCGTTGAGCTTAGTGACTGCCTTCATTAAGGGTTTGACTACAGATACTGAACCATAATAAAAACAAATAGCACTTACGAGGATGTTTGTTATCATAATGATAAGATTGGCACTTGTATTACCGTCATAAAACTTATATTTCACCCCCGTCATGAACATCAAAAACAGCAAGTTGATCAGCCATATTATCCCTACTTTTATAAATACAGAGTTTTTAAAAAAACGGTTTAACAATAGGGCAGCAGCAACACCTGCTGCAACAATGCTAATGAAGTTGCTTACAAAGAAGTTCATGTTTTAAGGTGTTAATAGTATAAAAACTTATTTTGGATTAATTACTTTGTTTTTCGTCCTCTTTTGAGCCAGAAATATAGGGAGTATTTGATGATGTTTATTAATGGTATTACGTATTTTTTATATTTTTTTTTATCTTCTTCTCTTGCTAAAATTGTTGGGTTGGCTGTTTAATACATTGGTGATGTAATAAACAATCATATCGGTAATTATAATTATAATTACAATTGTGTTTTTGATTTTTTAGCTATAATGGATATCCAGGTTATAATTAAACTTATAGGATGTTTTGGTATTCAAGAAGTAATCTAAATGGTTTTATTTTTTTTATTTTCATGCTCAGCCCAAAGCATAAGCAGCAGAAGAATCCCTACTGATATAATAGCCCTCACCGAATAAACAGTAGCCAAAAAGCCTTTGCTTGATAGTAATGAAAGCGCGGGTGCAATGCCCATTAAAATCCAGACAGAGAAAGGCTCTGTATTTTTCTTTGAGAAAATCAATCTTTTGATGACCGGGAAATATGCAATGACAAGGATCCCCTGAACGGCCAGGTGGGTAATCCAGTGTTGTCGGGTGAAATACCAAAATGCTGTAATTAAAGATACTGCAATAAGGCACCCAAGGTCAAAACGGTTAAAAGAGGAGGTTTTATCTCCCCAGATTAGTATTGAAAGGCAGACAATGCTTACCATAGCGATGTCTGTAGTGTTAAGTATATTGTCCAAAGGGCTGTAATTGCCATCTGCCATATAGGTAATAAAGCTTAATGCTACTGCTATTGTAAAGAACAGCCACATTGCAAGAGCGGGCTTAATTTGTTTTTTTATAATCAGATAGCAGTACCTGATAGTGATAAATATATTGATAAGGCTAACACTTATAATCGAAAAGTGTTCAATAAAAGTCTTCATGAATAGTCTGTTTTTAAGTCAGGCAAAGATATAAAGCTTTATGAACCAAAATGAAAATTACTATTAAAGAAGGATCCATTTATTTTTCAAAAAGATTTCAAATTGGATATAACAAAAAATGTGTATTCGAATAAATGGGTTGAGAATATCATCCCTTCGGATTTTGTAAAACATTTGCATGGTGTTATGCAATAATCAAATTATTCTTTCAGGATAATAGGCTAAACACTTTTATATGGAAAAATGAGCCAGCCACCTGCCATTTGAAATTCACAAATATGTTTTATCCAATTTATTATTGAAATTATAAATAAAAGAAACGCCCTGTTTTTCAGGGCGTTTCAAAACCAGGTATTAGTTTTTTTTAAATTCAGGAGAGAGTTCTTCCATGAGTTGTTCAATCCTGTCAACCATGTCTTTGGGGCCAACGAAGAAAGGGCATCTCTGATGAAGGCTTTCAGGTTGTATTTCAAGTGTGCGCCTAAATCCGTCTGATGCTTTGCCACCTGCCTGTTCGGCAATAAATGCAATAGGGTTACATTCATAGAGCAGACGAAGTTTGCCATTAGGGTTTTTATGGGTTCCCGGATAAAGAAAAATACCTCCTTTGATCAGGTTCCTGTGAAAGTCAGCTACCAATGATCCGATATACCTGGAGGTATAAGGGCGCGAAGTTTCTGGTTCATCCATCTGGCAATACTTAATGTATTTTTTTATTCCTTCGGGGAAATAGACATAATTCCCTTCATTTACTGAATATATATTATACTTTTCAGGAAATTTCATGTCGGGATGGGACAGGCAAAAAATCCCAACACTAGGGTCAAGGGTAAAACCATTGACACCTTGTCCCGAAGAGTACACCAACATGGTGCTTGATCCATAAATAATATAACCTGCCGCAACAATGCTTAAGCCGCTTTGCAGCAAGTCTTCAAGTGTTCCGCCACCATTATTGGTATTTGAAATGCGGCGGTAAATAGAGAAAATTGTTCCAATAGAAACATTGGCTTCAATGTTGGAAGAACCATCCAGAGGGTCGATAGCAACAACATATTTGCCATAGGAGGCAAAGTCGTTTTGAAAAGAAATGACCTTTTCGTTTTCTTCAGAAGCAATGGCACAACATTCGCCACCTCCCCTTAGTGCAGTGATGAACATGTCATTGGCAAAGACATCCAGTTTCTTCTGGGCTTCACCCTGGACATTAACAGCCCCTGCAAAGCCGAGGATGTCCACCAGCCCGGCAGCATTAATCTCTCGGTTGACAATTTTTGCCGCTGTAGCAATATCATTGAGAAGTCGGGTCAGTTCCCCCTTGGCCTGGGGATACTCAGCCTGCCTCTCCATGATAAACTCAGTGAGCGTTTTTATCTTGTATTTCGCAGCCATAATTAATCTGTTATATTTGGCTGCAAGAAAGCAATTTTTTACCTCTCAAACAAACATTTTTTCTGATTTTTTAGATGCTCTTTTCGTTTATATGTATTTGGGGTTTGACAAGCTATGTGGATGAATTATTGGGTTAAAATGGTTTTTAACTTTTGATTGCCTGTCTGAAAATATGATGGTTTATGGGCTAACCTAAAAAAAAACGAAAAGTTTTTTATTAAACTTTTCGTTTTTTTGATAAATATTTAGTTGATTTTATCCTTGTTTAGCTACAATGTTAAGTTTAATGTTAAAATTGTCGTTTATCATCTTATCACCAATACTTGGGAAGAACTTACCGGATGCATACCTGATGTCCCATTGTGTACGATCCAGGTCAAAATCAGCTTTTGTTTTAAGTGTCTTATCCATTGTTTCAACGCTTGCCATAAACTCAATGGATTTTGTTATCGCTTTTATGTTAAGGTTGCCTTTAATTTTATAGTTTGGTTGTCCAGCGGGTGCATTGGCAACCATTTCGGCGGAGGTGATTTTAAAGAAGGCTTCAGGATGTTTTTCAGCAGAGAAAAAATCATCTGATTCAAGATGCCCTTTCAGTTTTCCGGCTGTTTCAGCATCTGTAATATCAAGCACTTTAATTGCTTTCATGTCAATAATAAAATCACCGCCTACAATTGTGCCATTTTTCATGAAAACAGTACCTTGTTTAATTCCAATTGTTCCCCAATGTTCGCCGCCTATTTTAGTGCCTTTCCAGGCCAGTTCACTTTCGGTTGGCGATATTGTATAAGAATCCGAACCTGTTGTTTCTGCCACTGATTCGTCTTTATCTGAAATGACTGCCGCATTTTCTGTCCTTTGGGCACATGAAGCCATCAAAATTACAGTGGCTATCATCATTATTGTTTTTGTTGTTCTTTTCATGTTATTGTTTTTTTGTAAAACATTGTTACTTATGCTTATCGCTTTTTACGGACTTTTGCATCTTTGTTTTTTAAAGTCCGATGTGCTCCTGAAAATCAGGAAATGTTTATTGTTAAAACTCGTTGCGCTGTACTAAATTGCTTTATCATAGGATAATAACATTGAAAATCGGCTTTTGGTTCAATTTGCTTTGAAAAAAATTCAGATTTATTTGGGTTAAATCTACGCCAAAGAATAGATTTGGCTATCTGAGGGTTTGTCCCGATCTGTTATTATGATGTAATGGGAAGCAACAAAAAGCCTTATTTGAGAGTAGGTAACTGTTGAATGGGTTTAGTAAAGAATGAAAAATTGATAAGTGATATGTTATCAGTAAATTAGAATTAACCAATACCTGTTAAAGCACTTTGATAATTGTTAAGATTTTTATAGAGACCAATGAAACAAAATAAAAAAATTAACATGTAGATTTTAAATGTTAAAAACACTTTTTAATAAAGATATCGCCAAAAAAAAATCTTTAATATAAAGAAAATCAGATAAGTGATTTATTAAGAGTTGTTAATAAAATAACAGTATGACGAAAAAATTCTATATTTGCAATAGCTTTGGAGAAAATATATAAATAGAAAGCATTTCTGTTGAATTAAAAAGCACAAATAAGGTTTTTTGGGTTTAAAAAAATAGTTATTTTCGCAAAGCAGAAGGAAAAAAGAGTGGAAAAAGACAGAAGATATCAACCTAAGGTTTCAAAGAAAATATAAACTGAATTAAAACGCAACACATGCAAAGTAAACTGCAGGAACTCACTGAGAAGATTTACCAGGAAGGTGTTCAAAAAGCCAGCGAAGAAGCTGAGAAAATACTAGTTCAAGCCCGTCATCAGGCAGAAGAAATTATAAAAGAAGCCCATAAACAGGCTGGTGAGCTGGTAAAAGGGGCAGAAAAACAAACTGCCGAGATGCAACACAATACCATGTCGGAATTGAAGCTGAGTGGCCGTCAGGTAATGACTGATATCAAGCAGCAGATTATGAACATGATAGATAAAAAGGTGCTGGAAGGCAGGATAAAAGAATCTGTTAGGGATGAGAGTTTTATCAAAGAAGTGATTGCAACCGCAATAAAAAACTGGAACCCCAAATCAGATGAAGCCATTTCGCTGGAGTTATTATTACCCAAAGACAAACAGGATGCATTTGATAATTGGTTTAAATCACAAGCAAAAGAATTGCTTGATGGTGGCCTTAAGGTTGAATACAGCGGAAAAGTAAAAGCAGGCTTTCAGATAGGGCCTAAGGATGGAGGCTACTTTATTTCATTTACCGATCAGGATTTTGATTCCTTATTTAAGTCTTATATGCGCCCTAAGCTGGTAGAACTTTTATTTGAAAAAGAATAGTCCTTAACCAATACCTGAAAAAGCTTTTTGCTTAAGAAGAAAAGGATTATCACCTTCAAACAAAATGTACTGCCCATGAAGCGAAATTATTATTATCTGGTTGCCGGATTACAGGATATCAGCCTTGATGCCAATAAGCTTTCAATAGGTCTTAATGAGTTTGTTGAATTGTTAAGGACAGAGCTTCATCCTGAAGATTACAGGATGCTTGAGTTGTTTTTCCTGCCCAACGACCATAAGAACCTGCTCAACTTATTGGAGAAGAAAGATTATCCTTTGATAAGTCCATCTGTATATCAAAAAGAAACGCTCGAAGAAAATATTAAAGAACCGGTATCTTTACTGCCTTACTTCATTACTTTTATTCAGGCATATAAAGAAAAAACACCGATTTATGCAAACTTAAGCCCTGAGAATGAGCTGACAACTCTCTTTTATCAGCTTGTTTTATCATATCCCAATGAATTCTTAAGGCAATGGTTTGAGTTTGACATGAACATCAGAAACGTATTGGTGGCCATTAGCAGCCGTAAATATCATTTGCCTTATGAGAATCAGATCATAGGTAATTCTGAAGTATCAGAAGCGCTTAGGAAGAGCAATGCACGCGATTTCGGACTTGGTAATGAGTACCCTTATGTTGAAGATGTTGTCAACATTCATAAAATTGAAGATATTCATGAACGTGAATGGAACCTGGATTTATTAAGATGGAAATATCTTGATGAGGTTACATTTTTTGAATACTTTACAGCCGAAAAAGTCTTGGCTTATGTCATCAAGTTAAGGATGGTCGAAAGATGGCTTAGCCTTGATAAAGAAATGGGCAAAAAGATGTTTTTAAAACTTTTGGATGAACTAAAGGCCAGTTATACACTGCCTGATAAATTTTCAGAAAAATAAACTCCGATTATATGAACACAATAGGAAAGGTAACAGGCATTATCGCAAACCTTGTGATTGTCGAAACAGAGGGCAGGGTTGCCCAGAATGAAATCTGTTTTATCAAACATGAAGGTATTGACCTGATGGCCGAAGTCATCAAAATACTTGGGAAGAAAGTCTATATACAGGTTTTTGAAAGTACCAGGGGCTTAAAAGTAGGGACAAGAGTTGAGTTTGCAGGGCACATGCTTGAAGTTACCCTGGGTCCCAGCATCCTGTCAAAGAATTATGATGGTTTGCAGAACGACCTTGATAAAATGCAGGGCATCTTTTTGCGCCGTGGTGAATATACAAATCCTTTGGATGAGCATAAGGATTATGAATTTGAACCATTGGCTAAAGCAGGGGATAAGGTTGAAGCTGGTTCATGGCTTGGTGAGGTTAAAGAAAACTGGATTGGCCATAAAATCATGGTCCCTTTTAAGTTTATCGGGACTTATACCATCAAGTCGATAGTTGGCAAAGGCAACTATAAAATTATTGATACCATTGCTGTTTTGACTGATGAGGAAGGAAAAGAACATCAGGTCAATATGATACAGAAATGGCCGGTTAAAGTTCCTATCAAAGCTTACAAACAAAAACCACGTCCTTTTAAAATTATGGAAACAGGTATCCGGGTTATGGATACTTTGAATCCTATCGCTGAAGGCGGTACAGGCTTTATTCCAGGCCCTTTTGGTTCAGGAAAAACTGTATTACAGCATGCACTTTCAAAACAAGCTGAAGCAGATCTTGTTATTGTAGCTGCCTGCGGTGAAAGGGCAAATGAGGTTGTTGAGATATTTACCGAATTCCCTGAATTGGATGACCCTCGTACAGGGCGTAAACTTATGGAGCGGACCACTATTATCGCCAATACCTCCAACATGCCTGTTGCGGCAAGGGAAGCTTCTGTTTATACTGCCATGACCCTTGCTGAATATTACAGGGCCATGGGCTTAAAAATTCTTCTTCTGGCTGATTCAACTTCCCGTTGGGCTCAGGCACTTAGGGAGATGAGTAACCGTATGGAAGAATTGCCTGGACCTGATGGTTTCCCAATGGACCTTCCTGCTATTATATCTAACTTTTATTCAAGGGCGGGTTATGTTTACCTGAACAATGACCAAACAGGTTCTATCACTTTTATTGGAACTGTATCACCAGCTGGTGGTAACCTTAAAGAGCCTGTTACTGAATCAACAAAGAAAGCTGCAAGGTGTTTTTATGCCCTCTCACAGCAACGTGCCGATAGTAAACGCTATCCTGCTATCGACCCCATTGATTCCTATTCAAAATATCTTGAGTATCCAGAAATCATGGAGTACCTGAGCAAGAATATTGGGGATACCTGGGTTGATGATGTACTCTTTGCCCGTGATACACTTCTCAGGAGCAGGGAGGCTTACGAACAGATCAACATCCTGGGTGATGATGGCGTTCCTCTTGACTACCATTTAAAATACTGGAAAGGTGAAGTTGTTGACTTTGTAATCCTTCAACAGGATGCATTTGATAAAATTGACAGCTCCACACCATTGAAACGCCAGAAATATATGCTTGACAAAATTGTGGATGTATTAAAGGCTGATTATAAATTTGATTCATTTGAAGAAGTGAACCCTTATTTTAAAAAGCTTATCAATATTTGTAAGCAAATGAACTATTCTGAGTTTGAATCAGAAAGTTTCAGGAGTTATGAGAAAGAACTTGTGTCATTAATAGATGAAAGAAAGGCCTAAATAATGGAAAAAGAAACAAAAGCTTTTCAGCGTATATATACAAAACTGTTCTCCTTAACCAAGGCTACGGTATCATTAAAAGCCACAGGAGTAGGAAATGATGAACTTGCCATTGTTGATAACCGCCTTGCACAGGTAGTTAAAATCATGGATGACATTGTTACATTACAGGTTTTTTCAGGAACAGAAGGTATTGCTACTGATGCAGAAGTAGTGTTTACAGGTAAAGCACCCAGCCTTAAGGTGAGCGACGAACTTGCAGGCCGCTTCTTTAATGCCTATGGCCAGCCTATTGATGGCGGAAATGAAATCATGGGCAAAGAGCTTGAAATTGGAGGCCCTTCTGTTAACCCGGTTAGAAGAAAACAACCTTCTGAACTTATTGCAACTGGTATCGCTGGTATCGACTTAAACAATACCCTTGTAACAGGCCAAAAGATACCCTTTTTCGCTGACCCTGATCAGCCTTTTAACCAGGTTATTGCAATGGTGGCCCTCAGGGCAAAAGCTGATAAGATTATCCTTGGGGGGGTTGGCTTAACAAACGATGATTACCTCTTTTTCAAAAATGTTTTTGATAATGCAGGTGCGCTCGACCGTATTGTAGGATTTATCAATACTACCGAAAACCCTCCTGTTGAAAGGTTGCTGGTGCCTGATATGGCCTTATCTGCTGCCGAGTATTTTGCTGTTGAAAAAAATGAAAAGGTACTTGTACTGCTCACCGACCTTACACTGTATTGCGATGCATTGAGTATCGTTTCAAACCGTATGGACCAGATCCCTTCAAAGGACAGTATGCCGGGCTCCCTGTATTCAGACCTTGCCCGCTTATACGAAAAAGCGGTTCAGTTCCCTGAGGGCGGTTCAATAACAATTATTGCAGTAACTACCTTATCTGGTGGCGATATTACACATGCTATCCCTGATAACACCGGTTATATCACCGAAGGTCAGTTGTTCTTGCGTAAAGACTCTGATGTTGGGAAAGTTATTGTCGATCCTTTCCGCAGCCTTTCAAGGTTAAAACAATTGGTTATTGGTAAAAAGACGCGTGAAGACCATCCTCAGGTTATGAATGCTGCGGTAAGGCTTTTTGCTGATGCTGCCAATGCAAGGACTAAGCTCGAAAACGGATTTGACCTTACAGACTATGATAACCGTACTCTTGATTATGCTAAGGAATATTCAAGGCGATTGTTGGCTATTGATGTAAATATTGAAGTTGATACAATGCTTGAAACTGCCTATGAGTTGTTTGGGAAGTATTTCTCCCCGGCTGAAGTAGGCATCCGTCAGGAATTTGTCAATAAATATTGGAAAAACAATTAATATCCTTATGGATATTATAATGAACAAACAATATGGCCATAAAGTTTCAATATAACAAAACGGCGCTTCAACAGCTTGACAAGCAGCTCAAAGTGAGGGCCAGGGCACTTCCTACCTTAAAGAACAAGGAGGCAGCGCTCAGGGTTGAGGTGAAGAAGGCAAAGGAAGTGGCCGAGGAATTGGACAGAAAGCTTGAATCAAAGCTTAAACAATATGACAAACTCACCCATCTGTGGAATGAGTTCGATAATCAACTGGTTACTGTTGAAGGTGTTGACCTTTCTATCAAAAAAATTGCAGGGGTGAAGACCCCTGTCCTGGAAGGGATTAAATTTTCAATAGCGCCATTTAGTGTATTCAATGCTCCCTCCTGGTACCTTGATGGGATTGATGTAATCCAAAGTCTTGCCAAGCTGGGCATTGAGAGGGAAGTTTTTATGCAGAAAATGAGCCTGCTCGACCAATCAAGGCGTAAGACCACCCAAAAGGTCAACCTTTATGAGAAGGTGCAGATACCCGGATTTCAGGATGCTATCAGGATGATAAAACGTTATCTTGAAGATGAAGAAAACCTGTCGAAAGCTGCTCAGAAAATTGTAAAAACACGTATTCAGGAAATGGAGGCCAGCTTATGATTGTAGCAATGCAAAAATATTCCTTTCTGGTGTATCATAAGGATTATCCTGATTTTCTTGAGCAATTGCGTGACCTTGGTGTTGTGCATGTTGTTCAGAAACAGGCTGATGTCTCGGAAGCCATTAGGAGTAAATATGAAACAGTCCGGCTCTATGATTCAGCAATAAAATTTCTAGGAAGCCGGATTTCTGACGGACAGAAAGGCACTACCCATCTTAAGGGTGAAGAGGTGCTTGAAAAACTGACTACACTTCATTCAGAGATGGAGAACCGCAAGCAACAGTTGGGTATCCTCAGCAAAGAGCTTGTTTCTGTTTCCCCATGGGGCGATTTCTCAACTGAGACCATCCAGCGCTTAAAGGATAATAATTTACACCTTCGGTATTTTATTTGCTCTGAGCGAAAGTATGATCCTCAATGGGAAGCTATGTATCCCATCGAAGTTGTTCAAAGGACTGGCGGGCTTGTATATTTTATACTGCTTGAAAGCGGGGCAAACCAGGAAATTACTATTGATGCAGATGAAGTAAGGGCTCCTGAGAAACCATATAGCCAATTGGTTGAATACATTGATAAAGTGCATGCAGATATTGATCGTATTGAAAAAGAATATGACCTTCTGGCCACTACTTCAATTGAGGTATTGAACGAAGCCCGTAAAGAATCAATTGAACGGACAGATTACCAAAAAGTAGTGGAGAGCACCCAATCGGAAGCTGATGATAAAGTTAAGATGCTTGAAGGATGGATCCCTCTGGATCAGGTATCTCAGTTAGAAGCATTTCTTGAAGAAAACAAGATTCTACATCTGTCTGCCCGTCCCGAACAGGAAGATAAAGTTCCCATTTTATTAAAGAACAATAAGTTTGCTAAAAAGTTTGAACTGATTGGTGACTTATATTCATTGCCAAAATATGGGGAACTTGACCTGACACCATTCTTTGCGCCTTTCTATACCTTGTTCTTTGGCTTTTGCCTTGGTGATGCCGGGTATGGGATCCTAATTACGCTCCTTGCTTTTATTGCCCGCCCACGCTTGTCAAAAGAGCTTAAAGGGGTGGCTTCGCTGGTTGCCTATTTAGGTCTGTCAACAATATTTTTTGGTATCATTGGCGGTACCTTTTTTGGAATTCCATTATATGAAACATCATTGCCTGTTTACAAGGATTTAGCACTGATGTTTAAGGAAAGAAATACGGATATTAATAGCATCCTTTTTGCACTTTCGTTGGTCTTGGGTGGTATTCAAATCGTATTTGGAATGTTTGTGAAAGTGGTTAATGAAAGTATCCAGTTTGGCTGGAAAGTTTCAATAGGGACAATGGGATGGATTTTGTTGATTTTAGGAGGGGCATGCATTGCATTGTTGAATAAGTTTGCAGGTGTCCCAATGGAAACATTAAAACCATTTTTGTATGCTTTGCTTGGGATAAGTGGTGTGCTAATATTGCTGTTGAATAACCTGAAGAGAAATGTCCTTATGAATGTAGGTCTTGGATTATGGGACAGCTATAATATGGTTACCGGCTTATTGGGCGACCTGTTGTCTTATATACGGTTATTCGCACTGGGTATTTCAAGTTCTATTTTAGGATTTGTATTCAACAGTCTGGCATTATCGATGAAAGACAGCATTCAGATTCCTGTTGTTAACATTGTTGTGATGATAGTCATTCTGCTTATTGGTCATGGCATCAATATTTTCATGTCAGGCTTGGGCTCTTTTGTCCATCCAATGCGTTTGACATTTGTAGAGTTTTACAAGAATTCCGGTTTTTCCGGTGGGGGCAAAAGGTATAGCCCATTTAAAAAGAATTAAATAGAAGTCTCACTAAACTTAAATTTTTGTTATGGAACCCATTATTTTAGCTTACATTGGTGTTGGTTTGATGATTGGCCTTGCCGGTATCGGGAGTGCTTACGGAGTAACTATTGGAGGCAATGCCGCCATTGGCGCATTGAAGAAGAACTCTGAAGCTTTTGGTAATTACCTGGTGCTATGTGCATTGCCCGGAACCCAGGGTCTTTATGGATTTATGGGCTTTTTCATCCTTCAGGGGTATCTTGTACCTGAGATTACATGGTTGCAGTCGGCTGCTGTATTCGGTGCCGGCCTTGCTCTTGGTTTTGTTGGACTTTTATCTGCAATACGCCAGGGACAGGTTTGTGCAAATGGTATTTCTGCCATAGGTTCTGGTTTTAACGTATTTGGGAACACTTTGATCCTGGCTGTATTCCCTGAACTTTATGCTATTGTTGCCTTTGCTGCTACATTCCTTATCAGTGGTGCAATTGGAGGCTAATCGCCTTAATAAAATAAACCTAATCAGGCTGAGTTGAATAACACTTTATAAGCAGGATGTATATATTTTACAATGCCATTTCATAATATTGCATTGCATCTTGTTTGTGTTGGGTTTTAAGGTATTGTATGCTTTCTTGCTATGGCTCCATTGTGTAATTACAATTTTGCCCTGATACCTTGAACCTGATGCCTTAAGGTTTTTTTCAGCAGTCACTTAAAAGAATAGCTCCTGTATTATTTTGCAGGGGCTTTTTTTTATTGATCAATATCTGAGTTTATTGATATGCTTTAATGTTTTTTAATCCTGGAATACAGGAATGAAATTACATCCTGAAATTTATTCTTGTTGACTGTATGATTGATAATTATCACCATCTTCATAAAACAAAACATGCCAGCAATAAGCAGGCATGTTTTGTTTAAAATGACATTGAAAGAAAAACAAAGAAGGCAGAAGGATTAGTTCTTACCTGCTTTTTCAATTTTCTGTTCCACTTCCTTGATCTGGGCTTCAGCTTTTTCAATACGCTGTTTTTTCTCCTGATAGACTTTATCGTTTATCTTTTTAGCTTTCTTGTCTTTTTCAAGTTGTTCTTTTGCAGCATTCACCTTGTCTTTCGCTTCTTTAACCTTTGCATTGGAGTTAGAGATTGTGTTATCAAGGTTTTGCTTTTTAACTTCTTTATTCTGGCGTGCTTCTTGTGCCCTTTGCTGACCAAATTCTTTTCCTGAAAGTTCGCCTTTGTTTTTACCATAAGCATTTCCCTTGCCTTTGTCCTCTGGTTTGGCCTGAGGTTTTTCACTTGGGGTGCTTTCAGCCTGTTCAGTTGGTTTCACTTCTGGTTTCTCTTCAGGCTTGGCCTGTGGTTTGCGGTTTGGTTGTGCTTCCGGCTTCCGGGCTTCTGTTGCAGGCTTCTCAGCAGCAGCCTGACGGGACGGTTGTTTTGAAACTTCTTTGTTTGACTTTGCAGCAGGCTGTTGCTTTACATCTTTATCTTTATTCCTTTGTGCAGGGGCCTGGAAATTATTGTCAGATTTCTCTTTGGTTGCTTTTTCTGCTTCAATTTTCTTTGCCTGTTTGGCCTGGCTTTGCTTTTCCTGTGCCTGTATGTTGGCAGTAAATAACAGGAATATGCCAACTAAAGCAATAGCAAGCCAATTGAAATTATTTCTTTTCATAATTGGTAGTTTTGGTTGGTTCTTAAAGTTCGTTTACTAGTTTATCAAGCTCTTTGGTTGCCTCGTCAATGTCTTGTTGAGTTTGTTCAATAGTTTTTGCTATTGAATCTTCCTTAGCTGCTTCTATATTCAGTTGTTCAATTTCTTTTTTCTCGGATGAACTGGGGCCACATGCAGCTAGAAGCCCAAGAGCGAAAATTGGAATAAGGATGAGCCTTTTCATATTTATTTTTTTTGGTTGATATTAATGTGCAATTTATAAAAAAAAACATTACGAATACATGAAAAATTTAATTAATTGCTTTTGGTTAGGGATTAGATTAAAGGCTAAATACTTTAAGGCTGGTTTAAAAAAAAATGAAATTAGGGATCTCAACTATATTATATTTTGTATAAAACGAATGAATAATTGATTTAATGTGTGATAAATAACGTTTTGTATAAGTATATGATAGAATAGTTGTTTCAAATATTCTATTAACAAATATTAACATTGATGAAAATTTGTATATACATGGTATACAGTATTTTATATCAAATGGCAATTTGCCAAAAGTTAATATTAAGATAAAATTAAGAAAAATAAAGTTAAAATTATTTTATAATTAGTTGAAAATCAACACCATGAATAGGTCACGGTATTACCAAGGATATACCAAGGTCTTATCAGGTTCAGTATCGTCCATGTGGATAGTGGAGAAGTAGTGGAGATGGTAATATTTTGTTCGGAGGATGGACACAACATCGATCCTATCGCCTGATTATTAGCATGTAGAGACGCACGGCAGTGCGTCTCACGGCAGCGCGTCTCATGGCAGTGCGTCTCACGTCAGTGCGTCTCATATTGTTATGCATCTATCACAGTTTTGCATCTAACATGGAGTGCGTCCCTTCCGTTTGTGAGAGATGTAATGCCTGGAGACACATATACACCGGAGACGCACTGCCGTGCGTCTCTACAGTTTGATTCTATAACAATTACAACTTGCATCGGGTCATTTTTTAAACGATGATATGTTAATCTGTTTTATAGTAAATCCATCAGGGACAAGATTCTTTTTTTCATGTATAGTGATTTTTGAATACTATTATAATATCAGGGGAGCATCCGATTTTAAGCAGTAATTTTTGTTGGTATTGATGTAAAGATGTTTACTAAACCATTCCTGGGAAAATCAAAATGCAATATCATAAGCAGCCTGACATAGTCAAAACATTTTATTCATTGTTTATCCATTATCATCCAAAACATTTACTGTTAAAACATTATCATTTATTGCTTTTTAGATATTTTTGTGCGGGGAAACTTACGCTGTGTGCAAGCGAAATAAACAAAGACATCATTTGATAGATGTTAAATTAACAAAAAAATGAAAACTGTAAAAATTAAATCAGAAGGAAAAAATCACATTGCAATTGATTTGGGACAAATTGACCAATTACAGGATTATTCATACATACATCCGAAACGAAAACAAGAAGTAAAAGGGAAAGTATTTATTGGTGAAATTCTTAAATCGACAAGTGCGGAGATTTCATTTACTGTAATTCCTCCAAGGACTGAAATGCCATTTATGCATCAACATAAAAACCATGAAGAGATTTATATATTTTTAAAAGGTATGGGACAATTCCAGGTTGATGATTCAATTTTCGATGTATCTGAAGGTTCCATAATACGCATTTCACCTAATGGTAAAAGGATATATCGAAATAATTCTGATAATCCTTTAATATTTTTGTGTATACAAAATCAAGTTGGATCACTTGAAAATTTCAATGTTGAAGATGGGTTTTTAGCAGAAGGGGAAATATTATGGGAAAAATAAAAACGCCAGCACACGATAAATAGTGCTTCATGTGGTGGGCAAGACCTGAGTATGTTGCACTAACTAATAAGCGATAGCGAATAAGATCAGCTTGAACTAATCCTGCTGGGTGGTGCTATGGGTAACTAGATCAGGCAAGGATTATAAAAAGATATAAAGGAACAAGGATGCATCATTTGCAATTCCATAGGTAAATAAGGTGTTTGGTAACAAATCAGCAAACCCTATGAAATACTCATACATGTTTCAGAAAAAGCATACAAAAAATGCCCAATCTTTTGATATTTTATAAAATTGCTATATTTGCAAAAATAAACCACATTAAAATCTGGCTTTGCTTAGCTTTGGTTGGGTTATAAAAGAGTCGTTAGTAAGCCAGGAATAGTGTAAACCAAATAAATAATGATATGAGAAAACTTTATTAATTACAATTGCAGCATTTCTGATTGGATTTCATTGTCAAGGACAAAATTTACCATCAGTTGATATAGTAGGAGGGGTTGGATTACCTGAAACATTTCATATTGGACTTAAAATCCATGCTTTTGAAAAAAGTCAGTTTGGATTATATTATGGTAATGGACTAAATTTACCTAATATAAACTCTTATAATTCATTGACATTAGATCATCAATATCATTTTGGGAAAGTATCGGAACTTAGTCATCGACAAGTATGGTTTTTTGGACAAGGATTATCTTATGCGATTGATAATTCTGAGTATTCTAAAATTAAGTATGTATTTATAAATCTTAGTATTGGAAGAGAATTTAACATCTCGCCCAAAATAGGATTAAGTTTTGATTTAGGTCTTTCCCGAGTCTTGATGGAAGATGAGACTGTAAAAAAACCAGAAGAAAAACCTTGGCTTGATATTCCCTTAAAATATTTCTTTGCACTTCCCGTAGCAAGATTGCAACTAAACTATTCTCTATAATGCCAAATGGCCAGCTTACAATAAATAGGTTTTAACGTATTTGGCACTACCCGGTATGTTGCACCAGCTAATGAGCGATAACGAATAAGCCCGGCTTGAACTCATACTATAGAATAGAGTTATGGGTTTTAGTCGGCTTGAGGATGGATTTTTAAGAATGATGATAGGGGAGAGGTATCCCAGAAGAAAATACAAAACTGATTAGGCTTTTATTGATTAAACGCATAGATTTGTATAACAAGTGCCGTATGGGCTGAGAGGTTCACCTATGTTCTGAGAGAAGTATAGCGTGATATGGAGCCCATGAATAGCTATATTGAAGTCTACCTGACTACTCGACATGCAATGCGTTACCATGCTTTTAAACAAGCCTCCGCAAATAAAATTATAATAGTGATATAGATTTGTATATTTGAGGAAAAATAGATTTATGGAAAACTCAGATATAAGAATATATCAGTTAGAGGATGGGAAAACTGAAATAAATGTCCAGCTTGATCACGAAACTGTTTGGTTGAATATGAATCAAATGGTGGCGTTATTTGAGCGTGACAAGTCTGTTATATCCCGTCATATAAACAACATTTTTAAGGAAAAGGAATTACATAGGGATTCAGTTGTTGCAAAAAATGCAACAACTGCTTCTGATGGAAAAATATACCAGGTTGATTACTATAATTTAGATGTTATTATATCTGTTGGTTATCGTATTAAATCACAGAGGGGAACGCAATTTAGGATCTGGGCCAATCAGGTAATTAAAGAATATTTAATTAAAGGATATTCGATTAATGAAAGAATATTATCTCAGCAAAACGAACAATTAAAGGAATTACAGGAATCTGTTAAGATTTTGGGCAATGTTTTGAATTACAAAGCACTTACAAATGATGAAAGTGTTGGGTTGCTTAAAATCATCTCGGATTATGCATACGCTTTGGATATTTTAGACCAATATGATTATCAAAGACTTGAAATAAAAAATACTACAGAAAAGGAAACATTTCAACTAACATATGAGGAAGCAAAGAAGCAGATATTGATTGCACAAAAGGCTTATGGCAACAGCGATTTGTTTGGAAATGAAAAAGATGGTTCATTTAAAAGTTCAATATCAACAATTTATCAAACATTTGACGGGAAGGATTTATACCCCAGCGTTGAAGAGAAAGCGGCTAATTTACTATACTTTATCACAAAAAATCATTCGTTTTCAGATGGAAATAAGCGAATTGCTGCATTCTTGTTCTTATTTTTTTTAGAACGTAACGGGATATTATTTGATAAGGTTGGAAACAAACGCATTGCAGATAATACCTTGGTTGCATTGACTTTAATGATTGCAGTTAGTAAACCAGAAGAAAAAGAAACTATGACAAAAGTAACAGTAAACCTTATTAATAAGAATAATTGACGGATGGTGAAAATAGTGCTTCATGTGATCGGCTAACCCCGGCATGATGCACCAGCTTATGAGCCATAGCACATAAGCCCGGCTTGGGCTAATCCCGCAGGATAGAGCGATAGGTTTTAAAGGGCTTGAAGGTGGATGAATTGAGAAAGGGTAGAGAGCCTTACTGAAAGGAAATGGCATTATTAGGGTGATAAATATATCTTATTTGAAGGAGGGAAACTCCTACGGAGTTTTAAAACACTCATCGCTTTTTGCCCCCAGATGAATCTGGGGGTTATGCACAGGCTACTCCTGACGGAGTAATAAAGACTGGCATTGAATTGTGTGTAAGGTTTACCAGCATTGAAACCTTAATTTTTGAAACAAGGATTGAAAAGGGTAAATAAATTTGGCAATTGCCATCAAGATTTACCAGATAGATGCCTCCAGATTTCACCGGGAAAGGAGATGCTTATTTTTTACTAAACCCGATAAAAGCCTGTAGGGCTTTACTGTAAATAACCCCCGGATTTATCCGGGGGAAGGGAAATGGAGAGCTAATACAAAACCCTGTAAGGGTTTCCCAATATGAGGGGAAAGAAATGATAAACATATCCTGGAAAAATATCGAATACGCTACTCATTGTTATGTGGCTATGTTCCACTTTTTTTATTCCTATTTTCCCATTAGCAGATAAAACATTTTCTGCCAAAACATTAATATCTATCGCTTTTTTGATATTTTTGTGAGGGGAAACAGGAAATAAAATCTTTAAGGATGGCTGCATTGATACTGAACTGTATGAAAGACAAATTTGATTAACTTTGAATATTGAATTCTAATATAATGCAAAGAATAGAAATAAGAAATTTTGGACCAATAGAAGAGCTGAGCCTGGACATAAAAGACTTTAGTATTCTCATTGGGCCTCAGGCAAGTGGAAAAAGCACGATTGCTAAAACTATCTTCTTTTTTAAGTCATTAAACGATGACCTTGTCAAGTATTTTATTGAGTCAATTGAAAATAATGATTTTTCAAAAGCTATAGGAACTTACTCAAAATCTATTCGCCAAAAATATCTTGACTACTTTGGTGCAAGTACTCATCTAAACGGACTTTACTTAAAATACTATTACACTGAAACAATTTGGATTAGCATTACAATTGAACCAAACCACAAATACATTAATCCAAATTTTAGCGATCTTTTTATGGGTGAGTTTAAAAATCTGGTTCAAGAAGCAATTAATTTTTCGGGTTCAATTAATCAACGAAATCCGTCTTTGTTAACTAGCAAAGACCTACTTCAAATTGATAGTGATAAAAGGAAATTTGTTTCATATTTAAAAGGAAAATGCAACTCCATTTTTCAGGAAGACAGGGAGTTATTATTTATTCCTGCAGGAAGGAGCCTTTTAGCTACTCTATCTGACCAACTTCAATTTATTAATCCAAGAAACTTAGACTTCTTAATGCGAACGTTTTTGGATAAGATAAATATAGTAAGATCAATTTTCAACAAATCCCTTTCAGACATAATTAAAGAGAGAAGACTCTTAACCCAATACGACATTGACTACAGTAAAACAAAACTAGCGGAAGAAATCATTAGTAAAATATTGAAGGGCAAATACCAATATGACAAGGATGGAGAAAAAATATTTTTTGAAACAAATAAATACGTAAAATTAAATTTTTCTTCATCAGGTCAACAGGAGTCATTGTGGATACTTCTTTTGCTTTTCATCATTATTTTAGAAAAACAAAACGTGTTTATTGTAATTGAAGAACCAGAAGCCCACTTATTCCCAGAAGCTCAAAAGGAAATTTCAAACCTGATTGCCTTGATGTCTAATGTGGAAAACTCACAGGTTATTATCACAACTCACAGCCCATACATTTTGGCATCTATAAACAATTTAATTTTAGCAAATAAAGTTGGTTCTGAAAATGCAATAGTGGCAGATAGGATAAATAAAAACCTATGGATAAGGAGAGATAAAGTATATGCTGCATTAGTTGCAAATGGGCAAGTTAAAGACATAATTGACAATGAATTAAATATAATTCAACAAGAAATTATTGATTCGGTTTCGGGTGCAATTAATGATGAATTTGATTTTTTATTCCAATTTGAAACTGTTTAAAATATGGCTTGCAAACCTTACGAAAACTGTTTTGAATTTATAGAACAGAAAAATAAGATTGTTACTTGTATTGACACAAAATCAAGAACAAAGTATGTTTATGAAAACGATTCTTTGGACACTTTATCCAAGTATAGAGTTGATGGATGTTTAATAAATGATGACGATTCAAAATGTGACTTTTTGCTTTTAAATTGTACAAAAGAAATCTCATATTTTATAGAACTTAAAGGATCAGACTTGATAAAGGCAGTTGAACAAATTGACCGTTCAATTAATGTTTTACATAAAGATTTTAAAGAATATTCTGTAGAAGCAAGGATTGTTTTAACAAGAGTGAATACCACAGACTTGAAAAGTACTAAATTAATCAGGCTCGAAAGTAAGTTGAAAAAACTCAATGGAAAATTGATTAAACAAACTCGACAATTGACAGAAAAAAACTAAGCACAGAAACAACTGGCGTTTGGCTTAATGCCGGATGGCAACAATTGCTTATAAACAGGGCTTTACCTGGTCAGCACAACCCAGCATGTTGCACCAGCTAATGAGCAATAGCGAATAAGCCCGGGTTGAATTAATCCTTTTGGTGGTGCTATTGTTTTTAAGGGGCTTGGGGATGGATTTTTGAAGATGATAATAGCGGGAGAGGTATCCCGGTAGGTACAAAACTGATTTGGCTTTTATTGATTAAACGCATAGATTTGTATAACAAGAGCCGTATGGGCTGAGAGGTTCACGTACGGTTCTGTGAGAGGCTTGGGGTGTAGCGAAGCTCATGAACACAATAAATAAACAAATATCAGTGAATAAATTCCCCTTGCCTACTTGACCCATCAACGTCAGGCACAATTAAACGAAAATGAAAATTTTGATAGCCATAATAATTCTTTTTTTCTCCATTCAAAACTTGTATGGACAAAAAGTCAAGACACCAAGAACAATAAACAAAGCAATTGAAATTTTAACTATAGATTGTCCTGACAGCCTTCAACAGATTATAAAAAAGACTTCTAATGACAGTTTAATCGAATTATGTTACCCCTGGAATGGTGAATATAAAACAGTCTTTCATTGGACTGAAAAAGATAATAAGCGTTCAAAAATCAAGAAACATTTAATTGAAAATGGAATTGAAAGTAACCAACATCAACAAACAGTAGTTTTAATTGCATTCAAACACTTCTTGAATGGAAAAGATATAAATGAACAAGAAATATACAAACCGTATAAAAAGATTGAAGACAAATGGCGGTCAGAAGATAAAGTTAGATTTATTACTGACTCATTACGTGGAGAGTATATTCCAAAAGATATTGAAGACTGTTTTAAGCAAATTGATGGGTTTTGGGATGATTCAACAAAGATTCAAGTTAAGCAATGGACAGAAGATCAATTTAGTGCTAAGGCTCATTTTGGTTTTGGTATGTGGATGAGAAATAATTGGCAATTATGGGGCGGGTCAAGACTTTCAAAATACTTCAACGAAATGGGCATTTATTATCCAGATGATATGTCGGGAATAATCCTTGATAGTTATCATAGATATTTGAATGGAAAAGATATTCTATTAGAAAATCAAATCGAATATTATAAATTATACTGGAAGGTTGGTAAGAAACCATCAAAAGATATTTATCCTAAAGGAGTAAGGAGATTAGAATTTGATAGAAGTCAAAGTTACAAAACAAAAGAAGGTAATATGCCTGGACGAGTTCATATTCAAACAAATTCAAAATCTGATAAAACTTGGATTTATGATTACTATTTGGGATGGAAACAAATATCGGATGATGAATTAGATGAACTTAGTTTAACAACCTATGAAAATAGAGAGTCTACCTTAGAAAAGATTTTTAACAAAGAATAACTGTGCCTAATAAATAGGGCTTCATGTGGTCGAAACGACCCAGCATGTTGTACCAGCTAATGAGCGATAGCGAATTATCCCGGGTTGAACTACTTTCCGCAGGATAGTACTATGGGTTTTAAAGGGCTTGAGAATGGATTTTTAAAGGAGAGGATGGAGGTGAAGCTTTTTTGACAAGAAGCTTAGCGAGGCAAAGTTCCACTATATTTTATTCACTATTTCCCCATTAGCACGTAAAACATTTTCTGTTAAAACATTATCATTTATCGCTTTTTTGATATTTTTGTTTGGGAAAATATGAATAAAATTCCTGAGGTTGTGTGCAAACCCCAAAAAGACAACAACACACAATGAAAATAAGAGCTACAAAAAAAATACTGAACATTGCCAGGATCAAAGAGGTAAAGGATTTAAGTCCATTGACAGATAAAATGCCTGGTGAATGGTACGCATCAATTGTTTCAAGGGGTTTGCCAGGAAAATTGGCTATTCATTTTCTCCACTATCCTACTTTGATATCGTTAATAGTTCCTGAAAAGTCATTGAACAAGGCAATAATGGAAATGCCAGATCACCTGGCATCACTATTAAAAAAACAAGGCTTCTCAAAGATACTTTCTGAATATCAAATCAGCACAGAACCAGAGATATTTTCAACTAATAGTAGATCTATGTTAGGTTACATGAATGACATGAGCTATAATATAGAATATCACTTATTAAGACATAGGCCTATTTCTGAAATTGAGGATATTGAGTTTGAAAATCTTTTCGGTGGTAAATTGGGTGGAGCGAATTATATAACGCCCAAACAGATATTGATGGAATATTTGGATAAATTGGGCAGCCGCTGATAAATGGTATAACCAATTGCTGTGTAGCGGTTTTGCTAATGTTAGTGTTTTTGGCAATATTTCGTTTAATTATTCAACTAATCGCACAGAAACGGCAACTGTTCATAATGTGCATAGAAGCAGAACTTCGGCAAAATTAAAGTTCTGCATGCTTTAAATAAGATGGTGGAAGCATTTGTAAGCCGAACCACCAGTGTCGCTGTTCAGGCGGAGGCACTGACCGGGCGCAGTGAGCTCATGAGTACCAAAAACAACAATAAAATAATGCGAATAAAAGTTATGCCATGAGCATAACAGGTATGAGTATAGGAGTTGAACGCATCTGGTGCGCTGGGCAAGGAAACGGTATAAGCGTTACAAAACAAGCATAAACAGAGTTTACGATTGGTTAAAACGCATGCGGATTCAATTTTCATATCTGTTTTACCAATGGAGATTTGGTTTTTATTGATTAAACGCATAGATTTACATAACAAGAGCCGTATGGGCTGAGAGCTTCATATATGGTTTTGTGAGAAGCTTGGGGTGTTACACAGCACATGGAACACCGATGTGAACAATGATTTGCGAATGAATTCCCTTTGCATACTCAATCCGGTGAACGTTGTACGTCATACAAGAAAACCACAAATGGAAAGATTTGAGCTAAACAAATATGCTGCTGATGGAAATCCCCTTATCATGATTTTCACTGAAGGGACTATCATTGGGCCAAAACGGTTTATTGACTTTTTTAATGTAAAAAAATACGAGCCAATCAAAGATTGCATTGAAAAGATTAAGAAATGGAATAGACAAGGAGCTCAAATCATTTACCTTACTTCGAGAAAAACTGAGATCTCAGCACAAACCATAAAAGATTTATTGATAAGAAATCAATTTGTAGGTGATTATTTATATTATAGGACTGGTTCAGATAAGTATAAAGATATTGTAGAATCGCTCAAACCTGATATATTAATTGAGGACAATTGCAGAAGTATAGGTGGTGCCTGGCAGATGGCAATAACATATGTAGACAAGAATATTAAAGAAAATATTAAATCCATAGTTATTAAAGAATTTAAGGGCATTGATAATTTACCTGATAATTTGATTGATTTAATGAAATTTGAAACAAAACAATGTATGAATGCACAATAAGTAGGGCTTCAAGTGGTGAATGAGCGCCTGCGAATAAGCCTATGTTGGCTAATCCCGATAGATAGCAATATGTTTTTTTAAAGGGCTTGAGAATGGATTTAAAAACAGGTAAAGAGATGGTGGTAGCCCAGAAGAAAATACAATATCTACTTATAGCATTGGGGTTTGGTTCAATAGTATTTATTTTCACTTTCCCTTAAAATTTAAAACATTTACTGTTAAAACAATATTATTTATCGCTTTTTTGATATATTTGTGTTGAGGAAATGAATAAAATCCTTAACGGGCGTTATATCGGGCTACTACAAAGAATATACTTTCAATTATTGCAACCTGACAGATAATCGCCCGTAAACGTTAAAAGCCATTGCTCCTCATTTGTTGGGTTAAAACAATCCCGGATGGGAAAAATAAACCGACACTTGAAAAAGCAGATGGGATGCATGAGGTGGATTAAGCAAAAATATTCAACTTACAACAATAATTAAAAACAGTAACCATGAGTGAAGTATTGATATTCAAAAATGATTTTGGCAGGTGCGAACTTGATAATGAGTTAAACTGGATATTCATTACATTTTCAGGGATTGTAAATGTAAAGCAGGGTAATGCAGTACTGGAAAAAGCCCTTGAAGTAATAAAAGAAAAGAAATGCCCCGGTTACGTGGTTGATTCTTCAGGAGTGAAGGGAACCTATACCATGGCTAACGACTATATTGCCAACGAATGGATGCCTCAGGCACTGGCAAATGGCTGCAAATACAATGGTGTTATTGTATCTTCAGATATTTTCACCCAATTTGCAACCGAAGCATTGGAAAAAAAAGTGAGTGGCATGACCATTAAAATGTTTGATAAAATAGAGGATGTAATTGCCTGGATAAAAAGTTTATCAAAAAAATAGATGGATTAAAGTAGTTCACCCCAAAGCGGATTGAGCTCTGGTAATAAATGATATCTGAAGGATCACGTTTCCCTGCATGCACTGTTGTTTGCCCAAACAAATTGCATGGTATGAGAAAGCTGATCCTTTTATTTTGGCAATCATTCCAGTTCTTCCCTGTTCATAGGAAAACAACGAAATCGTCCGGGAAGCCGATTTGAATGTTCGTAAAGTTGAATTACCGAAAAAACAACTACAATCTTTATCATTTGAAGCGTATGTATTTATGTTTGGGAAATGGATTAAATGCCAAACGTAATGCATACGCAAAGGACATAAGCACCAATGACGAAAAATGATAAAATGTTGCTTTTTTGTAAATAAGTGCATATCTTTTTGTTAAAGTATTATTATTAATCGCATTTTGATATTTTTGTAAGGGGAAACTAAGTGTGATTCCTGATATTGCCAATAATGTGACTAAAGACGATTAAGTGTAAAAAATTTATCATTTTCTATTTATGATGATTTTACAATGTATTGATTTTGTTGTTTTCTATACAAAAGGAATTATATTTGTATAGATTTTTAGAAATTCTATCCATATGACAACTTGGGGATTATGACCCCTTAATAAAGATGGCAATTATACATTTTCAATTTGAAAGTATCCACCCATTTTATGACGGAAACGGTAGAACTGGGAGAATTATCAACATTCTCTATTTGATTTTAGAAAAACTTCAATCTTTGCCAAGCAATGGTTATTGCATGGCTTATGAGTAACTATTTTAACGATGATTTGTGAAATTATCCTTATGGTCTGCTAAGCGGGTTTAACAGTGGGGAAAATTAAAAGTGTATTGTTTTTCATACACAAACATATTAAGTCAGCTTATTAAGCAGGATTTAAATATTTGCACTACTTGAGAAACAATTTTGCACATTCAAATTAGCATTTTATTAAATAATTGTTGAATTCGTTGTGCATTTTGTATATGTGTTAAAACTATTGGAAACAATTAAAATTTGATATACCGGTTATATTGTGGCAGCGAGTGAGCACAGGTTGAACTCATCCTGTAGGATTGTGATATGGGTTTATAAGAGCTTTGGAATGGATTTTTAAAATGTGCATTGAGGATGGGGATTGAGCCTTACTTAAAGAAAATGGCATTATTAGGGTAAAAAATATCTTATTTGAAGGAGGGAAACTCCTACGGAGTTTTTATGTAGGTATGCTTTTTGCCCCCAGATAAATCTGGGGGTTATGCACAGGCTACTCCTGACGGAGTAGTAAAGACAGGCATGGAATTGGGTGAAAGATTTACCAATAAAGAACCCTTGTTTTTCGAGTAAAGAAATGATAGGGCACAAAGGTTCCAATAATGGCCAATTCAGCTGACAAGTATATAGCCTAAATATTTTTCCAGGAAAAAAGGTAGCAATATTATAATGAATCCGATAAAATCCTGTAGGGTTTTACTGTAAATACCTCCCGCATTTATCCGGGGGAAGGAAAAGGGAGAGCTATAACGGCACGGGAATTTAATAAATGATGAAAAAACCTCCAGCAATTGTGAGAGATTTGAATACTTTTCTATTTCTATCACAGTTGTGAGAGAATTTGAATAAATTTGAACATGAATAAATTATCAGCATACAACAGTTTTTTCACTGAAATAATCGACACGATTAATTCAGCAAGATACCAGGCATGGTATTAAAAAGTGGCATTGTAAATGATATACATCCTGCTTGTTAAGTGTTTTTCAGCAGACCCTACCTACTTTAACTGATGCAATAGTCCCGCTCCTTGAAAATATTTCGTTCGAGAGGTCTTTTGGAATTATTTGTCCGGTGATGTATTGTGGGGGAGTGCCTTGTTTAGAAAATTCAATCTCAATGAAAGCCTGTTCAGCCTGAATATAATAAACAGGTGTCCCGCAGAAAGAATAGCTCAGGAAAGAGTGTTCATTATCCAGACAGTCAGATTTTCTGATAAGAACAGGGTTGAAGCAAATGGTTCCGTTTTTAATTTCCAGTCCTAATTCGTTAAACCTGCTAATGATATCTTCTTTCACCTGTCCGGTGAGCCCTGGTTGCTGAACGCCTTTCATAAAAGGGGTGTGGGAATAAGGATCGGTAGGGAAGGCACCGTAATCCTTAGGATTTTTATGGGAGCCTATGCCATCTTTGATGCGGTAATAAAGGGGGATTAGCTTTTTTAGAGTTTCATGGTTGTTGGAATCCCATGCAAACTGGGTGATATTCTCCCCTAAAGCAAGAAGGAGCTTTGAAACCATGTGCCAATAGATGGAACCAATACCTTCGTATTTAAAGAATGAGCCTGACCTGCCAGTAAAGGAGCTATGATTGAACACCTGTTCGTAGATTTCGAGCAGGTTCTTTTTTTCATTTTCAATCCATTCGGAAGCAAATGTCCCATTGCTTTTTAGCTTGTCAAGTCTTTCAATAAGAAGCCTTTGATTGGCAAGGTCGGCGTTAAAGTGTGTTTTCCCGTTAACATCTATTGAAACGATAGAAGTATCATTGGTCTCAATTAGCTTTTTGATGAGAAGGGATTTCTGTGCTAAATCAGTTGGAATGATATTGATTTCGTTAAAATAGGGAGTGTTTTTTACGGGGTAAAGCATAAAGCTTTGTTGGTCGGGCCTCCAGAGTTTGCTATCGAAGAGTTTTTCGACAAGCTCCAGGACTTCATTGCAATAAAGATGGCCACTTGACAGAATGGCAACCTGTCCTTCGAGCATCAGGTTGAGATGTCGTATTGAAAGGCTGCCGGGTTTAAAATCAATAAGATTATAGGAATGGTAAAGCCCGTCTTCTCTTTGGTTGGATTTAATGCTTTGGTCAAGGACGTCAATCACGAGTTGCATAAAAGAAAGCAGTTCCCGATGTTGGATTTCAACATATTTGTTGGAGAAGCCGGAATATATTTTGTTTCTGTAGTCTTCGCCAGCAATACCAAGTTGGTCGGTGATAGTCCTTCTTTGGCCATCAGATATTTTATTGCCAAGTGCTTTGCTGTGAGATGTAAAGACAGAGGATACCCGGGTAAAGAATTCATGTACTTCAATAGAAAGCTGTTGCGACTGGTTGGGATTTTCCTTGTAGAGTTTGATAAAGAAATCGAGAAAGCGTTTCATCTGGTAAAGTGTAACCATTGAAGCCCCATTCCCAACAAGGGCATTATTTGCATCATTCCATTCGGGACGTTGCGTTGTAAGCCATATCCCGGCTTCAGGAACAAAATTGCTTAGTTTGGTAAGCAGGCATACAAGAACCTTCTCGGTGAACGACACCCTGTATATTTCCCCATTATCAAGGTGTGCAAGTTTCCCATCAGCACCCATGACACTGCTTCTTTCAATAATACTTTGATGAAGCTGCCATTCAAAGCTAATGGTGTCTTTTGGATTTTCCACAATCTTTTCGTAGGATTTAATCCTATAGGGCACTGAAGCGTAAACAAAACAGTTTTTATCAAACTGCTGGAGGATTTGATTTGGATAGAATTTTTCCATCATTTCCAAGAGACGGAGCAGGTAGATGATCTGGTGGTCGCCCCAGTAGCCAATATAAGCCCAGGGATTTTCTGGTTCAGGGACTTCCCAGTCGAAGCCATTTCGGGTAATCCTGTATGGATTATAGCCATCGGCGGTAGAAGCATTTAGGAAGCGATAAATCATTCCGGGGAGGAAGGCCGGGAAAGAGAAAGCAAGGCTTTCCCAATTCTGAAAGATATCGCGCCAGTTGCCCTGGTAGTTTAAAGAAGGTTTTCCATCCTGGGCACTTACTTTTATTTCAAAGGCATTCCAAGGCCTGCTTGGGTCACCATGTCTTCGGCTAAAGCTTAGGGGCAGGTATTCAATTGCCAATCGGATCAGGCCAGGGTCGTTTAAGGCCACGACAGCATCAATTAATTCCCGGAGGTGTAATTGATCGGGAAGGACAGAAAAAGCTCCCTGGAGGCGTTCAGATAGCCTTATATTTGAATCCCTGAGGTGGGCAATAAAGTCGTTTTTATCAATCTGATATTGATTGTGAAATATACCGCCTCTCATGATGTTAAACATTACATTGGCATAGTGCCGCCTGTCGTTAATGGTGTCAGCAGTTTTCTGGATCCCATCTGAAAGGCCAACAAGATGGTTCAGTTTTTGGGTATTGGAAAACACCTCGTTTTCAATGAAACCAGGGAGGTCTTTTTGTTGTTTAAGGAGGGTAAAAAGCTGAGCCAGGCTTGAATGGTCTTTTGAAACATCAGCAACGATATACCAGGTTTTCTTTTCCCCGGCTTTAATCTTCGTTTCGCTATGAATAAGGAAGGCAGTTTTTTGCCCCATAATCCGGGATTCGGCTTCGATATCAAATCCTCTTTTAAGTTGGGATAGCTGGTTGGAGCTCAGCAATATCTTTTGGGGATTAAGCCCATGCGACCAGATAATATTGGCTTTAAGGGCTTCATTGGGTTCTGCCCTGTCAATAGGTATGGAAGAAAGGCGAAATATGGCTGATTGGTATTCAGGGATATATTCGGCAATTTTGTATGCATCCATCAGGGTGCTCATTGTTGCCTGGGTATCCCTTGTAATCCCTGCTGGAATGATGTTAAGCAGCCCATCAGTAATGTCGGCAACAACAGGTTTTGAAGCATGATTTGTGAGTTCAGATTTCCTGATCCATCCAAGGGATTCAGCATTCATCCAGGTATATGAAAATGTAAGCTGAAGTTCATTGTTTGTTTCCTGAAAGATGATTTTGTTGCCTGCTTTATTTTTAAACAGCTTTCGGGTGACAGGGTATAACTCATTAAGGGAGTTTGAAAAGGGTTCCCAAATCTTTATCCTGTCATTTTCAAAGACACGTATGATTGTTGTCGGGCCAGTAATGCCTGCATAATCATGGATTTTATCATCAGTATAGTATGGGAACAGTGCGTTATTGAAGTTTTGCCTGCCTGCAGTAAGGCTACCAGTGCTTGAGAGGTACATCCAGAGGTCTGAATTGCTAACGATGCTCATGAAAAAGGGGAGCATGGCATCGAAATGATTGATACAATACATTTCTTCACCATCAATATTTGTAAGAGATCCTTCAGGGGCTTCGGGATTGGAAAAAAGTGGGTTGTTTCCAATATATGTTTTTTTGGTAGCCATTGAACAGTGTTTTGTCATTTCAACTTTTAGTAAAGGTATTAGAATTTCAAGGTTTTATTTAAGAATAGTTTTACTGACAACAATTCGGAAGGATTGCTTCCTGCCAGTATTTCAAATTCCCCCTTTTCGGCTATTTGTTGGTTCTGAGGGTCAACAAAACTTAATGAAGATGCAGGTATTGTAAATAAAACAATCTGACTTTCATTTGGTTGAAGAAATACTTTTTTAAAAGCAACAAGTTTTCTGTCGTCAGGCGAGACTGAAGCATACAGGTCGCGGATGTAAAGCTGGACTACCTCTTTAGCCGGATAAAGGCCTGTATTCCTGATGGTGATGCTTACTGTTATGTCTTCATTACCATTCAGTTCCTTTGGTATTACAGACAGATTGCCAAAGCTGAAGTTGGAATAGCTAAGTCCATAGCCAAATTGCCACTGAGGATTAAAGGCATTCATGTTAAAGGAATTATCCAGCTTATCACTTCCTTTGTGTTGATATGTTTGAAGTGAAGCGGGATAACGTGGATAGGTATAGGGTAATTTTCCTGAAGGGACATCATTTCCTTTGATGAGGCTTGCAAGTGCATGCCCGCCTTCATTGCCAGGCCAGTAGGCATGAAGGATGGCAGAGGCCAGAGGTTCAATTTCCCTTATGATACGAGGCCTGCCCTGGAGCAGGATTAGGACGATAGGCTTCCCGCTTTTATGAAGGCGTTTTACAAGTCCAATCTGATTGCCGGGAAGGTTCAAATCATTTATATCAGAAGGCTTTTCTGTTAATGGGGCTTCACCAAGACAAACAAAGATGATATCCGATTTCCTGGCTTTTTTCAATAAGGCTTTTTCATTTTCAACATCTCCTTCATAAAGGGTGCCCTGGCTGTAAATAATATTATCTGTTCCATACATGTCCTGCATGGCCTGAAGAAAGGTTTTTTTACTTTTATCATCGTATGTAGTATCATTTCCAGCCCAGGTTCGGCTCCAGGGGCCATTAAGGGAAGTGAGCTGGTTTGCGGCAGGACCAGTAATAAATATTTTTCCGGAAACCTTTTGAAGAGGCAATGTGTTGTTGATGTTTTTGAGCAAAGTGACAGATTCAATGGCTGTCTGATAGCTTTTCTGGGCAAATTCATCTGACCCAAACAAGGGATAGCTTTCCGGATTGTTATAGCATGAGTTAAAAAGACCCAGTTTGAATTTTACAAATAAAATCCTGCGCACTGCATCATCAATGCGTTCAATAGGGATTTCACCTTTTTGGACAAGGTCGATAATATCCTCAGCAAAGCTGGCATCATAAGGTACCATGCACATATCAATCCCTGCCATGACGGCTATTTTAGCAGCTTCTCTTTTGTTTTCAGCAACAAAATGCGTTGTTGATAGGCGTTCGATGTCATTCCAATCAGAGATAACAAATCCTTTGAAATTAAGTTCCTCTTTGAGGATTGTTGTTAATAGAAAATGGTCAGCATGGCCGGGGATTCCATTCACTGCACCTGAATTGGCCATGATTGAAAGGGCTCCGTTTTCTATAGCCTGGCGAAATGGTTCAATGTAATACTGTCTTAAATGGTTTTCCGGGATATAAGCTGTTGACCTGTCTTTTCCGTTATAAGGGGAGCCATATCCAACAAAGTGTTTGAGGCAAACTGCCACTTTTGTTGAATCAGAAAAAGAAAGTCCCTGAGAGCCTTGAATGAATGCATTTCCCATGGCAGAAGCAAGGTATGTATCTTCACCAAAAGTTTCAATGATACGGCCCCATAGGGCTTGCGTGGAAATATCAAGGACAGGAGCATAATTCCAGAAGGTTGAAGATGCACGGAGTTCGTAAGCTGTTATCTCACCGCAGGCTTTTGCCAATTCGGGGTTCCATGTAGCTGCAAGGCCCAGTTGATGGGGGAAGAGGGTTGAACCGGCAGTGTAATTGGCACCATGAACACCATCGATTCCAAACAGGACTGGAATTTTATGAGCAGCGTTGGAAAGCGTATAATCCTGAATTGTTTTTATAATCCTGTACCATTCCCGGGTGCAGGGAGGATAAACCCCTTTGTTTTGAACTGATCCCACATGTTGTACCAGCAAGAGCTGATACATTTTTGCAGTATCTAAAATCAAAGAATCTGCATTTGTCCAGAAAGGGCCTTGCGTTAGGGCAGTAAGCCCAATATTAGTCATTTGCCCTGCTTTTTCTTCAAGGCTTAACAGCTTGAGCAGGCTGTCGGCCTGATGAAGGAATTTCTTGTCCTGGTCCTTGTCCGGGAAATAAGGATCTTTCCCTGACCATAAAAAGGGAATAGTAAGGACACAAAACAAGATGAAGCTTAATTTAAAGTATCGGGGCGTATTCATGGACAATAGGAGATTTTCTTTAATAAAAAACCTTCCGGTCATTTTGCTGCCGGAAGGTTTTTTTTAGTGGATTATTAAAAAACAAAGAAGGGAATGTTTGCTGTGGCAGCGTTATTGTTTTGATCTGTCACATAAACGAATAGCCTGTATGCCCCTTTATTGGAGGGCGTTTTGAATTTAATTGTATTGATGCCTGCTTCGATGATAAGGCCTTCGATGGTTTCCGGTCTCTTTTCAAAGTCTCCACCATCACTAAGTTCAGTAGGTTCAGCAAGAATCTCTGCCCTGACTTTCAGGCTTTGCTTGTCAGGATGCTCAATGACAAATGAAGCTGAATAGGCTTTGTTTTTATTGAGTTTAACATTATCAAAACGTCCCCCTTTGCCTTCAATTTTGATGTCAAGCATGCGTGGTGCCATGTTTTGAGGCCATTTTCCCGACCAGAAGTATTCCATAACATTAACAGCTTCTGTTTTTTCTCCTAGTTCAGTAAACAGGCCGTACCATGAAGGTGTTCTTTCCTGTTTTTGACCCCAAAGAAAGATATAAGAGCCCAGGCAATTTTTCTGGTCAGCAAGAATTGCTTTTTCATATCTGGCTTTGATGGCATCTGCTTTCTCTGAGGAGGTTTGTTCAATAGGGGAGCCCCATTCAGTAGAAGGCATCTCCCAATGGCCGGTAGCGCCCCATTCGGTTACCAGGTAAGGGCCTTTATAACCCGCATCATCAATTCTTTGCTTAAGGTTAATAACATCCCCATACATCTGTATGGAAAGGAAATCAATATTCGGACAATTGTTTTTTATGTAATCCACTTCATCTTTGCCTATACCTGCAAGCATTGTTGTTGTTATATGATTTCCATCAAGCTCTTTGATCATTTTGGCAATGTCATCAACAGCATCCCATACTTTTTTATTTGTATAGCGAAGATTTAGCTCATTGCCTATGCCCCATCCCAGAAGGGCAGGATGATCCTTATATTTAAGCACCTCTGCCTTTAATGTATCAAGTTGGGTTGCAACAGCAACAGAATCATTATAATCAAAACCATGACGTTCGCGGGCAACCTCAAGTCCCATCAATACCATTAGGCCATTTTTCTGTGCCTCATCCAAAACTTCTTTGGCATTATCAGTACGCCATGTCCTGATGGAATTGCCCTGGTGAAGTGCTACCTTGGCAATTGGACCATACTCACAACCTGCACCTTTTACATAAAATTCTTTTCCGTTTACATACAAGCGGAAAATACTGTCAGTTTGTTTTAACTCAACCTTTGAAGGCCCTTGCACTGTGGTGTTCCCTTCTTCAGATGCTTTTGGCTTACATGCAAAAAAACCTGTTATGAGGACTGCCATGAAAATAAGCTTTAGTGTGTTCATGTGTTTTGTATTTAATTGTTGGCTCTCATGAATATCTGTAAATCGGTCTGAGGGATTATGATGCTGAAATGTTGATATTCATTTCCCTACCATCATTTGATGAGTTTTTTCTCAAGTTCTTCAAGTGATTTCCCTTTTGTTTCAGGGATGAATTTCCATACGAAAATCAAGCTTATAAGGCTGAAGAGCGAATAAATGAGATATGTTGAAGTGGAACCCATCTGCTCTAATTGTACAGGGAATATGGTAGCAACAGAAAAGCTTACTATTGAATTCCAAAAACCCATTATCGAGATGGCAAGTCCCCTTAGCCTGTTTGGGAAGATTTCGGAGAGCAGGGTCCACATTACCGGTCCCATTGATATTGCAAATGAGGCCACAAAAAGGATTAGTCCTATCAATACCCAGATTGAATTTATTGTAATTGAGTGTTTCAGGATTGTTTCCTTGTAGCTGTTATAGGTTTCCTGGCCTACTTTTTCTTTAACCATTTTGAAGAAGGTTACTTCATTGTCAATTTGCCCATTTTCCAGTGTACTTAAGTTTTGAAGGTTCGTAACATGGATGCTGGAAGCATTATTTTGAGAAACTTCTTCCATCAGCGATTTCATTGTTGATTCGTTGATCTGATATTTTGCATTCATAAAAGAAAAACCTACAATGGCAAGGGAGATACATATCCCGGTAGCTCCGATATAAAGTAAGGGTTTTCGTCCAAGGCTATCTATTAGGAACATTGCGACAATAGTCATAACAACGTTGGTTACCCCAAGTATTGCAGCCTGAATAAAAGCAGCATCTTTTCCACCACCTGCCATTTCAAAAATCATTGGGGCATAATAAAATATAGCGTTTATACCTGTGATTTGTTGAAAGAAAGCAATACCAAAGCCGATAATCAATACGGTTTTCATTTTGGATGAAAAGACATCTGCCCATGAGCCTTTTTCCTGTTTTTTCTCTTCCCTGAGGCTATCACTGATTTCTTTAAATTCTATTTCAGATTGTGTGTCTCCGTGTATTTTCTTCAAAACACCAAGTGCTTCATCGTTAAAGCCTTTTTGGATAAGCCAGCGTGGGCTGCGGGGAACAACATACAGTAATACGAGGTAAATGATAGCAGGAACGGTTTCAACCCCCAGCATAAGCCTCCATTTTAAATCAGGTCCTGCGATGTTTTGCTGGAAGTAATAGTTTGAAAAGTAAGCAATAGAAATACCTAATACAATGTTGAGCTGGTTGAATGTTACCAGTGTCCCCCGAAGCTTACGGGGTGCAATTTCAGCAATGTACATAGGGGCAACAAGGATTGCCATCCCGACACCTAATCCTCCAATAATCCTTGCAACCAGAAAGCTTATGATTTCAGGAGCAAATGCAGAACCAATGGCACTAACAGCAAAAAGGACTGCTGTCATCCTTAATACCTTACGCCTGCCTAAACGGTCGGCCATCTTGCCGGCGATAATGTTCCCAAGAATAGAACCCAGGATTAATGAACTTACAGAGAAACCGATGAGCATTGAGCCGGAGTTCAATCCAAAGGTTTCTTTATAGAAAGGTGTCGCTCCTGAAATTACAGCACTGTCAAACCCTAAAAGAAAACCTCCAAGGGCAACAATGAGCGAAATTAGAACTGTATAATACTTTTTTGTCATGGTTGAAAGTTCAGTGATTGTTAATTATTTTTTTTTATTTGAAATTCAGATTCAAGTGTTGTTTCAGAGCTTGTCCCAATAAGCAATTGATATGTGCCTTCTTCAACACTGTATATCATTTCCGGGTTGTGAAACCCTAAGTTCTTTGTTGCGATTTCGAATACCAGTTTTGTTGATTGTCCTGGTGAAAGGGTGATTTTTTTAAAATCCCTTAATTCTTTTACTGGCCTTACCCTGCTACCAAAATATTGATGGGTATAAACCTGCACAACTTCCGATGCCTCATAATTACCGGTGTTTTTTAAATCTACTGTGAACCTTAGTGTGTCATCTGCATTGACTACCTGGTTTTCGATGATTAGGTTGCTAAGTTCAAAGGAAGAATATGATAAGCCAAAACCAAATGGGTATAAGGGTTTATAGCCATAATCAAGATAATGGGAGGTATTACCAATCGATAATTGTGGTGCTTCAACAGGGATATCATCAAGCTTAACCCAGCTTTTTTCGGTAGCTGGTTTCCCGGTGTTTTTATGGTTGTAGTAAATAGGGATTTGACCTACATGCCTTGGGAATGTTACAGGGAGTTTTCCACTTGGACTTACCTTGCCTGATAATACATTCAAGATTGCAGGTCCTGCCATGGTTCCGGGATGCCATGTGTATAATATTGCGTCCATGTATGGGATTACAGGCTCAATGGTAAGGGGCCTTCCGGCCATTATAATCCCAACAACAGGGGTTGATGCCTGCGAAAGGATATTTAATAATTCGTTCTGGGCGCCAGGGAGGCTGATGTCGGCAAGGCAATGGGATTCGCCTGAAAGAATAGATTCTTCCCCGATAAAAGCTAAAATGAGGTCTGACTTCCTGGCATCAGCAATTAATTGTTGTTTGTTCTGTATGTTTTTTGATCTGCTGATATCTAAAGCTCTATGGTAATAAAGCTTTATGCCTTTTTCTTTGGCGTATTGGGTAATAGCCTGAAGGGAGCTTATTGAGTTTTCTTTTTTCCCGTCAAATATCCAGGTGCCCAGTTGGTCATGGGGTGCATCAGCTAAAGGCCCCACGATGGTAATGCTTTTTACATCACTTTTTATTGGAAGGATGTTATTGTTTTTGAGCAAAACAAAGCTTTCCTCAGCAAGCTTCTGTGATATCTCAAGATGTTTGCTGTTAAGTAACTCAGGGAATTCGTTTTTATCCGGGAAAGGATTGTCAAACAATCCCAATTGGAATTTAAGTCTAAGGATACGCCTTACCGAATTGTCGATATCTTCAACAGATATTTTGCCTTCTTTGATTAGCTCTGTTAGATGCGACTCATAAGCTTTGCTGGCCATTTCCATATCAACGCCTGCATTTATGGCCTGAAGGGCAGCTTGTTTATTATCGGGCATATAGCCATGGGTAACCATTTGGGTCAATGATTCCCAGTCGGTGAGCACAACACCATTAAAAGCCCAGTTGTTCCTAAGGTTTTCTTTAATAAGCTGTATGTTCCCGGTAGCGGGGATCCCATTGATGTCGTTGAAGGAAGTCATGATACTGGCAGCCCCTGCATCGATACATTGTTTAAAAGGAGGGAGGATAATATCAAAAAGGTCGTTATCAGGAATAGGTGTGGTATTGTAGTCACGCCCTCCTTCAGCCCAGCCATATCCGGCATAATGTTTAACGCAGGCAGCCATTGCAGTGGGGTGGGAGAGATCGTTCCCCTGAAAGCCTCGAACGACTGCTGCTCCAAATTGCCCATTTAATAAAGCATCTTCACCAAAGCTTTCAGCAATCCTTCCCCATCGTGGGTCGCGGGTAACATCTACCATTGGGCAGAAAGCCCAGCGGATACCTTGTGAAGTGGCTTCTACGGCTGCGATATGTGAAGCCTGCTCCACAAGATTTGTGTTCCAACTGGCGGCTTGCCCTAAGGGTATGGGCATGATAGTCCTGAATCCGTGAACCACATCACGGCCAATCAACAATGGAATTCCTAAGCGGCTTTTTTCTATTGCTGTTTTTTGTAGTTCAACAATTTTTTCAGGATTTATTTCATTGATCACTGAACCTACTTTGCCTTGCTTTATCAATTCGTTCAGGTCTGGAGTATCTCCATTTTTCTGAACCATTTGACCAATCTTCTCTTCAAGGGTCATTTGAGAAAGAAGGGTTTCAATCCTTTCTTCAGTCTTGTCTTTTTCTTGCTGGCAGGCAACAAGAATAAGCCATGAAAAGAGCAAAAAACCGGGTAGGTGAAGATGGAGTTTCATTTGTTAAAAAAAATTGATTATTGGCAAGACTTTCTTTGGGATAGACGTGCTATCCTTTAATAGGTGTTCTTTAGTGAAATGGATAATATTGTTCCCTGAGCCGGGTAACCTGACAAAGGTCAGGTCACCCGATAGGGTGTGGTAAAATGAGGCCTGTTCAGTGAAAGCTAATATTTGAAAAGAGTGAATTGTTCATAAAAGCGTGCATTCAAGGTAATACGATCTGAACAGGCCCATTTTTTAAGATGCTTTAGTAACCGTCATTTTGAACAAATACGCCACCTGACAAATTGATTTCAGCCTGAGGGATAGGAAGGAAACCTTTGGTTAATGGTTTGAACGTTACATCAAACAGGATCTGGTCGCCAATATAGTTTGGTCCTCTTTCCCCTGAAACGGTAAACGTTTGACTTGCATAACTAACGCCCCTGCGCAATACATCAAAATATCTGATCCCTTCAAGAGAAAGCTCAAGCCTTCTTTCTTTCAGGATGTTATCGAGTGTAGCAGTAACACTTGGTAAACCAACCCTGTCCCTAACCCTGTCAAGATAGTCCTGTGCGTTAGGACTTCCCAGCTCGGCAGCCATAAGCAGGACATCTGAAAACCTGATAACCCTGTGGTTGCAAGTCCTGTTTAGTTCAAACTGGCCATCAGCACCCCAGTGTTCAGCGTCAGAGGTGTATTTTCTTGAGAAATAACCTGTGTGTTGGAAACCGGTGGTAAGAACACCATCCAGGTCTTCCTGCTTAACAATTGTATATTGGAATCGTGGATCATCCTCAAGTTCTTCGACAAGACGTTGGCTTACTGTACAAAAGCTCCAGCCTCTGTTCCAGTTATCAGAACCTGCTACCCTTGGGCCATTCATCTGTGCAGAAAGGTTACCATTTCCTCCTCTTACATAGTTCCAATCCCACCATGCAGGGGTATCGCCATAAGAGATTTCAAATACGGATTCAATACCAAATTCACCAGCGAGTTTAAAGTTCATTGAATAATCATCAAAGAGGTCATGCCCACTGTTCTGGATTAAATCTTCAAGTTGTTGAAGGACATAAGCCTGGTCAACAACGATGTTCCCGGCTTGCATATTACCGCCGTAAACGCCATTGAAAAAGAGGAAAGTCCTGGCAAGCAATCCTTGTGCAGCCCATTTGGTAACGCGGCCTCCCTCTTCTGTTGGCAGAGTTTCAGGAAGGTCAGGGATTGCTTCAACAAGGTCAAGTGCAATCTGGTTATATACTTCCTGGGGGGAAACCTGTTCCTGTGTGTATTCAGAAGTGCTCTTGATGGTTTCGGTCAGTAAGGGAATATTTTCAAAAAACCTTACAAGTTCCAGATAAAAATACGCCCTCAGAAACTTAGCTTCTGCTTTTGTCCTTGTCTTAAATTCATCTGTTGAAGTGGTCCCGTCAATAATCTCAAGAAAGAGATTTGCCCTGTAAATACCAATATAGTTTTTAATCCATATTGAATGGGCAATCTTGCTTGTAGGAGGGATATTGAACATGTTGAATTCATTTTCATCAAGGCCATCATTGGCATCTGAGCCACCTGCATAGGCATCGTCGGATAAGATATCAGACATTGTAACAAAAGGGGCCCATGAAACACCTGGGGATTCCTGATATTTTACTGCATCATAAACTGCTACAAGCGCTTGAAATGCCTGGTCTTGTGTCTGGTAAAAATTGGATGATACTTCCCTGTCTAATGGTTTAAGATCAAGGAAATCCTCACTGCATGCATTGAAAAGGAATATGACAAGCAGTGCTTTAACTGTTTTTATAATACTATTTCTCATGATTTGCAGTGTTTAATTAAAATGTTACTGTGGTTCCCAAACGGAAAGTCCTTGCCTGAGGATAAATCCCTCTGTCAATGGCAATATCGAATGAATTCAATGCACCAATTTCCGGGTCAGCACCAGTATAGTTTGTTAAAGTATAAAGATTCTCGGCTGAGATGTAAATTCTCCATTTTGAAACATGGATAGATTCAAGGAAGTTTTTAGGGAGGTTATAACCTATCTGGATGTTTTTCAACCTGGCATAAGAACCATCCTCAATATAAAGGTCTGAAATCCTGTTATTGTTGTTGGTATCAGTCCATGTAAAACGAGGTGTTGAATTAGAAGTGCCTTCACCTGTCCAGCGATCTAATATTGATGCAGGCAGGTTGGTCATCCTTAGGTCATTTCTGAACATCCCGTTGAATATCTCATTTCCATAAGTTCCTGTAATCAGGAAGCCGAGGTCAAAGTTTTTATAATCAAAATTTGCAGTAAACCCAAAATTCCAATCGGGAGTAGGACTACCGATCATGGTCAGGTCTTTTTCGTTGAGTTCCCCGTCATCATTAACATCCACAAAGCGTACATCGCCAGGCTGTGCATTAGGTTGAAGCACTTCTCCTGTTGAACCGATATGCTGATATACTTCAGCTAAGTTTTGGAAGATTCCATCAGTTTTATACCCATAGAAGTAAGCTATAGGATAACCAACTTCTGAACGGGTTACTGTTCCTGCTACTGCCCAATCAGCTCCATCAATAATACCTGTGGTATTACCTATTTTAGTCATTTTATTTACGTTAAAGGCAGCATTGAGCCCAACGGCATAGTTTAAGGTTTTTCCATTATTCCTCCAGTTGAGGGACATTTCCAAGCCTTTGTTACTAACACTTCCCACATTTGAATAAGGAGGATCGTTACCCACATGGGCAGGGATTGGGATTCTTTCCAACAAACCTTCAGTGTTTTTAGTATAAAAGTCGAAGGTAGCTATCAGGCGGTTATTGAACAATCCAAGGTCGATTGCAATATCCCATTGCCCTGTTGCTTCCCAATGTATACCTTCGTTTTCAATGTAAGCAGGAGATGCACCAAAAACATATCCGCCACCGAAAATATATCCCCGGCTTTTGTCAATCGTTGAGAGGAATGAATAATTCCCAATCCTGTCGTTTCCATTAATACCATAAGTAGCCCTTATTTTTACAAGATCCAGGTTGTTGATTACAGGGAAGAATTTTTCTTCACTGATAATCCAGGAGACACCAATGGATGGGAAATTACCAAAGCGGTTGTTCGCTCCAAATTTTGAAGAACCATCACGCCTAAAGATAGCTGTTAAGGAATATCGGTTTTGATAGTCGTAGGTGATCCTTGCAAATCCTGAAAGCCATGTCTCTTCGTATGCGCCGCCTGTGGCTTTCCATGCGGTATCAGTTGCCATATTAAGGTAACCCTGCTCCGGGTCTATAATGATGGCACCTGCATTAAAACCGTATAAGTTTTCAAAATTATATTTTGATGCGGAAGTTCCAATAAGGGCTGAAAAGTTATGATCCCCTATTTTTCTTGAATAGGATAGTGTGTTTTCCCACTGCCATTTAAAATCTCTTTCAATTGTTTTGGAAACAGATGTCTTTTCTGTATTAAGCTGGGCATCATTCAGATAAAACAAAGGCCTGTATGAATCAATGGTTAAGTAGGAAAATTCAATCCCTGCATTTGTGTTTAACTTAAGGCCTTTAATAATTTCAAGGTCTGCAAAGAAATTTCCAAGCAGCCAGTCAGTCTTTGATTTTCCATTTTGTAATTCAAGTAAAGCTAGCGGGTTGATAATCTCAGCTCCAATATTTTCAGAGATCCCGTAAACCTGTCCATCCGCAGTTGTTACAACTGGCTCGGTGGAATATGGATAGGTGTTTAATATGGCCTGGTCTTCCATGTAAACGGGTGTTAAGGGATCAAGGTTTAAAGCACTGCTGTATGCCCCGTTAAATGATTGGTTGCTTTCAATACCCCTACTGTTTATCTGAGAATAATTAATGTTGGCTCCAACATTAAGGGCATTGTTCATTTTATGGCGTGTGTTTAACCTGGCTGTTATCCTGTCGAACATTGATTTTTCTCCCCCAATAATACCTTGTTGGGAGAAATAATTCACTGAAGAATTAAATGTGGTTTTTTCGTCCCCGCCTTCAAATGCGATATCATGGCTAAGAATTGGTGCATTTTTTTGAAACAACAAGCTTTGCCAGTCTGTGTTGTACTTTTGAATTTCATTGGCATCAAAAGGTTCTGTTTGGCCTGCATTCCTTGCCCCTTCGTTCATCATCATCACATACTCATCTGCATTGAGCAGTTTGATTGTTTTGGCTACATTCTGGATTCCCTGATAGCCTGAGTATGTGACCCTCATTTTTCCTTTTGAGCCTGGGTTTGTTGTTATCAAAACAACACCATTTGCACCCCTGGCACCATAAATTGCACATGATGCTGCGTCTTTTAATACATCTATGGATTCAATATCACTTGAATTTAAAAATTCAATACTTCCAACTACGAATCCATCAACAACATAAAGTGGTCTTGAATCACCTGTTGTACCAGTGCCCCTGACAATAATAGTGGGTGCTTCTCCCGGCTGTCCTGAACGATTTGTTACCTGGACTCCGGCTGCCCTTCCCTGAAGGGCTTGCTCTGCCCGCAAAATAGGGATTGATTTGATTTCTTCTGATTTTACGCTTGCAATTGCTCCGGTAACAACTTTTTTCTTCTGACTGCCATAACCAATTACCACAAACTCATCAAAAGTTGTGATGTCATAGTATAAATCTATGTTTTTGGTAACTGTTTCTCCCTGTGCAATGGTTATTTCAACTTCTTCTGTTGTGTAACCCACGAAGCTATATTCAACAATAAACTTCCCTGGATTTAGTGATACCTGATAATAACCATTCAGGTCGGTAACTGTTCCTGTTGTTGTGCCTTTAATCTTTATGTTGGCGCCGGGCAGTGTTTCTCCTGATAAATGATCTTTAATCACTCCCTTCAGGATCTGCCCCTGAGCGGTTGAAATACTTAGTATTCCTGTGAAAAGAAACAAAAAGTATAGAAATCTTTTTTTCATGTGATTAGAATTTTTTTCGTTAGGTTTCCTTATCTCAGGCTATGCTATCTGTTCATAGGTTCTATGAGTTGCATCTGCCTGTATTGTTTGTTGTTTTTAGTAAAAAAATGCCATTCGTTCATTCCTGTTTGCTGTTCTTTTGTTTTTTGCTCTCTATTCTGGTTTGCCTTTTGAAACACACGGATATAATCCACTCTTAATTTTTGAGGGAATACGGTTGTTTCATCAGGGTTGCCAGGCCAGTTTCCTCCAACAGCCAGGTTTATGATGAAAAAGAATTGTTGATGGAATTCGCTCATGTGTTCAGCAGCAATACTTAGCTCATAAAACTGAACATCATCAACAAACCATTTTATGATATTCTCGTCCCAGGTAATTGAAAAGACATGGTATGAATGGGCAAAAATCCCTGATGAGAGGCTATAGCTTCCCCCAACATAATTATGTCCGTTATTGTCCCAATGCAATGTTCCATGAACCTGATTGTCCCTGCCATTTCCTCCTACCATTTCCATGATGTCTATTTCGCCACAATAAGGCCATCCTATTGTTGAAATATTGTTTCCAAGCATCCATAATGCAGGCCAGATTCCCTGTCCCTTTGGTAGTAAAGCCCTGATGTCGATACGGCCATATTGAAATGACTTTCTGCCTTGTGTCTTTAACCTTGCTGATGTATAATTTTTATTCTGTATGCTTTCCTTTTTGGCTTCAATTGTCAATACCCCATTGCCTACATAAGCATTTTCCTGGCGATAGTATTCCAATTCATTATTGCCCCATCCACAATTGGGGCATCCATCTCCAATTTCAAATACCCAGTCACTTGTGTTTACCTGGTTCCCTGAGAATTCATCATTCCAAACAAGATTATATCCTTCATAGCTTAATGGTGTTGTATATCCTGTTTCCAGTGATACTGTATCGTTGGACAGATCTACAACGACCTGACGTACCTCTTTTAAATATTTCCCTGAATTTCCATAAGCCCTTACATCTACCTGATAGGTGCCTGAGTGAATAAAAGTATATTCAAACAAACCTGTAACATTTGTTTCAACAGGCTCTTCACTATTGTCAACCCGCAACTGGTATTCAGCAGTATTGTCTGCTGTAGCAGTTATTGTTGCCAGTCCCGGAATGTCTTCCGACAGGCTGATTTGGACAACAAGATTTGCCGGTTCGCCTGTATTAATTGGTTCTTCATTATCACAGGCCGATAGGGCAATCATGAATATGAATGATATTAGTATCATGAAATTTGCAGGTTTTCCCATAGTAAAAAAAATTAATTAAACAATGGCCGGGATTCCCGGCCATTGTTTACCATTCCAAAAATTACTCAAACTTAAAGTTTCTGATATAGAATGTTCCGTCAACAGTATGACCTGAACCTCCTATTGATAAACCAACTAAATCAAGATCTTGTCTGGTCTTGGGTGTGCCTACTGAACCTTCTGATGGTGTTTCAATCTGGAAAGTGTAGGTTTTCCATTCATCTGTTACTACTTCTGCAAGATCAACATTATAAACTACCCAGCTATTCCAGTACTGTTCGGTCTGGCTTGCATCAGCAATCCAAATCTGGATATTTTTTGTTAAGCCACCTTCTGAATAGGTGTTGCTGCTTGGAACATAAACATCAATCGAAACAGTTGTGAAATTATCAAACTGACAGTCATATTCCAACTGGAATTTCAAATCAGAATACTGCTCAGTGCCTCTTTGATATTTACCAACTTTAGCTGCTGTAGCATCGGCTGGGTCATCAACTCCCGGAGTTATAACTACTGCTGATTCGGTAGGGATTAAGTCCTGAACATCTGTTGCGCTGGTTGAAGCGAAAGTGTTATATAATGCTGTTGGGGTTTCATTTGGCAAATCTTCCCCGTAAGGAATTTCTTCTTCAACAACTTCTGGCTGAAGTGATGGGTCAGAGTAGCTTGCATACGTGAAGTCCCAATATAGTTCTGCATAGGCATAAGATATGGTCAGTAAATCATAACCTGTATGCTGTTCAATAGTTGCTTTGAAAGTCTTTGTTGCTTCTGGCACAATGCTTTCAGCACTTGTGCCTAATTGAGGTAAGCCCATCCATGCACCGTTACCGTTTAAGGTGATTGTTCCTTCTGAAACATTATAAACAAAAGCATGAGTGCCTGATAACCATGCACTAACATCAGCACCATCTTTATTTACCATGTTTGATGCAATTGCTTCAAAGCAATTACCAACAATTCCATCAGCTGAAAATACAGCTTCTTCGCCCCAGAAAAGACCTGCATCATCAAAAACAAATGATCCATCTGCTTTAAAGGTAAAGCTGTGATGATAAACGCATGGCCTTGAACCTGTATTGTCCAATGACCACCATGTACGTGCACCAGCAGCATCAGGCCCAACGCCCATACTTGTTCCTACCCTGTATAGCTGCCATGTTTTTGAGGTCTCACCTGTCAAAAGCTTGGAGGCTTCATTTGGGTCGGTAATTGTAATTGATTTTGAAAATACAGCGCTTTCATCTTCATTCTTTGCTGTAAGGCTTACTTCATAAGTCCCGGCTGCTGCAAATACATGGGTAGGGTCTTTTTCTGTTGAACTTGTACCATCCCCGAAATTCCATGTATAAGAAGTGGCGTTTTGAGAGTAATTGGTAAACACAACTTCAAGGTAGTTGGTCTCGCTTACTGCAAATTGGAAACTTGCAACCGGCTTCTCGGCTTCTTCTTCCTCTTTACATGATGTCATGCCTGCAAGCGATACTACTGCCAAAATGAGCATTGCCTGCCAATACATTTTGAATCTGTTAGCTTTCATAGTTGTTTTTGTTTTTTGATTATTGTTTAAATGAAAAAAAATTAACATTTGTTCAGGGCAAATTAAAAGCATGATCTTCCAAATTGCAAATCAAAGCATACATCAAGCGTACAACAATACCCTTTTTTCGGTACATCAAGAATACATCAACACTATAGTTAAGAATAAGTATATCAATATAGTAAATCTATAAAAATGCTAATTTTAATATCTCAATAAATTATTGTTTAATATTTATTAACTCTTACTTTTTTGTATTATCTGATGTAGTATTTTTTTATAATCTGTTCTGAAAACAGCCCTGAAAAGATGCTTTTTTTTGTTGTTGAAAGCTTAAAATGCCATAATGTAATCGGTGAGGTTGGCATTATGCTCAATATTAAGTTTTTTTCTTAGCCTATATCTGCTGATTTCAACTCCCCTCACCGAGATATTCATCAATGGGGCAATCTCCTTTGTCGAAATGTTCATCCTTAAATATGCGCACAACCTTAGCTCTTTAGGGGTCAGGTCGGGATGTTTCTCTTTTACCCTCTGGATAAAGTCTAAGTGGACTTCATCAAAGTAGCTGTTAAACAACTCCCAGTTCTTTTCGTTGCGCAGGTCTTTATTTATCTTTTTTATTAAATTGCTTACTACCATCTTGTCGTTCCCTCCTGCGTTTGTTGCTTTCATCAGCTTACCCAGGTCTTCTTTTATTGATGTAAGTGTTTTGTTCTTTTGGATTAAATGTAAGGTTGTATTGGCTAACTCCTTGTTTTTAAACTTCATTTCCGATTGAAGGCTCTCATTCTTTAAATGCATGATTTCCTTCTCTGTCATTTCGCTTTTCTCCTTAAACTTCTGTTCCTGCTGGGCAAGCTTTTTTTCGTGCCTTTGCTTTTCCTTTTGCCTAACCTGAAGAAGCCTTTTCCTGAAATAGTATATGTTCCCTGCAATGATGACCAATAGCACTAAAACATAAATGAGTATTGCTGTTTTGGAGCGTGAAAAGGGGGGCTCCACCTCAAAGGCAAAAGATGCAACTTTGCTTTCTGTCCCAAATGCATTTACTGCTTTTACTTCAAATGTATATTCCCCTTCTTTAAGGTTGGTGTATTCCTTGAAATTTACCCCATCCCATGCCGACCAATCTTCATCAAAGCCTGCAAGACGATGCGAGAATTTTATCTTTTCCGGGCTTTCATAAGCAGGTATTGTAAAACGAAACGTTACTGAGTTTAATGTATATGGGATTTTTAGGACATTATCTATTTTAGCCCGTGAAGCTGCGTCTGTGCTGTAAAATGACATTGCGTTTGTGTTCCCCGTAAAACTTACTTCTTTAAAAAACACATCTTCCGCTTCATTATAGTCTTTCACTATAAACTGGTTATAATGAACAAGCCCTTTTTGGGATCCAATAAAAACATTGGCAGGATCTGAAATAAAAATATTCTGAAATGCCGGCAGCAGGTTATTATTAATACCTGAAAAAGGCGAACGTATATCCCTGAAACTCCCATCTTCCAACAGGCGCATTACTCCCAGATAGGTTGAGGTGAAATACCAGAGGTTGCCTATGTCGTCCTGATAGATTTTATCAATGAAACCTTTGTCTTTAAACATGGATTCATATTCAGTAGCCCTGTCAAAAAACTGGTTCTTGTAATTAAATTCAAATATGCCTTCCTGGGTGCTGACGAGTACTTTATTGTTTATGCGTTGAATGTTATAGGGCAGTTGTTCCGGCAAGCCTGCATTGTTCATAAATAGTTTTACTGAACTTATTGTTTCATAATCATCTGACAATTGTAGCATAAACAATCCCCTGTAACCATGTGATACCCATAATATGTTATTTTTATCGAGGATCATACTCCTGCTCGACTCTTTAAAGCCTTCCATCTCTTTTTCAAACTGCCACTCATTGCCTGTTTTGTTTAATTTTACAAGCCCTGTATATGTCCCTGCCAGTATGGTATTGGGTTGTAACTCAATAAATGACCAAAAACCCCTGATATCGGATATCTGCCTTGCCTGAAAACCTGAAATCTGAAAACATCCAAAATTATGGCCACATAACAGGCTGTTGCCCATTAGCTGTAGCGACCAGACCTGCCCTTCGGTGCCTTTGATAAGCCTGAATTTATCTTCCTGGATGCCGGAATTCCTCATCTTGTTCAGTTCGGCTGCATATAAGCCCTGATTGGTTCCTATATAAATAATGCCGTTGTGGATGATGCTTGCATAAGCACTCTCGATATTAAAGTTATAGTTCAGGATTGTAAGAGGGGAGGAGGTTTCAATATAATCTATGCCGTTATCAAGCCCAAGCCAAAGGTTTTTTCGCTTGTCCTGAAATAACGATAAGACAGTATTGTTTTGAAGTCCCTTATAACGGTTCAGGTGTTGTAATACCCTGCCTTCTTTGTCGCATACATAAACACCATTACTTATTGAACCAAAACAAAAATGATCCTCTGATAGCTTGATGCCCGAAAAGAGGTTGTTCTCAATAATGAATTTATTGATTTCTGTATCCCAGCTTGTAAGTTCTGTTCCATCCCATAAAAACAACCCATCATTGGAGGTGCCTATGAGGAGTTTGTTATTATCAAACCCAATTACACATCGCACCTCATTATGAAAAAATACCGGATGCCTGCTTAACAATACAAGCTTGTCGCCTTCAACTTTCATCAGTCCGCTTTCCTTGTCAACAACATAGAACACCCCTCCGGCTTCATGCATGATGCTGAACTTGCTGAGTGGCTTCATTACCTTGATGGAATCCTTTTCAAGATAGAATATATAATTAAACGACTGAAACACGATAGCCCCTTTATGCCTAAAGATATTCCAAACCTCATCAAAATCTGCATATTCTTCTGGTATCAGGTGGTTCAATGAATTCCATGTCAGCTTGCCTGATTTGTTGGGCGCAAGATAACCAATCTCTTCAAATGCCCCTGCATATATGGTATCACCAATAGACATAACTGACCTGACTACTGAACGGTTGGGAACCGGATATGTCGTCCAGCCGGTACCATCAAATTCAAGGATACCATCATTGTTCCCAAAATACATATATCCTTTGCTGTTTTGGGTAACCGACCAGTTTTGGGTGCTTGCGTTATATGTGTTGCGCCAATGATTTACAATATAGGGTATGCCTGTTTCTTTTATCTGGGCTGAGAGTGTTCCTGAAAATGAAAGCAGGTGGCAAAAAATGATTATAGTAATACATCTTCTCATGGCTCAACAGTAATTTCATTATTGTTTTATGGCAGACTGCTGTTCTTTGGTAGTCCTCTTATAAACAACAATAGCCTGCCTGAGGGATTTATTTTGTTAATTCTTTTGTAAATATAAGTTTTTATCCCCAAAACAGGATTGTTAATTAATACATTTTACATGAATAATAAATAAAAGCTGATAAATTACCCTGGTGTTTCTAATATTCCTGAAATCAAATAACCTTTTCCACTTTAAAATAAGTTTTAATCTGAAAGCCTGATGTATGGGTTTTTAAGCCATCATAAGCGAGGTGTTGATTTTTTCAAGGAGTGCTTCTGCTTCCTGAAGGCTGCTTGTTTTTATGATTGGAAGGTATTCTTTCCCATTTTTATGAATGATGACAATCCTGAAGTCCGATTCATCAATATCGATGCTCCTGTTGCCCCGGCTGTATGCTGTCCAGATCTGGTTCGAATGCTTTATCCCGGCCTTCATGCCCTGTTCAATTTGTATCCATTTGCCAATTTTTACAATACCAAATATATTGTTGTAAAGCTTAATCTTTTTGTGCTCGAAATCTATCTCTGAGCCTGCTGTTGTAAAGGCTGTAAAGGCCCCCATGAGGATTAACAGGATACCTGTCCATGAGAACCAAATTGCATAAAGCCCTGCCCCCAGCAATACCCAGCCTGCAACCCTGCCTACCGGGCCAAATACATTGTCTAACTTATATTGTGTCTGCATAGTGTATTTTTTTTATCCACAGATGCACTCAAATGAATCCACAAATTTACTCAAATTGAATCCACAAATTACACAAATTAAACGAATTACACAAAAATGTTCAAAATGTTCAAAATGTTCAAATTGTTCAAATGAACCTACAGGGGTGAGAGATCCCACCGGATGTGGCTGGTGATGTTGGACTGGAAAAGGGTTTTATCTTTATTATCTTTATTTCATTTTTATCATCTGTTTTGAAACTCTCTTTCCATCTGCATCAATAATCAGGTAGTAAAGGCCTGCAGGGATGCCGGGCAGCGGGATATCCAACTGCTGTTTGTGCCTGCTGTTGAGTTTTAATACCAATGCCCCCTGTGCATCATAAATTGTGATGTATGCCTGCCCGGCGGCAATACCTGTGCCGGAAAAGTCAATGGTGATGGATGTGCCAAATGGGTTGGGGTAAACCTGTATTCCCTGATTGCCATCCTGGTCGTCTAATCCTGTTTTTTTAAAAAAGTTTGCAACCATCGATAGCTGGTTGTTGATTGTAAAACTAAAGCCAGGGTTTGTAGAAACCACTGCCCCGTCCTCTGTCCAGTTCACAAAGCGATAGCCTTCGTTGGGAGTGGCATTTATTGTAACTGTTGTCCCATGTTCATAAATTCCCTCTCCGTTCACAGAGCCCCCCTCGGCAGGGTTTGCAGCAAGTGTAAGGGAGTAGGTGTTGATAGCGAAATGGGCAGTAAGGCTTCTGTCCTGGGTTAGTGTGAAATTATAAACGGGATCTGTTGAAATTGCTTCACCCCCTTCTGTCCAGTTGACAAAGCTATAGCCTTGGTTGGGAATGGCCTGTGCTGTAACTGTTGTCCCATAACCATACATCCCCCCTCCGCTCACTGTGCCTCCCCCGTCAGGGCTTACATCAAGAGTAAGGGTATAGGTGTTGATGGCAAAATTTGCTGTAAGGCTTCTGTTTGCTGTTAGGCTGAAGCTAAAGATGGAATCAGTTGAAAGCACTTCACCCTCTTCTGTCCAGTTAACAAAGCTATAACCTTCGTTGGGCGTTGCCTGTACTGTTGTTGCTGTTCCATGTTCAAAGACGCCCCCACCTGACACAGTGCCTCCCTCAGCAGGGTTTGCAGCAAGTGAAAGGCTGTAGGTGTTGATGGTGAAATTGGCAGTAAGGCTCCTGTCTTCGCTTAGGTTAAAGCTAAGGATGGTATCAGTTGAAAGCACTTGCCCGTCCTCTGTCCAGTTGACAAAGCCATAGCCTACGTTGGGCCTTGCCCTTAGTTCAATAAGGGAGCCATTTTCAAATACGCCCCCACCAATTACAGTCCCGCCCTCTGGTGGATTGCTGGAAACTGTTACAGTGCTGGCATCAAACAGGAAGTTTGCCTTAAGCACCCGGTGCCTGTTTACGGCAAATTCGTAGGATGCAAGTTGTGAAACAATGCGGTTGCCTTCAGTCCAGTTTACAAAGGTATAACCTTCTTCAGCTATTGCTTCAAGCATAATTGTATCGCCAAAATCATATTCCCCTGCGCCTGTAACCATGCCTCCTTCCAAAGGGCTTGCACTGGCAGTGATATTATAAACAGGATCGAAAACCTGCTCAGCGCTCCTGTGTATCGTAAAGCCATAGGCATATAGATAACCATCCGGCGACATGGTGAGGCCATATACGCATTGTTCCTGGCTGCCTGTTAAGCCCGAATTGATCATTTCCCAGCTATTGCCCCCGTCAAAGGATCTGAATACCCCCCCCTGGGTGCCATGTTCATTGGTGCAGCCTATATAAATAACGTCATCAGGGGTGATTACTATATTGGCAACAAAAACATCGTATCTAAGGCAAACCCAGCTTTCCCCGTTATCTGTTGATTTATAAATCCCTGTTCCTATATTGCCAACACTTCCTGCATATAGGTTTCCCTGTGAATCCACATTTACATCCCATATATAATAATCATATAATCCAATAAGTTGCCAGGAATCGCCATTATCTGTGGAACGATAAACGCCCCCTACTTCGCAAAATTCAGTACATGCGGCATACATGAACCCATTAGGTGCTTCAATGATTTTTTTGAATCCACCGCAATTGCTGATTTCAATAGTTTGGGTCCATGTAACCCCATTGTCGCATGATTTATATATCCCCCCCCAGGACCCAATAAACAGGCAGTCATCGCTTGAGTGCAATATAGAAATTACATTATTCATTACACTAAAAACGTGACTCCATCCATTGTCACCTGGCTCTCTTCTGTAAAGCCCTCCTCCGGTGCCTGCATACATGATTTCTTCCTGACAAAAAAGCATACTATATACTGTTCTGCCTGCAAGTCCATATTGCACCCAGCTTAATCCTTTATCAATACTTTTAAAAACACCTTCATCTCCTGTGCCAATATATATTTCCTGTTTTCCTATTGTTTGTAAAGAATGTACTTTCCCTGAATTCGGTTTTTCAATTGGTAACCAGTAATCCTGCCCAATTACCGGATTTGTGAATACTAAAAAGACGATATAATAAATGAGTTTTTTCATTTTAATATGATTGTTTTTTTGTTGTTAAAACACAGCTTTTCATGAGGTGATTAAAGGAATATTTTTGATTTAAATATACAAAAATATTTGAAAAAAATGTGCTTTTTTTTATAAATTACCAATTGAAGACATGTTTATTTTAGAGTTGCCAAATAAAAACTTATGATTAAAACCCGGAAGTTAAAAACTTCCGGGTTTTATCAAATAACTTTTAGTTAGCAATAACAAAAGGAATTGTTTTTACTGGCCCTTTTTCAAATGAAATCCTGGCAGTATAGGTGCCACTCTTCCAATTGGCAAGGTTAAGCACAATCTGATTGCATGAATTATGTATTTTTATCACATCAACAAGCACGCCTGTTGTGTTGTAAATCATTATTGTGCCTTCGTTTGTCATGTCTTCTGTTTCAAAGCACCAATCAAGGATTACATATTCTTTTGATGGATTTGGGTACAATGAAAACTGAAGGTCATTGCTTAATTCAGGGTCCGAATATAATCCGGCAGGATTTTGTGCTGCGCTTCTGGGATCCAACTGTGGATATTTAATTGGTTCTGCGTACATAATTGCGTTGTTAAGCTTAAGTATTGACAAAGCTTTTCCTGCTATTACCGGTGATGCAGTTAAAAATCCTTCAAGTTGAGTTAAGACATCTTCGGATAACCCGCTATAATTTGGATGCTCTTCAATATCTATTTGCGAAAGTAAGTTATAAAAACTTACCATATCATTGTGTTTTTGAAGCGCTTCGGGAATACTTAGATCATAATTCTGTGAAATACCTGCCAGTATCTGATTTCCGGAACTGAAATCTCTTTCGTTGAACTTCATTTCCGCAAGAAGATACTGATATCTTATATCATCAATGCTATTAATGATTTCATCAAGCGAAGGGGTGTTTTCAAATCCTTCTTCTTCGTTTATAATCCCTCTTATGATATTGTTCATAGCATTGTCGCGACGAAGTTTCTGATATGATTTAAACTGCTCCAGGATTTCTTTTTCGCTAAAGTTGTTCAGGCCATTGTTTATTTGCCAACGCATATAAGCTGGTAGTTGGTCAGCCCTGTTGTCTAGAGCATTGATTACTTCTTCCGATTTTGCAGCCTGTGGGTTTTCAACCAAAATATCCCTAATCATTGCTTTATTAAACCCATCCTCTTTTGTGCTTAATGCAGTTAAAACACTCTCAGACAAATATGGGGATGTTTGCATCAAGTATTCATAGTTATCATAGGAGTTTGATGGATTTGTCATTTCTACCTGTTGGGATAGCAGTTCAGTATTGCCATTATCAACTAAATTCTGAAGTACATCTTCGGTTTCTTCAAGAATTGTATTTGCTTCATCTTTTTCATTTGATAAATCCGGATATGGCGTCAGGTAAAATTTCTCAGGACATGAGGTATTATAATTAAATGAATACTGTGCCTGATATAGATATAATTTGCCATTATAGATATCAGGCCTTACCCTTGTTGTCGATTGAACATTATGATGAAAATAACTTACAGGGTTGCCTTCGTTTTCAAAATTTGAAATCTGAATGCTGTTATTGTTGGTAAAAAGGTTTCCTGAAAGAGAAGTTGAACCCGGATTGCTTGAGAACCCGTGTAATTCCCTTATCCCGTTATTGCCTGGGTTCAAATCATCATTTGCAACAAAAATGTCATAAATGTTATTGTTGAGCCTGTTGCAATGGATAAAAAGGCCTTCATCAACATTGTTGCCCCTGTTTTGCCCAATTGCTTCTATGCCAATTGTAAAATTGGTAAAATCATTACGGTATAATTCATTTGCCAGATCACCTGAATTTCTTATGATAATACCGAAACTTCCACAAATGATGTCTTCTGTTGGGGTGCTGCTAAAGGTATTGTTTTCAATCACAAAGTTTGATGATTGATCCACATAAATCCCATAAGTTTCACTGCAATCAGTTGCGCTATAACTACTTCCGGGTTGAACATCAAAATTATTGTCAATAATTGTTACATAATTCATCCCATTGTAGTAAATTCCCCTGTAGCTCGAGAAATCACTATAAAATGTTTTGAATTTGCAACTTGAATTGCTTGATGTGGCATTAATCCCATATTTGAGATTTGTAAAACTTGAGTTATAAACATCAAATGATGCATTCATGCTCAGGATCCCAATCCTTGAGTTTCCCCCTTCGTTAAAGTTAATATCTGACCGGTTATCTATGAAGTTGCAATTGTTAAACCTTACACCGTCAATACCTGACATTTTTATGCTTTCCCTTAATTGGCTGATGTAATAATTATTGTTTGTCTCAAATGTGCAATCAAGAAGCCTTGAAAGGTTTTTTCTGTTATCCGGGCTTTGGTATGTTCCAAACACTACATCCTGGCAATTATTTCTGAATATTGTATTGTTTGCAAGGACAATTCCCCCTCCCGGATTTTCATCCCCATCAATTGACTTATCATAGCCCGATGAAATACCTGTATATGCATTTTCAATAATTGTATTATTGTTTACATGCAAAGAGCCCTGATTAGCAGGTGTTTGAATTAGTTCTACATTTCCACTTACACTGATTCCCATCCAGCTTTTGTTCATATTGCATGTACTTTGTAAATTTGTCAAAATACTGCTGTTTACATCTAATAAGCTCCCTGTATTAATGAAAATACCATTTGTATTCTGGAATTGCAATGTGGTGTTGGACAGGTTTAAACTCTTGCCATTTTCAATTTCAAGGTTTCTTACCATCTTATAGTTTTCTCCGGCCCAATTTGCATTTTCAGAGCTTATGATATATTGTGGCGGGACAATATCAAACGGGTTTACATAGCCGTTTGGGATAATTGTACCGGCCCGTATTTTAAATACTGAATGGCCGGGCACATCTAAAATGCCATTTGGATGAATGCATAAGTAACCCCCACTTTCAACTTCAAGAAAACCATCAGAGATTTGTGAAAATGTGGCACATTCCTGCAATGTGAAATTTCCACCTTTTTTGATGATCAAGCTGGCATTTGATTTAAGCGTTATTTTATTGCCTGCTGCCATCGAAATCAATCCTCCGTCTTGGATGTTTATATTGATTTCTGAGCTGAGGTTGTCTATATTATTTGTAATCCCATAAATGTTAACTGAATTATTGTCCCAGCCATTTGAATAAAACCTTACGTTTTTTCCAATTTTAAGTGTAGAACCCGCTAAAATGTCAAAACCTACACCATCTTCAAATAGGATATCACAGTTGTCTGCTATTGTGACATTTACACCATCAGGTATAATCAGTTTGTTACGAAGATGGACATGCCCTGATAATGTAATATCTTCAGGTATTTCATCCGGATAATCGTATTTTAAACCAATGCAAGTGGTGGTGTTATTTCCAATAACCACCGGTAGTGCTGAAGGACTATAATTTGTTATTATTGGGATGCCATTGGGAGTATTATAATTTACAATTGAAAACTCTACAATTTCACCATTATATTGATTATTCGGGTCACCGGTTTCAACTATGTTCAGAAAAAACTTATTTGCAGGGATAACGCCTACCAATAAATCACTTACGTCAAGTTCAATTTCAATGGGCTCTTCATTAATCCCTTTCATTGGGTATCCACCTCCTGCTTTTAATGCATAGCAATGATATGTTTGTGTTAATGTAGGGGTGGTCAGGTTAATGTCCTCTGCAATGCCTGCCTGAATGTTGATTCTCTTACGGGAGGCATGTTTTATCTTTGCACGTACTGTTACTTTGGGATTGTATGCTTCTTTTACCTTTATAAGATTTAGTTGTTGTTCAAATATACCTCCATTTTGAAATCTTTTGGCAAACAAACGATATGGCATATAGATAAAACCATGATCCCAATAATCACCCCAAGAATTGGCTATTTTAACAGCCCCAATTTCCCATTCAGCCATATTGCCTTCAGGATTTGTGAATTGGCCATCTCCATTAAAATCATATTTTATGCTGTCATTATAACCTACCATGGTCATTACATGCCCTATTGTTCCTGATGTGCCCCAGGAAAGGACAATGTGTTTGCCCGGATCTCCACTGTTTAACAGAAGTGTATCAACTATTGCTTCTCTAACTATTGTAGAGAATGTCACAAGACCACCACCCTTAACAGTATCCCCTTCGGCATGGTTATGAAACCAATGCTTTAGTTTAATAAGATTATCAGGGTTTTGCACCCTTATACAGTTTATATCTGTTATTAATCTGTTTGACAATGCATCACGGTATTTATCATAGCCGCTCATCCAAACCCTAAGTCTTTTTGTTTGGTCTTCAGGGTAAAGAAACATGCCCCCATAGGTTTCAACACTTGGGCACCCGGAATTGCTGATAATCTGCCATCCTGTAATTTCTGAACCACCGGTGCTTATTCCAAAATTATGATAATTATAAGTGTAATGTGTGGGATACAAATTGGCATCTACATCAGCAGCAAAGTCACGTGCACGGTTGACCATATAGGTGAATACATATCCAATGCCTGCTGCTTGTGTGCAACTCCCGTCTTTTTGTAGAAAGATTGACCTGAAATATTTTTTTTCAGAGTTGTCAACCTTATAAGGGAGGGGAGTGTTCATTGATTTTGATGTCAAAACCAATTCTTGTAATGACTCATATTGGGCTTTTAGTTCAGGGGTAAATTCAACACCTCCTGTCCCTCCTGGGTCACCTAACGAATCCGGGATGATAATCGTGGTTTGCCCGTTAACATTTGCTGCCATTCCTAAAAACAGCCAAATTGAAATAAATAAAAAAAAGTGTTTCATGTTAGCTTTTTTTTTAAATTATTAATTATTGATTCAGGCTGAATGTTATCAGCTTTATCCTAATTCTCTTTATTTCATATTTATCATCTGTTTTGAAACTCTCTTTCCATCTGCATCAACAATCAGGTAGTAAAGGCCTGCAGGGATGCCGGGCAGCGGGATATCCAACTGCTGTTTGTGCCTGCTGTTGAGTTTTAATACCAATGCCCCCTGTGCATCATAAATTGTGATGTATGCCTGCCCGGCGGCAATACCTGTGCCGGAAAAGTCAATGGTGATGGATGTGCCAAATGGGTTGGGGTAAACCTGTATTCCCTGATTGCCATCCTGGTCGTCTAATCCTGTTTTTTTAAAAAAGTTTGCAACCATCGATAGCTGGTTGTTGATTGTAAAACTAAAGCCAGGGTTTGTAGAAACCACTGCCCCGTCCTCTGTCCAGTTCACAAAGCGATAGCCTTCGTTGGGAGTGGCATTTATTGTAACTGTTGTCCCATGTTCATAAATTCCCTCTCCGTTCACAGAGCCCCCCTCGGCAGGGTTTGCAGCAAGTGTAAGGGAGTAGGTGTTGATAGCGAAATGGGCAGTAAGGCTTCTGTCCTGGGTTAGTGTGAAATTATAAACGGGATCTGTTGAAATTGCTTCACCCCCTTCTGTCCAGTTGACAAAGCTATAGCCTTGGTTGGGAATGGCCTGTGCTGTAACTGTTGTCCCATAACCATACATCCCCCCTCCGCTCACTGTGCCTCCCCCGTCAGGGCTTACATCAAGAGTAAGGGTATAGGTGTTGATGGCAAAATTTGCTGTAAGGCTTCTGTTTGCTGTTAGGCTGAAGCTAAAGATGGAATCAGTTGAAAGCACTTCACCCTCTTCTGTCCAGTTAACAAAGCTATAACCTTCGTTGGGCGTTGCCTGTACTGTTGTTGCTGTTCCATGTTCAAAGACGCCCCCACCTGACACAGTGCCTCCCTCAGCAGGGTTTGCAGCAAGTGAAAGGCTGTAGGTGTTGATGGTGAAATTGGCAGTAAGGCTCCTGTCTTCGCTTAGGTTAAAGCTAAGGATGGTATCAGTTGAAAGCACTTGCCCGTCCTCTGTCCAGTTGACAAAGCCATAGCCTACGTTGGGCCTTGCCCTTAGTTCAATAAGGGAGCCATTTTCAAATACGCCCCCACCAATTACAGTCCCGCCCTCTGGTGGATTGCTGGAAACTGTTACAGTGCTGGCATCAAACAGGAAGTTTGCCTTAAGCACCCGGTGCCTGTTTACGGCAAATTCGTAGGATGCAAGTTGTGAAACAATGCGGTTGCCTTCAGTCCAGTTTACAAAGGTATAACCTTCTTCAGCTATTGCTTCAAGCATAATTGTATCGCCAAAATCATATTCCCCTGCGCCTGTAACCATGCCTCCTTCCAAAGGGCTTGCACTGGCAGTGATATTATAAACAGGATCGAAAACCTGCTCAGCGCTCCTGTGTATCGTAAAGCCATAGGCATATAGATAACCATCCGGCGACATGGTGAGGCCATATACGCATTGTTCCTGGCTGCCTGTTAAGCCCGAATTGATCATTTCCCAGCTATTGCCCCCGTCAAAGGATCTGAATACCCCCCCCTGGGTGCCATGTTCATTGGTGCAGCCTATATAAATAACGTCATCAGGGGTGATTACTATATTGGCAACAAAAACATCGTATCTAAGGCAAACCCAGCTTTCCCCGTTATCTGTTGATTTATAAATCCCTGTTCCTATATTGCCAACACTTCCTGCATATAGGTTTCCCTGTGAATCCACATTTACATCCCATATATAATAATCATATAATCCAATAAGTTGCCAGGAATCGCCATTATCTGTGGAACGATAAACGCCCCCTACTTCGCAAAATTCAGTACATGCGGCATACATGAACCCATTAGGTGCTTCAATGATTTTTTTGAATCCACCGCAATTGCTGATTTCAATAGTTTGGGTCCATGTAACCCCATTGTCGCATGATTTATATATCCCCCCCCAGGACCCAATAAACAGGCAGTCATCGCTTGAGTGCAATATAGAAATTACATTATTCATTACACTAAAAACGTGACTCCATCCATTGTCACCTGGCTCTCTTCTGTAAAGCCCTCCTCCGGTGCCTGCATACATGATTTCTTCCTGACAAAAAAGCATACTATATACTGTTCTGCCTGCAAGTCCATATTGCACCCAGCTTAATCCTTTATCAATACTTTTAAAAACACCTTCATCTCCTGTGCCAATATATATTTCCTGTTTTCCTATTGTTTGCAAAGAATGTACTTTCCCTGAATTCGGTTTTTCAATAGGCAACCAGTAATCCTGTCCCATTACCGGATTTATGAATACTAATAAGACGATATAATGAATGATTTTTTTCATTTTTTGAAATAATAAAATTCTTTTTATTAGAATTTCTCAACAATTATAAGACATTCAATGTAATAGAATATCGCAGACAATTTACAAAAATGATTTTAATAAATAAGAAATAGTGAGGATGAATTTATTCTTTTATCCACAGATGCACTCAAATGGATCCACAGATTCACTCAAATAGATCCACAAATTGCACAAATTAAACGAATTGCACAAATATTAATTAATGAGCAAATGAGCAAATGTGAAAATGAGCAAATTATTATAACAAATTCTCCGGGAATGATTGATGGTATCCATCTAACCCACTGCTTTTGTATTTAATTCGCTCATTTGCTAATTTGCTCATTTCTACTGCTTTTGTATTTAATTTGCTTAGATATTCCCGGTGCGCTGCACCTTTCGGTTCCTCCTGACTGTATCCTTCTACAAATATTATCGGTGCGCTGCACCTGAATACAAATCATGGTTTTATTATTTGGCATGTGTAAAGGAAGCAAAATGCCTGAAAGGAGGGAAAGCCGCGTTAGCGGCGGTAATATTTGTAGCAAAGGTAGCACCCGGTATCGATAGCTGCGTTAGCTGCGGTAATATTGGATTTTTAAAAACGTCTTTTTCAATTAATGGTTCCCACAAGGAATAAAAATCACACCACCGACATACCATGGTATAGGTTGAGCCGGGTTTGAGGCGGGTTTGAGGCGGGTTTGAGGCGGGTTTGAGCCGGGTTCAACCCGGTTCAAACCCGGTTTAACACCGCCTTAACACCGCTTTAAACCCGCTTTAAGTATGGAGATGGTATCAGGTTGACAATATGTATTAAACTGCTTTTTTATTGCTGTAATGAACTAAAATCCGGTTAATAAGCCAATGAAACCTACTATGAATGCAAAAATGATATTGACAATTTTAACTGCAATAAAACCTTTTTTTGATTCTGCAAGCATTGGCAGCATGCCATGTCCGTCTTGAGAAATAGAATTCGCTATTAATATGCTAAATGGCACCATCCCTGAAAAAAACAAAGTCACTATTATTAAGTGTGGCCCTGATTCAGGAATAATACCTATTAAAACAGCAATAAGCAATACGATTATCATATTGCTGTTTAGCCATGGTTCAATATCTATATACATGAACAGTAAATGCATGAATAATAAAACCCCTAATACCCAAAGAAATATGCGGGGTAAGTGAATTTTCACGATGTGGCCCCAAATATGCTTTTTTAAAAAGTGTTCAGGGACACTTATCACAATAAACAATGCAAATAGAAATGATAAAACGATACTTATTTTTATCCATGCTTCTGCCTCCCCCGAAAGAATTCCGGTAGCAATCCCCGCTATGAGCATGATTATGATTACTGCTAATGATAAGCGGTATGATGAAGGATGAAATAAATTAGCCCATATTCTCCCTTTTTCAAAACATTTACATTCGTCTTCTTTGTGCAAAGGGAGTTCATGGTCAGAGATATCTTTGAGTATTTTAAAACTTGTCAGTTAAATAGGGTCTGCTGAAAAAGTCTTTAAGGCATCAGATGTGAGGCGACAAGGGGAAATTGTATAATAATACTATGAGCCGATGGCAACGAAGCAGATGATGCCTTAAAGACTAACGCAAACAAGATGCAAACATATTAGCGCTTCAGGAAATAAATCCTTGCATGCAGTATGAAATTGTTGCTTTGTAATAGATATATAAGCTGCTTGTTAAGTGTTTTTCAGCAGACCCTACTTAACTAATCGTACTGTAACCTTGTTTCTTCATCGCATAATGTGGGCCTGATAGCTTTTTGCATGCTCTCGCTATTCCATGTGTTCAACTTGTTATGCATCAGAAAATACTTTTGGGGAATTGGGTGGGTTCCTAAGATTACTTCCATCCCATATCGTTCTTTGATGTATTTTTCAAAATAAAACATCCTTGAACAGGGCGGATAGCCAACAATTAAGCCTGTAGCCAGATGAACATGGCTTACCCCATTTTTCTTCATCTCTTCCGGGGTATATTCTATATTGCCACCCGGGCATCCACCGCAACTTGTATAAGCAACGATTTCTGCATCCTTGTCTTTATAGATGCTAAATGCACCTTCACGCTTCTGGAATGAACGGAAACACTTTCCACCTGCACAACTGCGATATCTGTCGCAGATGATGATGCCAATTTTTATCTTATCCATTGCCCTGTATTTTGTTTTATTGGTTTCTATTTTTTACCGACTGTTTTTTATAAACCCTGCCGCAGATTTTAACCCAATTTTGTTTTTATGTTTTATGGCCTGCTGTGTTGGGAGAAAAACACAATCTTAATGTTTTTCAAATATTTTTTAAACAATCAGGCTTCCTGTTATTGGACAATATGGGTTGGGATATTAAAAAATGTTCACGGCTTTCTGTTTATAATTCAAAAAAATGACCTCCTGGGTTTTATTGTTATAGGATTGCTTAAAAACACTTTTTCAGCAATCCCTGTTTTTGCCTCCGCTTTGATAAATGCCAGAACGATATTTTTGGGCTATTGATTATTGTGCTTGGTTATAAACCACAAAACTTCCTTTTTTCACACCCAAAACATTTGCAATTACATTACATTTAGCCATTAAAAGGAAAAAGATCCGATGGTCTTTTACATTCATTAGCCCTTCAAAATTCCCCTGCCCTTTGGATATAATCAAATCGGCTGATTTGTATTCATCCAGAAAGGCATCACTGCTTTTATGCAGTACTGTAGAGGGAGCATCAAAGCCATTTGAAATCACATCTGCTACCTTATCCATACCTACTGCAAGGGCATCTTCCATTGTTGCATCATTTAATGCAACGCCACCTCTTACTGCAAAAAGGATGTTATTGTGCATCATGGTCTCAATAAAAAGTTTGTCGAAAACAATTTCACCCGTATTGTCACCAAGATATAGGATTTTATGTGCCTTGCTGACCCTTTCTTTCAATAGTGCTGCGTCATTTATTGCCAAAGGGCTACTTAGCACCTCAGTGATGCTCTTATTGATGTCAAAACTTTCATGGGCACCATAATCCATTACATTACCTGCTAATGATAACCTTAAGGCCATCTCAAATGGTTCAGGGGATTCGAGGACTTTTGCCTTCCATTTTGGGTAAAGGCTTAAAGCAAGTTCATTGCTGTGCTTCTTTTCTTCTTCATAAGGGTCAATTATCGAAATCAACCGGCATAGTTTGCTTTTTAACAACTGCTGTATCTCCGGGCTTGTGAGTTTATCTTTTTGGGACATCACCTCATCGAAGTATCCAATAAAGTCAGTTTGTTGATCTCCCTTGATATTGAATTTTTTGAATATCCGTTGGTAACTTCTTGTAAAACAATGTACACATTGGTCATCAACCAGTTTATGAGGGTTTAGGTTTTTAGAATCCGAATTCATGAAAAGTGATTGCTATTTCTTGTTTTTTAATGATTGTGGGTATCTCTCTTTTGTTTAGTGTTTTCCAGCAAAGCTTTTTTAAAAAACCGGAGCGCTTTATGCGCCCCGGTTTGCAATTAATCCATCCCCCTAAAACGATTTCTGAACCCCATGCCAAAACCTCTTCCTGTTTGGCAACGCCTAAACCCCATTCTTCTTCCCCATCCAAATCCTGGTTCATTGTTTGGGTTGTCATTTGTTGCTTCGGGCGTGGTTGTTTGTTGGATATTTCTATTTCCAAAATGGGTGCAGCGCCCCATTTTTCTTCCTGTCATGGGTCCTTTGCCTATCGGGCCTGTTTGATTAAATCCTGGCATATCGGCCTCCTTTTTTTATTTGTTTTATTATTGTTGATCCTAACATGCTGAATAACACAAGCACTTGTTTTGCTGTTTGAATTGGGTTTGTTAATTCAGCATGGTGTTTCAAACGAACAATAGTTCATAGCAAATATAATGAACTATTGTTCGTATCACAAGGATTTTAATTATTTTTGCAAAATAAAAATTGTTAATAAATGGAAGGTTCAATCGTAAGCCAATGCCGGGTTATATTTCCTGGTTCACTAAATAGCCATGAAACATTATTTGGTGGCATTGCCATGCAATGGATGGATGAAGTTGCTTTTATTACAGCCAGCAGGTATGCCCGAAAGAAAGTAGTGACTACAAAAGTAGATCATGTGAAATTTTATGCTCCCATAAAAGAGGGGACTATTGTGGAGCTGATAGGGAAAGTTACAAAAACTTCAGGTGTAAGGATTGAAGTAAGTGTTGAAATGATTTCTGAAGAGATCTTAAGCGGACAAAAAGAAAAAGCAATAGAAGCAATTTTTGTATTAAGTCCTGTAAATCATTTAAATAAACCTATTCGTATCTGAAATTACTGCTTTTTCAAATCCTCCGGCTTGTTCTTTTAAGGCAGTTGAAGGCTTATAACAGGGATTATTATTAGGGCTGAAATGCAGGCATGTTATTCATAGGCCGAGGGGGTGAGAGGGTCCATCGGATGGGGCTGGTGAGGTTTTAGAGCGAAAACAAAAGAAAGAAAGGTTCGAAGGGTTATTTTTGTTCGGATGGTTCGAGTTGTAGTGAATGTAAATTGGGTATATTGTAAGGTGTATTTTTTGAAATGATTTTATTTTTATATATCAGGGTTAATGCCCCTTGTGTTCTTTATGATACTTGTTTTCCAAGAAGATAATAGGTATAGTGCCTCTTTGGGTTTTTGATCAGGTATTTTAAATTTATTTCAATAAAAATACATGATGGATAGGCTTAGGGGATATAACTCTTTTATTTTTTGATCAACATATGGAACAGTGTTTTTTTTAAGGGGTGTAGCCATGATATCTTCGTAGCAAGAGGGTTGTTATTGGATTATAAGGGGCGCAGCCTTGGTATCTGGGAATGTTCATAAATGTGTGCCAATGGTAATATTATACTGTTCTTCTTTGTTGCCGTTAAACTTTTACCCTAAGATTTTTTTAACAGATCTGAATAATGCATTGAAATTAAAACTTATAGTCTTAATGAATTATTTGGGAATTGTTTGTTATTTACAGGTATTTTAATTGGTATTTTCACTTGTCAGTAAATTAAAATTTATATTTTTGTTTGACTTAAATGGCTTTTCTTTCAGTTAATCATCTTTTTTTTTATTTATTATCATAACTTAAGATACAGCAAATATGAATTGTTATATAAAATACAAACACTTAGTCCTTGGGGTTGGACTAGTATTTGTTTGTTTTGTTGCAAATACCCAGAATTTATTGAATAGCAATACTGGCAGTATTTACACTTATATTTATAAGCTAAGTGATATTGATGCAGAAGAAATAATCAGGAATGGGAATATTAAGCCTGATAGAAAATATTTAAACAACCTGATTGATTCATTTCATGTTGATAGCCAGTATGTAAAAAAATTAGATCAGGGTTATTATCTATATGCCGGAATTTTGAACAATTATCAGTTTTTTAAATTGGAAAATGTTCATGATTTTAAGGTTTTTATTTTTAATAACTATAATGATTTGATTGTTAAAGTTTTTGATAAAAATGGGGATATAATACCAGATGCCCGGTTAAGTGTAAATGACAAGAGCCTGTTGTATGATGAAGAAACGCAGTCATTTGTTGATAAGACTTCAAACAAAAAAGGGCTCTTAAAAGTGAAAGTAAATGGTTATACTGCTTTTTATAATCTTGAAAGACGAAAAAACAGTCCTGGCTTTGTTAGAAGTACTAAAAGTTTTTTGTTCAATACTCCTGTAAAATATATATGGAAGCCAATCAGGTTTATTTGTCGTTTGCCTTATGATGGAATCAAATCCTTAGTATTGGGCAATAGATACATGACGATTAATTGGTTATATTATTACTATGTTGATTTCAGCAATAATATCCGGTGTTTTTTTAATAGTGATGATTGTGAGGAGTACAAGAAGGAATTAAAATTTAAGAAGGAATATAATGGTTTCATGGTTTTGAATAAGCCAAAATATCATCAGCGCGATACAGTAAGGTTAAAGGCTTTTATTGTTCATACCAATGGAAAGCCAATTAATGAAAAGATCCAGCTTGAATTGACAGATGGTAATTTAACAAAAAAGCTTGGGAGTATTAGCCCTTACCGGCCTGGAGGTTATGAATGCCAAATTGTCCTTCATGATTCGTTAAGACTTAAACAAAACTCCCGTTATCAAATACTGTTAAAACTTGAAAAAGATTATGAGGTATTTCTTGAGGAATCATTTCAATATGAGAATTATGATCTATCAGGTATTTCCTTAAATATCAGGGATGATAACCAGGCACACTATAAAGGGAAAAAATATCCCATATTTGTTAAAGCCACTGATGAAAATGATTTGAACCTGCAGGATGCATCTGTTAAAATATTTATTGAGCCTGATGATGTGATTAAGTGTAATGAAAATCATGTATTTGTTCCTGATACCATATATACCGCTACTTATACCTTAAAACCCACCAATGAAACTGAAATAGTAATTCCTGATTCAGTGTTTCCCCGTGCCGATTTAACATACAGTTTAACAATATACTTAAACACGGCAGATAACAGGATTCTTATGAAAGAAAAAAGAATAAACTATTATGATGAATCCCTTTTGTTGAATATGAGTTTTGAGGATGATTCTATAAGATTTGAATCTGTTTCCAATGGAATCAGGCTGGGCAAACAATCAACTGTTTTTGGGGAAGATGGTTTTGGAAATAAAGAAATTGTGCATCAGGGAGTAACACCTTTTGTTTTGAAAATAAACCCATTGTATTCTTTTTATACAATTCAATCAGGAGATTATTTTAACACTGTCAATGTAAATAATGAGTCCTCATTGTTATCTGTTGAGTCAGTAATAAGAAATGATTCGTTGTTTATAAGTGTCAATAATCCAAGAAATCTTCAATTTGTTTATCATGTCTTTAAGGGACAGAAAATAATTCTTTCAGGTTGTTCGCAGCAATTGGATTTAAAACAAAAAGCTTATAAAGGTGACGTTTATCTTTTTTCTATTCAATATTTATGGGCGGGGCAGGAAACTAATGATATTTGGGAGATTCAACGTGATGAACATACACTGTTTCTAAATATCAACCAACCCAAAATTGTGTTCCCCGGAATGAAAACCCGAATCGAGGTGGAGGTTAAAGATATATGGGGAAAGCCTGTTGAAGGTGCTGACGTAACAGCATATTCCTTAACAAAAAAATTCAATTATACCCCAACAACGATTGAATGGAGACGAAAAATAAAACTATTTTGGCATTTTGGGAATTCATTTTCGTTAAAAAATCCGGTTTCAGCTTTAAGTAACCAGATAATGCTGGATGATGATTTTATTCTCAATCCTGCTTTAATAGATACCATTGAATACTATAAGTTTCTTTACCCTGGTGATGAAATATATAATTACAGGTATTTTACAAAAGATTCAATAACTCAATTTGCCCCATTTGTTACTTCTAAAGGAGCAATAATCCCAATTCATGTTGTCTATGTTGACAATATCCCAGTTTATTTTAGTTGGGCAACATATAAACGTCCATATTCATTTCATGTAGATAAAGGATTTCACCAGATCAAAATAAGAACGGAAAAGAATGTTTTTACAGTAGATAGTGTTCTTTTCAACGAAAAAGAAAAACTGATATTTTCTTTTGATAAGGATTATCAACATCAAAACATTGAAGTTGAAAGCGCAGATTCTTTATTAAGTGAAAATGAAATGCAATATTTAAGCAAGTATCAACTTGGAACAACAATGATGTTTTATGGGATGTTTCAATATCTTGAGAATGAAGATGATGTTTTTGTTTTGGAAGATACAGGAGGTGTGTATTCCAAAAGGGTATTAATTGGCCCAGTTTCTGGTTTGGTGCATTTGTACAGTGATTCATCATATTTGTATCCTATCAATATAGAACCTTATTATGATTATTATTTCTATGGGAATTATTATAAAATGAAGGACAATGGTAATAACGGAATGCCTATGGATCTTAGTAAAGTAAAAACCTCATATTCATTAAATGATGAATTGTTAAGCAAAAAAAGGATTATTAATAACAACTTTAAGAAGCTGCAAACTTCTGTTAGTGATTTGAATGTAAATACCATCCCAAAACAAAACAAGCAATTCAATGGGGCAATAAAGCTGAAAATTGATTATGAGGATCCAAAAGTAAAAAAGTTATTGAGATTTATCCTGCTGTTTAAAGTTGATGATGCTGGTTTTATAAGAGTATATGATTATAATGACAATTATTTTGATAATCTTGAAAAGGGAACCTACAGGATACTTTTAATGTACGAGAAAAATAGGTATTTGGTAATGGACTCTTTGAATGTTGGCAGTTGGGGTGTTGATTATTATTCTGTTAAGCCTGATAGTTTAATAAAGGAAGATGATTTTTCCATAAAAATAAACAGCCTGCTGAATACATATAATTATAGAGGGAGTTTTACAAATTATCAATTTAATTATGTTTTTATGCAATTATTGAAATTGCACAATGACAAATTCGGGTATTTTGAAAAGGGGAAGATAATTGAGGGCCATGTTTACGCTGCTCATACAAAAAAACCAATTAAAGATGCCATTGTAAAAGCAAGATACACATATCATGGTTCAATAACAGATGAGAATGGCTATTATAAAGCTTTTGTTCCAAGCCAGGCCCAAACAATAGTTTTTTGCGCTGAAAACTTTATCAGCCTTGAGATAGCATGTGATTCGGCTAATCAAAAGGATGTTTATATTACAAAGAATCCAACAATGATGCCTGTAGTTTGTGTTTATGCATTACATACACCCTTAATATCGGCTGATCAGACCCAAACAGGGGGCGTTGCTACAGGTGCGGGAGTTATGCATAATAATGCTTATGGTGTTGAAGCATTGCTGTTGAATGTTGATTCAACAGGTATTTTCCCTATTGCCGGAGGGCAATATGTCTTTAAACTTCCAGGATATCAGAATGAACATTTCAACTCTTATCCTCTTGTTATCATTAACGGCTTTGTATATCATGGGGATTTAGAAGAGTTGGATACCTCTATTGTCAAGGAAATACATGTTCTAAGAGGGGCGGAGGCAGTTGATAAATATGGAGATGCCGGGGCGGGAGGTGTAATCCTTATCGAAACCTTGCCGGGGTATTTTGTAAATGCACTTGCTGACAGCAATAAAGGAGCAGATTTTGATCAGGATTTTTATGAGGAAGCAATGAAATCTTCGGCTGTCAGGAATTATTTTTCAGATTATGCTTTTTGGCAACCAAAGCTTAAAACCGATAAGTTTGGAAAAGCTGTTTTTGAAGTTGTTTTCCCTGATGATATTACCAAATGGGAGACATACTATATTGCAATTAATGATAAAAATCAATTAGGCCAGGCAAAGAGTTCAATAAAATCCTATAAACCTTTATTGGCGAAGGTGTTGGCCCCTAAGGCTTTGGTTGTAGGGGATACTGCCTATGCATTGGGACAGATAATAAACTACAGCAATAAGGTTGAGAATGTTTATTCTCAATATGTTATTGATAATAATCCATCTGTGGAATTCCCTCAACGGGCTTGTGTTAACTCCCTTGTGGATACGCTTAGTATGGTAGCTGTTAATGATACTCTTAAGCTAAAGTATTTACTTAAAAATGACAATGGATATTTCGATGGTGAACAATCTGATATTCCTGTGTTTAAGAAAGGTATGCCTGAAACCAAAGGAAGATTTCTGGTTCTTGAAAGTGATACATCTTTCAGGCTTGCATCGTTGGGTTTGGATACCAACCTTACCATAGTTGCTCAGGCAAGTAAGTTTGATATAATACAAAATGAGATAAGGGATATTGATAACTATAAATATTTATGTAACGAACAATTGGCTTCAAAAGTAAAAGCCTTACTTGCATTATCATTGCTTCAAAAGTCTAATGGAACAGCATTTGATGATAAACAAAAAATTGAAAACCTGATCAGGCAATTAAACAAAAACAAAAATTCTGATGGATTATGGGGCTGGTGGGGCAATTCCAATGATAATTATTGGATTAGCCTTCATGTTATTGAAGCCTTGATTCAGGCTGAACAGATGGGTTATCAGGTATCTTTAAACAGAAAAGCCATAGCAGACAGGTTAATAAGTTATCTGGATTTTACTGATGATCACAATTCAAAACTTAACATCTTGTTAATCCTCAAAACCATTGATGCTGTTGCCCCTTATGAAAAGAAACTGAACGAAATTGAAAAGAAAAATAAATTGACATTCCCTACATGGTTGAAACTATGTGAGATAAAACAGAAATGTGGTATGCCAATCGATATGGATTCAATAATGAACCATAAGGAAACTACTTTCTTTGGAAATGTTTTCTTTAAAGGCACAAAAGACAATTCTTATCTTTTTGAAAATGAAGTTTATTATACCTTGCAGGTATATAAAATCCTTAAAAATGACACCTTAGACCATTCAATCATGCTCAGAAAAATGAGGAATTATTTTTTTGAAAAACGTGAGAAGGGAACTTGGGGCAACACCTATCATTCTTCCCAAATTATTGAAACCATTCTTCCGGATTTAATATCAGAAAATGTGACCCAGGGAGAAACAGTTCTTGAAATATCAGGTGTTGAGGGCGGTATTTATAAGAAATTCCCTCTTGAGGTTCAAATTAATTCAGGAAAAGACCTTATAATCCGAAAAACAGGAAATATGCCTGTTTATTTTTCAGTATTTCAAAAATTATGGAACGAAGCCCCAATTGGTATGGGTGATGATTTTGAAATAAGTACAAGTTTTGATGATGAAGAATCAACTATATTGCCATTAGGTCAGGAAGTTAGTCTATTTGTATATGTTAATGTTAAAAAAGATGCTGAATATGTAATGATCAGTGTCCCTATACCCGGAGGTTGTTCTTATCCAAACCAAAGCAATGATAGAGGTTATGAAACGCACAGGGTTAAGGATAATCATGAAACAACGATTTTTTATGAAAATATGCCCCGTGGAAAATATAGGTTTGAGATTAGGCTTATTCCTCGTTTCAAAGGGGTTTATACTTTAAATCCTGCAAAGGTTGAATTGATGTATTTCCCTGTTTTCTATTCAAATTCCGAATTGAAACAGGTGATAATAAAATAGTTGTTTTGAGTTTGAGATGTTTGTAAAAAGTATGTTAATTTGCTCATTTGCTCATTCGCTCATTTTCTCATTTGCATTGCTTTTGTATTGTAATTTGCTAATTTGCTAATTCGCTAATTTGCTAATTTGCTAATTAATACAATATGTTTTGTTTCCATAATGCACTATAATTGCTGCATAATAGAAACAAAACAAAGTAAGCAGTGCCATGCCGGCTTAATATATCAATGGGATATAGCGTTTTGTCCGCATACAGTATTCAGTGTATTCACTGCCATACTGAGATTCTAACCAATCTTCTTCGTAACGGACCTGAAATTCCATCATGATAAAAAATACAAGGATCCAATATGAATACAGGACGCTTGGATTTATTGTCCAGACCCCTGCACATAAGAGATAAAGCCCTGTATATGTTGGGTTCCTGACATATTTATAAACCCCGTTTGTTACCAATCCGGGCTTTGCACTTTCATCTATGCCTACCCTCCATGATTTCCCTATTGATACCTGTGCAATGCGACAAATAATCAGTCCGCTTATGCCAATGATAAAACCTGTCAACTTCATTTGGCTGACATCCAGAATATCAATATAATCTGTTGCTGCCAGGCTGTCCTTAAAAAGAAGATGAATGATGATAATGGGCACTATTAAAATGGTCATGATCTTCCCCATTGTCCCAAAATATTTCTGAACCGGTTTTTGGGCTTTGTAAATCACATTAACGTCGATGCCATCGGATTTGAGCATTTCCCTTTTTTTTACCTGCCACAGTATCAGGTAGCCAAGGAATAAAATTGCTGTTAAAATACCATTCTGAACCTGCATAATTACCTCCATTGTTTAATTGTTGATGCAAAGTTAAACCTAATGGGGTGCAATGGCATTGCATATTTTATCCTTTACTGCATTCAGGGCATAAGCCTTTTATCATGATTTCAACTTTTTCAACTTTATATTTTGGTGCATTAGGTTTTGCCTCTATCGTGTATGAAAAATCAGTATTACAACTTGTTTTTTTGCAAGAGGTGCAATAGAAATGAGGATGGTTGTCAACATGCAAATCTGCTTTGCATTCCTCATTGCATAGGGCATAAATAAAACCATTGCTTGTATCAATAGTATGGACCAATCCATGCCTGATAAAAGTTTGCAAAGTCCTGTATATGGTTATTCTGTCGGCAGGGTATAAGTAATCTTCAATGTCTGTTAAGGACAGGTTGCGTTTTTGGACAATCATCTGTTCCAAAACCAACATCCTCATAGGGGTAGGTTTGATTTTACAATCTTCTAATGTTTTAATTATCT
>CAYLYP010000002.1:0-121084 GCA_964387795.1 uncultured Bacteroidales bacterium
AGAAGCTCTTCAGCTACTTTTTGTAACCTGGCTTCGGTATAACGCATTGCCGCAGGACTATCCCCATCAACAGAACCAAAGTTTCCCTGCCCATCAACAAGTGGGTAACGCAGCGACCATTCCTGAGCCATCCTTACCATTGCATCATATACAGAGCTATCTCCATGAGGGTGAAACTTCCCTAATACTTCCCCAACAATCCTCGCTGATTTCTTATATGGTTTATTGGAGTTAATACCAAGTTCGTTCATACCAAAAAGAACTCGCCTATGCACAGGCTTTAATCCATCCCGAACATCTGGAAGCGCCCTTGAAACAATAACCGACATCGCATAATCGATGTAGGCCGATTTCATCTGCTCCTCAATGTTAACTTTAAAAATCTTTTCTTCTGACATGAGTTATTTATTGTTGATACGATTAATATCTTTATTACCTCTTTATTTGGTATATTAAAACATTAAAATCCCAATGAATCGGGACTTTTAACTGCTTTTTTGCTTCATGCAATCAAGCTACGAAGTTAATCTTTTTTAACCAATAAAAATGCTTTAAATCCTTAATATCCCCAAACATTTGTTAACAACTTTTTGTTAATATTCCAGATAAAGAAAAAATCACAAACAATAGAGTTAGTATTTTTGATTTGTATTTTTTTTCCTATTTTTACATCATCACAAAATTACATTTCCAGAAAGGAATATTTATTATGGAAGCAAAGTTTTCGCCTAAAGTTAAGGATGTTATCACCTTCAGTCGTGAAGAAGCCTTACGCAATGGCAACGATTATATAGGTATCGAACACCTCCTTTTAGGTATTATCAGGGAAGGCGAAGGCTTGGCCGTTCAAATCCTATCCTATTTAGGTGTCGATTTACTGAAGTTAAAATCAGTTATTGAAAAAACAATCAAGGGTAACTCCAGAAAGACACGGAATCTTGAAAATATCCCGCTGGTTAAGCAAGCCGAAAGGGTATTAAAAATTACCTATCTTGAAGCTAAAGTTTTTAATAGCGAAATGATTGGAACTGAGCATCTTTTGCTGAGCATCCTTAAGGATCCGGACAATGTTGCTACCCGGACTTTGGAACAGTTTGGCGTTGATTATGAAGTCGTTAGGGAAGAACTTAAAGTTATTCTTGCCAACCCGGATTCTACTTTTAAACCTGATGTTAAGAATGAATTGCCTTCAAACCCTGGTGATGAGGATGACAATGGTGAAGGTGGCTCCTTTGGTGGCTCATATACCAAAAAATACTCAGATTCTAAGAGCAAAACCCCTGTATTGGATAATTTCGGTAGGGATTTAACCCGTTTGGCTGAAGAAAACAGATTAGACCCTGTTGTTGGTAGGGAAAAAGAATTGGAACGTATTGCCCAGATTCTTAGCCGTAGGAAGAAAAACAACCCTATCCTTATCGGGGAGCCTGGCGTTGGGAAATCTGCCATTGCTGAAGGCCTTGCCCTGAGGATTGTTCAGAGAAGGGTTTCAAGGGCATTGTTCAACAAAAGGGTTGTTACATTAGATATTGCATCCCTTGTTGCCGGTACTAAATATCGTGGTCAGTTTGAGGAACGAATGAAAGCTTTATTGAATGAGCTTGAAAAAACTCCTGATGTGATCCTCTTTATTGACGAGATACATACTATTGTAGGTGCCGGTGGCGCTTCAGGCTCTCTGGATGCTTCAAATATGTTTAAACCTGCCCTTGCAAGGGGTGAAATCCAATGCATCGGAGCTACTACTTTAGATGAATACCGCCAGCATATTGAGAAAGATGGCGCTCTCGAACGTCGTTTCCAAAAAGTATTGATTGATCCTACTTCTGCTGATGAAACCGTTGAAATCCTTCATAATATTAAAGAAAAATATGAAGACCATCATCTTGTTGTTTATTCAGAAGAAGCCATCAAAGCCTGTGTTACTTTAACCAACAGGTATATCAGTGACAGGTGCCTGCCTGACAAAGCTATTGATGCTATGGATGAGGCTGGTTCAAGGGTTCATATTACCAATATCCGGGTTCCTGAAGCTATTATTGCATTGGAGAAGCGTATTGATGTTGTTAGGGACGATAAGACCAAAGCTATCAAGAGCCAGAAATACGAAGATGCTGCACGCTTCAGGGATCAGGAGCGCAAACTGATGGATGAGCTTGAGTTGGAAAAGAAAAAATGGGAAGAAGAAAGTAAAATCCATAGGGAAATAGTCACTGAAGCAAATGTAAGTGAAGTGGTTGCCATGATGACAGGAATCCCTGTTCAACGTATTGCCCTCAATGAGAGCGAAAGGCTGATTCACATGGAAGATGAACTTGAAACACTTGTTATCGGGCAATCAGAAGCACTTCGTAAAGTTGTTAAATCTATCCGAAGGAACAGGGCTGGTTTGAAAGATCCTGGTAAACCTATTGGGTCGTTTATCTTTCTGGGACCTACCGGCGTTGGAAAAACACACCTTGCAAAGGTATTGTCACGCCATTTGTTTGATTCTGATGATGCTCTTATCCGTATTGATATGAGCGAATATATGGAGAAATTTGCTGTTTCAAGGCTTATCGGTGCCCCTCCGGGATACGTTGGATATGAAGAAGGTGGCCAGCTAACCGAAAAGGTTAGGAGAAAACCTTACTCTGTCATTTTGCTCGATGAAATTGAAAAAGCGCATCCAGATGTGTTTCATCTCCTGCTTCAAATGCTCGATGATGGCATATTAACTGATAGCCTTGGACGTAAAGTGGATTTTAAAAATACAATTATCATTATGACTTCCAATATTGGTTCACGCCAATTAAAGGATTTTGGAATGGGAGTTGGTTTTAATACTACTGCCAAATCATCCGGCAGCAAAGAATATGCCCAAAGTGTTATCGAAAATGCACTTAAAAAAGCATTTGCTCCTGAGTTTCTTAACAGGGTTGATGATGTGATTATTTTTGAATCCCTCGATAAAGATGATATCCTTAAAATCATTGATATTGAACTTTCAAAATTATATAAACGCATCGAATCGCTTGGATATAAAATTGAACTCACTATTGCAGCAAAAGAATTTATTGCCGAAAAAGGATGGGATGCAGCTTATGGGGCAAGGCCTTTGAAACGTGCAATCCAAAAATACCTTGAAGATGCATTAGCTGAGGAAATCATTAAATCAAAAATTGATGAAGGTGATACAATCTTTATTGACCTGAATGTAGATTCACAGGAAATTGTTATTTCTGTTAAAAAAAACATTGAAGAAGAAACAAAATAATTTCACTTTGTTTTTCAATAAATATTTAAAAAGCCCTGTGATATAATTACAGGGCTTTTTTTGTAATGAGATATTCAAGTATAATCTATAATGGGATACGAAGCTTTAGCCCATCATAAGCCAAAAAAATATTTGGGGGTAATTCCTTCTCTATTTTATCGTGTAAGCCTAAAAAATGGCTGATATGGGTAAGATATGCTTTTTCAGGTTTTATTTCTTCAATTATCTCAACAGCTTCTTCCAAAGAGAAATGCGATATATGTTTTGATTTTCTTAATGCGTTAAGCACCAATATTTTTGAGCCCCTTATCTTATCTATTTCTTCAGCTGAGATATAATTGGCATCAGTTATATAAGTAAAGTCCCCAAACCTGAAACCAAAGACACTCATTTGATGGTGCAAGGCTTCGATGGGCAGAATTTGTATCCCTTCTATATCAAATAACTTATTGGTGATGATATGGAATGACAACTGAGGGGCACCAAAAAATCTTTTTTCTGTCATAATGTAGGGCATCTCAATTTTTATGGCTTCTATAACCTGTTCAGTTGCAAAAACATCTACTGTTTTGTTTAAAACATAATTAAAAGCCCTTACATCATCAAGCCCTGCAATATGGTCACGATGGCCATGGGTAAAAAGAATGGCACAAATATCCTCAACATTTTCGCGTATCATTTGATATCTGAAGTCCGGGCCACAATCAACAATCAGGTTATGCCCGTTAATAGAAACCATTACTGAAGTCCTTAACCTTGTATCCCTTTTATCCTGTGATTTGCATACATCACAATTGCAAGCCACAACCGGGACACCAGTAGATGTTCCTGTGCCCAGAAATGTTACTTCCATTTCATTGTGTGCTTGCATAGTATTTTGTTCTGGTTAAAATATTAACTCATCAATCTCTTCAGCTGCTATTTCTGCCTCAAACCGCAGTTTTTCTATGTCTTCAAAGAAATTACCCAGCCTGATTTTTTTATGAAATAATAAAACTGGAGAAAATCCTGATTCCAATTCAACTGCATCCATGAAATGAATGAAGACTTCTGCTTTTGGACTGATAATAGTCATTACCCTGATTGCATCATTGTGATACATGAAATTACATGCATAAATCCCTGCTGGCGGCACCAGCTTTTCTTCTTCTATTATGGTAAGTTGATTGTTTTCAAATCCTGCCTGTTGAAGCATTTGATTCCCGGTACCCAGGGGGCCTTTGATGATAAACTGATGGTCAAGGTATGCATTTGCCCTTTGGATATTTCCTTCAACCAATGCCTTTCTAATCTTGGTTGAGCTAACAGTTTCATTCTCAATATCAAGTAAAGGTATCTCTTCAACTTCAAATTGATATTGTTTGCTGAGGTTGTATAAATAGCTGAAATCCCCTTCCCTGTTATGGCCAAAATGATGATTATGCCCAACAACAATAACTCTTGCATTCAGAATGCCTACCAGCAAATTGATAATAAAATCATGCGAAGAAGTTTTTGCAAAGTCCAATGAAAAAGGAAAAATAATTAAGTTTTGAAGACCTGATTTTCGAAGCAACTCAATTTTTTCTTCCTGTGAATTAATGAGTTTTAAATCCTTCTGTTCAGGGTATAATACTTTTCGGGGGTGTGGGTGGAATGTTAAAAGCACACTTTGGCCGTTTACCTGTTCGGCCAGCTGGTTGAGCCTGTCGATTATGACCTTATGCCCAATATGGACCCCATCAAATGAACCGGTTGTAATAACAGGGTTTTGAATACCCATCGCTTCCTCAAAACTATGATATACATTCATCTTTTTGATTGTTTTTATTTACTTTTTGGAAAAAAATGCTACTTTTTCCAATGAAGTAATGATATCATATTCTTCAAGGAAAACATTCTCCGGCACCGATAATGGGACTGATGTGATATTCAATATCCCTTTTATCCCACTTTCAACCAAAAGCTGGGCACAAGCAATGGCTGCATCAGGTGCTACTGTCAATACCCCTATACTTATATTTTCATGGGCTATTACTTCCTGTAACCTTGAAATATGATAACATGGGACCCCCGAAATGATGCGCCCGGCTTTTTCTAAGTCAATATCAAAAGCAGCCACAATTGTCAGTTTATCCCTTTTTCCATTGAAATATGCCGTTATTGCCCTGCCCAGGTTCCCCATCCCTACAATGGCTACTTTCTGGCCACGGGGACTGTCAATAATTTTACCAATTAATACTATTAAGTCTTTTATCTCATACCCTTTGCTTTGGCTTCCTGAATACCCGATTAACATAAAATCCCTGCGAACCTGAACTGGAGTTGAATTCATCATTTTTGCCAACTCATGGGAATACACATTTTTTTTCCCTTCATTCAATATATTCAACAATATGCGCCTGTATTGACTGAGGCGTTCAACTGTTTTTCCGGGTAAATTAGGTTTTTTCACTTTATGTAGAAGTTTCTTTGTTATTTTTTATTCTTTTGGAAAGCTTACTGTAAAACAACTTCCTTTTCCGGGCGTGCTTTCTACTTTGATTTCTGCATTATAAAACTCAAGGATTTTTTTCACAATCGAAAGTCCTAAGCCTGATCCGCTTATGTTCTTTGTCTGGTCGGTTTTTATCCTTACAAAATCTTCAAATAAACGGGTTGTGTCTTCCGGCTTCATCCCAATACCTGTATCTTCAACGCTTAATATCACTTTTTCCTGATCCTGTATAAGATTGACATCTACACGCCCCCCCTGTCTATTATACTTTAAGGCATTGCTTATTAAATTGTTGATTACAATTTCAAGTTCTTGTTCATCGGCTTTCAATTGGATTTTTTCATAGCACGACAGATGAATATCCACATCCTTTTGTATTGAAAGTGGTTGTGATGCTTCTATGCATTGGGAGACCAATTCGCAAAGATTGATGGTTTTTATCTCCCGCTTTTTTTTGCCCGATTCAATGTGCGTTAAATCCAATAAATCCAAAATCAGGTTTCGCATCCCCTGGATACGGAACAATGAACGGTCAATCATCTCATAATAATCATCTATCTTATCCCCCATGCGTTTTTCCTGCATAAGCTTTAGATAACCTTCAATAGCATTTAATGGGGATTTCAATTCATGCGAAAGAACGGATAAAAATTGAAACCTGATCTGCTTTCCCGTTACATTCAATTGTTGAGTCATTCGCCTTAAAAACAATTGTTTTGCAATGGTTTCAATGGATGCCCTGAGCTCTTTGGGTGTAAATGGTTTGGGCACAAAATCATAGGCTCCACGACGCGTTGCCTTAACTGCTAATTCAAGTGAAGCATAAGAAGTAATCATTACAACTACAATGTCAAGTTGCTTTTTGTTGATATACTCTAGCACTTCAATCCCTTGTATCCCTGGAAGCTTGTTGTCAAGCAGGATAATATCAAAATGCCTGCTATCAATCATTTCAATAGCATCTTCCCCTGTTGGTGCTTCAAAAATATCAAATTCAAAGTCTTCATCCATAAAAGGATAACTCACTGAAAAGCTTTCCAGGATACGGACTACTCCTGAGCGTATACCCGGTTCATCATCAACAACAAGAAGGCTGAGCTTGCCCATGATATCAGATTTTTAGCAGTTTGTTTATCTCTTTTTGCAATTGATCCATCCGTATCCCTTTGTCTAAAAAAAGGTCTGCTTTTATCCAGTCCTTCTCATCTGATGTATTTACATCAAATAGTATCCCTGTCTCACTTGTAACAGCTGATGCAATGATTATAGGAACTGTAGCGTATTTTCTTTTTATCTTATAGCATAAAATAAAACCGCTATCCTGGTTCTCCATCATTAAATCAAGAATTGCCAAATCTGGCTTTATTTTTTCAATGATATCCTCTGCTTCTTTTTGGGTGTCGGCACTTATGACTTCAAAACCCATGTTCTCGATGGCAAAACGTAGTTGAAACAAATAATCCGGGTCATCGTCAACTATGAGTATTTTCTTTTTTGGTTGTTTTAACATCTCAGGATATTTTTATTTATCAAAATCATTATTCTTCTACTTTGCTTTGTTTTGGCAATGATACAAAAAACGTTGTTCCTGTTGGCCCTTTTGACAAATCATAGTTGGATTCAACTTTTATTTGTCCCCGGTGCATTTTTACAATCCCATAAATGATGGGTAAGCCCAATCCTGTTCCTTTTCCGGTTTCTTTGGTTGTGAAAAAAGGTTCAAACATTCTTTCCATATTTTCTTTTGAAATCCCTGTCCCTGTGTCTTTTATGCTAAACATCACTTCATTGGCTGGTGCATCTTCAACTTCAATAGTTAAGTTTCCTCCCGATGGCATTGCATCGATTGCATTCTTAAATAAATTTGAGAATACCTGAACCATTTGATCATGATCAACCTGTATTAGAGGGCTTTTTGTCCTGACACTTTGTGTAAAACACACATTTTCAGGCAAAAATATTGATTGAATGCCGTCTTTGATCAGGTTGCCAATATTCACATCAGAAATATTTACTTTGCTTTTTCTTGCAAAGTTAAGCAATCCTCCTACAATCTTCTTACACCTGTCGGCTTGCTCCACAATAAGTTTTAAATCCTTATGCATTGGATTGGCTTCATCAATATCATCCAACAGCAGATAACTGTACATAATGATTATCCCAAGGGGGTTGTTCACTTCATGGGCGATACCGGCTGCAAGCTGCCCCATAGAAGCTAGTTTTTCACTTTGCTTTAAGGCTTGCTGGGTGCTGGCAAGTTTTTTATTGGTAGTATCAAGCTCTGAAATTGACTTATGAAGCTCATCAATTGTGTATGGAAGGCACATCTCTATTTCGGCTATCCCTTTTATGATTGCCATTGCATGTTCTAAGCAGGTGTCATAACCACAGGCACCACAATTGAGTTCATCCTCTGGCGCAAACTTACCAAGTTTTTGTAATACTTGAACTACATCTTCACGGCGTGGATTCGGAAACCTTTGGTTATTGGGTTTATAGGTGCGATGTAAATCCAATGTGGAAAACTCCTCAATATGCTTTTGCCACTGCTCATAATTGATACTGTCAAACTTCCTTTTTGCAAAATTACTGATGCTTTTTCTTTTGTTGAAAAACTCAGACCTATTGCTCATTCCGGCGCCTTTGATGCATCCATTGCAACATAACAGGTCAAAAAGCTTGGCTTCAAGATGTCCCTCCTCAAATTCACGCAATACCTCTGTTACATTCTGACGCCCATCTGCAACTACAATTTCTCCGCTTACAAAATCTTCTTCAAGATCTACCGTCTGTAACATACCCCCACTAATTGGGAACACTGATCCTTTACCGGCTATTGGTGGATCAAATTCAAAGGCTTCCACACTGTCTTCGGTGATGTTTCGGATTGCAAACATTTCCCTTAACTCAATAAACGATATTACCACATCTATCAATCCCTCAAATTGAGGGTCAATTGCTTCACCTTTTTTGGCTATACATGGCCCTATAAAGACCATTTTTAAATCAGGGCCGTGCATTTTCCTTAACACTTTAGCCGTTGCAATCATTGGCGATACTATGGGTGCAAGGTTTGCTGTAATACGGGGATGAAATTTTTCAACATAGTTCACAAGGGCCGGACAGGATGTGGATATATAGCTTATATCTGCCGTGTCCTGTAATAACTTTTTATATTCATTGGCTACCAATTCCGCACCAAAAGCCACTTCATTTACATAATCAAAACCAAGCGCTTTTATCATCCCCACAAAATTCCTGTAATCTGTAATGTCTGAAAATTCAGCAGCAACACTTGGTGCAATCAACGCTGCAACCCTCCCTGGCCCTTCCAGAAGCTCATTCACCTCATTTATTGAAAAAGTAAACTGTTTGGCTTTTCGGCTGCAAACCTGTACACAGTTTCCACAGGCAATACATCTGTTGCTCAGGATGTCGGCCTGGCCATTGATTATCTTTATAGCTTTTGCCGGACACTCTCTTACACAGGTATAACATACCCTGCATCGTTCCTTTACTGTAAAAACAAAAGAATCTGTCAGGCCTGCCATGGATATTGTTGTTTTTTGTTCTTATTTCTGAATGTGAAGATATAAGGATTGTAATGCCAGCTCATCTTCCATTCCTGTATATGTCTTGACAAAATCGCCTAATTCCTGGTTCTCATTTGGTAGGTAAAAATTAGTTGTTTTTTCTTGTTCTACCAAGAGTTTTTTACGTGTTTTTGCCATGTGCTGTTCGTAACTTAAAGGCTGGCCTCCCCCGTTAACACATCCTCCCATACATGCCATCACTTCTACATAGTGAATCCCATGATTGGGGTTTTGGGAAATCTCTTTTATCAAATTCTCAATCTCTGAGATACTGCTCACTGCCACAAAACCAATTTCCTTTTTCCCCATTTCAACCTTTACCTCCCTGCGGTTATTTGTCAGGCGTGTTGTTGGAAATTTGATGTTGTTGTTCTTTTTGCCATTCATCAAAGAATTTAAAGCATAAAAAACTGCTTCTGTCTTGCCTCCCGAATAACCTGTCATTGCTGACAATGCTGATGCTGATGTGAATATTTCGCCTAAAGCGATAGGCTCAGTTTTCTTCATGTCTATGCCATGCATCCTAAACATCCTTAATAATTCCCTGACCGACAGGACTGCATCTACGTCCGAAAAACCTTTCTGGGTCAACTCTTCCCTGGATGCCTCATACTTCTTTGCCACACATGGCTCTATTGAAACTACAAATAGTTTTTCCATCTCTTTGCCAAGCATTTCCGGCAGACGCGATGTTAATATAGTGCCCATGATTTGCTGCGGCGATTTTAATGGTGAAAGATGCGTTAGCAATTCAGGATGATAATCTTCACAATACTTTACCCATGATGGGCAGCATGAAGAAAACAAAGGCATCTTTGAATTTTGGCTTATCCTGTTTTGTAATTCCCTTGCCTCCTCAATGATATTCAAATCAGTAGCAAACCCTGTGTCGAACACATAAGAAAAGCCCATTTTAAGCAAGGCTGCATTTAAGGTGGCCCGGTAATCGGTATTTGCTTTCAAACCTAATTCAGCAGCAATTGAAACAGCTACAGTAGGGCCTATTGTAGCTACCACTGTTATATCAGGATTGTCAATAGCTGCCTGCACCCTTTCGCTGTGCGAAATTTCAACTAGTGCCCCTGTTGGGCAGACAAGGACACATTGACCGCAATGAATACATGTTGAAATATTCAATCCCCTGTCATAAGCTGAGTTTACCTTTGTCTGGCCAGCTTTTGAAAAAAAATCTATTGCATTGACCAACTGCGTTTCTTCACATACCCTGACGCAACGGCTGCATAGCACACATTTGGCCGGGTCGCGGAAAACGCTACTGCTTGAATGGTCGGGCCTGTATGGGTTCTTTTTTGAATAAAACTTGCGTTCTTTTATATGAAGCTCCTCAGCCAGATATTGAAGTTCACATGAACCATTCCTTACACAATATAGGCAATCATCGGGATGGTTGGCCAACAGAAGTTCTACAATTGTTTTCCTGGCCCTGATGACAGCCTGGCTGTTGGTCTTTATTTTCAGGCCATCTTCAACAGGATATGAACATGATGTAATCAGGTCTTTTTTACCTTCCACCTCAACCACACACAACCTGCAAGCCCCTGTCGGGGTATAGGAACTCATATAGCACAATGTCGGTATTTTGAAACCATTACGCCTTAAGGCCATCAGAATGGTTTCCCCTTCAATGGCTTCAATAAGTGTATTGTTTACTTCTATCTGGATGGCCATCTGCTTTGCTTTTCGATTATTTAATTTTTACTGCATTAAATTTACATGCATCATAACATGCCCCGCAACCAATACATCTCTCCTCAACAATGAAATGCTTATTGCGCGGCGAACCTATTATCGCATCAACAGGGCATTTTTTGTAACAAGCCGTACAGCCTGTACATAAATCCACGTCTATTGAAAATACCTTTAAGTCCCTACAAACCCCTGCCGGGCATTTCCTTTCAAAGATATGGGCATCAATCTCGTCCTTGAAATGCTTCATGGTGTTCAAAATGGCATTAGGCGATGATTTGCCAAGGGCACATAATGAGGTGATACGAATGGTCTCCGCCATTGGCTTAAGCTGCATAACCCCTTTAAAACGCTCCAGGGGCATAAAACTCTCATCTGATGCAGGCCTTTTTGTAACCCTGTCAAGTATCTCCAGCATCCGTGCCGTACCTTCACGACATGGGATACACTTTCCACAGCTCTCATCCCTGAAGAATGTTGTAAAATATTTTGCAAGGTCAACCATACATGTTGATTGGTCTATAACAACAAATGCACCGCTTCCCAATGCTGAGCCTATTTTATTCAACTCTTCAAAATCAATAATTGTATCAAGGGTTTCTTCAACAATATAATTGCCTGAATTAATACCTAAGATGATTGCTTTAAAAGCTTTTTTCGGATTTATGAGGCCTTGTCCGGTTTTTTCGATGACATCCCTAAAACTTACCCCCATTGGGACTTCAATGGTACCAAAGTTTTTTGTTTTTCCCGAAAGGGTAAACAACTTAGTGCCTTTACTGCCTTCTGTGCCTATTCCCTGATACCATTTTGCCCCGTGTTTCAATATTAACGGAACATTATAAAGAGTCTCCACATTATTTACAATGGTTGGCATGTCAAACAAGCCTTTTGTGGCCGGAAAAGGAGGCTTGGATTCCGGCATGGCGCGCTTACCTTCAATGGCATTTATTAATGCTGTTTCTTCTCCACATACAAAAGCCTTTGCACCTTCTTTTATACTTACAATAATATTTACACCACTGTTTAAAATGTTGTGGCCTGTTAATCCATATTCTTCTGCCTGTGCAATTGCTTTGCCCAACCTTTCTATAGCAGTTTGAAACTCCTTCCTGATAAAAATATAGGCTTTTGATGCTCCTACCGCATAAGCTGATAAAAGCACTGCTTCTATGAGCCTGTGCGGATCGCTTTCTATTATCGCCCTGTTCATGTATGATCCGGGATCGCTCTCTACTGCATTACAGATTACAAATTTTTGATTCGCTGCAATCTGTAAACTTGTCTTCCATTTTTTCCCGGTCAGATATGCTCCCCCTCCCCTTCCTGTTAACTTGCTGTCTTCCAATATATCACATACCATGGCTGGAGTATATTCCCTGATGGCTTTTGTAAAGGAAGTGTATGTGCCCATTGCAATGGCTTCTTCTATAGATTCAGGGTTGATGCGACCACAATTTTCAAGGAGTATCCTTTTCTGATGCTTAAAAAATGGATGCTCGTCAATAAACGGAATCTGTGGCCATACCTCATGGATGGGGCTCTTATACTGGCCAAAAATCCGTTCCCTTGGCAAAATATTGTTTAATATATCATCTAAAATATCTTCAACATGTTCTGGATGGACATTGGCAAATGAAAGCCTTGCTTTCCCTGGCATCTGTATATCAACAAAAGGCTCTCCTTTACAATAACCATTACAGCCCCCTTTTACAAGCTCTGCATTTATATGATGTTCTTTTAAATAGCTTTCAATAGCCTTAAAGGTTTGCATGGCCCCGGCAATGATAGAGCAGCTTGAAATACCAACATAAATCAAAGGATCGTTGATCCTTTCCTTCGAGATATACGAAAGCTCACGGTCAATCTCTGCCTGGGGCAGTTTGTTTTTCCCTGACAGGATGTTTTCCTTGAGAAACTGTTGGGTTGGTGAACTTGTTGGGGGCTTCATAATCAATTATTTTGATTTTCACGAAGGGTGTCAATGATTTGATTCATCTGTTCAAGGTTTATGCCGGTATGATAGTCGTCATTGATGGCTATGATGGGTGCCAGGCCACAAGCGCCCAGGCAATGAACAACTTCCAGGCTGAAAAGCCCTTCTTTATCTGTTTGACCTTCCCTGATCCTTAACTTTTTCTCCAGTTCTGCCAACAGTGTTGATGCACCTGCTACATGGCAGGCTGTCCCATGGCATAAGCGGATATGATACCTGCCCCTGGATGAAAACCTGAAATTCTCGTAAAACGTGGCTACCCCATATATCTTTGTCATAGACATGCTCAGATACTTTGAAACCATTGTCAGGGCTTGCTCTGATAAGTACCCTTCCCTGTCCTGTATGGCTTGTAATAAAGGTATCAGATCTTCCCTTTGCCTGTTGGGGTATTTCTTTAAGATTTCTTCTATTCTTGAATCCATAACAATTGTGCTTAAGTTCACAACAAAGGGCTGCTACCCTTACAAATATAACTAAAAATTGGAATATTATCTTTTTTTTTGAATAAAACAAAAAACATTTGATTTATATGCCATTTTCTTATGCTTTGTTTTATTATTTTCTTTTGAAATAGACTTTAATTTATCAGATGTGAGACAATAAAACGAAAATATTTAATAATACTACAATCTGATGGTAAGGAAGCAGATAATGCTTTTAATAAATTCATAAGTTGTAAATGTGACAGATAAAACCATTTTACATTTATTAACAAATAGATAATGTTATATGTGATTGATATTCTGCAACATGCAATTTAGTTAATGCAAAGATTTGTTAATTTTAACTTATTAAATGTTAATAAAAATCATTTAACAGGCTGGTTTTCAATATCATGGAAAGGTCACGGTATTACCAAGGATATACCAAGGTCTTATCAGGTTCAGTATCGTCCAGTATGTACTTGGACAAGTAGTGGAGATGGTAATAACTTATTGACGATTTACGATTTACGAATTACGATTAAAAATTTACGATTTACGTGTGACGAATTACGATTAAAAATTGACGATTTACGAGTGACGAGTGACAAGTAACACTACTGTATGTCATGACTCTACAACAGGGCATTCACCACCCAACCGATTTATTGAAACCGAAAATCTGTATTTTCAATTCGTCAATCGTACATCGTAAATCGTAAATTGGTTTTGAAGAGGGATTGTATGTTTATAAAAGAAAACATATCGCAATGGAATGCGACCCCGATTGGGGTCGTATGTTCTACTGATAAAGCCTGTTCTATAAACATTTGACCCCTCCGGAGTTAATTCCTTTGCATTACAAACGTCAATTGTCAATTACCTTCTCCTGTATATTGAAACCGTAAATTTGTATTTAAAATCGTAACTCGTAACTCGAAAATTGTAAATCGTATGTCCGTTAAAGAAAGGATTTTCAATTTTTGGGGTAAAAAACCAGTTGAGATGTGATTCAAAAAACTTTTAATCCCAAAAGAATCATTAAATTTGTCTGGAGGTTTAGCTTCAAAAACGATATGATATGTTGAGGGGCTAAAGAAACAGAATATCCGGTGCAAGCTTTCCAAAGAAGCATGCAAAAATGAGCATAAAAATGACAGAAATAGAGATTTGTTTAGGAAGTAGCTGTTTTTCAAGAGGTAATAAGAAGACAATAAAAATTATCCAACAGTATATTAAGGACAATATGCTGGAGGGCGAGGTGTCGTTTAAGGGTTCACATTGCTTTGGGCAATGTGATAAAGGCCCAATGCTCAGGATAGGTGAAACCGTTTACAGCCAGGTAGATGAAAATAATATCATGGCAATTTTGGATGCCAGTTTTAATATCCGGACAAAAGAAAAACCATAAATAAATGAACCTGATAGAGATCCAAAAAGAGAATTGTTCCAGGTCGTATGCATGTGTCAGGATATGTCCTGTAAAAGCAATACAAGTAAATCCTGAGGATGAATATCCTTATGTAATGCATAACAGGTGCATTGGATGTGGAAACTGCCTTAAGGTATGTCCCAGCTCTGCATTAACATATCATAGTTCAATTGAAGAAGCGATAGGGATATTAAAATCGGGAGAGAAAGTTGCTGCTATTGTAGATCCAAGTATATCAGGAGAGTTTTCAGATATTACAGACTACAGGAAGTTTGTTGAAATGATCAGGGGCCTGGGGTTCAGTTATGTGGTTGAAGTATCTTTTGGCGTTGATCTTGTAGCCAAAAAATACCAGGCACTGTTTTCAAACTTCAAAGGGAAATATTATATAACCTCAACCTGTCCATCGGTAGTATCATATATCGAAAAGTATTATCCTGAGCTGATAGGCAACCTTGCCCCTATTGTCAACCCTATGGTAGCAACTGCCAGGGTTGCAAGACAAAAATATGGTGATGGTTTAAAGATTATCTATATTGGGCCTTGTATTTCGGCTAAACATGATGCCAAAGTGCTTGATGAAGGAAAAGAGGTTCAGAGCGTGCTTACTTTTGTTGAGCTCAGAAAGATGTTCGAGATGTTTAACATAAAAGAAGCAAATGTTGAGTATTCTGAATTTGACCCGCCACTTGGTAATAATGGTTCACTATATCCCATTGCACGGGGTTTGAAACAAGCGGCAGGGATTACCGAAGATTTGCTTGAAAGCCAGGTTATCACTATCTCTGGAAAAAACAATATGATTGATGGGATTGGGGAGTTTTATAATAACACAGAGTTTATCAAAAAACATTTTAATGTCTTTTTTGATGAAGGTTGCCTGATGGGCCCCGGGACTTCCCCTTTGGGCAAGAAAATTCTCCGCCGCACATTGGTTGTTGACTATGTTAATAAGCGTTTGAAAACCTTAGACAAACAAAACTGGGAAAGCGAGATGGAGAGCTTCGCCAATATTGACCTGAGCCGAGGCTTTTTGAATGATGACCAACGCCTTGAAGTGCCCAGTGATGAGAGAATTGAAGAAATACTTAAATCTATTGGCAAGGACATTTATTCAACTTCAGGTTGCAGCTCTTGTGGTTACAGAACATGCCATGACTTTGCTATTGCCGTGAGCCAGGGCCTTACCACCACTGATATGTGCCAGACCCACTCCCTTAAATCCAAACAGGATTATATCAAAACGCTGAAAACCAATAATGAAAAGCTAAAAAAGCAACAATCAGAGTTATTGGAATCAGAGAAAAATTTAAAAACAGAAAACCAAAAATTCAAATCACAGTTTGAAACCCTTTCCGGTTTGATCCATTCATTGCCTTCTGCCGTTGTTATTGTTGATGATAAGCTCAGGGTCATTGAATCAAACGAAAGCTTTATTAAAATTCTTGGTGAAGATGCCACAATGATAAATGATGTCATCCCCGGATTAATAGGGGCTGATTTAAAGACACTTCTCCCCTATAATATGTATAACCTCTTTTCTTATGTATTGAAAAATGGGGAGAATATCCTGAGCCGCGATATCAACTACCAGGAAGGCTTGTTAAATGTGAGCATCTTTTCATTGAAACAGGATAAAATAGTTGGGGCAGTTTTTAGGGATATGTATGTTGCAGAGGTACGCCAGGAAGAAGTAATAAACCGTATTAGTGATACCATAGACGAGAATCTGAAGATGGTTCAGAATATTGCATTTTTATTAGGTGAAGGGGCATCTAAAACTGAGAAAATGCTGAATTCAATCATTGAGACCTATAAAAAAATAAAACTACCCGGAGAGGAATCATGAAAGAATCATTTTACATAGAAGTAAACTGTCAGCAAAAGAACCATGTAAATGAGCGTATTTGTGGTGATACCTTCCTTTCGGGACGGGTAAAGGAAGAGAACCGTACTGTTGTTGTGCTGAGCGATGGCATGGGTCATGGTGTTAAGGCGAGTTTGCTTTCAACGCTCACTGCTACTATGGCTTTAAATTTCACAAAGGAGCATAAGGATGTTTATAAGATTGCCGAAATCATTATGAATACCCTCCCCGTTTGTAGTGAACGTAAAATAAGCTATTCGACATTTTCAATTGTTGATATTGACAGTGATGGCAATGCAAGCATCCTTGAATATGATAACCCTGAATGTGTTGTTTTAAGAGGCGATGAAGTATATCATCCCCAATGGCAATGCCTTATAATGGGAGGTGAAAAAAATGCAGGCAAAGAGATAAAAAGCTGTGTGTTCAGGGCGCAGAAAGAAGATCGTATTGTGCTGATGAGCGATGGTGTTGCACAGGCAGGCTTAGGCAAAGGGGTTTATCTGTTTGGATGGGGAAAAGATAATGTTCAGGAGTTTGTGCTTCAGGCGGTTAAGGAAAAGCCGGAGATTTCAGCTGATAAACTGGCGGCCAAAGTGGTCAATAAAGCCCATGCCATTGATGCTTATCAGGCTAAGGATGATATAAGCTGTGCGGTCATTTATTTCAGAGAACCCAGACAATTGCTGGTTTGCACAGGCCCTCCCTTTGAAAAGGAAAAAGACAGGGATTTAAGTGAGAGGGTTAAAAAGTTCAAAGGCCGCAAAATACTTTGTGGTGGCACAACTGCCGATATCATTGGGCATTACTTACATATCCCTATTCAGGATACCCTTGAATTTGATGACCCTGACCTCCCTCCTGTTTCTTTTATGGAAGGAATTGATTTGGTTACTGAAGGAATCCTGACTTTAAGCAAGGTGTCGCAACTATTGGAAAGGTATGATACCCGCACTGAATTAGGTAAAGGACCTGCTGACCTCATTGTTAAACACTTTCTGGAAAGTGATAAAATTGATTTTGTTGTTGGCACAGCAATCAACATAGCCCATCAGGACCCTACCCTGCCCGTTGAGCTAGAAATAAGGAGAAGCGTTGTTAAAAAAATTGTAGAAATACTCGAAGAGAAGTTTTTGAAGGAAGTTACACTTCAGTACATATAACAAAATCAAATAAGCCAATCAGAGTATCAAACAATGGATCTTGATAATTGTTCCCATATAATGATTATATAAGTTGTATTTTTGCACCGAAAATTAACAAAATCGATGGATACGGATCTTCCATATATGCAAAGATGCCTTGAATTGGCAAGGACAGGGCTTGGGAGTGTAGCTCCAAACCCCATGGTTGGGGCTGTTGTTGTGCATAATGGTAAAATCATTGGAGAAGGTTATCATGAAGTTTATGGCCAGGCACATGCAGAGGTGAATGCAATAAAGTCAGTTGCTGATAAATCATTACTTTCAGAGAGTGTTTTATATGTAAACCTGGAACCATGCGACCATTTTGGAAAAACACCCCCTTGCACTGCACTGATACTTGAACATCATATCCCACGTGTTGTGATTGGGACTGTTGACCCTTTTGATGCCGTTGCCGGGAAAGGTATCAGCAGGTTAAGAAATGCAGGACTGGATGTTAAAGTAGGGGTTTTAAAGAATGAGTGTAACTTCTTAAACCGTAGGTTCTTTACTTTTCATCAACATAAAAGGCCTTATGTGATTTTAAAATGGGCACAAAGCCATGACGGCTTTATTGACAAAATAAGAAAACCTTCTGATACTGTAGGCCCTAACTGGATTACCAGTCCTGATTTAAGGATGCTGGTGCATAAGTGGCGCTCTGAGGAACAAAGCATAATTGTTGGAGCCAACACAGCATTAAAAGATAACCCATGCCTTAATGTAAGAGATTGGACAGGTAAATCTCCCCTTCGCTTGCTGATAGATCCCAAACTTATTGTAAATGAATCAAGCCATCTGTTCGACAAGAGCATAAACACAATTGTCTTTAATGAGACAAGAGAAATGAAATCTAAAAACTTAGAATGGGTGAAGTTGGATTTTCAAAAGGCTGTAGTCCCTCAGGTTCTTGATTTTTTATTTACAAGAGGTATTCAATCCATGATTGTTGAGGGAGGACGCATGGTGTTGGATGCTTTTATCGGAAATGGTCTCTGGGATGAAGCAAGGGTATTTATTGGGGACAAATATTTTGAACAAGGATTGGAAGCTCCTCAAATCCAATCAAAAGGGCATGAAAACATTCACTTTGGGGAAGAGGAGTTACGCATATTTTACAACAATCATTATTAAAAACGCCATGATTTTTTTACTGCTTGCAATCGTTTTTTCCACTGCCATTGTAATTTCGTTTAAACTGTTTGACAGATACAGGATTGATAATGTACAGGCAATTACGTTTAACTATGCAATTGCGGCAATACTTGGTTTTATTTTATATCCCAAACCATATACGTTTGCTGAACTCCCCTCAAATGAGTGGTTTCCATGGGCACTGGGCATCGGGGTTACATTTATTGTTGTATTCTTCCTTTTTGCCTTATCAGCCCAAAAAGCAGGTGTTGCAATAACTGCTGTGTTGAGTAAGATGTCGGTTATTATTCCGGTTAGTGTGGGGATATTTTTATATCATGACGATATCAATGCCTTAAAGATATTTGGTATCCTTGCTGCCATCATCGCCTTTTATCTCACTTTTAAGCAAAAAGGAGGCGAAAAGGTTTCTAAGAAATATCTGATACTGCCATTATTGTTGTTTCTTGGCAATGGAACCAATGATTCGCTTACAAAACACTCACAGATGAATTATGTTGGAGATGAACAGTTCTTATTCATCTCAACAATATTTTCAATGAGCTTGCTGATTGGACTGTGTATCATGGCCTATTATATCATTTTTAAAGGCATGAAGATTACCGGAAGGAGTATTGTAGCCGGACTGATATTAGGTATCTTAAATTTTGGATCGAGCTATTTCTTTCTTTTAGGACTGTATGAGTTTGAGAGCGCAGTATTTTTTCCAATTTTTAATGTGAGTATTGTAAGTTTGTCCGCTTTAAGTGGTTTATTATTTTTTGGGGAGAGACTCAGACCTATTAACTGGCTTGGGATTTGCATAGCAGTGGGTGCAATTTTATTGATATCAATTGCATAAGCCTATGTTTGATGATGTTTATAAGATGATAGAAAGCCAGGTTGAGGGCTTATATAAGGAGAAGGGAAGCAAATTTATTGCATTGGCATATCCTGTTTATACAGATGAAGAGATAAAAGAACACTTGATAAGGTTGAAAAAAGAGTATTATGATGCACGGCACCATTGTTATGCCTGGGCATTGGGCCCTACAAGGCAATCAACAAGGATAAACGATGATGGTGAGCCATCAGGTACGGCAGGCAGGCCTATCATGGGACAGATTTTAAGCTATGATGTTACTAATATTCTAATTGTTGTAATAAGATATTTCGGGGGCACCAAATTAGGGGTCAGTGGTTTGATCCAGGCATATAAAACTGCTGCATCCGAAGCCTTACAATCAGCCGTAATAAAGGAATGTACGATTAATGAGGTTTATGATGTCTTTTTTGAATACCCGCTTATGAACCAGGTTATGAAGGTTTTAAAGGACTTTAACCTTGAAATCATCAATCAGGTATTTGAAATGGATTGCAAAATCACTTTTATGGTCAGGCGGAACAAATCACAACAGGTAGAGCAAATATTTAAGGAATTACATGGTGTTAATGTCAAATATGTAAAAACAATATAGGGTTTGCTAAGAAACGAATTCACTGAAGCTTGCTTCTCCTTAATCAAATCATTTCTTTATTTTAAGCAAAATGAAATATTAATATTTAAATCATAATAGATTCATTTCCTAATTGTTAGTCTTTTAGGTGTTAACAGTATCCGTGCCATCGGTTCGTTTTGTCATTATACAATACATCATATCATACTCCATAATGACTTTTTCATCAGATGTTATTTGATAAGAAAAAAAAGTAAGATCGTATTCAAAGGATACAACAATGTAGTATATTTAAATAAAATCATAAACCTTCCCTGAAAAAAATACAATTTTAAATTTATCTAAAATTAAATCGAATTCATTGTTTGATTTTAGAAAGAATTGCTGATAGATTATACCCATTCCAAATTGGATTTTCTTTTATTGTAGTGTTGCTTTTCTCAGCGAATAATATTAATATTGAAGTTCCGCGTTAATAAACCGTGATGGTGAATTTGCAGAACCATAAAATACTATCTTTCATTTAATAAAGATAATTAAAGCAAAATTTGGAATAAACAAAGATCAAACAAACGTCAAATGAAATACCTCGGTAAAGCTTTTTGGATTGTAGTATTACTTTCAGCAAGCCTGACATCATGTTACGCCCCAAAAGAAGTTTATAAGTCAACAGGGGATATTGTAGTTCTTGACAGCGTCAGGGCGCCATATATTGATTCAGCAGTATATTACCAGGTAGAGTCCTATAAAAAAGCATTGGATGCCGAAATGAATGAAATCATTGGACATACCGAAACCCAGATGTTTAGGGATATTCCCCAAGGGCTTCTGAACAATTTTGTAGCTGACCTTGTTTTAAATAAAGGCAATGAGGCCTATCGTCCATCTGACGGGCAGGCAATAGATTTTTGCCTTTTAAACTATGGAGGACTACGCTCCTCTTTACCCAAAGGGAACATCACAAGGGGCAATGTGTTTGAATTGATGCCTTTTGAAAATGAAATGATTGTTGTTACTATTAGCGGGGAAAAGACAAAAGACCTTTTTGAATATCTCTCCCGGAAAAATAACTGGGGAATGCCTGTTTCAGGTATTCAGCTTAAGGTAAAAAACAATGAAGTAATTGAGGTTAAAATTCAGGGAAAATCCCTGGATCTTTCCAGAAATTATAAAATCCTTACATCTGATTATCTGGCTACCGGAGGGGACAAAATGGACTTCTTCCTTCAGGCAATCTCCTATGAGCCTTTGAATTTAAGGATAAGGGAGGTTATCATTGAGTATTTTGTCAATCAATCAGCCCAGGGCAAAATAGCAAAAAGCCAGATTGATGATCGGTTTATTGTAATTGAATAAAGACATTAAAATGGAAAGCAGTAGAAGAGACTTTTTAAAAACCCTTGTTGCCGGAACGGCGGTAGGATTGATAGCAAGCCCTGGAGAGTTGTTGGCATCAGAGCCAAAAACAAAGCTCACCATCTTGCATACCAATGATACCCATAGCCGTATTGAGCCCAAAGCAAAAAATGATTCGAGAGAACCCGGGTATGGGGGTTATGCAAGGCGTGCCGGCCTTATTAATAAAATAAGGGAAGATGAACAGGGTGTGTTGCTCTTTGATGCAGGGGATTATTTTCAAGGTACCCCCTATTTTAATGTATATGGCGGAGAGGCTGAGATAAAACTCATGAGCCAGATGGGATATGATGCCGTTACTATGGGAAACCATGAATTTGATAATGGCCTTGAGGGATTTAACAATGTTTATCCCCATGCAAACTTTCCTATTGTTTCCAGCAATTATGATTTTTCTGAAACCATTCTTGATGGGAAAATTAAAAAATACCATGTTATCAAACATAAAGGTATCAGGGTTGGGGTGTATGGTTTAGGTGTGATGCTGGATGGATTGGTAAGCCCAATCTGTTCTGGTAAAACCAAATATCTTGAACCTTTAAAAACTGCCCTGGAAATGGAACAGTTTCTCAAAGAAAAAAAGAAGTGCAGTTTAATAGTTTGTCTTTCTCATTTAGGTTTTGATAGTGAAGAAATAAATGACCAGATTATTGGCCGTGAAACCTTTTTCACAGATATTATTATTGGGGGGCATACACATACGCTGCTTGATCCTCCCGTAAAGGTAAAAAATAAATCCTTTGAAGATGTAACTATCTGTCAAACAGGATATGGCGGCGTTAGGCTTGGAAGAATAGATCTTTGGATGGGAAAAAGATCTGGAAAAAAATTTGTCGAAGGGTATACGACTAATTTTTTAAATAAACAATAGTGAAATCATTTTTTTATTCACTTTTTTTAAAGAACTTTTGTTTATAAGCATGAAAGATAGACCCAATGAACCTTGATGTTTGAAACTCAGCAAAGAAGAAAAAATGGAAGAGAAATACCTGATTGCACGGCATAATATACGTCAAAAAGATGAGATAATGGATAATATTTTTGAAAAAGTTTGGGATAATTGTTTAGAGGTAATTAAAGACAATATTCCTTACAATAGCTATAAAACTTGGTTTGAACCTATTAAACCTGTCAAACTCCTAAATAATATCCTTACAATTCAGGTTCCCAGCCAGTTTTACTATGAATGGCTGGAAGAGCATTATATTGACTTGTTAAAAAAGACAATCAGAAAGGAATTAGGCCCTGAAGGACGACTTGAGTATTCAATTGTGATGGATGCCAACAGGCAAGCTAACAACAAACCTTATACTGTTACAGCAGCTACTTTAAACAAAAAAGCACTTCATAACCCTCCTGTTACCATGCCCCTGGATATTAACAAGGATAACGGTAAAACAATCCCCAATCCTTTTGTAATCCCAGGACTTAAGAAATTAAATATCCCTTCACAACTTAATGAGTCTTATTCATTTGATAACTTTGTGCAGGGTGATTGCAACCGCCTGGCAAGGAGTGCAGGTATTGCTGTAGGCCAAAATCCAGGAAAAACATCTTTTAACCCTTTACTTATTTATGGTGGCACCGGTTTAGGAAAAACGCATCTTGTGCATGCCATTGGTGTTGAAGCAAAGAACAATTATCCTGAAAAGACAGTATTATATCTCAGGGCAGAAGAGTTTACCTATCAGTTTATTGATAGTGTTAAGAATAACAGCCAGAACGATTTTATCCATTTCTATCAGATGATAGATGTGTTAATTGTTGATGATATCCATCATTTGGCAGGAAAAGAAAAAACACAGGATGTATTCTTCCATATTTTCAATCATTTGCACCAAAACAACAAACAGATAATTATCACCTCTGATAAACCACCCGCAGAGCTTCAGGGTATCGTTCCACGTCTGTTGAGCCGTTTTAAATGGGGCTTGTCTGCTGATCTTCAAATGCCTGATTTTGAAACAAGGGTAGCTATCCTTGAGAAAAAGTTATTCACTACCGGTGCAGAGATGCCCCGTGAAGTTGTTGAATATATAGCATCTTGTATTACTTCAAGCATTAGGGAAATAGAAGGTGCAATGGTATCTATACTTGCTCATTCTTCAATGAATAAGAAAGATATCACTTTGGATCTCGCTAATCAGGTAATTGATACTGTTGTGAAAAACTCGCCAAGGGAAATCTCAGTTGACTATATTCAAAAAGTAATCTGTGAGTATTTTAGCATCGCACCTGATATGATGAGTTCAAATACCAGGAAAAGGGAAATCGTCCAGGCGCGTCAATTGGCTATGTTCTTCTCAAAGAAACATACTAAGTTTTCTCTGGCAGCCATTGGACAACAGCTTGGTAATAAGGATCATGCTACAGTGCTTCATGCCTGTAAAACGGTAAAAAACCTTATAGATACAGATAAAAACTTTAAAAAGAGTGTTGAAGAAATTGAAAACATCATTAAAGTAAAGCTTTAAGTATTCAATATCCACTCCTGTTTGCGGAATTATAAGTATTACAAAAAGACTTATACTTCCGCATTTTTTTATGAACCCCTAAATTCATATCTACTTATGAAAATCCTGATGGTATGCCTGGGAAATATTTGTCGCTCCCCATTGGCAGAAGGCATTATGCTTGAAAAAATAAAAAAATACAATCTCAATGCAATTGTTGATTCAGCAGGCACTGCTGCTTATCATACAGGCGAAAAGCCTGATTTAAGGAGTATGGATATTGCACGCAAACATGGAATAGATATTTCGTATCAAAGGGCCAGACAATTTATCACTTCTGACTTTGATGTTTTTGATATGATTCTTGTAATGGATGAAGAGAACTATAGAAATGTTACATCCTTAGCAAGAAATCAGGATGATAAAGCCAAGGTAAGCATGATATTGAACCATCTCCACGAAGGAAAAAATATCCCTGTCCCTGACCCCTATTACGGTGGTAAGGATGGATTTGATAATGTTTTTAAAATGCTTGATCAGGCTTGTGAAGCAATTGCAAAAAAGCTGGCTGGCAGGTTTTAATTAAGGAATATTGTTTTTACTTTTGAGTATCTAAAACATAATGCCTGAAATGTTTCGATACTTCTTACCGGTTTCACCAAAATGATTAAAAACATGTTCATCAGGCGATGGAAGTCAGTTATTTAAACCACCATTATTTTTATCCAGATGGCAAAAGAAATATTTCAGGATTTGGTATCAATACCAGATAAAGCATTTTTGCTGGAAAGCAAAAAGAGAATTGACGCATTGATACATAAAACTCCTGTTTTGACAAATAAGACCATAAATGAAATGGCAGGTGGTTCCTTATTTTTTAAATGTGAGAACTTTCAAAAGGTAGGAGCATTTAAATTCAGGGGTGCCTGTAATGCAGTATTTTCTTTATCTGATCAACAAGCCATTCATGGTGTTTGCACCCATTCATCAGGAAACCATGCACAGGCCTTAGCGCTTGCAGCACGTATACGGGGAATAAAAGCATATATCGTCATGCCTGAAAATGCACCTCGTGTTAAAGTGGAAGCTGTTAAAGGATATGGGGGCATCATCACTTTTTGTGAACCCACACTTGAAGCAAGGGAAACAACTTTATTAAAAGTAATTCAGGATACCGGTGCTATTGAAATCCATCCCTACAATAATTACTATATTATTTCAGGGCAGGCTACTTCCTGTATGGAACTTTTGGATGAAATACAGGGACTTGATATTGTTGTGGCTCCTGTTGGCGGAGGAGGCTTATTAAGCGGAACTGCCCTTGCTGCAAACTATTTTTCACCGGGCACTAAAGTCATTGCTGCTGAACCTTTAAACGCTAATGATGCCTGGCAGGGTTTCAAACAGAAAAAATGGATTCCCCAGACAAATCCCCAAACCATTGCTGATGGCCTTAGGACTTCCCTGGGAATGAAAAACTTTGAAATCATCCAGAAATATGTTCATGATATTTTAACTGTTGATGAACCAACAATTGTAAAAGCAATGAGGCTGATCTGGGAACGGATGAAAATTATTGTTGAACCTTCTTCAGCAGTGCCCCTAGGTGCAATCCTTAGCCACCCTGAAACATTTAAAGATAAAAAAACCGGTATTATCATTTCTGGTGGAAATATCGATTTAAGCCAATTACCCTGGTAAGTATAACAGATATGGAAAATAACATAGGAAAACTATTTTTAATACCGGCTACCATTGGCGATGCTCCTGCTGAGTTTTTCCTGCCCCCTGCAGTGATTGAGATCACAGATAAGCTCCGCGACTTTATTGTTGAAGACCAAAGAACTGCCCGTAGGTATTTAAGAAGTATTGGGTTTAAACATGATTTTGATCAGGTTCGTTTTCATGAATTAAATAAACATCAGCCCGAAGAAGGACTGGATTCATTTTTAAATGCTATACATCAAGGAAGGGATATTGGCCTCTTATCCGAAGCCGGAGTGCCTTGTGTGGCCGACCCAGGAGGCCTTGTGGTTGCATTGGCACAAAGAAAGAATATCAGGGTAGTACCTCTTGTTGGCCCCTCCTCAATCATCCTGGCTTTGATGGCTTCAGGCTTTAATGGCCAGAACTTTGCTTTTATAGGATACCTTCCGGTTGATAAAAACGAAAGGCACAAAACCATTAAAAGAGTTGAAAATCTTTGTTATCAGCTCAATCAAACCCATATCTTTATTGAAACACCATATCGTAACCAGGCTTTGTTTGAAGACCTGTTAAAGGTTTGCAAACCGGGGACCCGTTTGTGTATTGCTTCCAATATCACTTGTCAGGATGAACTTATCAAAAGCATGCCTGTCAGGGAATGGGAAAAACAAGCCCTTGTGTTGCAAAAGAAACCTACAATATTCTTATTGTACCGGGATTGATATTAGATACAAAACCGATAGGAAGAAATGGATGAACCAACTGACATATATTTTGGGCCTGCTATCAGGCCATGGTGCAAAAAAAATCCCGGACAAGTAAACACCTGTCCGGGATTTTTTATAAGTAATATGGTCAGATTTATTTCTTTATGGCTGGTTTTTTAGCCTTAAATGCATAAATCATGATTCCGACACCAAGTAATACCATTGGAATACTTAATATCTGGCCCATATTTATTATCATGTTTTCTTCGAAAGGTGACTGAACTTCCTTCACATATTCGACCAGAAAACGCCAGACAAATAAGGTGATAAGGAAATATCCACTTAAAAATCCCTCGTAAAGCTTAGGGGCTTTTTTAATATACATCCATAGCATACTTAAGAAGATAAACAGATAACCAATTCCTTCATAAATAGCTGTAGGATGACGGGGATCCGTATAAACAGGATCTTTACCTGTCTGCCATGCTGCAATGTTATCAATGAATTTAAATCCCCAGGGTTTATCTGTAATGTGACCATAGATCTCATGGTTCATTAAGTTCCCCATACGGATAAACAAAGCAGCCAAAGCAACCACGATAAGCATCCTGTCAACAGTCCAGAAGAATGATTGGGTTGTTTCCTTACGTTGATATAGGATCATTGCCAGGATGATGCCAAATGCCCCACCATGGCTTGCCAGTCCCCCTCTCCATATCTTAATGATTTCCCAGGGGTTTTGGCTGTAATAATCCCAATCGTAAAAGAAACAATGTCCCAGCCTTGCTCCTACAACTGAGCCTATAGCAATATAGACCAATAGCTTGTCTAATTTAGGTTGAGGAATGCCTTCATGTTTATAAATCCTTCCCAGGATTTCGTAACCCAGGAAAAAGGATAATGCCCAGAACAAACCATACCATCTAACCGTTAATGGGCCGATAGAAAAGATATCCGGGTCAACATTCCAAACAATAAAATTGAGAAGGTTCATAGTCAGTTCAATTAATCAACTTTAATAAGTTCAACATCAAATATAAGGGTAGAACCAGCAGGGATAGGTCCAATCTCACGGTTTCCATAACCCAGATTTGAAGGGATAATTAAACGATAACGGCTGCCTTCGTTCATTAATGCTACGCCTTCATCCCATCCACTGATAACCTGTCCCTGACCAAGGATAAACTTAAATGTCTGGCCTCGTTGAACTGATGAATCAAACATCTCACCATTGGTAAGATAACCTGAATAATGAACTGTTACAACCTTACCGACCTCTGCTTTTTTCCCGTTACCTTGTCCAACAACGATATATTTAAGCCCGCTTCCGGTAGCTATGGTGTCTTTTCCTTCTACATTAAAAGGAATAACCTGAGGAATTTCTTTCACTTCTACAAGTTCAACATCAAATATAAGGTTTGATTTGGCAGGTATGGGCCCTCTTCCTGATTCACCATACGCCAGTTGGTAAGGGATATAAAGTTTTGCCTTATCGCCTACGCGAAGTAAGCTGATACCTTCTTCCCATCCTGCTATTACCATTCCTTTACCTAAAGGAAATTCGATAGGTTCACCTCTTTCAACAGAACTGTCAAAGATAGTCCCGTTTTCAAAATAACCAGTATAATGAACCCTTACAATCTTACCGGGAGCAGCTTTTGCACCATTCCCCTGTTCAACAATTGTATATTCGAGGCCGCTGTTTGTTTTCATTTTTTCTTTTCCTTGTGCATCATACGGCTTAACAGCTTTGATTACCTTAACTAGTTCAACATCAAAAATAAGGGTTGAATTGGCCGGGATTTTTCCCATTTCTTTTTCACCATATCCAAGATGTGGAGGAATTGTGAATGTAGCTTTCTCGCCTTCTTTCATCAGGGCAATACCTTCATCCCATCCTTTGATAACCATACCAGTGCCAAGTTTAAACGAAATTGGTTCTCCCCTGTCAAGAGAATTATCAAAGACCTCTCCGGTAGTTAACTTACCGGTATAGTGTACTTTAACCATATCCCCAGACTCTGCCTGGGTACCATTGGCCTCTTGCGTTATTTGGTATTGCAATCCACTTGAGGTAACCTTAACTTTTGATATGACCGGAACTTCTTTAGTGGATTTGCATGAGTATGCCAGTGTAAGGCAACCTGCTAAAACCAGATAAAAATACTGTTTTCTCAGTGGGTTCATTTGTTAAGCCTTTTGTTAATAATTTATTTGAAATCAATAAGTTCTACCTCAAATACAAGTGTAGAAAAAGGCGGGATAACTGGTTGACGTCCATTCTCACCATAAGCAATATGTGAAGGGATAATCAATGTTGCTTTTCCGCCTTTTTTCATCTTTGATATTCCTTCGTCCCAACCTCTTATAACTTCACCTTTACCTAATGTAAACTCAATAGGTTTTTGTCTTTCAATAGATGAATCAAACACTTTTCCATTTAAGAGCATACCAGTATAATGAACTGAAACAACACTTCCGGCAGCAGGTTTTGCACCTTTTCCTGCTTTGGTTTCTATGTAATACAAACCTGATGTTTCAGGAGCTACAGTGATGTTTTTATCTTTTATATACTGTTGTAAAACCACTTCTTCATTTGCTTTCAGGCTTTCCATCTCTTTCTGAAGCTCCATATAATAGCTTTCCTGCGACTGGAATTTATTCAGCTTAATATCAAAATATAACATTGAACCAGCTTTAATTCCTTCAGGAACAGGTATCCTTACAAAATACTTGAAGAATGAATCTGCTGGCTGAATAAATGTAGCGCTATCCCCTAATGATAACATTCCAAGGCCTTCAAGGATGTCTCCTTTATAAAGTGAAGAGTCCAGGGGCAGTAAAACAGGAACTGGGCGCATACGGCTATCATATATAATTGAATCGGTTTCAGTGCGATATACCATATCTACTGTAAGAAAATCACCAAATTTTGGTTTTTCTTTTGATTCGCTTGAAATATGAAACTTATAATACAAACCGTTATCGGTTTTATCATATCCGGGATAAGGATTTTTTTTACAAGAAATTGCAGTAAGCAATATAATGCTACTGAGAGCAAGTGTCTTTAAGTACTTCATTTGTTTTGGTGTTTAGATTTATTTAATTAATTTTTTCTACGCTTAAGACTTCAATATCGTAAATGACGGTGGCCCTTTTAGGAATCAGGTTGCCATCGCCCGGAAAGCCATGTGCCAAATGTGATGGAAGCACAAGTCGTGCTTTATCTCCCTGTCTCATCAACAAAATCCCTTCCTGTAAACCACTTTCAACATCGCTCTTTCCCAATGGGATTTCTTTTATCCCATCTTTGGTGCTATCATAAACAACAGTGCCATTAATAAGCATTACCTTATATGCTATCTTTACAAGCATATTTTTCTCTGCTTTTAAGCCTTTGCCCTGATGATAGATCTGGTACCTTAAGCCGGAGCCTGTCTCTGTCATATTCCACCGGTACCGTGAAATAAAATCCTCAATTTCCTGATCCTCATTTTCCGTTAAAGCGGTGTTCACTTCCATCATTTTCTGCTTAATCTCTGTCTCAGGGATTAGTTTTTCAGCTTTTTTGTTTTCATTTTTACATGAAGAACAAATCACTGAAAAACAACAGCATAAAACAATTAAATAACTGGAATAGAGCTTTATTGGCCTGATTTTCATGAGGTATTCTTTTGACAATATTATTTCTTTAAAACGAACAATAAAGATATTAAACCTTTTATTGTAATACTTTGTTTACGTCATTAAAAAAAACATGTTCCGATACCAGACTTTCAAAGTATTCGATTGTTTCTTTAAATGGCTTGAAAGACTTACCGCCTGCAGCGTTTTTATGCCCTCCCCCATTAAAAAATGCCCTTGAGAAATCATTCACATTTCTTTTACCTTTCGACCTGAATGATATCCTGATCTGGTCTGCCTGTTCAATAAACATTGCTGCAAAATCAATGTTTTGAATCGAAAGGGCATAATTAACAACTCCTTCTGTATCGCCTTCCCTGAAATGAAAACGCTCCAACTCTTCAAGGCTCAGGCTTATATATGCAACACCTTTTGAATTGAAAACCCTCAGCTTCTCGCTCAGGCAAAAACCCAATAACCTTAGCCTGCTTTCTGTATTGTTATCGTAAACAAGCTTATGGATTGCTTCTGCGTTGATTCCTTTATCAATTAACTGGGCTACAATTTGATAAGTCACAGCCTGATTGCAGGAATAGCTAAATGAGCCTGTATCGGTCATGATGCCGGTATATAAACACTCTGCTCCTTTCTGACTGATGAGATGAACCAGGTTTAATTGCCGGGCAAACTCAAATATCATTTCTGAAGTTGATGATGCCTGTATCTTTGAATAGAGGATATCAAAATGATCCTGGGGTTGTGGGTGATGATCTATTAATACCTTCTTGCCTTCTGCCTTCAATAATGCACCCTCTAATGTTGATATCCGGGATGCCCCATTGAAATCAACACAAAAAATAAGCTCAGCTTCTTTAAATAAGCCCTCTGCATGACCTATATTGGTTTCTGCATTGATAATAACATCCATATAAGGCATCCAATCCAAAAACTCCGGCCAGCCATTGGGGGTCATTACATTGACATTTTTCTTGCCCATTTGAAGCAGAATGTCATATAAACCTAATGCTGAGCCTAAAGCATCACCGTCAGGATTGGTATGGGTAACAATAAGAAAGCTCTGGGATTTATCTATTAAGGCTTTGATTTCTTTTACGATTGTTTCCAAATTTGTTTTGTTGGTAAGTAGCACAAAATTAACAAAAAACAAGCAAAGATACAGATATTCTGTTTTTTTTAGCTTCTTTATCATCAGGCACTGCATTAAGCAAAAATGTTTGTTTAAGATATTGAATATCAATTTTTAATATCTCAGACCTTAATGCTTATCCAACATAGCAACTATTTCCCTGAATTATATACAATCCGTGATTTTACCATATCAATATTTATGAAAATCTCCTTATATTGCAAAAAAGTAAGACAGACACAATATTAAATTGAGTCTTTTTAGTCATCATTTAAAATATGGATCAAATGGAATCAGGTAAAGGAAAGATTACATTAACAATGGTGAAACCTTATGCTGTCCAGCATGGATATGTTGGGCCGATACTGGCCAGGATAAATGAAGCCGGCTTTAGGATCAGTGCAATGAAATATCTGCAATTAACTTTAGATCAGGCACGTTTGTTCTATAAGGTTCATGAAGAAAAAAATTTCTATGACAGGCTGACCCGCTTTATGTCTTCCGGGCCTATTGTAGCTGCCATACTTGAAAAAGATAATGCTGTTGAAGATTATAGAATCCTCATTGGTGCCACTGATCCTAAAAAAGCTGCCGAAGGTACTCTGAGAAAACTATTTGGGGCAAATATTGAACAAAATGCAGTTCATGGTTCCGATAGTGATGAAAATGCAATCATCGAAGCTGCTTTCTTTTTCTCTCAGTTAGAAAGGTTCTAATCCTTGTCAGGTTGCTTTTCTTTATATCATTCAACATAAAACAGAGCCTACTGAAAAAGTCTTTAGACCTTAAAAAAGTGCAGGATATTTTTATGTAGTTTTATTGTTCAGGAATATATTCTGTAAAGCTTTTATCAGAATAAAAGACAATAATGCGCTCAATACACCTCTTTTGCCCGGTTTTTTCCTTTAAGTGCATATTTTCTTCTGTTTGGATACCTCTTATATTGTTTTCAATATCAGTTTTATAGCTACTTTTTTCAGCATTTATATCCCTCTGAGAATTTAATAATTCATCTTTAGCTGTATCCGTATTCAAAATATCTGATTCAGGACGGGAAATCTGATTTATCCCAACAATATTTCCAAAATCAGGGAATAAATTATTTCCAATAATTGTGGATTCACCTTTTCCTAATACCAACCATGAGGGTGAAACATCCTCAAAGCGGTTGAGGATTTTTTGAACAAGCTCAAGCGAAGGATTGTTCCGCCCGTTTATAATATGTGAAATACTACTACGGGGAACCCCAATGGCATCCGCAAATTGTGATGCACTCATGTTCTTTTGCTTTAGCAAATGTTGTATCCTTGTTACCATAGTAAATTCATTATTTACAAATGTAATAATAATTATTCACATTTGTGATAAATTAATACAAGCCTACATGGATTGCCATTTGTGAATTATAATAGTTGCATTATACAAATGGAAATAATGATTTGGTTTACATTTGTTCACCAAATATCATTCATTTCTGGTATTATCAGGCATGTTTGATACAATTCATAACAAATTTATTCCATATCCATTGATTCTATACTTAAAGTAATGCTTCATCATGAATATTATATGCACTGGATAACAGTATCTTAATACATTATGAATAATTGTTCATTAATAATATCCATTGATTTTATAAGCTTCTGGAAAACAATTTCATATTAAATACCCAGATGGATATTTCCTCCAAAAATAAGCTCCAAAACTACTTCTATTGGTTTAATCCCAGCTTGGTATCGCTTAATTGTAAAGAAATTGTTTAACATCTTCAATTATTAAGGCTTTTATTCTGTTTTATTATTTAAATTATAGCCTAAATAAAACAATATCAATGCCTTTATTTGTTAGAACCTTTAAATTATAATCCCCAAATATCTCTTTCAGCTAATTGATTTCCATCTGATTTCGGTTAGTTTAACTTTGTAAACAATTATAATATGCATTAGCGGTTTACTTATGTAAACAACTTTATTTTAATACTTCTGTTTACTCTTGTAAGTTTAATCTATTTGTTTACATTATTATACAATTACTTATTATAAATATCTTTCCTGGGCATAGTTTTAAAATACAGTATAAAAAGCCATCTGGTATAAAAAGAAATGCCTTGCTTTTATTTTTAAAAATTTATTTGCCCATTTCCTTTGCAGAATTTTATATTCCTTCCCTTTCCCGGGCAATTTTTCAAATATCGCATTCTCAGAAGGGTATTTTCATATCAATATCCTCCTATTTTTCTAAAAAACAGGCATTTGTAATGGTTTTTTCTTATAAAATGATGCTATCAAAATCGCTTATAATAATTGAAATGACCCAAAATGCGAATTATTTGAGGTCTTTTCAACCAAGTGCATTCTTTTTAGAAAAAAATGAAGCTTTAAAATAATGATGGTTCAGGTATAAATAATTATGATTGATTAAAATAATTATTTTAATCAATCATCTATTGCCCAATCCCGAAGTGATGGCATGTTAATAGCAATTAAGTTCAATCAACCACAACCAATCCTCTGAACTAAAAAAAGACTATCTGTCCCTTAAAGACATTGCTTTTACTGTTTTTGATTTTGAACCGGAGGAAAAACGAACAATCAGTAAAGATGAAGAACTTTGGATGACATCTATTGGCACCTTTAGGTCATTTTGGCCTTTGTTAAGCTCCAGATTGTTATTATAAGCAAGCCTTCTACCAGTAATATCAAATATTTCAACAGAACCTGTTCCTGGTTCTTCTGTATAACACCTGATAAATACCTCTTGTTGGGTAAACTGCACAAAAACCTGTAAAGGATCTTCAGGATCAGGACCTACGGTAAGCCTGCATGCAAGCTCATAGGCCACCGACATATCCGGGATCCCATAACCTACATAGTTGTCTGGTTTTGAATACTGGGAAGAAGACTGAACAATGATATCATTGATTTCCTGTCGTGTCAGATAAGGATTTATCTCCCACAAACAAGCTGCCATCCCGGCAATAATAGGTGATGAAAATGAAGTACCGCTGCCCCTGGCAACCTGTCCATCACTGATAAGCAAATAGGTAAGATAACCCTGAGCACTCACATCCGGTTTTGTTTGCCCGTTAGCGGCTGGCCCTATGCTGCTGAATAGGGCATATTGGCCAAATTCGTCTGTTGCACCAACTGTAAGAACATTTGTGCCATCAGCAGGAACACCAAGATATCTCCAAAGTTCGTTACCCGAATTACCTGCTGAATTTACAACCAGTATCCCTTTTTGTGCTGCAATATTGGCCCCTCGGGTTGCAATGGCTGTGTTCCCGTCCAACTGGGCATAAACATGGTCTTGTGAAGGGTCATCAAAGGTGGTATAACCTAAGGAGGAGTTGATGATATCTACACCTACGCTATCAGCAAATTCGGCAGCTACAACCCAGTTACATTCCTCCAGAAGGGATTCTGAATTCCCGTCTTCTGACCTGATAAGCCAAAAGGACGCTTTGGGTGCTACTCCTGTCAGTTGTCCCGGGATATTTGCAGCAATAACTGATAATACTGACATCCCGTGTGAGTGTTCATTGTAGATGTTGCTGTTTGGGTTCACAAAATCCCTGGTACCAAGGATCTGGCCATTTGCCCTTATTGAATCGAAGCCGGGGATGATATCCAGGTTTTGAAATCCTGCATCAATAATTGCAATATTCACCCCACTGCCTTGAAAACCTTTGTTATGTAAATAAGGCACGTTCAACATCTGTGCCTGATTGTATCCATAGCCATAATCATAAATATTTTCCACTGACGAAGAATGGGATTGCTTTGACGTTACTGGCAATAATTCTTCATTATCAATTTCAATGTCCAGCTTCTTGTTTATAATGCCCAATTGCTGTCCTTTAACTTTAATCACAGAACTGACAAAAGGCAAGTCTGCTATTGTATTTAAAGATTCAATATCAATACATTTTATTACAAGCCCATTGAGCCATTTTGAAGTGTATAATACGGTCACATTATTCAGGGCATCTATTTGCTGCACATATTGTGGGCTTACCGGTAAATCAGTTTCATCAATCTGGATGTTTTGCCTTTGGCGCCTTTCGATAGCCCTTTGGCTAAGAAATTCTTCAGGATTTGAAACAGAATACGGGTTATTGTTTTTATCCAGAAGCTCAATCCAGTAAAACTCTGAGTTTTCCTGAGCGTAAATATTGAATGCAAAAAAAACAAGCAGGAAAAAAACAAAATATTTTTTCATCTTAATCGAATTTGATATCGGTATTATTAAATAAAAAACCTTAACGTAAGAACAAACAAAAATACGCCCTGATTTAAATATTTTAGTTAAAAAAGACCTAAAAATTTTTTCATTACTGAAAAAACCTAATGTAAAACCATTAGTATCAAAACAATCAGGGGAACATGCCTGAACCACTTTCAAGATAGGTGTATGAATAATTCAAACCACTTCTAATCGTCCCATCCACGTCCATCTCAAGAGCAATATAGGTTTTGCTGACAAGGCCTATGTTCTTTGCATATACCTCATGCTGTATGTCCTGACTGATTAATGTGATTAGGTTGTTTTGAACCACAGTAATTGTATTGTCAAATTGAACCCCTGAAAATGATGCCGGCTCATTTATCTTGTCAAACTGATAGCTAAGCTCTTCAAGCTGGTTGTAGGCATTGCCATTCCAACGGTTCGATTTCTTTATTGGAAAGACCATCTTGATATACCTGATATTATCTTCCACCCTTTGTATTGTTCTCTTATTTTTTGATACAGTCCATGTTTCTGTATAAAGCCAGGGTAAAGAAGATAAAGCCCTTTGATATCTTTCTATAGGATAAGCGGTATCTCCCTGCATATCAATAAAGGGGGCTCCAATAAGTTCAAGAAGTTGGTATTGCAAGGTATCAGAAGTATTTGCAAAATCATCATAATAAATGCTATCCACCTGATAAACAATATAATTCCCTTCAGATAAAGGATAATACCCATAGCCCATATCAATGGGTTCAAGATAAGATTCATCTGAACAGGATGCAAGCCCAACTATGAAAAATGCCAATGCCATGCTTGTTTTCATGACAAAACGAAGCCCTTGTTTTAATTCGGAAAAATGATCCTGGATATGGCTAACTGACATTTTAATATTGTTTATGGGCAATCAATCAATTGACTATCCAAATGTAAGCAAATCAAAAGAATTACAGAAAAAAAACGCATGGTTTATCATACGATAAATCCACCTCCTATAAGATGCCCGTCCTTATAAAACACCGCCGATTGTCCGGGTGCCACTGCAAAAACATAATCCTGCAGCTCTACCCTCATTCTGCTCCCTTCATTATAAACAATAGCATCTGTTAGTGGGTCTTTCTGCCTTATTTTCGTTTGGACCTTTAAACCATCAGTAAGGGATTCGTATTTCTGCCCGTTAAAATCTTTGATATAAAATCCTTTATCCATTAAACTCTCACGGGGAGCTACCATCAATAGGTTCTTGCCTGCATTGATGTGTTTGACAAATAAAATGCTTTCTCCCTTGCTTTTAAAAGTGATTTTTTGTCCAACCGTATAATAGGGATAGCCCTTATGATTGCCAATGGTATTGCCTTCGATATCAATGATAGTACCCTGTCCGATAGCTCTTGCAGGAACCATATCTTGCTCTCCAATAAACCTGCTATAATCATTATCGGGGATAAAACATATCTCATAGCTTTCGCGCTTTATGGCCAGGTTGTTGAAGCCTTTGGCTATAGCCATGGAACGGATTTGTGATTTTGTATAGGCTCCAAGCGGGAATATAGAACGTTTGAGCTGTTCCTGCGACAAGCGCCATAACACATAGCTCTGGTCTTTGTTCTCATCACTGGCCTGTGCCAGGTACCAACGTCCATCAGACTCCATGAGCTGCGCATAATGACCTGTAGCTATAAATTCACAATCAAGCTGGTCTGCCCGCTTAAGGAGTTCGCCCCATTTGATGCGGGGATTACAGATGATACATGGGTTGGGAGTCCTGCCTTCAAGGTATTCATTCACAAATTCCCTGATAACAAGCTTTTCAAATTCCGGCTTCAGGTCCAATTCGTAATGTGGAATATTTAGTTTTAAAGCCAGTGAACGGGCATCGTGGATGGAATCAAGGTTTGAGCAATAGGGACTGGATGTTGTTTGACAGGCTGGTGGATAGGCATACGACCTGAAGCTTATCCCCAGCACTTCGAATCCCTGCTCCAAAAGCAATAAGGCAGCCACTGAGCTGTCTATACCACCGCTCATGGCCAGAAGGACCTTTTTTTTACCGGGCATTGCTTAAAATTGGATTAAAAATCCTCAAATGGAACAATATTGGGTGATTCCGGGATTTCCTCTTCCTTTTCCTCAATGAAGATTTGTTCTTTTATAAGATCCCCATTTTTATATAACTGCCTCTTTTTTACTTCCCCTGAGGTGGTGTAGAAAAACCAATCCCCATTTCTTTTATCTGCTACATAAGCACCGGAAATAGCCTGCTTTCCCGAATCATAAAAAATTGTATATGGGCCATCTAACATATCATCTTTATATGTGGCTTTTAGGTGTACTTCACCATTCTCATGGTATTGTATCCAGTCGCCCTGTTTAATGCCTTCATGCAAGGTAAGGATTTCTGCAATCTGTTTGTTAGGGAAATAAGTAGTCCAAACGCCATGGTTGATATCTGCCTTATAATAATACTCACTCACCAAAATATTTGTAGTTGTAAAAAACCTCCAAAGGCCTTCTTTCTTTTGCTCAAGGTAATGCCCTTCAGCCATAACAACACCATTTTGGTGAAATAGTGCAGCTTTTACTGTCTTACCGTCTTCAAGGTGGATATGCTCAGCACGTTTTTTACCATTGGGATAATAATAAATAAACTTACCAACAGGCTTATCATCAAGGAAATTACCTTCATAACGCAACTGGCCTCCTTTGAAAAAACTCTTCCATAAGCCCTGGCGCTTACCGGCCTCATCAAGTTGGTTATAAACCTGGGGCTGATTATCCTGTGCTACAGATGTCCTTGCAAAAGATATGCTTAGGGTCAGAAAAAGTAAGATTGCAAACCTATTGATCATGGGGGTATATTTTTTCGGTGACTTCATTGCAATACTCATTAAAAACTGATTTCAATCAGCTAAGATAATTGATTCTCAAACCAGATTGCAAAATTTAATAAATTATCGAAACAAAAATCTATCATTTTGGGGAAATTCCTTGCCATATAAGGTTCGGCTGATATTAACACCGTTGTCATGCCCAGGCGTTTGCCAAACTCCATATCAGTATAGCTGTCACCAACCATTACTGATTTTTTAAACTCAATTTCCGAAAAATCCCTCTTTGCTTTAAGGCCCATCCCCACCGAAGGTTTTCTGTCAAAATGACCTTCCTTTTGGAGCGCAGTACATACATACACCTTATCAATATGTGCCCCCCGGGCTTCTAAGGCATTGAGCATCTTGTCATGCAACACATTCAGCTCCTCCATGCTCATAATCCCTTTCCCTACACCTTGTTGATTGGATACTACAACTACAGGCTTAAAGTATTGGTTTAATAGCCTGATTGCTTCGGGAACGCCTTCAATAAACTCAAACTCTTCAAAATTCTTTACATAAGCCCCAACAAAACGTGTGTTTATGACACCGTCCCTGTCGAGGAACAAACTATAACGCTCCGTTTTTGTAAAAACAATCTTCCCCATTATGGTTATTTTTTAGGAAAGACAGCACCCTCAACAAGTTCACAAAGGATGTGGCCCAATAAGATATGTGATTCCTGGATACGGGGTGTATCTGTTGAAGGGACATTAATCAACCAATTCACTTTATCTTTCATCAGTCCGCCATGAGCGCCAGTAAACCCTACTGTTTTCATTCCCAAATGGCTGGCAGCATCAATTGCTTTCACAATATTAGGCGAATTGCCGCTTGTCGAAAGCCCAACAAGCATATCCCCTTTGCGGCCCATAGCATTCACCATACGGGCATAAACCATCTCAAATGAATAATCATTGGCTACTGCTGTAAGATATGAGGTATTCACATGCAGGGCTTCTGAAAATAATGGAGGCCGGTCGTAATAAAACCTTCCTGAAAACTCGGCAGCCAGATGCTGGGCATCAGCAGCACTTCCTCCATTTCCACAAAACAATACCTTTCCCCCATTCCTGAATATTTGCTCCATCTCATGGCTTACTTCCAGGATGCGTCCGAGCAAAGCCTTGTCGTCCAACAATTCCTGTTTAACAGCTATTGAAGCTTTAACGATACTTTCTACTCTTGTCAGCATGAATTATCTCATTAAATTTTTGTAGTAAGCTCAAGCAGTGAATCTGTAAAATAATCCCATGAAAAGCGCTTCTTCTCTTCCTGTATGCCTTCAATAAGTTGTTGGTCAAGGTCAGAAGTAAAAATATGATACACTGCATCAGCAATCTCATCGCTATCGGGTTTCACAACCCATCCTGCTTTCTTATGGGGCACCATTTCAGGCAAGCCACCTACATTGGTTACCACCATGGGTTTGTCGAAATGGTAGGCTATCTGGGTCACACCGCTCTGGGTAGCATCCTTATAGGGTTGTACCACAAGGTTTGAAGCACAAAAATATTTTGAAACAAGGTTATTGGCGATAAAGTCCGATTTAAGGATTACCTTTTCATCCAATTTGTTTTCCTTAATGATTTTCAGATATGGGTTCATTGACGAATAAAACTCACCTGCAACAATGAGCTTGATGGGCAACTGGCGTATTTTCTCGTTCGCCATGGCCATTAACAACAAATCAAGGCCTTTATAATCGCGGACAAAACCAAAGAAAAGCAGGTAATAAAAATCGGGATCAAGGTTCAAAAACTCCCTTGCCTGGTGCATGGGTATTGCCCTGCCGAAATTATCATACAAGGGGTGGTTGCAAAATACCCTGGGTTTCTTTTTGTCAAATTTCTGAAGGTCATTCAATACACTCTCCGACATGGTAAGAAAACCATCTACACTGTTGACAAAATATTTTGATAATGCCCTGTCGCCTGGCCTTTTCTCATGTGGGACAATATTATCAACAACAGCCAGCACTTTTGTCTTTCCATTTTTCCTTACCAAACGTGATATGGTACCCAGGCAGGGTGCCATAAAGGGTATCCAATACCTTACTACAAGAATATCTGGCTTTAACTTTTTTATCTTTCGTGCCGAACGTATCCAGTTAAAAGGGTTTATTGAATTCACTTCAACTTTTATGTCCAGGTCGTTGGGCGCGGCTTCATCCGACATCTGTGTCTTACCAGGGAACAAAAGGGAGGGATACTGAAGGCTAAATGTAAATATTGTTACTTTATGTCCTTTGTCCTGAAAGGCCCTTGCCAAACGTTCGTTGAAGGTAGCAAGCCCTCCGCCCCTTAAGGGATAGGCACTCCCTAAAATAATTATTCTATCCAATTTCACTCGTTTTTTCTGATATTAAATAATTGTTTCTATCGGAAGCGGAGCGGGAAACCAGCTCTGCTAAAAAGCCTGTCAGGAACAACTGGGTACCCAGGATCATGGCAAGCATCCCAAAATAAAACAATGGCCTGTCAGTCATCTTATAGCCCTGCATAAAGAATTTTGCATAGGCCAGATAGGCTGCAATAACAAATCCGCAAAAGAACAATAATGTGCCCAGAAACCCAAACAGGTGCATGGGCTTACGGCCAAAGCGGGTCACAAAAGAGATGGAAAGCAAATCCAGAAAGCCATTGAAGAAACGCTCCAATCCAAACTTTGTTGTACCGTATTTGCGTTTCTGATGGATTACAACCTTTTCGCCAATCTTTTTAAATCCTGCCCATTTTGCAATTACAGGGATATACCTGTGCATCTCGCCATATACTTCAACTGCCTTTATTACTTCCTTTCTGTATGCCTTCAAGCCACAATTAAAATCATGAAGATATATTCCGGTGAATTTTCTGGTTGCCCAATTATAAACTTTAGTTGGTATTGTTTTGCTTATTGGATCATACCTCTTTTTCTTCCACCCGCTTACAAGATCAAATTTCTCTTCCTTTATCATCCTGTAAAGTTCAGGTATCTCATCAGGACTATCCTGCAAGTCGGCATCCATTGTGATAACAACATCCCCCTGGGCTTCCTCAAAGCCAACATTCAGCGCTGCTGACTTGCCATAATTCCTTCTGAACCTTATCCCTTTTACCTCCGGGTGCTTTTTGTTCAACTCCTGAATAACCTCCCAGCTCCTGTCATTACTTCCATCATCAACCATTACAGCTTCCCAGCTAAAGTTATGCTGTTTCATTACTTTCTCAATCCAGTCCACCAGTTCGGGAAGAGATTCTTCCTCATTATACAGAGGAACGATAATTGATATATCCATAAATGATTTTTCTTAGGCTTGATACATTTGAATTAACAAAAATACTTTTTTTTATATATCAATTGGGCTGGCCAATTCATAAAAAGCTAAAAAACAAGCAAGAATTATTATTTGTCGAAATACAGTCGCATTGTGCAATTCTTACATTCTGTATGAATCCTTAGCCGACCTTTTCCAAATTCAAGATAGAACGGCTCCTGATACATACCAGCATTATTGTTTTTCAACTTGCACATATCAAGTTCGCCTAATATACAATAACGGCTTTCCATAAGTGGTACTGTTCCTTCGGGTTCTTGCGTCTCAAAAGCCCGTTCTTTGAGCTGCGCACCATGCCTTGTATAAAACTTTTCCGCTAAGGAATTGCTAACGTTTGCCCTGAAATCAAGCTCTTTCTGATGATAGGGGTACGTATTCGGGCTTATCCTTATCTCCTGCCTTTGGTATGAATTTACCCTTTTATCAAGGAGTTTTTCAAGAAGATCGCGCCTCAGGGCATTTAAACCTGAAAGAGGATAAAACCATAGTGGGTCGCCAGTTATTTCAACATTTTTAATATCAAAAGGCAATGTGCCCCTTTTTGAAAACTGAAGCTTTAAATTCTCAAGGTAGTTTTCGGGCTTATTGGCAAGTTGTCCTGAGCAAGCCATAAAAAGCGATTCTTGTTGCCCATCCTCATCTGTCGCATTTGCCAAAAGGCCTTCATTGCTGAAACTGAGGCTTATGTTCAGCGCTATCAGCCTGTTGCCTGCATGGGAAGCAAGCAGTTTGTCAAATGCAAGGTCTGCATTCCTAAAAATCTCGCTACCCTCTTTAAGTTCAAAAATAATATTATTTGGAAAAACCTTATTCCCTTCTACCCTGTTGATATTAAAACCGCTCAATATCCCGGAGGCAGTAAAAAAGCACAAGCCATCACCTGGCCTGAGAATCTCTTTTGTATCAATGCTAAACGATTGCCCGTCAAACCCTACCACCTTGCCTATATACTGACCTTTGCTTTTTGGCGTATCAAGGGATGCTTTTTTAGCATTTTTATGAATGATAAAATGATCTGTAAAACCCCTGTTAAAGCTACGCTCAGGATTGGGTTCAAAGCTGATGAAAGGCTTGCCTGATGATGCTTTTGCATAGTTTGGCTTCCCTTCCAGGATTGAATCGATGATGCCCCTGTAAAATGAGCTTATGTTTTTGATATAAGAAATATCCTTAAGCCTGCCTTCAATTTTAAAAGAGCTGATACCTGCGTTTATCAGTTCCGAAATATGATTTGAGTTGTTAAGGTCTTTTAAGGATAGCAGGTGTTTGTTTTCTATGACAAGCTTGCCATTATTGTCAAAAAGCTTATAAGGAAGGCGGCAAGGCTGTGCGCAATCGCCCCTGTTGGCAGAGCGGTCCCAAAAAGCCTGGCTCAGGTAACACTGTCCGCTAAAGCAAACGCATAAAGCACCATGCACAAAAAACTCAAGTGGCACTGTTGTCTGTTGCCTGATTGCAGCAATTTGTTCCAACGACAGTTCACGGGCCAGAATGACCCTTTGGAAGCCAGCTTTCTCAAGAAAAAGAACCTTCTCCGGGCTGAAATTATGGGTCTGCGTGCTTGCAAACAAAGGCACAGGGGGCAGATCCATCTCCATAAATGCCATGTCCTGAATAATAAGCGCATCAATGCCTGCATCCCAAAGTGCTATTGCCAACTTCCGGGCTTGTTCCAGTTCGTCTTCAAACAATATGGTATTTAAGGTAACATAGACCCTGGCATTGTAGATATGGGCATACTTTGCAAGTGCTTCAATATCTGATACTTTATTACCGGCTGCCTTGCGGGCACCGAAGGCCGAAGCGCCAATATACACTGCATCGGCACCATGATTGATAGCTGCTTTGCCTGATTCCAGGTCTTTGGCCGGTGCCAGTAATTCTAATTTTTGTGCTTCCATATTTTTTACAAAGTTACGAATCCCTCTTTTTCTTTTTGCTAACTTTGAACTTTGATTTTAAAATATTCACATGAAAGGCCATTTTTTTTCTAAGCCTATCCCTTTCAAATACTTGCTTTTCGCTGCTATCGTGCTTTTAATCCCGGCACTGTTCATCAACCTTGGGAAAATGCCAATGATAGGCGATGAATCCATTAGGGCATTAGTAGCTTTTGAAATGCTCCTATCAGGAGATTGGATTACCCCCACCATTGCTGGTGGCCTGTATTTTAACAAACCGCCCCTTTATAATTGGATACTTACGCTTTCAATGTGGCTCTCAGGAAGCACCGCTGAATTCTGGATTCGCTTCCCAAACCAGATATTCCTAATGGTTTTTGCGGCTATTATCTTTCTTTTTACCCGCAGGCAGCTTGGAAATAAACTTGCCCTGATCAATGGCCTGGCAATCATCACATGTGGAAGGATTTTATTATGGGATGCCAACTATGCCCTCATTGATATTAGCTTTTCCCTATTGGTTTATCTGAGCTTTATGCTCATGTTTCACTTTTTTAATAAGCAGAAATACAGCTATTTATTCATACTTACTTATATCATTGCTTCATCAACTTTCCTGATGAAAGGCATTCCGGCATTAGCCTTTCAGGCAATCAGCCTTTTGGTCCTTTTTATTTGGGGCAAACAATTTAAAAAGCTTTTCCTGCCCTCGCATTTTCTTGCAATAGGCATTTTTGTTTTTCTGGTTGGTGGCTATTACTTTCTTTTCAACCTTAAAAACCCTGGTGTATTGCCCGAAATTGTTAAGACCCTCATCTATGAATCGACACACAAAACTGGCGTCAAAATGGGATTCTGGCCTACATTTGGCCATTTGTTCACTTTTCCCTTTGAACTGTTCTACCATTTTTTGCCCTGGACATTGCCTATCTTCCTTTTGTTATTTAAAAAAACTTTTGTTAATACCTTTAAAAACAGCTTTATAAAATACAATGCAATAATCTTTATTGCCAACATCATTATCTATTGGTTTTCGCCTGAAGCTTTTCCGCGTTACCTGTTTATGATGATGCCTTTGGTTTTTACTATTGGATTTTATGCATATTCAGTGTCTGACAAGAACATCCTAAAACAAATACTTGATTATCTGCCCCTTATTGCATCATTCATTGCAATAGGCCTGCTGCTGTATGTTCCCTTTTTTCTTAAAGAAAAAGGCATTGTAAATATGGCCCTGCTTTCATTGCTGTTTATTGCAATCTTTATCTTCATCATCTACTTGTGGAAAAAGCAAACAACAAACAGGATTATGCTCCTGGCTTTCTTTTTATTGAGCTTTAAAATTGCCTATAACCTCTTTGTAATCCCCTCAAGGGCTGAAAATACAGCCAATACTACAGTTAAAACCGAATCCATCAGGATTGCAAATCAGTATGAAGGGCAACAATTTTACGTGGCCGCCAACATCCCAACAATAAGCATGTATTACTTTTCTTCTGCCCGGCATTCTTTGCTAAAACTCAGTTCAAAAGAAGTCTCTGAAGGAATTGTTGTAGTTACCCAAAAACGGGAAGCACCGGAGGGTGCAGTCCTAAAAGATTCAATTTCATTTAGGTATTATCCAAATAAAGCATATATCTTTGAAGTTCATTCCCGGCTAAAGTAAGGAGGTAAGCCCTAAAAAAAGGAAAAATATTTTTCGCAACACACAACAAACAAGACTGCTAAATCGTTTTAGCAGCATATTTAAATGATTTGACCGAAAATGCCTAAATTAAAAAAAGTATCCATTGAAGATATAGCCTATGCTGCAAATGTTTCAAAGACATTGGTCAGCCTTGTGCTTAACAACAAATGGGAGAAATATGGCATCAGTCGCGAAACCTGTGACAAAGTACTGGGTGTAGCCCGTGAATTAAAATATGCTTTGCCTTCTAATAAACAGCCCATCGAATTCAATAAAGGGGGCATCATTGGGCTTATTGTCTCCGACCTTGGCAACCCCATCTATGCACATGTGGCCGAACGACTTGGTAAGATTGCGTCAAATCATGCTTACAGGCTTATCGTTTGTTCTTCTCACGAAGATCCCAGGAAGGAAATCCATCATTTGCAGTTGTTGAAAAACCTGGGTGCTGATGGTGTTATCCTCTCTTCTATCCAGAAAGAACCCAACGAGATTGAAGCTTTGTCCGACAGCGGCTTCCCTATTGTTTTGATTAACAAGCATTATCCCAATTACCACCTCTCGGCTGTTATCAACGATGACTTCCAAAGTGCCAAAATGCTGACCCTCTCCTTGTTCGACAAGGGCTACGACGATATTGCAATAATGGCTGTTAACCCCTGGAACATCTCATCCATACATGAACGCATCGAAGGCATCATGGATGCGCATGAAAGCCGGGGAAAAGCTTTCGACATCGAAAACCTGATCCCCATACCCTATAACAATATCAAGGAGTCGATTGAGAAAGCCCTGCTGAAGCGCAAAAAAAGCTGCAGATTGCCTGAGGCTGTCATTGCTTTAAACAATTCACTGATTGTCCATACCCTGAACACCCTTCAAAAAATCGGGGTTAAAGTGCCTTCACAGGTTGCTTTGGCAGGTTTTGACGACCTTGAATACAACAACCTCCTTATCCCTTCCATCACATCAGTCTCGATGCCTGTGCCCGGTTTATGCCAGCATACTTTCGACATGCTCCTCGAAAAAATCAATCAAAAAGACAAACATTTCGAGCTTAAGAAAATACCAGCCGAAATCATTTTCAGGGATTCTACCCCCGAAAGAAGCAAGTCTTAAGACCCATTCCCAACACTTTAAGGAAATCCCAATTCAATAGCTTTCCCGGTGCTACATTGCTTTTGTGCAATGCATAGCTTTCATCCAATAGTTGCCATTAAAGCAAAGCATTCTATTTTTCCGTATCCAAAAACCTGATAAATCCCTTAAAGCCCGGTGAAGGGATGCTGCAACAGGTTTTCAGCCCGAAAACCACATTAACGGCCAAAATATTTCTATCAAATAACATGCCACGAACACCGGTTCAATACCCTGCCCTATCACCCCTGTTTATAAAACCAGTCCGCCCAGCCCCCAGGCAAAGCCTGATACTACAATCCATCAACATAAACAACTGAAATACAATAGCCTGATTAATTCACATTCGCTTCTGTTTCGTTTCAGCTTCGCTTTTGTTCAGTCCTGAATCCTATATAAAAGCCCCACGGTGCATTTTTGAAAATTTAATGAAATTTTAGTTTGACCCCCATAAACCGTTTTACATTTGTTAACAAATAAAGAATGATGGATATAACAGATATTCAGTAATATACAAGACACCCACTGTGAACAAACGTTAAATTTAACTTAATAAAAATTAAAATATTTTCATAATACGCTGAATTTCAATATCATGGATAGGTCACGGTATTACCAAGGATATACCAAGGTCTTATCAAGTTCAGTATCGTCCAAGCGAGTACTGGAGATAATATATCCATGTCCCGATAATGAGCATGGTATGGGTTTTATTGCCTGATTGTTACCTGTCCGCCATAATAATGCCCGATAGAGACGTAGCATGCTACGTCTTCTCCAGGATACGTAGCATGCCATGCGAAGAGACGTAGCATGCTACGTCTTTACAGATTGCGGTTTGTTGCTGCCCCATGCCGGACAATCTGGCAGTTATTTTTTCGTGTCCGGCAAGCAGCAGCAGGAAGTGGCAATTTTTTAAAGGATGGCAGAAAAGCATATTTTTTGTGCCATATTGATCAGGCCCGGAAAACGTTCTTTGACGTATTGTGAATTTTTATTGTGGTGATCCACAGGGGCAAAATGCATTTACCCGGAAAAATGGACGGATGCAGATAGCCCCTGGGGAAATAGATGAGGCCTGCATATTACATGAATCCTCCAGCTAAAGCTGGAGTCTATTCATAGCGGCAATTCAAATCCTTAAATTGAAATGGGCTTCAGCCCATTTATTAAAATGAAACACCAAATAATCATTGGTTTTAGGCATATTAAAACAATCCAGAAGGCAATTCACAGGGAAATTTGTATTTTTGAATAGAAATGGGCTTTAGCCCATTAATTAAAATGAAACACCAAATAATCATTGGTTTTCGCCATATTAAAACAATCCAGGAGACAATTCACAAGGAAATTTGTATTTTTGAATAGAAATGGGCTTTAGCCCATTTATTCAAATGAAACGATAATAAACCATTGGCTTTAGCCAAATAATAACTGTTTATGGATTTTGAACAGGGCGTTTCAAAAGATGAAGAAAAAATTAGAACCTTTGGAGCCGATGGATTGATTCTATTCACTTGAGTTATATCCTCTTTTCCGTAAGCTTTTCAAATATAAATGTTTAACAATCAAAAAATCACAAGAAATGCCTTTTGTAAAAGTTTATATACATTTTATCTGGAGCACCAAGAACAGACTTCCTTTTCTTGATTCAAAAGAGCTGAGGATTAAAGTATGGAACCATATAAGGGAAAATGCCAAAGAAAAAGGTATTTTTATAGATTTTATAAGTGGTTATTCAGATCATTGTCATTGTTTGGTTTCTTTAGGTATCGATCAGACAATTCAAAAAGTGATGCAATTGATAAAAGGGGAATCATCTTTTTGGATTAATAAGAATGCATTGATTGATGGAAAATTTGAATGGCAGGATGAATATTATGCTGTTTCTGTTTCCGAGTCGATGTTAGATAGGGTCAGGGAATACATCAAAAACCAAGAGGAACACCATCGTAATAAAACATTTCAGGATGAGAATGATGAATTCATAATCAAATATGGATTTGAGAAATATAAAGGATGATATTTTGGCTAAAGCCAAATATCGATTTTTTCCTAAATCCTTGAATCCTCCAGCTAAAGCTGGAGTCTATTCATAGCGGCAATTCATTGAGGCGTTTTGTATTTTTGAATAGAATTGGGCTTTAGCCCATTTATTAAAATGAAACGATAATAAACCATTGGCTTTAGCCAAATTATTATTTTTACGTTATAATTGGGTTTCAAATTGGGTGGTTTAAAAAAGAAACGCTTTGGGGCTGATGGGTTGATTGTTTTGTTTTCTTTAGCAATTAAACATTTCCGGATAAAGGAATAGGGTTTATTGGTTTTTTGATAATTTTGTGATTGGGATTGGATAAAAGTCATTGCTTTATTGGCAATTACCCATTTTTTCAACTAAAATGATTCAAATAGCAAAGATTTTTCTTTAGGCTTTTTGGAGTATGATTTAAAAAAGAATATATTTGTAATTATCAGGTAATATGTTTTTAAAAAAATCAATTAGTCTGAAAACTAAAAAGACATTGGAAAAATCTAAAGTTTCTGTTTGAATTTCGATTTTTTGTCAACAATAGATTTATAATGAAGCTCGAAAAGTATGAGTTAAAGTCAGGGGAACAACTTGAGGTTTTTGAGTTTGTTAGTATTGGGCACAAAGGAAAAATCCCTAAAATTGTTCAATATTCACTTACTAACTACAAAGACTTATACAATCTTGGCTTTGGGGACAAAAATATTGAAACGGGAGAAATTGATGATACAGTAATTTCAAACAATGGAGACAGTGAAAAAGTATTAGCAACAGTTGTTGCAACTTTATATGCTTTCATTGATAAACACAAAGAGGCAATGGTATATGCAACAGGAAGCACAAAATCCAGAACCCGCTTATACCGAATGGGAATTACAAAATATCTCAATGAGATAAAAGAAAATTTTGAAATATATGGTGAGCTTGAAAATGGCTGGGAAGAATTTCAAAAAGATGTTGAATATGAAGCATTTCTTGTAAAATTAAAAGAGAATTAGCAATGGAAATAAAAGACATAAATACAAAAAAGAAGCCTGTTGTTTTGATAGACAAGACACTGGACTTTTTTAACGACAAAGTTCTTTTTCCAAAGAAATTGGAAAAAGCAAATGAAATGTTGAAAAAAGTAGGCCTTCCAAAGCTTGATAAAAAAACACTTTAACATATCAAACAGAATTCTTTTATTTGCAAAAGACATGAATATCAGTAGTTCATTGAAATGTGACTACTGATATTTGCTTTTGGGGAAATGGAATTATTTAAATGAGAGGGATTCATAAACCCTCTTCTTTTGCATCCAATCGAATTGATTGTAATGTTTTCATTATCAATTAAAACATTTCCAGATAAAGGAACAGGGTTTTATTGGTTTTTTGATAATTTTGTGAGGGGAAATATTCTTAAGAATAAAGGGCGTTTTAAAAACAATATATGCAAACTTTTTATCAGAAGATAAATATGGCTTTTATTTTCTTACGAAAGTTTTGTGCAATTCGATAAATTAATATATTCCGACTTCTGAATTTTTTTTGCAGTAAAAAATAAAAAAACAACAAAAAATAATTTTTATGAAACAGATTGAGAACTCAAACGAAACTGTTGAAAAAAGAAACAGCTTAATAAACAAATTGAATTTGAGAATATTAATGGTTTTTTCTCTAATAATTATTAGTTTTTCTTCAGCCGTTGCCAAAGAGTATCAGGGGTATTATGTAACTAATGATTTGGATACGATTAAATGCACATTTAACATTACGGAAAATATTTTCTATAAAGGTGATTATAATTTCCATATGATAAGCCAAAGGGTAAGATTAACTGATGCTGAAGGAAAGAAATATTTTAAACCTCAAACAATAGCATGTTTTGTAATATTTCTACCCATAGGTGAATGCAAATTTGTTTCTATGCAGACTGACGATTATTATTTTTATCATGAATTGGCCACCGGGAAAATATCAATGTATTTGGTTTATCATAAACATCCTTATGACGGTGGAAAAATAACACATTGTGTTTTTTACAAAAATAATGAATTAACAGAGCTTGGCACTATGACCACTATGAGGAATCAAAGAAAGAAAGTCAACCTTCTGTTGTCAGATAATCCTGAAGTATTGGCAAAATGGGAAGCAGCAGAATTTAGTTATGAAATATTGCAGGCATTAATTAAAGAATACAATGAAAAATAAACAGGTTGCAACCTATATCAACTTTAGAATGAGCAAACTAAACCTTCACCATCATTTCTGACTTTTTATAGATTTTAATACAGTAGACATTAATACCAGAAGTTTTACAAAATCAGATAACAAGAAAACTGTTCTATAATCGGGTAGGCATTCTCCCTACAATTGCCTGCGAGGGAGTTTATCATATCACCATACCTAATGGTAATGTTTAAGGCCGTTCATTATGATGTGGAAATTGATAAACGCTTTGGAGCAGAAGTATTGGTTGTATTGTTTTCTTTATCAATTAAAACATTTCCGGATAAAGGAATAGGGTTTATTGGTTTTTTGATATTTTTGAGGGAGGAAAATCAATATAATCAATGGATTAGTGCAAATTATGAAAAAACTAATAATTATCATGCTATTATGCGTTGGTGTGAATTCATTCTCACAGCCTTTAAATATTAAGGGATTTGGAGATTGGGAAATCTTAATGGCAGGTCTATCAACAAAGACTACAAATGACCCATGCATAGATAATTCTTTTGTTACAAGTAAAAAAATAAAATCTGTAAAGCAAATTTTTTCAGAAACTGATTCTGTTAAAGGATATTCAATTATTAGGGTTAACCTGACAGAATATGACAGATCAGGCCTAACTAAAAGCAATAAATCTTATCCTTATGATGAAGGATATTGCCATGAACAATTTTACAGGTATAAATACTCAGATTGCACTTATGAAATTGGATACAAAAGTAATTGCGGAATAATTGATCCTGATGGGGAGATTGGTCCCTTAAGAGGTTTTGAACTTCTGGAGAAACATACTATTTTTGACCCTAAAACAGGTTTAAAATTGGAAGAAAAAGAAATATACAACTTAAATCTGGTAGTAATTAAATATGAGTATAACTCAAAAGGTTTAATCAGCACTATAACTAAATACCTTAACAATAGAGAACAATATAGGACAGAATTCAAATATGATTACTACTAATAAATTCGCTAATAAACAGGGCTTCATTTGGCTGGCACGAGACAGTATGAGACCTTGGGTTGAATATACCTACAGAAGAATTATGATTAGGGGTTTACAAGGCTTTTGGCTGCCATAACAAACAAAACCTTATTAAAATCAAAACAATATGGAAATAAAAAACAGAATTGCATTAGTAACAGGGGTTAGCAGGTTAAAAGGCATAGGAAAAGCTATTTGTATTGAATTAGCAAAACAGGGAATTGATATATTTTTCACCTATTGGACACCCTATGATAAATCAATGTTATGGGGTGTTAAGGACAATGAACCGGAACTCATAAAAAAAGAAATTTTAAGTTTTGGCGTACGTTGCTCATCCCTTGAAATTGATTTAATGAATGAGCAAAATATTGATTTGTTGTTTGACACAATTCAAAGAACATTAGGTTCGCCATCTATTTTGATAAATAATGCTACATACAGCACAGCAACTGATATAGAAAATATTACGTCACAAGAACTGGATAAACATTATTTTGTAAACCTAAAAGCCCCTATATTGCTTACAAAGACATTTGTAGAGCAATTTAACAACAATGAACATGGTCGGGTAATAAATATAAGCTCCGGCCAGTCTTTAAGCGCCATGAGTTCAGAAATTGCATACGCTGTAACCAAGGGGGCCATTGAAACTTTCACAAAGACAATGCAACATGAGCTTGCATTTAAAAATATAACTATCAATGCTGTTAATCCTGGTTTAACAGACTCTGGCTGGATGGATTCCGGTTGCTTAGATAAAAAACAGGTAGAAATTTTTAAAAAAAGATTTCCAGGAGGGAGAATAGGTTTACCAACTGATGCAGCAAAACTCATAGGTTTTTTGGTACATGAAAATGCTGATTGGATAACAGGGCAGGTTATTCATTCAGAAGGAGGATTTATAAGAGAAAGTTTTGAATTTTAAGCACAACGGCAGCATCCTTCCTTGATTTTTTGCATGCTTTATTAGGAGAAAGGCAAAATTGCAGGTTCAAAAATCATTATTTCCATGCTTTCCATTAACACACAAAACATTTTATACATGAACATCTCCAAGGCACATCTATTGACATAATATTCTTATCTTACTATTGATAATCAATTAATAATTCAATAGTGATGAAAATTAATTTTGAATCAATAAAGGCGTTATTCATCCTTTTTAAATAGTATGAAAAATCAATAAAATTGGTAGATTCAATTTTTTTTGGACTAACAAAAGAAAATATTAAAGAATTTGGAAGAATTAATAAGTCAATCTGATTGTTTTCTTCATCATATAAATTAATGCCAATATCTTCTTTTCTTTTCCATTTTTTCTTTAAAATTTTATATAATTGAGTTTGATTATCAAAGACCTCTGAAACATAATCATAATCATCAACATCTCCCAATGGACGAAAAAATGCATATCCTTCTTTGTCCAACAAAAATAGATTGTTTCTTTTAAATGATTCGAATAATGAAATTACATCAAGGTCATTTTTAAAATTCACAATAATGGAAGCTCTTTCACTCATTGCATAGTTATTTGTAAATTCATGAATATTTTAGCATCACCATTCAATAAACAAAAAAATGGTTAAGATTATCAACCTTTATGCTTTATGCTTTTCGTTTCCCTGATACTTGCCTATTCTTTTCAAACATACATTTTTATTGAATGATATCTTAACAAAATCTTTTAAATGAGGGTGATTTTGTTTTGGTATGCAAATCTAAAATAAAATGGTTTTATTTCGAAGAAAAAGGTTGTTTCAAGACAATTCTCAAGTCTTTTTTTTGATTTTATTATGGATTTATCCCTTTGATTTTTTTTAATGATTACAAATTAAAAAAGCATCAATTAAAATTTTAACAAAAGCAACTGTATGATTATCTTTGGGCAGGAATTAAGACCTAAATTGTTTAAAACAAAAACAGCGCTATTAAAAGGTATTAAAAACGATGCTCAATATAAACAATGACAACCGTGTAGTATTTACACTGGATGCAGGGGGAACGAATTTTGTCTTTTCAGCTATTCAGGGTGGGAAGGAAATTGCAGGGCCTATTAACTTTCATTCAAACGGTCACGACCTGGATTTATGCCTCACTACCATCATTGAGGGCTTTCAGTCATTATCCAAATGTGTTGAAACAGCACCTTCGGCAATAAGTTTTGCCTTTCCGGGGCCTGCTGATTACACCCTTGGCATTATAGGGAAGCTGGAAAACCTTACAGCTTTTAAAAATGGAGTGCCTCTTGGCCCCATGCTTGAGAATATTTTCCATATCCCCGTTTTTATCAATAATGATGGCGATTTGTTTACCTATGGAGAAGCAATCGGGGGATTTTTACCAAAAACTAATAACTGGCTTGCAGAACAGGGCGTTGAACGTAAGTTCCGTAATCTTTTGGGCTTTACCCTTGGAACAGGGTTTGGAGGAGGGTTGGTTTCAAACGGCAACTTATTTTTGGGAGATAATTCGGCTGCTGCTGAAGTATGGGCTGTAAGGTGCAAGCATTTTGAAAACTCACCTTCAGAAGAAGCGATAAGTATCAGGGCGGTAAAGCATTTCTACAATGAGTTCTGCGGGAAAAAATACGACCTGTCACCCAAAGCCATTTATGATATAGCTAAAGGTATCAGGGCAGGTAACATCCAGGCAGCTAAAAAAGCTTTTGAAAAGATGGGGGAAGCACTTGGGGATGCAATTGCAAATGTGCTTACGGTAACTGATTCCCTGGTTGTATTGGGAGGAGGTCTGTCAAATGCTTATGAGTTATTTGCTCCTGCAATGCTCGAACAGCTTAACAGCTCATATATGAAGCTATCGGGCGAAACAATGCACCGTATGGAGATAAAAGTTTATGATTTTGAATCACCTGAAGGGCGCAATGAATTTTTAGACCATAAGCCCAGCGAGATAAAAATCCCCTTTAGTGATAAAACAATAATGTATGACCCTGTAAAGAGGACAGGTGTAGGCCTGTCAGCACTCGGCACAAGCAAGGCAGTGGCCATTGGTGCTTATGCATACGCATTACAGCAAATTGATTTAAACTATCAGGGTTGAAGTAAACCCATCGTTGATTATTATTAAAAAAGGATTGTATTATTAAATACAATCCTTTTTTGTTCATTAAAAATATGGATTATTAATCAGCAATAAGCTTTTTGTATCTGATGCGTTTTGGAATCATATCGCCACCCATACGTTTCTTATGGTTTTCTTCATATTCGGAATAGGAACCTTCAAAGAAATATACCTGTGAGTCGCCCTCAAAAGCAAGGATATGGGTTGCTACACGGTCGAGGAACCACCTGTCATGGGTAATGATAACTGCACAGCCTGCAAAACTCTCAAGGCCTTCTTCAAGCGCCCTAAGGGTATTCACATCGATGTCGTTGGTAGGCTCATCGAGCAGAAGGACATTGGCCTCCTGTTTTAAGGTCATTGCCAGATGTAAACGGTTACGTTCCCCACCCGACAACACACCACACTTCTTGCCCTGGTCGGCACCTCCAAAATTAAACCGTGATACATAGGCCCTTGAATTCATTGATCGGCCAGCAAGATTGATAATCTCATTGCCACCCGAAATCACTTCCCAGACCGTTTTCTCAGGATCAATATCAGCATGGCTTTGATCAACATAGCCTACTTTAACGGTTTCCCCAATTTTGAAATCTCCCTTATCAGGCTTGTCCATTCCCATAATCAGCCTGAACAAAGTAGTTTTTCCTGCTCCGTTAGGCCCAATAATCCCAACAATACCTGCGGGAGGAAGGGAGAAATTAAGGTTTTCATATAACAGCTTATCACCAAAAGCTTTGGATACATTATTGGCTTCAATAACATTGTTTCCCAAGCGGGGGCCATTGGGGATAAAAATCTCAAGACGTTCTTCCTTTTGCTTGACATCAGCATTTAATAACTGATCATAAGCTTTTAGCCTTGCTTTTGATTTGGCATGACGCCCTTTAGGCCCCATCCTCACCCATTCAAGCTCACGCTCTAATGTCTTACGGCGCTTGCTTTCTGATTTCTCTTCCATTTCGAGGCGCTTGGTTTTTTGTTCCAGCCAGCTCGAATAGTTCCCTTTCCATGGGATACCCTCTCCCCTGTCGAGTTCAAGTATCCATCCTGCTACATTATCAAGGAAATACCTGTCGTGGGTGATGGCAATAACGGTTCCTTTATAGTTTTGAAGATGTTGCTCAAGCCATTCGATAGACTCAGCATCCAGGTGGTTTGTAGGCTCATCAAGCAAGAGGATATCTGGTTCCTGAAGCAATAAACGACATAAGGCTACCCTGCGCCGCTCCCCCCCTGACAGATAGGATACTTTTGCATCAGGCTCAGGGCAACGCAAAGCATCCATTGCCCTTTCAAGCTTGGTATCAAGTTCCCATCCATTATGATGTTCAATAAGGTCTGATAGTTCACCCTGACGATTGATAAGTTTTTCCATTTCCTCATCACTCATGGGTTCTGCAAACTTCAAATTCACTTCCTCATATTCCTTCAGGACATCAACAACTTCTTTCACGGCTTCCTGAACTACCTCCTTAACGGTTTTGCTATCATCAAGGATAGGATCCTGAGGCAAATACCCAACAGAGTATCCAGGTGAAAACACAACATCTCCCTGATACGACTTTTCAACCCCCGCAATGATCTTCATCAATGTTGATTTCCCCGATCCGTTTAAACCAATTATCCCTATCTTGGCACCATAATAAAATGACAGATAGATGTCTTTTAATACCTGTTTTTGAGGAGGAAAAACCTTGCTCACCCCTACCATTGAAAATATTATTTTCTTATCGTCGCTCATCGTAGTTAAAAGTGTTTTTTTGTTTCAAAATTATTATGCAAATATCGTAAAAAAAATGATTGCCATACAGAGCTGGTTGAATCTTGATTAGTGTGATACGTTTTATCTGTCAAAGCATAACTAAATAGGGTTCAACGAAAAATGTTTTAATGAATAAATAATACCACACCTTTTAAAAATTATTACCAAACAAAATGCATCAATTTCCGTTAACTTTACAAAAGCTTTAAAAAAGCAATTAATGAACCTAAAATCCTAATAATCAAATATTGTTATGATAAAGAAACAAATAAAGGACTTTTTGAAACAGGTAGAGCTCTTTAAAGACCTCACAGAGGAAGAACTTAGGGTTTTTTGTGAGGAAGCAGAAGTAAAAGAGTATAAAAAAGGAGAACTCTTATTTTCTGAAAATGCCCCAGGTGCAAAGTATCTTTTTGTCATTGAAGATGGAGAAGTAGAGCTTTTCAAAAAAACACCTTATGGGGAAGAAAAACGACTTACCTATTTTGCAAAGTTTGATTTTCTGGGTGAAGGAACAATGATGTCCGATACACCCCACTCAACAAATGCAAGGGCATTAAAAGACACTATTGTTTATTGTATCAGCCGTGAGAAGTTTACTTCATTGTTTGATTCTCATGCCGGTATTGCATTAAAGATATTTATGCAAATATCCAAGGTAATCAGCCGTCGGATGCGTCAGAGCAATATGCACCTTGTAAATATCTCAACCCAGTATGAATCAGGACGTACTCGCCCTGAACATGACCTGCTTGGCAACAGGGATGTTCCTGCTGAGGCTTATTATGGCATACAGACAATGCGTGGAATGGAGAATTTCAATATCAGTGGTGTGACCATGAATTTTTATCCTGCACTGATTCAGGCCTTGGCAATGGTTAAGATGGCTTCTGCCCGTGCAAACCATGAACTGGGACTTCTTCCTACACCTATCACCAATGCTATTGTTAGGGCTTGTCATGAAATCATTAATGGAAAGTTCCATTCTCATTTTGTAACAGATATGATTCAGGGAGGCGCAGGCACATCTACCAATATGAATGCCAATGAAGTAATTGCCAACCGTGCCCTCGAAATCCTTGGGCATAACAAAGGCGAATACAAGTATTGCCACCCAAACAACCATGTTAACCTTTCGCAATCTACAAATGATGCCTACCCTACAGCTATCAAGATTGCCCTTATCAATGCCAATATCAAGCTTGTTGAAGTGCTTTCGAACCTTATCAAAGGCATGCAGAAAAAGGAACAGGAGTTCTCCCATGTTATTAAAATGGGACGTACTCAATTACAGGATGCTGTGCCAATGACTCTTGGGCAGGCCTTTGGAGCCTATTCCACTACCCTTGAAGAGGAAATCCAACGTTTGAATGAAAACGTCAAATTATTCCTTGAAGTAAACATGGGTGGTACAGCCATTGGAACAGGTATTAATGCTGACCCTGATTATAGTGATAAGGTGATAACTCATTTAAAGTCAATCACCGGAATGGATATTAAACTGGCATCAAACCTTGTGGAAGCAACCCAGGATACAGGTGCATTTATTATGTATTCCTCTGCTGTGAAACGACTGGCAGTAAAACTTTCTAAAATATGCAATGATCTTAGGTTAATGTCTTCTGGTCCCCGTGCAGGGCTTCATGAGATCAACCTGCCCCCTATGCAGCCTGGCTCTTCTATCATGCCAGGGAAAGTTAATCCCGTAATCCCTGAAGTAGTAAACCAGATTGCTTTTAAGGTTATCGGGAACGATCTTACAGTTTCGCTTGCAGCCGAAGCAGGGCAACTTGAACTCAATGTTTTTGAACCTGTTATTGTTCAAAGCTTATTTGAATCCATTGAGATGCTTAAAAATGGAATGACTACTTTATTGCAACGCTGTATCATTGGTATTACTGCCAACGAAGAGCATTGCCGTCAGACTGTTATGAACAGCATTGGCCTTGTTACTGCATTAAACCCTGTCCTTGGATATGAGGCATGTACCCAATTGGCCAAAGAAGCACTTGAACATAATAAAGGGGTATATGACCTTGTGCTTGAAAAGAAGCTTCTTACTAAGGAAGAACTTGAAGAGCTGTTGCTCCCCGAAAATATGATTAAACCTGTTAAGATGAAAAAATCTTGATTATCATCATGAGAATAGGAAAGAAAAAGGCTGCTTATTTGATAAGCAGCCTTTTTCTTTATCCTTTTTTTTACAAAATACTGTGCTTCCTTGATACTTCTAAAAAATTGAAATAAGCAATACTCCGGTAAGCATTAAAATCACAGCAACCAATTTATTTTTAAGGTTCTTTTCTTTCAAAAATACCACCCCTAACAGCACTCCAATCAGGGCACTTGTCCTTTTAATCGAAATTGTATAAACAGTTAGGGTAAGGCTCATGGCATACATCTGAGATAAGAATAAAATGGAAGTTACTGCCCCAATAAGCGAAAAAGGCCTTTTTAAATGCCAAAGTTCCTTGATATGGCCTTTTGCAAAAATTAATGCAACAGGTATTAAACCAATTGCCAGATAAGAGCTGATACAAATAGCCCAGAATAAAGCAGATGAGTTTTTTATCCCAATCTTATCAATATTGGCAGTAATGCTCCAGATAAATGCAATCAGGAGCATATAACGTGGCCCTTTCTCGCTTAAAAGGGCCTTAAAAGGCAGGAAAATACCCTTTTGGGCTTTCTTGAAATTTAATACCCAAGAGCCAACTACAATAAAAACAACTCCAACAATACCTATTGCATTTGGCCATTCACCTATCATTATTGGTGAGGTTAGGAGCATAAACAAAGGTGTAAATGTTAACATAGGCACTGATAAGGACAGATCAGATGCTTTAAGTGCTTTCATGTAAAGTACATTTACGAGTATGTTAATAGAGCCTCCAACAACGAGGGCAGGAAAAAATAAGGGACCCACCTCTGGAATTTCAATAAAAAAAAGTGCCACAAGGATAAGTGGAAGGGCAAAAAGCCTTAATGCCAGTGCCCCAATGATGGGGTGGGTATTGGTAAGGTTTTTTTTACTAAAGAAATCTTTTAGCGCATCACAAAACGCAGCAATAATAGCAAAAGGAAGCCATTGCATTTTTATCAGGCATTAAGATAAATAAACAATAAGGTTATTGGGATGATAATACCGGCTATTGTAAACCATGCTCCTCTTCCTGTTATACCATTTTTTCCTTTTATTAAAAAAAGGCCTGATATAGCTAACAGAATTAGTGAGATTGAAAAGGCATCAGAGAACCAGGTCCAGAGCTTACGTGGTGTATTGTAATGCAAAAAATTCAGTTGAGAGAAAATTGGCCTCCTGTTCAATAATTCAAGCTTTCCTATCCCTGTATTTGAATCCCAATCTAATGTTCCTCCTTCAATAAAGATGCGAAGTCCCTTTTCGGTAAGCAGATGGGTTTTATACCTGAAACCTTCGCCTGTCCCATCAAGAATTTGAACCACTTGTTCTTTAGTAATTGTTGAATCAACTACTGAAACAGGGAGTTGAATATCTTTCTGCACCACTACATAATTGGGATTCCATTGGTGGCGATGGTTAAGGGCAACCCCCGATATACCATATATAATGCACATCCCAAAAAAGAAATAACCCAGGTCGCGATGAACTGCCCTGTTAATTTTTCTGATATTCATCCGTAAATAATTTTTTGGTTAAGGTCGGATGGAACTCCATGTTTGCTATTTTCATTGGTGTTTGAGTATCATTCGCAAACATGTTCGGTTCATCCGTAAATAATTTGTTGGTTAAGGTCGGATGGAACTCCATGTTTGCTATTTTCATTGGTGTTTGAGTATCATTTGCAAACATGTTCGGTTCATCCGTAAATATTTTTTTGATTAAGGTCGGATGGAACTCCATGTTGGTGTTTAATTCGAAAACATGTTCGGTTCATGAACAAACCCCTTTTAAAGGACAAAAGCTGAAATAAGCCGGGAAGAATTATCTCTGATGAATACCCGCTTATTCCAGCTTAAATTATAGAAACACTTTGGTTTATTTGATTTCAAGCGCTTTTAATTCGATTGAGACAGCAATACTGGGATCAATCCCTTTTTCTTTTAACTTCTTAATGGCTTCCTCTGTTGAAGCACAAGCATGACCACCTTCTTCACCACCTTCAGCATGAACTTCTTCCCCTTCATGGTTGTGGCCTTCATGGTTTTCAGCCAACTCATCCATATTAACAACTTCTGTTTTTACAATCCCGGTAACCTTAACAGTTTTTCCTTCTGATCCAGGAGTTATCTGGCTTTTAAAATCTCCCAGTAATACAAGTACACTAAAATCTGTTTTATCAGTCTGCATCACCCTCATACGTTCACCACTGTGACGACAAACATGGCCAACAGTCCCTTCAAAAACTACTTCCTGCTTGTCATAGCTCATTGGATTTGTAGCTAACGCTTCAATGCTTACTTCTTTCGCAGTGCTTTGTTCTTCTGTCTTTTGTCCCTGATTTTTACATGATACGATAAGCATCGTAGCAGCAAAAAAATAAAGAATTCTTTTAGTCATTTTGCTTTTGTTTTTGTTGATTTTAATAGGGGTAAAATTATTAATTTTTTCATTACCCTTTACCTTTTAAATCCAATCAATTTTCAATAAATTAGTGCCTTGTGAAATAGTCTTTAAAGCATAAGATACGAGCAACAAAGCAATTAAGCATAAAAATACTAGCACCGATGACAAGGAAGCTGGGGAAGCCTGTTATCAAGTAAATAATCTAAATTTGGGAGCCCTGCCTAAGATACAATCTATTTGTTTCAATTATTGGGTTCAAATTTTGTTTTATTATACTTATTATTGCCGCCCATTTCCCAAACTCCATTGCCTTATCAAAATCAGCAAAGTAATTCGGTTTATAAAACTAAAGGGAACATCAAAACAATTGCTATTATTTGAAAACCATTGTATTTATAGTTCTTAAAAGAATTTCCTTTTGTGCGTATGAATTAAAGGCAAAAATAACATAAAAGCTAAACCCATTTGAAACTGTCGTAAAATAGTGTTGTTCAACTTCATATCCGTTATAGTTGACCCGAGTAACCATTTTATAAAAATCTTTCCCATTAATACTTTGATACGTTATTTCATCTGAAACGTAGTCATATTTGAATTCTCCATTCTTAATCAAGTCAATAACCAATAACAGATAATCCTTTCCGTTTTTTATTTCAGGTGAGTTCATTATATTTTCAACACCAATTGAGATGTTTGAATTAAACTCAAGTTCAGAGCCTGCCTTATATTGAAATACTTCTAATAAAACAGCACTTTCTAACTCATACGCATCAATAATAGTCTCACTGTTCCCTGTTGTTTCATCATTTGAGGTATTATCAACCTGCTTGGGAGATCTTACATCCCATCCGTAGGGCAGCATGATTTGAAAATCAAAATAATCGTTTTTATATACCCCATATTCTACACGCCCCATGTCAAAAACAGTTATTTGGCCTTTGCTTGTAAAACAAAATGACATCACAGCAATGATAATCAGTCCAAAAGTTTTAATCCAGGTTTTCATTTAGTATGTTTTTATTTATTTGTTTTCTGTTTTCTAAGTCCCACAATTTTTTACCTGATCGTAAGTATCCAAACAAACAATAATGTACCTCTTAAACTGTTTAAGTTTTGATTCCGGCCTTTAAAGTAGTATAGGATTATAGAACTCTTGGGATTAAATTCACATTTTCCCCGCACAAAAATATAAAAAAAGCGATAAATGGTGATGTTTTAACAGAAAATGTTTTACTTGCTAATTGGGAAATAGAGAATTAAACAAAGTGAATCTAGCCGCACTGATCTTTATATCAGAAAAGCTTCACCCCCACTCTTTTCTTTAAAAATCCATCCCCAAGCCCTTTAAAAACCATAGTGCTATCCTGCGGGATTATTTCTACCCGGGCTTATTCGCTATCGCTCATTTGCTGGTGTAATATACCGGGACGCGCTGAACACATGAAGCCCTATTTTTGTATGCAGTTGATTTTTATTTTAGCAAATTGTTAATTTCGATTTTCAGAATGGGTAAGTGCCTAACTATTGTCCCCCAAATAATTTCATTATCTATTGTATCATAGCCATGAATCACACGGTTACGCATACTGATTATCTGCCTTTTATTTGATATTTCAATTGTAGGATCAATCTTTTCAATTTTATTCATTGCTTCCCCAATAATCTCAAACTCTCTCTCAACAGCTCTACGAAGCATTTTTTCTGACATGTATGATTTAAAATCACGCTTATCGCCAAGATAATTCTCAATCGAATCTATTGATTCACGAATATCATAAAGAAATTTCTTAATCTCAAGCTCCATAAATCAATGTTTTTGTTCGATTAACAGAATCAATAAAATATGGATTTGATAAAGATTTATCGGTAACCAAATCTACTGACCGATTAAAGAGATTTTCAAATTTATCTGCTAAATCGAAATAAGTATCTGCATAATCACCATAATCCATGGGATAAAATGAAATTAGCAAATCTATATCACTTTGATCATTAAACTTATCAGTACAAACAGAGCCAAAAGCAAACAGAGATTTAACATTGTGCGAAATGCACAATGCTTTTATCCTATCAATATTGTCTGTCAGCAATCTTTGCATGTCAATATATTTTATACAAATCTACAATTATTATAAAACATTCGCAAGCAGCACTCTTTCTCAATTGGTTAAAACCTGTAGGGATTTTATTCATTTCCCCGCACAAAAATATCAAAAAAGCGATAAATGGTAATGTTTTAGTAAAAATGTTTTACTTGCTAATTGGTGGAAATAGAGAATTAAACAAAGTGAATCTAGCCGCACTGATCTTTTTATCAGAAAAGCTTCACCCCCACTCTTTTCTTTAAAAATCCATCCCCAAGCCCTTTAAAAACCATAGTGCTATCCTGCAGAAAATAGTTCTACCCGGGCTTATTCGCTATCGCTCATTTGCTGGTGTTACATGCTTAGGTATTCCGACCACATGAAGCACTAATTTATTACCGCCAGTTATTCCTCTATTTTTATACTAAAATCATCTATAAATATTTTTTCTTTTGAAGGATTATAAACATATATTTTAATTAAATCGGCTTGTTTAATGCTATCAGGAATACTAATAGTTTTATTAAACTTAATCCATTTATTCTCTTCCTTCACATTACTTTTTAAATCAAAACCGTGCCAATAGTAACTAAAATCTGTTCCACTAGTTTGAAGTACTAATTTTGCATCATGTTTCAATGATGTTTGATATAGCATAAAATCTACGACAATATTTCGTTTCAAACTATCAGGTATAGTCTTTAATGGATACTCCATTGTAATACTGAAATCATTCCCTGCTCCTATCTGTGAAGATTTTTTACCCGAAAACGCAGTCTCGGTGGTTATGGTTTGCATTTGTCCCCAAACTGCATTTTTATTTTCACAATCATTAAAGAAATCGGTTTGATAACTAAAATTGTAATCTGTTTTTTCATAATAATCATTATACCATGTTTTTAAAGCCTCAGCAACATTTCTTGCAATTGTTTTCCTGCCTTTTTCAGCATAATGTTCGGTTGTCCAATTCTGGTCAACAAATTGTTCATTCTCTACAGCATTTAAATTATTAACCACGCTAACACCTCTATTTTGATAGTAATTTACTAGTGTTTTAGCATTTTCGTTAATCATATAGATTAAGTCATTACCAACCAATTCTTTTGCTTTTTCTGTATTCTCTGCCAGTAAATTGAAAACAAGATTCCATCCCCTTTTATGAGCTAATTCTATAATTTCATTGAAATCCTTGATTCTAATATTATTAATTGTATCTAACTGGAAACCGTAGGTTTTTATGTAATGACAAGCCAATTCAGTTTGTTCATAATCAATATTTCCATTACTATCTTTTATGCCTGAATTTGCCATCCATTTATCCCATTCAATTACATTTTGAAATTGAAACTCATATGGTAAATGGAATTTATCTGTCCTCCATTTATTTTTAAACTGTCTTTCTCTTTCACTCTCTGACTTAATATCATAGGCTTTAAAAGAAAGCAAAAATCGATTAAACAATGGAGGATATGGTTTAATAAGAACTAAACTTTTCTGCAATGATGTTTCAAGATTAGAATAAATCCATGTTGCATTAAAAGAACGTAAGTTTAAAGTAACAACAATGGTTTTAACCTTGCTATCAACAGGAATATTCTCCAACAAAACTTTATAAATACCTGCATGGCTTGCAGGTTTTGTAATATCAAAAGTGTTTAGTTCTGGAAAATAATCCCCAACAAATGCAGAAATTGGCCTTTTATCAATATCGTCACCACGGAATGTAATATTTGATGATTCTCCTATGTAGATTATATCAGCGTTATTTGGTATATCCCGAACTAAGTTAATTATTTCAGAATGCTCTTGAATGTCAGTTTCATAAAACCATTTGCTGTAAATAAAATTCACAATTATAATGAGAAGAAACAAAAATGATATTTTAAGTAATATTTTTTTATACATAGATTATTCTTTAGAATTGAAAATAAATGAAAGGGAAATTTCCTACACCTGCGTAAACGATAATGCTAAAAATAAAAAAACCATAAATCACCCACCTGCCAATAAATGGTAATTTGCCTAACCATAAATCAAATCGCTTGTTATAAAGCAATATATCGGTAACAATAAAAATGATTAACCAAAACCAAACAAAATTTGGAACTATTAGTGTTTTGCTAATTTGACTTGTGCCTATTAATAGAAGAGAAAAAATATCAATTGCCTCATTGAAAGTCTGACTTCTGAAGAACACCCATATTAAAGTAACCAACACAAATGTTTTAGTCGCTAAAAATAAATGACCTATTGAAAAAGGTTTATAATCCTTTTTAAGCTTTAAAACTGAATTTATACCCTTTTCAAACAAGTATAAAAAGCCAAATAACGCACCCCAAATCAAAAATGTCCAGTTGGCCCCATGCCATATTCCACTTACTACGAAAACAATTAAAATATTAATTATCCATCTGGATTTCTTTACACGATTTCCACCAAGAGGATAATATAAATAATCTCTAAACCAAGTAGAAAGTGATATATGCCACCTTTGCCAGAATTCAGAAATATTTTTGGCTAAATACGGTGTTTTAAAGTTATCCATTATTTTTATTCCTATAATTTGAGCACTCCCAATGGCAATAATAGAGTAACCATAAAAATCGCTGTAGATTTGGAAAGAATAAAAAAGAATTCCTTTTAGAATATCCCATGATGAATAATTATCAGGAGCTGCATATATTTGGTCAACGATTCCTGCCAAATTATCGGCAATTACCATTTTTATAAATAGGCCGTAAAGAATAAGACGTAACCCATTAACTAAATTATCATATGTAAAATCATGTTTCGCTTTGAGTTGTGGTGCAAGATTTGAAAAACGTTCAATTGGGCCAGCTACAAGTTGGGGAAAGAATGAAACATACAATGCAAAATATCCCAAATGCTTTTCTGCTTTTTGCCGTCCAAAAAATACATCAATGGAATAGCTTAGAGTCTGAAATGTATAAAAGCTTATTCCAACGGGTAATAGAAAATTCATTATCGGGATATCTCTACTTACCTCTAATTTATCAAAAAGTAAGTTTAGGTTTTCCGAAGCAAAATTGAAATATTTAAAGAAAAACAGTAATCCGAGGTTAGAACAAAGACTAAGAATAAGAAAAGGCAATCTCGATTTTATATCAGGAAGTTTTTCCATCAAGATACCGCTTAAATAGTCTATGAGTGTTGATATAACAATCAGGAAAATATATTCTACTTTCCAACTCATGTAAAAGTAGTAACTTGCCACAAGAAGCAATATCCATCTGACTTTATGTGGAAGTAGAAAATAAGTAATTATTACTATTGGTAAAAATAGAACAAATTCAATGGTATTAAATAGCATATATTTTATGTTTCATAGTTAGTACTGTCGTTCATTTAATTGGCGGTAACTCGTTTATTACCCAACCAAAGGTAAGCAAAGCCGGATACAGTTTGCGGATAGCCCAAGCTTTAGGTAAGGTTTATTTTTTCCAAAAATAATGATTTTATTGATTGTTAGACAAACAAACGATTTTTATTGTAGAGACGCGATTAATCGCGTCTCTACTACCATGCGTAATAACATGTATCAAACAATAATCAGGCAATTAAATCCACACCGGGTTCATCCTTCGGACAAAATATTACCTTCTCCACTACTTCTCCACTATCCACATGGACGATACTGAACCTGATAAGACCTTGGTATATCCTTGGTAATACCGTGACCTATCCATGGTATTGATTTTCAGCTTTTTATAAAATAATTTTAACTTTACTTTAGTTAAATTTTACTTAATTTTATGATAGTTAAAATATAATATTCTGAATATTTGCTTATTAGTAATTTAACATTAACATAATTTATGTTAATGTTTTAAGCATTTACAAATTTCAACACAAAAAGCTACCAAAGCATTGACAGGCTTGGGTTCCGGCTCATAAACGAACCCAAAAAAGTGATTTTACCATTGCAAATAGTTTCAACAATGCTTTTATTTAAAAACCATACATGAAAAAAAATGCTTTTTTCATTAATTTCACCTGATTTATCAGTAGTTTATCAATAAGTATAAGACCTTGTTTACGGAAAATGAGCAGGGGCGCTGAATAGCGCCCCTGCCGGATAAGATGTGCCAACAAATTGTTGGTGTAATAAATCAATTTCAAATAAACGCTCTTAGAGGCGCATTTTTTTCCATTCTTCCTTCATGCGGTTCAGGTCGGTGAGCCATGATTCGATATCGTTTTCGTGTTCAAGTTCCTCATTCAGGATTTGAACTGCCATTTGATGTGTTGAATGGTCTTTTCCCGCAGTAAAATCAGCTATTTCCTGGTATCTTTTGATGGCACAACGCTCACCGCTAAGGTTTTGCTCAAGGATGACTTCGATATAAGGATCAGAAGGCTCATCGTAAGCACAACGTGCATGTTTGGTCCAATTGGAAGGGTTAATAATCGGGGTGCCACCCAGTTGGATAATCCTGTTAACAACCAAAACAGCATGGTTTAGTTCCTGATCGGCATGGAGCAGGAGTTCAGGTTCTACTTCGCTGCGCATGGGGCCTTCCATTAACCTGGCACCAATCCAGTATTGATAATATGCGAGCCATTCTTCAGCAAGAGCGGCATTAAGCATTTCCAATAGTTTGTTTACATCAACAGATGAAACCTTTATTGCTTCTTTTCCCATAATAAGATAGTATTATTTAAGGTTAACAAAACATTAGACAAGCCCCTCCATTTCTTCTCAATGCATGGAAAAAATCAAGCATGGCTTACAGGCAAAAGTATTAAAAAAGCGACAAAAACCAGGATATTTTACATTTTTTATCAACGAATTAAGACCTTACGGTTTGTTAAATAGAAAAAAAGAAATACAAAACAAAGCTTTTTGTATTGAGCTAAAAAACAAGGAAATATCCGATACAATTGACCATCTATGTTTATAGCCAAGTCCTCAACTGCATAATGAAAGCAATATATTGAAACAATATACTAGACCTGGACATAGCAGCGAATGAAAAGAAGGAATTTTTTTTTAAAAAAAGGATTCAATAAATTAATGATCCTTATTGCTTTGACCATTTTAAAATAAAGGTTTAAACAATACTTTAGTGTTTCCTGACGTTTTTGAATATGAATAAGCAATTTGTTACCTGGTTTCATAACCGGGGAATTCAAACTCATATTTTGACAATTGTATAAACAGTATAAGGCCGCTCTCTGCCTATAGGATGAGTATGTGGTATATGGCTTATGACTTGCATGCCGGAGGTGGAGCTTACGAAGATGGACAAATAATGATAAGATGTAATGAAGGAGAAGATTGTTCTAATTAACAAACCATTCAAGCCACAGGGGGGCGAAATACCATTTCGCCTTCCTTTTTCAGCCCGTTTAAGAAAGTTGTCTGCTTTATTATTTGTGGCAGGTCTGGTAATATCCTGCACCAAGGAAGTTGAAGTAAAAATGCCGGAATTTCAGCCCCAAACTGCTGTAAATTGCCTTTTTACCGATGGTCAACCTATTAAGCTTCAATTATCCGAAACCAGGGAAGTTTTCACATCCGAACCTGCAACAACAATTGATGATGCAGTGGTAGTGATTTTTGAAAATGGCATGTTGTTCGACACCCTTCAATTAATTGGGAAAGGGATATATCAGTCGGTTGCCTTGCCAGAAAGCGGAAACAGATACGATTTAATGGTAAAAACATCGAAAGGTGATGTTCTCACTTCCTTCGATTTTTTGCAATCCCCTAATGATTACCTTCAGCTTGCATTCTGGGATTCTGTTCGGTTTACCGAAGACCGGATTGCAATATCGCAGGCAAAGATAGGATTGCGCGATGATGGTATGGGCAAGAACTATTACGAGCTTATGTTTGAAGCTCATTATATCAATCCCATGACTATGCCTCCTTATGGTTATACATACAAAGAGGCAATAAGTCCGGTTATTTTCAGGATAAATTCCGATCCTGTTTTAAATAATGAAGGGATAGCAGATTATTCAAAAACATTGCTTTTCACCAATGAATTGTTTAGTGGACAGGAGGTCATTATAATTGCAGATTATTACAGATATTTTACGTATCAGATTGATTACAATTATGATTTGGTTGTTAAATATAGAAGGGTTTCAGAAAACTACTACCGCTATAAAAAACAACTTTACCAACATCTGAATGGACATGCACACGAAACGACGTTTTGGGAAACACTGGGCGAGCCGGTTCAAATGGGTAGCAATATAAAGGGAGGGTATGGCATTTTTGCTGCTTATTCGCAGGTGACAGATACATTGTATAAATCTAATTGGCACTAAAATGAAAAAGGTATTCCTTTCCATTTTGTTGATGGTTATAATTAATATAGCATATTCGCAAACCATCACTATTAGCGGATATGTTTCAGATGCTGCTACAGGTGAAAGATTGGTAGGGGCTTCAGTATATAATAAAAAAAACTTTAAAGGAAGTATAACAAATGCCTATGGCTTTTATAGTATAAAGATAAATCCTGCAGATAGTGCTGTTTTAATTGTTTCATATTTGGGATACAGCCCTGAGAGCTTACGAATAGATTTTAGCGGGGAGCGAAGCCTCAATTTTCGATTAAGACCTGGGGTTGAACTTGAGGGGGTAGAGATTTCTGCCAACCAGGCAATCCCTATTGAACAGCGCAACGAGATGAGTGTAAACGAAATTACCCCTATGCAAATAAAGACGCTTCCAGCACTTGGAGGTGAACCTGATTTAATGAAAGCCTTCCAGTTGATGCCTGGTGTTTCGGGAGGAGGTGAAGGCTCCAGTGCGATATATGTCAGGGGGGGCAGTCCCGACCAAAACCTTATTATTCTCGATGATGTCCCCCTATACTATATTGACCATCTGGGAGGTTTTGTTTCCACGTTTAATTCAGATGCTATTAACAGTGTCAGGCTAACCAAAGGAGGGTTCCCTGCACGTTTTGGTGGAAGGCTATCATCGGTTATGGATATTCGTATGAAGGAAGGCAATGCCAATGAGTTTAAAGGGAATGCTACCGTGGGAATGATAGTTTCAAAGGTATTTGTAGAAGGTTCCATAAAACCCGATACTACATCTTATATGATTTCGGCACGACGATTTATGTATGATTTAATTACACGCCCCTTGTCGCGCATCCTTTTCGACGGGATTTCCATAGGCTATTACTTTTATGATGTGAATACCAAAGTGAACCATCGTCTTTCCTCCAAAGACCACCTATATTTCAGTTTCTATGCCGGGAATGATAAATTTGGTTGGTCGCTGAAGGATAAAAGTCCTGATAATAAAAGTATTTCTAAAGATGCACTGCTTTGGGGCAATATGCTGAGTGCTTTAAGGTGGAACAGGCAGTTTAGCAACAGGTTATTTGGAAATGTAGTGTTATATCACACCCGCTATCGCTATCAGGTAAACCGGCTTCACCAGAGAGAGCAGGAAAGCTATTACAGTTTATTTTCTTCAGGCATTCAGGATCTAAGCCTTAAATGTGATATTGACTTTTATGTCCGCCCGGGATATAAAATGAATTTTGGCACACAAGTGGTGCATCATATCTTTTCACCCGGGCTCACTTCCTATCAGATTACCGGAGCCGCTTTGGCTGAAGATACCGTATTGGGAGCAAAAAATGCTTTTGCATGGGAAAACTCAGCTTATATTGAAAATGATATAGAAATTAACGATATGCTGAGTATTAATGTTGGATTTCGTGCAACGTCATATGTAGTTAACGGCAAAAGCTATTTTTCAGTCGATCCCCGGCTTTTTGGAAGACTAAAGCTGGGAACACAGTCCTCTTTAAAAGCCTCCTGGTCATCGATGCAACAGTATGTACATTTACTCACAAGTACAGGGGCCGGCCTGCCAACTGATTTATGGGTACCGGCCACCGAGCAGATTCGTCCAGCACGTTCTCATCAATTGGCACTAGGCTACTCTCAAACGCTCCCTAATCAATCCTATGAACTCAACATAGAAGCATATTATAAAGCAATGAGTGATCTAATAGCCTACCAAAGCGGAGCCACGTATCTGGGTTCATCTCTTGATTGGCAGGATAAAGTGGAAAGTAATGGTCGGGGTTGCTCTTATGGTTTAGAAGTTTTGCTTCGGAAAACTTTGGGCAAAACGACAGGTTGGATTAGTTACACCCTTTCAAAAACTACACGTCAGTTTGAAAACCAAAATGACGGGAAACCCTATCCTTTTAAATATGACCGAAGACACGACATAGGAATAGTCATATTGCATAAGCTTAGGGAAAACGTTGATTTTTCGGCTTCGTGGATGTTTAATACAGGAAATGCATTTACAATGGCCGCAGGCAAATATGATATCTTATCAGACCCTGAACCCATAGGGAATTGGAATGACGGGATGGATGAAGTCCACATTTATCCAGGAGTCAACACCTTCAGGTTACGCAGCTTTCACAGGCTTGATATCGGATTCAATTTCCATAAGCAAAAGAAAAAAGGAAAAAGAACATGGAATATTAGCATTTACAATGTGTATAACCGTCAAAATCCCTTTTTCTATTACTTTGTTCAGGAACGACATTATGATATGCAGGGCAATTATGACCCATCACAATCACAAATCAAGCTTATGCAGCTAAGCCAATTCCCTATCATTCCTTCTGTGGCATATTCTTTTTCATTTTGAAAAAATGCTTAAAGTGAATTTACAGGATAATCACGAAATGATTAAAAAGGAGTTCAGGCGCATTTTGCATTATAAAATTAGTTAAAGGGAAATTGGATGTAATAGATTTATCTTTCGTTTAAATGCCGGCATCATCCTTTGATTTTTCATTCGTTTGAAGAAAAAATCACATATCAAAAAAAAGTGGTAATTTTATAGAAAGATTTTGAACATGAACAATTTTAAGGAAAGATATATAAATCCCTTTACCGACTTCGGTTTTAAGCGCTTGTTTGGAGAAGAACCAAACAAGGATTTGTTATTGGATTTCTTAAATGAGTTGCTTAAAGAAGAGCAAGGAAGGATTACCGACTTATTATATTTGCCAAATGAAAAACTGCCATTATCTGTTGGTGACAGAAGAGCGATTTTTGATATTTACTGCACCAATGAGAAAGGCGAACAGTTTATTGTGGAAATGCAAAAGGCTGAACAGAAGTTTTTCAAAGACAGGACAATTTATTACTCCACATTTCCAATTCAGGAACAGGCAAGAAGCAAAGACCGTTTTTGGAATTTTGAGCTAAAGGCCATATACACAATCGGAATTTTGGACTTTAGCTTTGACGAAAGTGATACCGATAAGTACCGTCATGATGTAAAACTGACAGAACAAGAAACAAAAGATGTTTTTTACAATAAGTTGACTTACATTTATCTTGAAATGCCAAAGTTCCTGAAAACAGAAAAGGAGCTGGAAACCCGCTTTGATAAATGGATGTTTGTGTTAAAGAACCTTCCAAAGCTTGACAGAATACCTGTTGGCCTAAAAGAGAAGATTTTTTTGAAACTATTTGAAACTGCCGAAATAGCCAAACTTGAACCTGACGAATACAAACAATATGAAGCCAGTGTAAACGCATACAGGGATATATTCAATATAAAAAACACCTATTGGGAAAAGGGCAAGATGGAAGAAAAGATCGAAGTTGCGAAAAAGCTCATAAAGAGCGGGGTTGCTATTGAGATCATTATCAATGCAACCGGTTTATCTGAAAAAGACATTAACAATTTAAACTTAAGTGATATATAATTTCAAGACAGATTATATTGTCATTGTTATTATCCATTTTTTTTTGATTTGGTCATTATCCAAGGTCTAAAATAGGTTTACTATAAGAACACTTAACAAGCTGGACATATATATTTTGCAATGCCATTATTAATTAATACATGCAGGGATTTATTCCAATAAGTGTCATTTTTCTTTATCTTGTTTAAGTAGGCCTTTAAGGTATCTTCAGTTTCGTTACCATTGGTTTATCAGGTTATGCAATTTCGCCTTGTTGTTTTGTAATTAACGTTTTAATGGCTTTTTCAGTAAATCCAATTAAAAGAACAGCAAACAAATGCAAACCATATTGCGCATTTATCCCCTGAAAACCTCTCAATAAATGTTTCAAAAAAACCATGGATCAAAACCTTATCATACCTTTATAATATACATATAATCTTATAATAACAAACAATCACTTAAAGTATTTCTTCAATTATAACATTCAGAAAAAGTCTCCTTAATTCAAGGCCTAAAAAAATAAAACAAAAAAAATCATAGAAAAGCAAATAATGAAAGTTTGTTTTTTTACAAAATTCAGCTTGGTTTATTACCTTTGTTCTAATAGAAATTTAACAATTAAAAAAAGTAGTTATGAACGATATTATCATTGAAGGCACAGATGACTCACCCGAAGTAAAACTTGATGCTGAAAAAGGCGAAATAGCGTTTAGCGGGAGGTCACTACCTGAAAATGTAAATAATTTTTATGAGCCTATCTTTCAATGGATATGTAATTATGTGGCAAACCCAAAAGACAACACCCAAATTAGTTTTTTCTTTGAATATATTAATTCCTCTTCATCAAAAAAAATACTTGAGATATTGATGGAACTTAAGAAATTAAAAGACAAAGGCAAAAGCCTGATTATTACATGGCAACACAGGACAGATGATGATGATATGTATGAGGAAGGCCTTGATTTTCAGAAAATGTTAGGATTTGATTTTCATATTATCGCAAGATAAGAAGGGATAAAAAGATGGGCAGCAGTTTATCATATAAAAAAAGACTGTTACAGGCAGGAACCATAGCAATTATGTTATGTATCCCGGCTTTTTTAATGGCGCAGGATAAAGGCTCCCCTGAAGCATTGATGATAACTGCTGACAGTTTATACGGCCAGGGACAGTATACTGAAGCAGCACGTCTGTTTAACCAGGCAGCCTTTCAGTATTGGGAAAACGAATCAGATAAAAAAGCAGCAGAAGCATTTGAAAAAAGCCTGTTATGCAATGAGCAGATTGGAAATAAAAATGGAAAGAAAGTAATCCTGGGGCACCTTGGACAGCTATATTATGAGATGGACAACTGGAACCAATCCATCCGACATTTTGAAAATCAATTGGCTATTGCGCGCCAGCAGAACAGGAAGACAGATATTGCCTCAGTTTTAATAAACCTTTCAAATGTATATCTAGCATCATCAGATATTAGCAGGGCAATAAAATCATTGGAGGAGGCCTCTGCGCTATCAGCCGAAGCCAACCATATCCCCTTATTGAAAAATTCGTATGCACTATTGGCACAGGCTTATGATAAAGCCGGGGATACACAAAAAAGCAGGGATTATTTTGATAAATATGCCGCATTGGATAAGCATATCCAACAACAGGCCATTCAGCAAAAAGAAGCAGAAGCTGAGCAAAAAGTAGAGCAGGCGCAGACACAGGTGATACAGGCAGAGGAAGAAAAACAAAAGACACGCATTGAGCTGGGCAGTGAAAGGGAAAAGCGAATTGCAGCCGAGCAAACCATAGAGAAAGTAGAACAACTTACGGCAGAACAAAAGCTTCAGATAGAGCTATTGGAAAAAGAATCGCTACTGAAGGAACAACAGATTCGCAACCAGCAGCTTATCAGGCGTTATATGAGCATCATCATTGGAGGTATGCTGATATTTATAGCAACTATTATTTTTGCCTATCGCCAGAAGCAAAAAGACAATAAATTGTTAGCCCGTCAAAAGGAAGAAATTGAATTAAAAAATACTGAGTTAAATGCTGCCTTCGAAGAAATAAAGAGGCAAAACAAGAATATCACTGATAGCATCGAATATGCAGAGAGGATTCAAAACGCACTGCTTCCGCCTGTTGAAATGCTAAAGACAATGGTGCCCGAGTCATTTATTTTTTTAAGGGCAAGGGATATTGTAAGTGGTGATTTCTTCTGGGCAAACAGATACTTCAAAGACAGTTCAGGAAGGATATACCCCATCGATTCAAAAGATATCCCTTCAGATGCAAATCCCTTGACTATATTAGCTTGTATTGATTGCACAGGACATGGGGTACCGGGGGCATTCATGTCGATGATAGGCTTTAACCTGCTTGAGAAACTGATACGGAAAAACATCACTGACCCGGGAAAACTGCTTACAGCACTTCACCAATCCATTCGTAAAGCCTTAAAGCAACAGGTAAACAGAAATAATGATGGCATGGATATGTCAATATGCCTTATTGATGAGCGGTCAATGGTATTGGAATATGCAGGGGCCAGAAACCCACTAATAATATCAGAAGAACAAAACATCCGTATTGTAAAAGGGGACGGCGTTTCAATCGGAGGTATTCAATTTGAAGCAGAAAGGGTGTTTAACACTAAACAGATAAAAATCAGGAAGGGTATGAAATTCTATATGTATTCTGACGGGTATATTGACCAGTTTGGCGGTCCTGAGCCCTTTAAATACACATCAGCACGATTGAGGTCATTTATTAAAGAAATATGTTCTTTATCAATGGACGAACAAGGAAGGAGATTTGAGAAAGAATTCGACCTTTGGAGAGGGGAACAGCCACAACTGGATGATGTTTTGGTAATGGGATTTTCGTTTGACAAACAATCATAAGCATACAATTCATTATCAAGAATCAGGAAGACAAGCTAAAAGATTGATAAATGATAATGCGAACATATTTGTAAAACAAATCCAAATACCGGAGCAAACAACAAGTATGAAGTTCCATCCAACTATTAACAACAAAATATTTACGGATGAAAGGCATATTAACAAAAGGGATATTTATTTTTCTAATAGTAAAAACAGCACCCTTTCTTATAGGCAGTGTTGACCTTAAAGCTTTGGAAGCGGGAGACACAATAAATCCTATTTATATTAATGAAAATGGAGAGCTATTTGTAAAGACCGGCGTCCCTTTTTATCTATTTGTTTCCGCCAGCCAGTCAGAAGATGCTTACCTAACCCACAAAGAGGAATCCCCTTTAGTTATCAACGAACATGGCACACACTACCTGACATTAATTACAGAACCAAATAAAAAAGAGAAAGAGGTAAAGATTTTTGCTGATGGTAAAGCGCCTGTATCAAAAATTGAAATCATTTCAGGCCTTGTATTTCATTTTGGTGACCGTTATTATGTAAATACCCCATCTGAAATATGTTTCAGGGCGCGGGATGAAGAATCAGGTCTGGGGAAAACCTTTTACAGCATTGGTGATAGTGCATTTAAGTCTATAAGTGGTTGCATCAAAGTTGAAGGCTTACCGGAGGCAGTTGTGCAGTTTTATTCAGAAGATGAGGTAGGCAACAGGGAAGCCACAAAACAGGTAAGGCTCATCTTCAATCCACAGGCAGTCATTCCGTTAGAAAATATTTATTTTGCACATAACAGTGCTGCAATACTTTCCGAATCGAAAAAAGAACTTGATAAGCTGGCCGGCCTGCTTAAAGAATACCCGGAGATACGCATTGAATTAATGGCCCATACAGATAGCAGGGGCTCATCAAGCTATAACAAGGCCTTATCAGAGCGTAGGGCGCAAAACACAAGGGATTATCTTATCGGCAAAGGGATATCAGCATCAAGGCTGGTTGCAACCGGCTATGGGGATACCCAGCCTGTAAACAGATGCGTGAAAGGGGAAACATGTTCTGAAGCAGAGCATGCTCAAAACCGCAGGACAGAATTCAGGATCTTACCTTTTTAAAAATATAACAGGAAATGAATTTAAAAATTCCATTTTTCTTTCTCCTTTCCATTGCTCCCATTGCAGGTGCAATAGGTCAGGCTGTTCATGCAGTAATTCAGGACAGCACATCTGTTTATGTAAGGCAGGGGGAAGAAATAAAAATTAGCATTTCCGCTACTGGCGAATTTAAGGATGCTGTAGCCATCCCCTTTGGGACTACAGAACAGGAGGGTTATTTCAAGGCAGAAAGAAAAGGCTTGTACCATCTAGAGCTAAAGCAAAAGGGCAATAAACTGTTCAGGGGGAAATTTATTGTTGATGGGGATGCCCCAATGCTTGAGTTTTTGCATAATGCTGATAAAATATGGACAGATAATGATGTTTTGGTAGCCGGTCAAGGCTTTAGATTTCAGATTAAAGCCACAGAAAAGCAATCAGGTGTTGGGAGGACAGAATACGCATTAGGGGAAGGAGGGTTTTCGGAAGCAAAAGAATGGGTTAATCTTGATAAAGAAGGCCAGTATAAAATCCGCTTCAGGTCGATAGACAGGTTGGGAAATATGAGCAGAGAATACAATCAAATTGTAAAAATTGACCTGACAGCCCCGGAAACAGATTATTCTTTCCAGGGAGAATACTATGAACAAATCCTGTCCTCGGGCTCAAAAATTAAATTAACAGCAAAAGACCATGTCGGCTTAGACAAAGTTTATTACAGATGGGACGAGGGTTCAAAATGGCTGGAATATACCGCTCCTATTGACCTGAAACGCTTTAAGGAAGGTCCTGCCATACTTTATTATTACGCATCAGACAAGGCAGGGAACACAGAAGAAGAAAAGAACATCAGTATTTTTATTGACAACACCCCTCCCCTTTTAATTGAAGAAATCACGGGGACTACATTTATGGCCGGGGACAAAGAATATTCATCCGGGCGTTCGCAGTTAAAAATTACTGCTGTCGATAATAAGTCGGGGGTTAAAGAAATATATTACAGTGTTAATGACGGGCCTTTTGTGCTATATAGCCGCCCTGTGTTTTTATCATCATGGAAAGGCTCAATAAACATCAAGTCCTATGCTATTGACAATGTAGGTAACCGTTCTCAAAGTTCAGGAAACCGAAATAGTATAAGCATCCCTGTAGTTGATCTGGAAGCCCCTGAAAGCAAACATGCTTTTTCAGGGCCATCTATCTATTTCAACGACACATTGTATATCGGGCCAAAGACAAGCATCAGCCTAAGTGCCCACGATCAGGAATCAGGATTAGACCGGATTGAATACTATATTGACGGGCAGGTTGAACCCATTGTCTATAATCAGGCATTCAGTCTTGAGAAGCATGGTTATCAAAAACTATCATACGAGGCATTTGACATGGTGGAGAACTCTGTTGTGAATGAATTTAAAGTATTTGTTGACACTCTGTCCCCCGATTTAAATATTTTCTTTAGTATGCCCCCCTTAAGCACAGACCAGGAAGACAAGCCGGATTTATTAGTGTATCCTACACATACAGCAGTATTTTTGACAGTTTTTGACAAGCACTCCGGTTTTAAAGAGCTCAGTTATTCAATCAATCAAAGAGCAATGCTCCCCTATACAGGACCAATAACATTTGAAAACGATCCCGGTGCTAAAACACTTATCATCAGGGCAACAGACCAGACAGGAAATAGCATTGAAAAGGTGATGGAATTTGTGATTGAAGTTCAATAATTATCAACTATTGTTAATAAATATTTTAAAGACTGGTCAGATAATAAATCTCTGACATAATTGCCTAAGTTTACCATAGTTACAAAGGCAATCAATACCTATATTATTCAATATCAAGAGGTTTTCTTTCAATATTATTATCATTACTTTAGCTTATTGATATTATCAGGCAAATTTTTTTAAAAAAATGATAGACTTCACGCACTTACATGTGCATACACAATTTTCGATACTAGATGGGGCCGCCAGTATCAAAGGCCTATTGAGCAAGGCAAAAGAAACAGGAATGACAGCCCTTGCCATAACAGACCATGGTAACATGTATGGTGTATTGGAGTTTTCGAACCAGGCTGCCAAATATGGTATAAAGCCCATTATTGGTTGCGAGGTATATGTAGCAGAGCATTCGCATTTTGACAAATCATCAAAGGAAGACCGTTCAGGCTATCATTTAATCTTACTTGCCCGAAATATGACCGGTTACCGCAATCTATCAAAGCTGGTATCCCTTGGTTTTACTGAAGGCTTTTATTATACGCCCCGTATTGATATGGATATTTTATCAAAGTATCATGAAGGGATTATAGCCTGTTCGGCCTGTCTTGGCGGACAACTACCGAAAGCTATTACAAGGCATAACCCTCTGCCGCAGGAGGGAAATGATTTTAAAACCTATCCCTTTGATTTAGCAAAAACAGAAGAAGTATTAAAAAGATACCTTGATATTTTTGGGGAAGACTTTTATCTGGAGCTTCAACGCCATGGGTACAGGGAACAGGAGCTTGTAAACCATGCCATGCTTAAACTGGCAGACAAGTACCAGCTAAAAGTAATAGCCACCAATGATGTGCATTATGTTAACAAGGAAGACTTTGAAGCCCATAATATCCTGATATGCCTCAATACGGGCAAGGATTTGGAAGATGCCGAAGGGATGCATTATACAGGGAATGAATATTTGAAAACCCCTGAAGAGATGCAGGAGTTGTTTCATGATATTCCGCAGGCAATAAGCAATACCCGTGAGCTGGTAGATAAAATAGAAGAATTTAAACTCACCAGGGATGTCATATTGCCAAAGTTTCCGATACCAGAAGGCTTTGAGTCGGAGTTTCAGTATCTGGAACACCTCACATGGGAAGGAGCAGCCCGCAGGTGGCCGGAACTCATCCCTTCGAGCCGGGAGCGCCTGGAGTTTGAACTGGCAACAATAAAAAGGATGGGATTTCCAGGTTACTTCCTTATTGTTTGGGATTTTATTGATGCAGCCCGTAAGATGGGCGTAAGGGTTGGTCCGGGAAGGGGCTCTGCAGCAGGTAGTGCAGTAGCTTATTGTCTGGGCATAACGAATATCGACCCAATCAAATATCAGTTGCTTTTTGAACGTTTCCTGAACCCTGAACGTATATCAATGCCCGATGTTGATATTGACTTTGATGATGAAGGCAGGGGTCGGGTCATTCAGTATGTAATAGAGAAATATGGCAAAGAGAAAGTAGCACAGATTATCACCTTTGGATCTATGGCAGCCCGTTCATCCATCAGGGATGTTGCCAGGGTATTAAAACTCGAATTATCAGAAGCTGACCGCCTTGCAAAATTAGTCCCTGAAGGGCCCAAGGTAAGCCTTGAAAGTGCTTTTGCCGAAGTTCCCGAACTTAATGATGCAAGAAACCAGGGACCGGAACTCATCAAGAAGACCTTAAACTTTGCCAAGACCTTAGAAGGTTCGATACGTAATACCGGGGTGCATGCCTGTGGGGTAATCATAGGGCCTGAGGACTTAAAAGAACATGTTCCTCTTGGAATTGCAAAGGATTCAGATATGCCTGTTACCCAGTTCGAAGGCAAGCTGGTTGAATCTGTGGGATTATTAAAGATGGACTTTCTGGGTTTAAAAACCTTATCCATTATTAATGATGCATTGCTGAACATAAAAAAAAGACATGGAATAGACATCGATATAGACAGCATCCCCCTTGAGGATGAAGAGACCTTTGCCTTGTTCTGCAGGGGCGACACCACAGCAGTGTTTCAGTTTGAATCGGACGGGATGAAAAAACATTTACAGGACTTACAGCCCAACCGCTTTGAGGACATCATTGCAATGAATGCCTTATACCGCCCGGGACCCATGAAATACATCCCCAATTATATCAACCGTAAGCAGGGGCGAGAAAAGATTGAATATGATTTTCCGGTAATGGAAGAGTATCTTTCAGAAACCTATGGAATTACTGTTTATCAGGAGCAGGTGATGCTCCTTTCGCAGGCCATGGCAGGCTTTACCAAGGGTGAGGCAGATGGTTTGAGAAAAGCAATGGGAAAGAAGCTCCGCGATGTGATGGATAAGCTGAAAAGCAAATTCCTTGAAGGCTGTATCAAGAACAACCTTGACAAATCAAAAGCTGAAAAGATATGGGGCGACTGGGAAGCATTTGCTGAATATGCATTTAACAAATCGCATTCAACCTGTTATAGTTATGTGGCATATCAGACAGCATATCTTAAAGCCCACTACACTGCAGAGTTTATGGCTGCCAACCTTACACATAACCTCAACAATATTGAAGAGATATCCTCATTGGTAGCAGAATGCAAAAGGTTAAAAATTAATGTCCTTGGCCCTGATATCAATGAATCGGAATTAAAGTTTACCGTAAACAAAGAGGGGGATATCCGATTTGGGATGGGCGCAATAAAGAATGTTGGTGAAGGTCCGGTAGAGGCCATCATCGAAGAACGTGAGTCAGCAGGTCCTTTTAATTCGATATTTGATTTTGTAAAACGCATCAACCTAAGGGCATGTAATAAAAAAAGTATCGAATCGCTGGCAAAAGCAGGGGCCTTTGATGGTTTTCCAAACTGTCACAGGGCTCAATTCTTTTTTGTTGACAAAGACAGTATCACCTTTATCGAAAAGCTGATTCGGTTTGCCACAGCCCATCAGAACAACCAAAACTCAAGCCAGTTCAGCTTATTTGGAGAGGCAGCAGGAGGAGGCAATATTCCCGATCCAGAGCTCCCGACTTGTGAGCCCTGGAGCAATCTTGAACAATTAAGGTTTGAAAACGAGGTCACCGGTTATTATATCAGTGGCCATCCATTGGATGATTATAAAATAGAGATTCAGAATTTTTGTAATATCAACATATCCCGATTGTCTGATTTAGCTTCATTAAACGGCAGGGATGTATCATTTGCCGGGATCATTACTTCGGTGAACCATAGGACAACGAAGACAGGTAAGCCATTTGGACAATTTGTGGTTGAAGACTATACCGATTCCATCCAAATCACCTTGTTTTCAGAAGATTATATGAAGCAAAGACATATGCTATTAGCAGGGACATTTGTATATATCAAGGCAAAGATACAACCTCAGTTCAGGGATTCAGACCGATTGGACATCAAAGTGAGTTCAATCAACCTGCTTTCAGAGATTGCAGAAAAACTTACCCATTCAGTAACGCTTGAGATTCCGCTTTCCCAGCTAAGCGAACCATTAATAGAAGCCATATCCGAACAGGCACACCACTTTCCAGGCTCTTGCAGGCTGAAGGTAGTAGTATATGACGAAATGGAAGAGTGCCGGGTAGAGATGCAGGCAAAGAAAATAAAAGTTGAAGCCTCAGCCTTTTTAAAGCTTTTAAATACTTACCACTTTTTGAACTATTCGCTCAATTAGTTGTTTTATTAAAAAAAAGGAAAGCTGAACATAAATGTTCTTTTTTGAAACAAAAAAATATATATTTGTGCATCCTCAAAAACATTAACTTTAAATCGAAGAAAATATGGCACTTGAAATTACAGATTCCAACTTTGAAACCGTTGTAATGCAATCAAATAAACCCGTTTTGGTTGACTTTTGGGCTGAATGGTGCGGTCCATGCAGAATGATAGCCCCAATAGTAGAAGAGATTGCTGCTGAATATGAAGGGAAAGCAGTAGTAGGGAAAGTAGATGTAGATAACAATCCTGAGATTTCAGCCAGGTTCGGTATCCGTAACATCCCCACAGTATTGTTTTTTAAGAATGGCGAAGTAGCAGATAAGCAAGTTGGGGCAGCACCCAAATCAGTTTTTGCCGGAAAGATTGATGCATTATTATAGACTATTGCCTAAAAAATAATAATCAAGGGTTGCTTTTAAATAAAAAGCAACCCTTTAATTTGAGCAAAACAATATGGATCCTAAGACTGAAAACCAATTCAATAATCAATTAATAACAGGCTTTTCCAACCTTGAACTCTTAGCCAGACAAGTGGTTGAAGGTTTTATCACAGGTTTGCACAAAAGCCCTTTTCATGGGTTTTCAGTTGAATTTGCCGAGCATAGGATTTACAATTCAGGTGAAAGCATCAGACATATTGACTGGAAATTATATGCACGATCAGAGAAGTTATTTGTAAAAAGATTTGAAGAAGAAACCAATCTGAGGTGCATGATAGTTATTGATAATTCATCATCAATGTATTTTCCATTGTTAGGCACACAGCATCAGGGAATAAACAAAATACTTTTTTCAGCCCAATCGGCAGCAGCACTGATGTATATGCTAAAAAAACAAAGGGATGCAGTAGGTTTATGTGTTTTTTCAGACCAGATTGAAATAAAAACCCAGCTAAAAAGTACGATGGTCCATCATCAAAACCTGATAACAGAATTATCAAAATTAGTAGCTCCACAATCCATGGTTGCACAAAAACCAACCAATACAGCAGCGATCCTTCATCAATTAGCCGAGAGCCTTCACAAAAGAAGCATGGTGGTTATATTCTCAGATATGTTTGACCAGCAGGAAACGCAGGATGAAATATTTAATGCCCTTCGCCACTTGAAATATAACAAGCATGAGGTTATTCTTTTTCATGTTACAGATAAAACCAGGGAACTTGATTTTGAATATGAAAACAAACCTTATGAGTTTATTGATACAGAAACAGGTCAGAAATTAAAAGTCAACCCTTCGGAAATAAAGGAAAACTATGTAAAAAAAATCAATGAAAGGGTTAATGAATTGAAATTTAAGTGCATGCAATATCACATTGATTTTGTTCCGGCTGATATTAATAAAGGATATGAACAGGTATTGCTCCCCTGGCTTGTTAAAAGATCTAAACTATATTAATACAATGCTTAATCTATCATAATCAAATTTTCATATAACAATTGGGTCCAAAGCAGATAATTAAAAAAAATATTTGATTATTTATAGCTTGTATTCTGTTAGATTTTTTAATTTTATGAATGCTTATAACAAGATTTACAATTAATTACCAATTTTTTTCTTGTTATAAAAAAGTTCGGGCATGTCTTAAAAAAAAATCAAAACATGGGATATATGCAAATCTTTTGATTTATTTGGCACCCGGATTTCATGTCATTTTTTTTGTTTAAAAAGTCTTTTTATTGCTTATGATTCAATTCCACAATAAATATTTAATAAAAGTATTGGTTTTGATAGGGATTCTGTTTTCCATGTCATTACAGGCTGTCTATGCAGGAGAGGAAATAAATAATGTGGGTAAAAGTGAAAAGGAGATATTAAAGACTTACTTAAGGAGTGCGGCAGATAAAAAGTTTACATCACCTCATGACAGGAAGAAATTTGCAGTTTTAGCACTTGAACTTGCAGAAAAGGCAGGCGACAAGTCATCAGAATATGAAGCAAGGGTTCTTTTAGGCCTCGCATTAATAAAGGTTGGGGACATCGATGCTTCAAAAGAAGTCTTTGATAAACTATTGGAAGAAATTTCTGAAGATAGTTATCCATCATTTGCAGCAACCAGTTATAATCAATCAGGAGAGATTTTTCGTTTTAAAGGAGATTTCATTAATTCGCTCGAATGCCATTATAAAGCATTAGAAATTGCATCTAAAAACAATGATTATCATGAAAAAGCATTTTCATTAAATGCGATTGGCGTTGTTTTGCGCAATCTCAGTGATAGTGCCCAGGCAATAATGTTTTATAATGAAGCCTTAAAATTATCTGAGATTCATAATTTTTATGATCAGGAAATCCAATCATTGCTCAATATAGGCAACTTGCATTGGTATTCAAAAAGCTACGAACTTGCACTTAAGTATTATAACAAAGCGATAGAATTATGCAATCAAAACAATGTGAGGGATGAACTTGCATCCTTATATAACAATATAGGGAACGTGTATAGGGATAAAACAGAATATTTAAAAGCCATTCAGTATTACAACAAATCAATAGTTGAATTAGATCAGAACCCGGAAAGGTTGTTATACGGGATTGTAATTAAAAATATTGGCCAGGTATATTTTTTATTAAATGATTTGAAAAAAGCCGAGAACTTTTTATTAAAAAGCCTGGAATACAACATATCCAATGATCTTAAACGATTTACACGAGACAATCATGAACTATTAGCAATGGTTTATGCTAAACAGGGAGACTATCGCAAGGCATACAAGCACATGGATGATTATGCAAAAACGAATTCAGAAATATTGAACGAGAATGTCATTCATAAATACATAAGTCTTCAGCAGACATTTTTGAAACAAAAAAACCTGTATAGTATCCAAACAGAAAAAAGCATAAAGAGAAACAACATCTTAATCCTTGTTTCAGTCACTTTAAGTATAATAGCAATTTTTGCCTTTATTCTATTGCTTCAGAACCGACAGAAACAGTATTATATTAAAGAGCTTAAAAAAAGCATTGAAGAAAAATCATATACAGAAAAGGCATTAAGAAAAAGTGAGCAAAATTATTTTACACTGATAAGTCATATGAATGAAGGGATGATACATACCGATCCCTTTGATTTTATTTTATTTGCCAATGAAAAGGCTTGTAAGATGTTTGGTTTTACACATGAAGAGTTTGTTGGGAAAAACATCTATGAATTATTGGAAATTCCGGACGACAAAGTTCTGTTGGACGAAAAAACCGAATTAAGGAAAAAAGGCATTTCAGACAGGTATGAAGTTCGTTTTAAAAGGAGAAATGGAAAAATGTTATGGGCCAGCTTAAGTGTCGCCCCAGTGTTGGATGAAAATGGGATACTTAACGGCACTGTTGGAATCATCAACGATATTTCAGAACAAAAGCGTCATGAAGAAGAACTAAAAGAACTTACTTCCGACCTGAACCAAAAGATCAAACAATTGAATTGTCTTTATGACATTTCAGATATCACTGGAATTCCCGGTATAACCTATCCTGAAATATTCACAAAAGCGCTTGATATTTTACCAATAGGTTTAAAGTATTCGCATGATGCCTGCGTTGAGATCCTTTTTGAGAATCAAAGATTCTGCTCAAAAGATTTTAAAGACACTAAGTGGAGTTATTCGGCGCCAATAAAGGTTACCAATAAAAAACTTGGGGTTCTTAAAGTATGCTATTTGAGCGAAAAGCCAATAGTTAGCAAGGATGTATTTCATTTCAACGAAAAGATATTAATAAAGAATATTGCAGAAAAACTTGGCCAGATTATTGAGTCAAAGAATATGGAATGTGCATTAAAAGAGAGCCGGGAAAAGCTAGCTGAAGCACATCGGATAGCCAGGTTAGGCAATTGGGAATATGATTATAGCAAACAGCAATTTAATTACTTTGAAAACTTTTACGAAGTAATAGGAGTAAACCAAAGAGACAGGCTGATCTTTGATCAGGAAGCATTGTTTAATCATATCCACCCTGATGATAGTGCTTTGTTTGCTGATTTTATGGAGCAAATAAAGTCATGCAAAGCACAAAATACAAATTTCATGTTTAGGGTTAATGACCATCTGGGAAGCTTGAAATATATCAATACCATTGGCAGCATAGAATACGATGCAATAGGGAAACCAATAAGATATATCTCTACCATTCAGGATGTTACTGAATATAAACTAAATGAAGAGCTGAGACATAATATGCAGCTTGCCCAAAAAACTGCTGAAATAAAACAACAGTTTTTGGCCAATATGAGCCATGAGATGAGGACACCCATGAACGGGATACTCGGAATGATTGATTTTCTGCTTAAAACCCCTCTCGACGAAAAACAATTGGATTTTGCATTAACAATAAAGCACTCATCCGAAAACCTTTTAAATATCATCAATGATATTCTGGATTTATCAAAAATTGAAGCCGGAAAATTAGAGATAAAACCAAAGAACTTTAACATCCTTAAGTTTATAGAAAAAATAAAAGGATTATTTGGAGCATTGGCAAAACAAAAGAACCTTAAGTTTGTAAGTGATATCCAGGAAGGTATCCCTGAATTTATTATAGCAGATGAAAACAGGGTAGCGCAGATTGTCACAAATCTAATTGGCAATGCAATTAAGTTTACAGAAAAAGGCTCTGTAAAATTACAAATCACTTATTTTGAACGGACAGAAGAAAGTGTTCAAATAAGAATAGATATCATTGATACCGGGATTGGAATCTCAAAAGAAGACCAACAAAGATTATTCCAACCTTTTACCCAGCTTGACAATTCAATAACCAGGCCTCAGGAAGGCACAGGACTTGGCCTTTCCATTTCAAAGCGACTGGCAGAACTTCTGGAAGGTGAGATTGGGTTCAATCCAGCCTATAAAAAAGGGTCTAATTTTTTCTTTACTTTCAAAGCTCATATTGGAAATAAGGAATCACAGTTAATAGCAGAACTACCGACAATACCTCAAAATATAAATTTAGGTCTTCATATTCTTGTGGTAGAAGATAACCATGTAAACCAAAGAATATTAAGCATGATGCTAAAGGATATGGGTTGTAAGACAACACTTGCATCAAATGGAGAGGAAGCCATAATGCTTATGAAAAATCAAAAGTTCAATGTAGTATTTATGGATATTCAAATGCCGGTAATGGATGGGGTGACAGCAATGCAGGTATTGAGAAAGAAATACAAAAACCTCCCTCCTATCATTGCGTTAAGTGCAAATGCAATGTCTAATGATATCGAAAGATATATGAAACAAGGGATGGATGACTATATTACCAAACCGGTAAATCCAGCTTTGGTTTATGAGAAACTGCTAACAATAAAAAATACTGGTCATACTGAGAAGTATAAAAACACAGTCTTTATGAACGAACTAAATGAACAACCGCAAATTGAAATAAATGGTCAAAAAGATGGCCACCACAATGATTTCAATTCTTTTCCCCAATTAAACCCAAAGAACATTGAGACCCTAAAGAGGCAAACACAAAATGCCCCAGGCTTATTCTCTGAACTTTTTACCTCATTTGTTGATGATTGCACTGAGTTAATAGCACAGATAAGCGATTCTATTGTTAGCAAAGACTATAAAAAGCTTTCAGAAGCCATTCATACAATAAAAGGCTTATCAGGAACTATTGGAGCTTCAAGGATGTTCGAAATAACCAGCTTCATTGATAAATCAAACAAAAGTAATGATTACAGCACTGCGGTTAATCTTTACCCTACATTAAATCAATGTTTTGTTGAATTAAGAGAATATATCAACAATGAAATAATAGCATAAAAAGGTTTAATAATTATTCTTTGATTTACCGGTAAAAAATAATACCGATAAAAACACAAAATAATACTGTATTTTTTTTTAAATTTGGGATACGAGCAATACCTATCCCATGGATGAGCATACAACAACCTTTTCAGATTTTTTTACCAATCCGGGTTTAAAAAAGAAGTTTGAGGATAAAACCATTGAGCAGCTTGTTTATGAATATCAGCTCTTCGATACTGAATTACGCTCTAAAGAAGAAGAAATTGATAAACTTCAGGATGTCCTGAACCAGTTAAACAACAGGTATCAGGAGTTATTTGTCTTATCCCCCTTAGGCCTGATTGTTTTATATCCGGATTTCAGGATTAAAGAAGCAAACCACACCGCCAGCACATTACTAAATATCCCTTCCGTATTATTGGTTAATAAAAACATAAACCAATTTATTCAGCCCCCTGAACAAGAATTATTCTCGCAGGCATTTCAACATGCATTGGAACAGGATTTTTCAATGTGCATCGATTCCTCGTTATACATTGACAAGCATCAATCCCTAAAGTCCAGGATACAAATCATCCCTTTGCACCAATCCTATAATGAGCATAAAATGGTATTAATGGCCTTTTATGACATTAGCCGTGAACATCAGGCCGAACAACAATTAACAGACCTCCGGCATCAAGCTAAACAATTATTAAACACTGTTCCTTCAGGAGTTTTCACTGTTGATACTCATGGCATTATCAACTCATGGAACCACCAGGCCGAAGTAATAACGGGATTTAGCTCAAAAGAAGCAATAGGCAAATCAAGCAATCATCTTTTTCCCGACAACTGTTTGGGGGTTTATAATTTACTCGTTAATGAAAACCATCCTTCAATCAGGAATTATAATTGTTATATAATAAAAAAGGATGGAACAAAACAATTTATCACTAAGCATTGCGATGTCTTAAAAAATGCTGATGGAAAGCTTATTGGGGGTATTGAATGTTTTGAAGTCGTATCACCTACTGTCCTCCAGGAAAAACCATCCCTAAAGGGTCCATTATACATTAATGCAGAGGACATTGAATTAATAAGCAGCGACAAAGGCCTTAAAGAAGCTCTTAGGCAAAGTATTGAATTGCGAGATGAGATCCAAAAAAGGGAAGAACTTTACAGGCTTATTTCAGAAAACTCAAAAGACGTTATATGCCTTCATGATAATAATGCAAGGCTTTTGTTTATCAGCGATTCATGTTTCGAACTTTCAGGTTATAAACCTGAAGAATTACTAGGTAAAGATCCTTGCCTATATATTCATCCCGACGATATTGATGCAGCCAGACAATATTTATTCTCATTAAACACTATTGAAAAAAAACATGAGGCAATTCCATTCAGGATAAAGAATAAAAATGGCAACTATATATGGGTGGAAACCAATGCAAAATTCATCAATTCACCCTCTGACAACATCAAACGCTTCCAGACTTCTACGCGTAATATACAGCTTAGAAAAGAAGCATTAAGATTACTTGAAGACAAGGAACAAAACCTTAATGCTTTGCTTTCATCAATGGATGATCTTGTCATTGAGATGAACAATAGGATGGAATTTACAAATACCTGGGGAAAAAGCACAAAACAATTATTTTTCCCAAAAGAATACATCATTGGCAAAAACATCAGAGATATTCTCCCCCAACTGGCAGATTCGGTTATTGAAGCCATCAATAAAGCATTAAGTGAATTACATCCGGTCAGTATTGAATACTGCCATCCTGAGAACAAATCTATTTACTACCAGGCTACAATTAATCCCATTTTAAAAAAAGACAATTCCCAACCTGATAAGGTTTCAATTTTCATCAGGGATATAAGTGAATCGCACTGGCATAAAGAAACCATCACCGACCTAAACACTTCGCTGATAAAACAAAAAAATGCACTTGAAGAGTTGAACTTCAATCTTGAACAACGCATAAAAACAGAAGTAGAGAAAAATAGAAAAAAAGATGAACTCTTTCAGTTGCATTCAAGGCATGCTGCTATGGGAGAGATGATCAGCAACATTGCCCACCAGTGGAGGCAGCCTCTTAATGCAATAAATCTGTTGGTCTATGATATTCTTGATGCATACCAGCATCAGGAACTTGATCTGCATTATCTCAAAAATAATACGGATGAAATTCAAAAAATAATTCAGCAGATGTCTGCTACGATAAATAATTTCAGATCTTTTTTTCAACATGCCAAAGAAAAAACATGGTTCTCCCTTTCAGAACAAATCCCAAAGACTTTAAACTATACCGATGTTAGTTTCCACAGTCTTAATATAAATATTGAACTGAATCTTGAAAATGATTTATATGTTTATGGTTACCCGAACGAATTTTCACAGGTGCTTTTAAATATCCTGAATAATGCCTGTGATGCATTTAAAAAACTAGATGTCCAGGCAGAATCGTTCAAGCCTCTTGTCTGCATTCATACTAAACAAAACAATGATGAAGTACATATCATTATTTCTGATAATGCAGGCGGAATCCCCAATAATGCCCTCCCTCATATATTCAAACCATACTTCTCTGCAAATAAAAGTAAAGACAATATTGGTCTTGGACTATTTACCTCAAAAAGCATCATTGAAAAAAATATGAATGGCCAAATACTTGGCTATAATAATGAAACTGGAGCAGTATTTGAAATCCATTTACCTCTTCAATCAAAAAATTAATTCTACATTCCTTTAAAAAAAAATCTCTTATTTTTGCCCATCAAACAATACCAGATGGCTAAAATTCATTTAAGCTATTTTCAACAGGAAGATGTTGTATCGTTGGCAAAAGACCTCATTGGAAAACAAATATCCACTTTTATTGATGGACAGCTTACCAAAGGCCTTATTTGCGAAACTGAAGCTTATGCTGGCGTTACAGACCGTGCTTCTCATGCTTATGGTAACCGCAGAACCAACAGAACCGAAACTATGTTCATGGAAGGTGGGGTTGCTTATGTTTATTTATGTTATGGGATCCACTCCTTATTTAATATTGTCACAAATAAAAAAGACATTCCCCATGCCATACTTATAAGAGGGATAATTCCAACAGAAGGATTTGAGATGATGTCATCAAGATGTGGTAAAACAATAAAGCCTGGAAAACCTATTAGCGGGCCTGGAAAAATTACCCGTGCTTTGGGCATAAACCTCAAACACAATGCAGAAAATCTGACAGGAAAACAGATATGGCTTGAAGAAGGCAGGATCGTAAAAAGCGAAGATATTTTATCATTACCAAGAATAGGGGTTGATTATGCGGGAGACGATGCACTATTGCCCTATCGCTTTTTGTGGAAAGGATAATCAGGCTTCCTAACAATGAATGAAAAATACCATAAGGACAAGAATAACAGAAACACTATTAGAAAAAGCCTTACTGCTCAAACAAAAAAAAATGTAATATTATTCTTTAAGAAAAACATCAGAAAAAGAGAGCTTAAAGAATTGTATCTTTGCATTCTTAAAAACCTGGGCATGCAAGAACTGATAAAAGTATTCCTGAAAGCAAGAAAAGAAGAGGCTGTCAAAAGAAACCACCCCTGGATTTTTAGTGGTGCAGTAAAGCATATTGAAGGCAATCAAATGGATGGTGCAATAGCGGAAGTGTATTCTGATAGCGGAGAATATTTAGGAACAGGACACTTTCAACAAAGTAGTATCATGGTGCGAATTTTTAGCTTTGCACCTGAAAAGCCTGGTATCCCCAATGAAAAGTTTTGGCTCTCAAAGCTTTCAACAGCTTTAAACCTTAGGACAGCTTTAGGCTTGACATCCAATACTCAAACCAATGCATACAGACTAGTGCATGGTGAAGGAGATTCCATGCCCGGCCTGATTATAGATTATTATGCCGGAAATGCAGTTATCCAGGCTCATTCAATAGGTATGCATTTTGAAAGGGAAAAGATAAAAAATGCATTGCTGGCGCTCTTTAAAAATGAATTAGAATCGGTTTATTATAAGAGTTCAGACACCCTTCCCGGACAACTTGCTTCCCAGACAAAGGATTGCTGCTTATATGGGCAGGCATCCAAAACCACTGTCCTTGAAAATGGCCTAAAGTTTAATGTGAACTGGGAGGAAGGGCAGAAAACCGGCTTTTTCCTTGATCAAAGAGACAATAGGGAATTGGTTGGTAAGCTCAGTAACGGTAAAACAGTATTAAATACTTTTTGCTATACAGGAGGTTTTTCAGTTTATGCTTTAAAATCAGGGGCTAAAGAGGTTGTCTCAATTGACAGTTCTAAGAAGGCAATTACACTAACAGATGAAAATGTGATGCTAAACAACAGTGAGGGTAAACATCACAAAAGCATCTGCTCAGATACCATGCAATACCTTAAAGAATGCCCTTCATCATATTTTGATCTGATTATCCTTGACCCTCCGGCTTATGCCAAGCATAACAGTGCCAGGCATAATGCCATACAGGGTTATAAAAGACTTAACCAGCTTGCCATGGAAAAGATAAAAACAGAAGGCCTGCTATTTACTTTCTCATGCTCTCAGGTTGTTGATATGCAATTATTCAGCTCCACAGTCATTGCTGCTGCTATTGCCTCTGGTCGCCAGGCACGTATCCTTTATCGGCTTAACCAACCAGCAGATCATCCCATAAGCGCATTTCACCCTGAAGGTGAATATCTTAAAGGATTGGTACTACAAATCTTATAACTCAATAAAACCATTGAAAGTAGAAGCAACATATAAAAGCATTTTTCAAATCTCCTACCCTATCATACTAGGTTTAATTGCCCAAAACCTAATGGTCGTTATTGATACCGCATTTTTAGGAAGGGTTGGAGAAATTGAACTTGGTGCAGCAGCCATTGGTGGGATATTATTTCTTACAATGACGATGCTTGGCACTGGCTTTGGTATTGGCACACAGATACTTATTGGGAGAAGAAATGGAGAAGGGAACTATCACCAGATCGGGATATTGTTTGACCACTCCATCTATTTTCAATTTGCTCTCGCTATTGCATTGATAGTTATTTATACTTTTTTTGCCCCCCAGATACTTGTTCATTTTATTGATTCAGAAGCAATAAAAACAGCCAGCCTGGAGTTTCTTTCAATGCGTAAATGGGGCTTTGTCTTAGCTCTTCAAATCATTTGTTTTAACAGCTTATATGTTGGGAGTGCCAGGACTAAAGTAATATCTTTAAGCACAATAATCATGTCCTTGGCAAACATCATCCTTGATTATGGGCTTATTTTCGGGAACCTTGGTATGCCTGAAATGGGTATTGCTGGCGCTGCCCTTGCAACAAATATTGCTGAAGGCATCACATTCTTGTTTTTGTTAATATATACACTCAGCAATACTAAATTAAAAGCATTTAAGATTTTTAAATTTACAAAACCTGATTTCGTATTGTTGAAAAAAATACTCAACCTCTCAGGTCCTGTAATGCTCCAGCATTTTATCAGCTTTTCTGCATGGTTTGTATTCTTTATGATTATTGAACAAATGGGTGAAACGCAACTGGCTGCCAGTAACATTACCAGAAGCATTTATATGTTGCTCATGATTCCCGTTTGGGGCTTAAGTTCAGCCACCAATACCCTGGTAAGCAACATAATTGGTCAGGGAAAAGTGAATGAGGTATTTGTGATAACTAAGAAGATCATGATACTTAGCGTTATCACAAATCTTATTATCATACAAGCTATTATCTGGTTCCCGGATATATTGATAAGGTTTTATACTGATGATGTAAACCTTATTGAAGTAACCAGGCCTGTCCTTTATACAATTTCATTGGCTTTGATTGCATTTTCTGTTGGGATGACCTATTTCAGTGCTTTAAGCGGAACTGGCAAAACCAAAGTAGGCCTTAGAATAGAAATAATTACAATTTCTATTTATATGATTGCCACCTATTTCCTGGCTGTTTATTTAAAAGCCCCTCTTCCAATTGTTTGGGCTGTTGAAGCTATTTATTTTTCAGTAGTGGGCTTTATTTCATTCCTCTATCTTAAAACAGGAAAATGGAAAAGCCTGCAAATATAAAATAAAGGACAAGGGCTTATTGAAACTCAAGGTTTAAGTTTACAAAAAACTTACGGGCAAGCTCTTTGTTTGGAATATGTGATGGAAGGGTCAACTGACGCAATTCAGGCATCGACCCAAATGCTACTGGCACTACATATAAAGGATTTCCTCCCAGAAACAGGCCTAAAAGACCTTTAAGGCTATACAAAGATACCGGAAGTTGTTTTAATCTGTTATCAGTTAAACCAAGGTATTGTAATTGCTTTAAATTTGAAATGGAATCAGGTAGATATTCAATAAGGTTTCGGCCCAGGTATAACTCCTGTAGCCCGCTTATTTTTTCAATCTTTTCAGGAAGTATTTCAATATGGTTAAATCTAAGGTTTAATAAACGAATGTTTTTTAATCCAAATATGCTTTCGGGGATACGCCCAAGGTTATTTTCAGATAAGTCAAGATGTAATAAGTTTGAAAGTTCCGAAAATGAATCAGGCAATTCACTGATTGCATTATTTCGAAGAGTAAGGGTTACAAGCGATTTCAGATTACCAAAATCAGGATGTATATATTCCAATTGGTTATTGTGCAAGTCAAGCTCTTCCAATTGCATAGATGAATTCATCCCAAGGCCAATTGAAGAAATTTTGTTCCAGCTTAAAATCAATTCCTTAAGCCCCTCCAATTTATTTAACACCAAGGGATAAACCTTAAATTGGTTTTCTGTAAATGAGACATGTGTTAAAGCTGTGAGTTTATAAAAGTTCTCAGGCAATGAAGAAAGATAATTCCAATTCAGGTTTAAGTGGGTTAAATTCTCTAACCGGCAAAATTCATTAGGTAAATATTCAATTTTATTATATTGCAAATCTAGTGTTTTCAAGCTCTTTAGTAAACCCATTTCTTTTGGGAGTAAATAGATTTGGTTCCAGCCTATACTCAGGTCATTTAAGTACTCAAGATTTGAAATCTCAGGCGGGACTTCATTGAACTTATTCTCTTTTATTTCTAATTCTTCAAGACTTGTTATATCACAAATTCGTACTGGAAATTCAATAAAACGATTCTCCCCTAGTTTTAAAACCCTGAGCTTTTTCAATTTTGTAATAGATTCAGGAACCGTATTTAATCGGTTACGTCTTAAATCAAGGCACTGAAGGTTTTCAAAACATCCTATTTCTTCTGGTAATTCATTTAATTTCTGGTCTCTTAAATCTAATTTTATGACTTTTGAAGGTACCTTAAATGCCTCATCCAAATTATTATATGTTCCTTCTTTATTAAATTGTATAGCTGAATCCATTTGAATCATAATTGTGGTGCAAAATTATAAAAAAACAATGCTTTATTTTCAATTCTCACAATAATCCTTCCTTATCCTATAATAATTAACAATAGTGCAGGCTTAATAATAAATAAAAACCATTATTTTTGTTCCAAACCATTAATATTTTCAAGCACACCAACATGAAAGGACTGCGTAAGACCATTATCATACTTATCGGATTATTCATTTTAACTGGATTATTTTGTTTAGCATGGCCAAACTACTGCTTTACTCCTGTTTCAGCAGATGACAATGAGATAAACAATGCTGATATAATAAGGATTAAATGGGTTGATTCTGTGTTCAATTCAATGGATCTTGAAGAACGTATTGCCCAGCTTCTTATGATTCGCGTTTTCTCAAACAAAGATGATAAATACTACAAAGAAATTGAAGATATTATCATTAACCATAAGATTGGCGGTATTGCATTTTTCAAAGGCGGGCCTGTTGCACAGGCAAAACTAACAAATCGTTATCAGTCAATATCAAAAGTCCCTATGCTCATTGGTATGGATGCCGAATGGGGATTAGCCATGCGCCTGGATAGTGTTGTTGAATATCCACGCCAGATGACCCTTGGGGCAATACCAAATGAAATGTTGGTTTATGAATTTGGATTTGAAGTTGCAAGGCAATTAAAACGTATTGGATGTCACATCAATTTTGCACCTGTTGTCGATGTTAATAACAACCCTGCAAACCCTGTTATAAATAACCGTTCCTTTGGCGAATGTCGTTATAATGTTACCCGGAAAAGCATGGCTTATATGAAAGGCTTACAGGATGGTGGTGTAATAGCCAATGCCAAGCATTTCCCAGGACATGGGGATACTGATGCCGATTCACATCATACCCTCCCAATCATTAAGCACTCAAAAGAAATCATGGATTCTATCCATCTCTTTCCTTTCAGGCATCTTATTGATAATGGCTTATTGAGCGTTATGGTTGCCCATCTTGAAATCCCGGCTTTTGAATCTACACCTAAGCTTGCTTCTACATTGTCTTACCCTATAGTTACTGGATTACTTAAAGAACAACTGGGGTTTCAAGGCCTGATAATCACGGATGCACTTGACATGAAAGGCGTTAGTGATTATTATAAACCGGGCGAGCTTGAGGTGAAAGCTTTACAGGCAGGAAATGACATTCTTCTGTTGCCTCATGATGTTCCTGTTGCTATTGAAGCAATTAAAAATGCGCTTGAGAAAAAGATAATTAAAGAAGAGATCATTAATCAAAAATGCTATAAGGTACTGTTTTTTAAATATATGATGGGCCTTAATAATTACAAAAACCTAGACACCCTTAATATCATAAATGATCTTCAATCAAGGGGCGCCAGAAACCTCAACCGAAGGCTCATTGAGGCGTCAATGACCCTGGTGAAAAATGAAAACCAGATTATCCCCATAAAACGTCCCGATACCCTTAAAATAGCAGCCCTTGCAATTGGAGGGAACACAGGTAACCCTTTTCATTCGGTGCTTTCTAACTATGCCGATGTTAGTTTTTTCAGTATAAGCAAGGAACCCACCAAAGTAGAGATTGATAAGCTGCTCGATGAACTGAAAGCATATAACCTTGTCATTGCTTCTTTCCATAATAACAGCTACCTGCCCAAAAGAAAATATGGAATCACTGACCAAAGTATTGAGTTAATAAACCTTATTGGAAAGCAAAAGCCAATCATACTTAGTTTATTTGCAAATCCTTATGCCTTAAGCTATTTCAAAAATCTCCAAAACATTAAAGCAATTATCGTTGCATATCAGGAAGGCAAACTTTACGAAGAGGCTACTGCCCAGATAATCTTTGGAGCATTACCGGCAAAAGGAAAACTCCCGGTATCCATTTCTCCATACTTCCCTGTTTATTCTTCTGAAAAAACCCAGGGTGGTTTACGAATTAAATTCGGTACCCCCGAAAACATTGGCTTAAGCCCGCTATATTTATCACGCATTGATACCATTGTTAATGATGCTATAAAAAAAAAGGCCTTTCCTGGCTGCCAGATTGCTATTATCAAAAATGGAACAATGATTTATCAAAAATCTTTTGGCTTTCATCTTTATGATAATAAAATTCCTGTCAGCAACTCAGACATCTATGACCTGGCTTCTTTAACAAAAATCCTCTCAACAACAATTGCTATTATGCAATTATATGACCAGGGAAAAATCAATCTTAACGAAAACCTTGGTACCTATCTTTCTTCACTGGATACAACAGATAAAGCAGGCCTTTTGATTAGGGATATCCTTGCCCACCAGGCACGTTTAAAAGCATGGATCCCTTTTTATACATCTACGCTTGAGAACTTTAAACCCAATCCGCTTTATTACCAAAGTGAGCCATCTGAAGAATACCCTTTAAGGGTTGCCGAGAACCTTTATATCCATCGCTCTTTTAGTGATTCCATATTTAAAAGGATTATTGCTTCTCCCCTTCTTTCAAAGAAAAGCTATTTATATAGCGATATGGGCTTTATCCTTTTTGCTGAAATGATCTATCAGCTTAGTGGATTAAAGATTAATGAATATGTCGAGAATAATATCTATTCCCGTATGGGCTTAAGTAAGCTTTGTTATCTTCCCCGGCAGCGATTTCCACTGAACAGGATTGTGCCCAGTGAAAATGATACCACCTTTCGTAAACAAATTCTTCAAGGCGATGTAAACGACCCTGCTGCTGCAATGCTTGGCGGTATATCAGGCCATGCAGGCCTTTTTGGTAATGCTGGTGATGTTGCAACCCTGATGTATATGCTTATTAATGAAGGAAAATATGCTGGAAATACATTTATTAATAGTCAAACCATCAAACTCTTTACTTCTCAGGCTTTCCCATCAAATAACAACAGGCGGGGACTTGGTTTTGACAGGCCAACACAATTAAAAGGACCATCAAACCCTGCCGCTGACGGTGCTTCTCTTTCAAGCTTTGGACATAGCGGGTTCACTGGCACTTATGCATGGGCTGACCCTGAACATGATTTGGTTTTTGTTTTCCTTTCAAACCGCACATTTCCTTATGCTTCCAATCGGATTATCAATCAATTAAGTGTCAGGCAAAAATGCCATCAGGTTATTTATGATGCAATAAATCAAGCAAGGTATATTTCTATTAGTAGAAATAAGTAATTTTGTGCCATCAATCATTATTTTCGCAACATGGATCTTTCAAACTTTTTTGAACTTATTGGTTTTATTGGCTCTGTTATCGTTGCCATCTCTTTGGTAATGAACTCCCTGCTAAAACTCAGATGGTATAATCTGATTGGGGCCAGCATGTTCTCCCTTTATGGATTTCTTATTGACTCCTATCCTGTGGGATTGCTTAACCTGTTCATCAGTATTGTTGATGCTTATTATCTTATTAAATTTTACAAAGCTAAAGAGCAGTTTAAATTTCTTCATGTTAGAAATGAAAACAGGTACCTTGACTATTTTATTGATTATTACAGGGATGATATTGGGGAATTCTTTCCGGGAGTCTATGAAACTTTTAAAAACTTCTCTGTCTTAGACCCTAACACGCTCTGTTTTCTTGTTCTTAGAAATGCTGCTGTCGCAGGGGTTTTTATTGCGCACAAGAAAGATGAATCCCCTGATGAATTAAACATTGATATCGATTATGTTATCCCTGAATATCGTGACCTGAAAATTGGTCGTTATATCCTTATTGAAAATGAATCATACTTTAAAGTTCAGGGTTATAACAAACTCATTGCTTTGCCTAAAAGCAAAAAACATTACGATTACCTGAAAAAGATGGGTTTCGCTGAAGACCCCGATGAAGATGGCCGCATCTATCTTTCAAAATACATCTAAAAAGCTAAACATGAAAAACTTCCTGCTATGGACTATAGCTATTGCTCTTTCATTGGCCTGTATGGTTTACCAAAGGCTTACAGGACCTACCCACCCCGAACGCGGAACAGTAAAAATTGAACAGGCCTCTGTTAAATATAAATTGCTCCGCTCTCATGATGTTGAAATAGATGCCCCTGTAAGCATTTTGGCAGAGGATCAGGCTATCTCAGGTTCACTTATATATAAAAGATACAATAGCCATGATGAATGGACTAAAATGCCTTTAAAAAGAGATGGCTCCAAACTCATAGCTGCAATCCCCCATCAGCCTGCTGCCGGAAAAGTGGTTTATAAAATTGAATTGGAAAAAAACGGACAGCTTTATCCATTAACAAAAGAACCTGTTATTATAAGGTTCAAAGGAAGCGTTCCAACGGGCGTTTTATTGCCCCATGTCCTTTTTATGGTTTTGGCAATGATACTCTCAACAAGAGCTGGCCTTGAAGCTCTGGCATATAGAAAACAATCCTACTTTTATGCATTGCTAACCTGCTGCACATTGCTCCTCGGAGGCTTGATCCTTGGGCCTATTGTCCAGAAATATGCCTTTGGGGCCTATTGGACAGGTTGGCCTTTTGGCACCGACCTTACCGACAACAAAACTGCATTAAGCTTTATTGTATGGATTATTGCCCTGATTAAAGTCAAAAAAGACAGTGCCAACAGGTTCTGGCCTATTTTTGCTGCTATCCTTCTGTTGGCTATATATTTAATCCCTCACAGCATGTTTGGGAGTGAATTGGATTATACTGCCCAGCTTGCCAATCACTAACAATTAACCTGAAATATTGCCCCAAGGCCTTTATGATTCCATAAAGGCCTTTGGTGTTTTTATTATCCTCCTTACTAATCATAGCTATTGAAAATATTACAGCTTCAATAAAAACAAGAAATACAAAACACATCCAAAGCCTAAGCAGATGATATTCTTTATCCTGCTATGGCTTAATCAATAAGCAGGTTTTTATAAACATGAAAGTAAGATATAAATGCATTCAAATAAAAAAACAAACAACCCTGAAAAACAGCATATTTGCTTCTCAGGGTTGTTTTATCTGCTGGCTGTTTAGCCTTTTTCTGCCAGAAACACTATGTCTTTCCGACCCTACTTATAACTATTCTTCTTGTCCGTGGCAGTTTTTATACTTTTTACCACTTCCACATGGACAAGGCTCATTGCGGCCAACTTTCTTTTCTACCCTTACCGGTTCTGTCCTGCGAGGTCCTTCATTACCTCCCGGTACATCCGAACGGCCTGTGGTGAGCTTGCTCATGTCTGTCTTTTTAGGTGCATGCGCTTCTTTCACCTGATCAGGATTCTGAATAGGAATACGCGCTTTTACAAGGAATGATACGATATCCTTGTTCACCTTCTGAAGCATACGCTTAAAGAGTTCAAATGATTCAAACTTATAAATAAGCAATGGATCCTTTTGTTCATAAGTGGCATTCTGAACAGATTGTTTCAAATCATCCATCTCGCGAAGATGTTCTTTCCATGCCTCATCTATGATACCTAAAGTAATCCCCTTTTCAATTGCAATTGAAATCTCCCTACCCGAACTCTCATAGGATCTTTTTAAGTTTGCCAATACCTGCATGGCTTTTATTCCATCAGTAATTGGAATTGCTATGTTTTCGTAGCGTGAAGCCTGGTTTTCATATACGTCTTTGATGACAGGATAAGCAGTTTGGGCAATAATCTGACCCTTTTCCTTATATTGTGTTAATGCAATATGATAAAGCTTATCTATCAGGGCATCTGTCTTTCCATCAAAGAATGCCTGTTCATCAACAGGTGATTCAATGCTCATCGTTTTCAGAAGTTCAAACTTAAAGCCTTCATAATCCCTGCTATCCTGATATTCGTTAACAATATGGTCGCAAACATCATAAAGCATATTTGCAATATCTATTGCCAAACGGTCACCATAAAGGGCATTCCTGCGCTTGCGATATATAACCTCACGCTGGGCGTTCATTACGTCATCGTATTCAAGCAAACGTTTACGTATCCCAAAGTTGTTTTCTTCAACTTTTTTCTGCGCCCTTTCAATGGATTTTGTAATCATTGAATGCTGGATGACCTCCCCTTCTTCAAGGCCAAGACGGTCCATCACTTTTGCAATACGTTCCGAACCAAACAAACGCATCAGGTCATCTTCCAATGAGACAAAGAACTGTGAAGAACCCGGGTCTCCCTGCCGTCCGGAACGTCCTCTTAACTGTCTGTCAACCCTTCTGGATTCATGGCGTTCAGTACCAATGATAGCTAAACCACCGGCTTCTTTAACCCCAGGCCCCAGCTTGATGTCAGTTCCACGACCTGCCATGTTGGTTGCAATGGTCACATTACCTGCAATACCCGCTTCTGCTACAACTTGCGCTTCACGTTGGTGTTGCTTGGCATTTAATATGTTGTGCTGGATATTCTTTATTTTCAACATCCTGCTCAACAGCTCAGATATCTCAACTGATGTTGTACCTACCAGAACAGGCCTTCCTGCGTTTACCAGTTCAACAACTTCATTGATTACTGCATTGTATTTTTCACGCTTGGTCTTATAAACCATATCCTCCTGGTCCTTACGGATAATAGGCCTGTTGGTTGGGATGACTACAACATCCAGTTTATAGATATCCCATAATTCACCAGCTTCTGTTTCCGCTGTACCTGTCATCCCAGATAGCTTGGAATACATCCTGAAATAGTTCTGCAGGGTAATGGTAGCATACGTTTGTGTTACTGCCTCTACCTTAACATTCTCTTTGGCTTCAATAGCCTGGTGCAAACCATCTGAATACCTTCTTCCTTCCAAAATACGGCCAGTCTGCTCATCAACGATTTTCACCTTATTGTCCATAATCACATACTCTGTATCTTTTTCAAATAAGGTATATGCTTTTAACAATTGGTTCACAGTATGGATACGTTCTGACTTTACCGAGAAATCATTCATCAACTGGTTTTTCTGCTCTGTTTTTTCCAGAGCCGAAAGCGATAGTCTTTCAAGCTCGGCCAGTTCAGCTCCAACATCAGGTAGGATAAAGAATTTCGGGTCTTCTGTTTGCGAAGTGATGAGGTCAATACCCTTTTCGGTAAGCTCAATTGAGTTGTTTTTTTCTTCAATGACAAAATAAAGCTCATCATCAATAATGTGCATGTGCTTATTTTGTTCAGCCATATAGAAGTTTTCAGTTTTAACCAATATTTGTTTAATACCAGGTTCACTTAATAACTTAATCAATGCTTTATTTTTAGGTAAGCCCCTATGGCATCTTAGCAACAATTCGCCACCTTTCTTTTCATCCGGCTCACCCTGCTTGGGCAATAAAAGGCTTTTTGATTCGGCAAGATACTGATTGATAAGGTTACGCTGGGCATTAACAAGCTTTTCAACATTAGGCTTCATGTCATGAAACTCATGCTTTTCGCCCTGAGGTGTTGGCCCTGAGATAATCAAAGGCGTCCTTGCATCATCAATTAATACAGAGTCAACCTCATCCACAATAGCATAATTGTGCTTACGTTGAACCAGTTCATCAGGATGGCGTGCCATATTGTCCCTTAGATAGTCGAAGCCAAACTCATTGTTGGTCCCATAAGTAATATCGGCCATATAAGCTTTTTTACGGGCATCAGAGCTTGGTTCATGCTTATCGATACAATCCACTTTTAAACCATGGAATTCAAAAAGCATCCCCATCCACTCAGAGTCACGTTTGGCAAGATAATCGTTCACTGTAACGATATGAACCCCACGTCCGGCAAGTGCATTTAAATAAATAGGAAGGGTAGCCACAAGGGTTTTACCTTCACCGGTAGCCATCTCAGCGATACGCCCCTTGTGAAGGTGATAACCACCTATGAGCTGAACATCATAATGTACCATATCCCAGGTGATTGTATTTCCTCCGGCAAGCCATTGGTTTTTATAATATGCTTTATTCCCTGTAATCTCAACATTTGGCCTGAAAGCTGCCAAATCACGGTCAAAGTCCTGTGCAGTAACTTCAACTATCGGATTTTCCTTAAACCTCCTACCGGTCTCTTTCATTACCGAAAATGCCTCCGGTAGTATCTCCAACAGGATTTCCTCTATTTTTGCAATTACAGCCTTATCTATTTCATCTATCTGTTTAAAAACCTTTTCTTTTTCATCCACATCCATATCCGGATTCTCAGTGATGGCTCTCAATTCTTTTATCTTAGCCATCTCCGGTGCTATATGTTCAGAAATACGGTTTTTAAATTCCTGTGTTTTTGCCCTTAAAGCATCATTATCAAGGTTTTTAATGGTCTCGTATGCTTTCTTAATCTTGTCCAGGATGGGGCTTGCTTCTCGCATATCGCGTTCGGCTTTGCTCCCAAACAATTTCTTTATGATACTCATTTGTTTAAAAATATATTTTTGTCCAAAATTCTTTACTTTTTCTTCTCAGTGAACTTACAAAATTAATCACATTCATTTAATATGGGAAATATTAAAATAGTTTTCAGAATTTTTGTAAAAAAAAACTCCCTGTTTTATGTTTGATATTACTTTTACATCATGACAAGAGAAAAAGACTTTAACAAAACAGAGCTGATTTATAAGCATAGCCTCAAACTTGTCCTCAAAAAAGGTTTTAGCGGCTTAAGGATGCAGGATGTGGCCGACGAAGCCAATCTGGCTGCCGGCACCCTCTATATCTATTTTAAGAATAAGGAAGAACTGCTCAACAATCTTTTCCTTTATCTTTTTAAAGATATAACATCTCAGGTCCAACAGACTATTAACCTTCAGATCCCTTTGCCTGCTTCATTACAAAATGCGTACTCAAGGTATTTCAGGATTTGTATCTCCCAACCTGAGAAAATAGCCTTTATCGAACAATTTGTGCGCTCATCTTATTATTCAGAACCCACCTCAAAGCTTGTAAATCTTTACCTTGAACCTGTTTACCTGATCCTTAATAAAGCTATTGAAGAACTGCTTATCAAAGAACTGCCTGTTGAAATCATCCTTGCTCAACTTACAGGCCCTGTCCATGACCTTATCAGGTTTCACTATCCCATAACTAACCAGGAAACATCAAGCCTTGCTGATACAATGTTTAAACTTGCCTGGGACAGCATACGAAGATAAGCCCTCATATAGTCTTTTGAACGTCTAGCCAGACTCATTTTTTCTGTAAAATAGCCCAGGAAAATCAAATCTCATCATCTCTCTTTACCAAAGCCTCTTATCTTCAACAAAACTACAATGCATCGGATTGCCCTCTGTCCGGTATATCTTCTGATCACTTAGATTGACTACTGTTGACCATATCGTATCAAAATTAAGCTCCTTCCCATACTGGCACATAAAACCATACTTGCCTTTTAAAATATCAGATGTAAGCTCAAATCCCGTCTTTTTATTGCTTTCTGATAATGCCTTGCATGCCGTCTGGTACCTTTCCTGCGACCTGAACATATTGCCTCTCCCTGCATCATGCCTTTTCATTTCTTCTGAAGTAAAATGATTCACTGTTACTACATACTTCTCACCTGATTCATTATCTTCCGGCATCCTGACATGAAGCTTTCCGGGCATGCACTCAACAACGCACATCTCCACTGTCCGGTCAACCAAAAGGATGTTGCAAACAGATGCTATTGGGGTTTCCTTCAACAGCTTTATCGCTCCGGCAACCGTATCACATCTCTCCAACAAAAACCTGACAAGAAAAACAGAATTCAACCCTGGCTTTATCTCTTTGATATATGGCTTTACAAATGTCATTGCCACTACCAGGCCATGATTATTAACCCCTTCTTCACCATTAATAAATGATGATGTTGTTAAAATTAAAGGATTTGAATTTTCTGCCTGATAATAAACGCTTTTGCTTAATGGCTTTAAGAATGGGGGCAAATCATTGCTCCTGCCATAAAACACCTTCCCATCTTTGGTAAAACAAAATGCAGTGCAACCCCTAACCTCAACACTTTGATTGTCATCAATGTCCAGGCAGCATCCCATACACATCATCCAGGCCGAAAACAACGTATTGTCAATACCAATAACATCAGTGATGCCTGAAATCTCCATCGCTCCCTCTGGAAAAACCTGTTTAAGCAACCGACTGCTTTCAATTCCATGCTTCATTTGAAAATCATCAAGATGGATTGGAAATTGTGCCTTTGCTTTTAAAAAGATATTTCCCATCTTCTGACCCATCTGATAATGCTTCCCTTTAAAACGCGGATGATACATCTTAGTAATATTTTACTATCATACCAATTTCGACATTCCAATTCTTATTTTTAAGGCATCCAGTCAATAATACCTTCCTGATGGTTCTTCTCCCTCCAAAGCATAAAATCATTATAATTCCTGATGCCATCACGGATTACTGCCTGATATACTTCAATCCCCATAACCTTTACGGTGTCCGGTATTTCATTTTTGATTGATAAAATGGCAAGCTTTAACTCTGGTGTCAAAACAGTCTTTATCCGTTCAGCAACATTTTCAAATTTCCCTGCATAGGGTGATTCATTATGAATATGGATGATGTCGATCTGCCATTCATTATTTTCCTCATCCAAAAACCATAAATGCCATTCAATACATTTTTCTTCAGTGTCGATCAGGTTATTGTACGTTACCTTTTTAATACTTCTGTTACTAGCAATCAAAGCAATTGCCCCAAAACTATCACTTATTGAAAAGCGCTCTGAATACACATGGAAATCAATATCCCTTTTTTTAATCAATAAACCCGTGCTGAGTGACCCTACAAGTCTTGCCTGTGCTCCATAAGCTTTCCAGATTTCAATAATCTTTAATTCCCTTATAACTTCATGCGCCTGGCACTGTAGCCTTTCAGCATGTTCTATGATACTGTCTTTCATAATATATATTGTTTAAAATCAAATCTATTTAACAAGCATGGCTAAAAAAGTTACTATGATATCAGATGTGATGCAATTTGGCGAAAAGTATAATAATACTGTATGCCTTTAGCAATAAAACAAATGATGCCTTTTAGATGATTGTAATTTTAATGTATAGTTATTAACATCAGAAAATCTAATTCCTTCCAATCAATACAAAGAGTTTCCATTGAAAACAACAAACATCCATAATGCTAAGCACTTTTTAGCTAACCTTTAATAACCCTCTTGAATCCCTTCACCCCACCATCTTCTAAGAAAAAATAATATAGTAACCGTCTTATTTTAGATGTGTGAACCTTTAAAACAAAAATATATGATTAATATTTGAAATACAACATTTTTGCAATCAATATGATTAGTTTTATATTAATACCGCCATAATAAAGGCTTTAAACCATTTTGAACAAACAATGCCATTAAACAAGCCATTCATCAATGAGTAATAATTCGAACAATAATCCTTAAAAAATTAGCAAATGAGCAAATGTGAGAATTAGCAAATTATAAAGACAACAAATCCCTGTTTTGATATAAAAAGACAAGGGATGTTATATTCATTAGTAAAGTGACTTGTAAACGATATGGAAGTAACGGTTTTTTTGCAGACTTAAATTATAATAATCAAAAAAACACCTGTTAGCCCATAAGATGATTTGTTTTTTAGTACCTTGCCAAACGATTGAATAGATTTGCATGATGCAAAAAATCAGATACACATCATTTATTCTTATACTGGTGTTTCTTTCCTGTGCATCCCAGGCCCAGGAGAAAAAAAACCTCTTTAAAGCTTTTAGGGAAATCAGCCTTCCTGAAAAGATTTGGGTGATCACCCATCCTTTTTCAGCCCCTAAAGCCATGCGGGTGAGCAGTGATGCTGCAAAACGGGCAGACGTAATGAAACTTAGCCCTATACTGGATGGTGACCACAGGGGCGGACAGGTAGATGCTTTCAGGCATGGCTACTGGATGGCTTCCTTAAGCCGTGAAATCAATCCACGCAAGGCAAGGCGCTTAGGTTATGCCCATGAAAAAGGGAATAAACAAAAGTTTAAAAAACTTGCTTCAAAAAATACTGAAGGGGAGCTTCCTGATGCGCCCAATTGCACTATGGACCTTCATAACAACGATGTTGGGATACTGATTGGCAAAAACAACCCTGACATCTCTAACGACAGCCTTCAACAATTGATTGTTCAACATATCCTTGAGGGAAGCTTTATTATCATCAAAAAAGATGAAGCTGGTAATTTCCTTGATTGTGACGGAAAACCTATTGACCTTCAAAAGTATCATGCCCTTTGGGAAAATACCAAATGCCTGGTACCTTCCAATTTCGAAAGGCCTGAACCATTACTTATCCCTCCCGGCCAATGATTTTTTTTACAATCATAAACATCCTTTCCTTTGCAAAAACACTAAAATACTGATATATGAAACAAAACCTTTTTGCTTTTTTTATCTGTGCATTATCTTTAGCGGGTTTATATCCTTGCAATAATCTCAGTGCCCAGATTACAATCCAACAATGGCAGCAAAGCGCTCCCCGGGAAATCATGCTTCCTGCCTTTGCAAATGTCCCCAATATTAAGGGAGATACCTTTGCCCTGAAAAACCTTTTCCCTTTAATCACTACCGGCATTTCAGATATTAAGCCTGACCAGGGTGCAAACACTGAATCCTCAGGAAACAATCCGGTAAGCTTCAACATCAACCAAACCCAGCCTGATGGTTTTATTACTATCCCAGGTAAAAACAGCCAACATCCTTCCCATTGCTGGATTAACATCTATGTGGAAACATCGGAATACTCAAAGTCCAAAATTGAATTCTTTAGCCCTCAGCTTTTTGAAGTATATATCAATGGCGAACTTAAAGCCAGTAAGTATTCCTTCTCGGATGAAAAAGGAAAGGCTTCGGTTACTATGCCCTTACCTAAAGGGAAATATCAAATACTTGTAAAATCATTGACCACACCTGCCGATACCAACGAATGGAAATTCAAAGGCATCATCTCCCCTCCCGATTATATTGATGCATCAAAGATACAAACAAGCTTTAGCCCGGCAAGGATAAAAACAATTAATGACATATATGCCGGCACCAAAATCTCAGGGGTGACCCCATCCTTTGATGGCCAGTATTACAGCATTTCATTCCGAAAATTCCTCCCTTCCGACAAATCGGAAAACTGGACTGAGATACGCAGGCTTAAAGATAACGGCATTTCTTACCAGTTTAAATTTTCAAGCGTTTCACAACTTAACTGGGCACCCAAATCCAATAGGATTGCTTTTGTAAATACAAGGGATAAAAAAACAAGCTTGTTCATCCTTGACCTAACTAGCCTCCAGATAAGCACTGTGCTCGAAAACATTGAAAACTTTGCAGGATATTCATGGGCACCTGATGAATCTTATTTTATTTATCAAATCAATGAAGAAGCCCCAAAAACAGAGGGCAACACCAGACAAATCCTAAACATCCAGGACAGGCTGCCTGGTTACCGTAACCGGAGCTTTGTTTATTATCACAACCTCACTACACACCAGTCGCGACAGTTAACCTATGGAAACCTGTCTGCCTGGGTGCAGGACATATCCCCTGACGCTGAAAACATAATTATCAGCCTCTCCCAGCCCGACTATACCCAACGGCCTTTCTCAAAACAACAGATTATCATCCTGAATATCAATAGCCTGAAAGCAGACACCCTGTTTAAGGACCTTAGATGGAGCATCAACTGTTCATTCTCCCCTGACGGGAAAAAACTGCTTATCACCGGAGGCCCTTCAGCCTTTGGTAATACCGGCACAAACGTCCCTCAGAATACAATCCCAAATAATTACGATACCCAGGCATATATCTTTGACCTCTCAAACAAAGATGTCGATCCCATCACCCTTAAATTCGATCCTTCTGTTCAACAAGCAGTTTGGAACAAAGCCGATAACCTGATTTATATCGTTGCTCAGCAGGGCGACAGGCGCAATCTTTTCCAATATGATTTAAAGAAAAAATCATTTTCATCTGTTATTACCGGAGTTGATGTAACCCAAAACCTTCAGTTTGCCGATAACAACCCCATTGCACTCTACCTTGGCGAAAGCATCAGCACCCCTTCGGCTGCTTATATGATCAACCTCAAGACCAAACAATTCAACCAGATAGAAAACACCGAAAAAGAAAATTACAAAAATGTTGTGTTTGGCCAAACAAAGGAATGGGACTATACAACCTCTAAAGGGGTGAAAATTCAGGGACGTGTTTATTTTCCAACAGACTATAAGCCTGAGCAAAAATATCCCGTCCTTGTGTATTATTATGGGGGCACAACACCTGTTCAAAGAAGCTTTGGGGGGCGTTACCCCTTTAACCTTTTTGCTTCGCAGGGCTACCTTGTCTATGTGCTCCAGCCTTCAGGTTCTATTGGATATGGCCAGGAATTTTCTGCTGCCCACGTAAACAACTGGGGCATTACAGTGGCCGATGAAATCATTGAATCAACAAAAGCATTTCTGCAAGCCCATCCTGCTGCCAATGCTTCAAAAGTGGGATGTATGGGTGCTTCCTATGGGGGTTTTATGACAATGCTCCTTCAAACTCGCACTGACATCTTTGCAGCAGCTATCTCTCATGCAGGTATCAGCAATATTGCTTCATACTGGGGTGTTGGTTATTGGGGAGTGGGTTATAGCACCGAAGCTACTGCCGAAAGCTTTCCATGGAACCGTCCCGACATCTATGTTGACCAAAGCCCCCTTTACCGCGCCGACAGGATTAAAACCCCTCTGCTCCTACTCCACGGTGATGCCGATACCAATGTCCCTCCCGGCGAGAGCCTCCAGATGTTTGCTGCACTTAAAGTCCTCGGAAAACCAGTCGAGCTTGTGATGATAAAAGGTGAAGACCACCAGATACTTACCCCTTCAAAAAGAGTTGAATGGAACAATACCATACTGGCCTGGTTCGAGATGTACCTCAAGGACAAACCTCAATGGTGGAATGACTTATACCCTAAAACAAATTATTAAATCTAAGCAAAAGAGACAGGTGGTTCCTGTCTCTTTTTATTTATACCTACCTCTGTTTTCAGGTATTTTCAAGTTTATCACACCACGAATAAAGCCAAAGGAAATGCATCCGGCTTATGATGAGCAGATTGCAAACGCTAAATTTCAAATAATGATAATCCACTTTTTTATGTTTTTGAAAGAGCTTTTATGCAAATGCCAAACAGAACCTTTTTCCCAAAAATCGCTACCCACTCCTATTGTTTGTGGTTGGATACCGGTAACAATAAAAACATCTTGAACTATTATTTTTTCTGACTAACGTTTAAATGCCAGAACAAGATATTGGAGCTTGTTGACTAAATGAAACCCTATTTTATTACATCTTGGCTTTCTATGTGGTGTGGTATGTTCCAAATGGCATACCCCAAATGACATGTCCAAACTACCGTGGCATAATTCAACATAGGGAAACCCATACAGGGTTTTGTGTTAGCGCTTCCTATCCCCTTCCCCCGGATAAATCCGGGGGTTATTTACAGTAAAGCCCTACAGGCTTTTATCCGTTTTTATTACCCCCATTTCATTTCCTTTTCTGGAAAATTAAGGAACCTTCACTGGTAAGACACATTGGATGTTCAAATCCTTTTTTCTTACTCCGTTAGGAGTATCCTGTGCATAACCCCCAGATTTATCTGGGGGCACAATGCGACTCCTGCACTTAAAACTCCGTAGGAGTTTCCCCCTCAATTATCTAAAAATAGACTTTCATCCCTGTCGATACAATCTTCTTCCAACAGGGATCTGTCATCACAGCTATTTTTCGAGATATTGCACTTATAGCAGATACTCTTCCTCTTTGGAGATGTGCTTTTGGTAAGTAAATATTCTTAACGGGATCTCCTTTTTTGGAACCACCACTGGAGTCTCCGCAAACATCTCAACCAGGATTGTTCTCATGCTATTATGCAACAGTATAAAAATCGGCCTTCCAAAGAGTGCTGCTAATTTATAAAAAAACCAATTGGGGAAGACATCAAATCGTTAGTTTAGGGAGTCAATGGTGAGATATAGGGTGAATTGCTATTAACAAGGGTTTTAAAATAAAAATGTAAACCCGGATTTGCTTTTTCTAAACTTATTTAATTCTATTTCAAAAAATTTAATCTGTTGCCTGCATATAAAATCCCTGAAAATATTAATATTTCCCTGCTCCTCGGTTTCATTTAACATATCAATATACTCAGCCCTGTCTTCTGTATAAATTTTTATTAAAGGTTGATTATGATATAATTGGATATAATTTATTAGCAATCTGGATGTCCTGCCATTTCCATCTCCAAATGGATGAATATTTACAAAATTATAATGAATATCTGCTGAAAGCTTTACAATATCGTTTCCCTCAACAGTATCAATCCTGTCATTTACATAAACTACCAATCCCTTTAAAAGCTCAGGCACTTTTCTGAAATCAGGGAAGTATTTTTTATCCACATATACCGGTGCTAACCTCAGATCTCCTTTTGAAGTATCAAATTCTCCTGAAATTGTTTTGTTTATTGCCCCGGTGGACTTCATCACCAATGCATTTATTTCTTTAATGAAATCAACCGATAAGCGTCGTTTTTCTATTGCATCTTGTTTTATTTTCAAAAAAGCATTATAATGATCCTTAACCATTAAATGATCAACCAATGGTTTACCTTGGGCTGTAATATTGTTTTCCAACAAAACCTTTGTGTCAGTATTTGAAAGTGAGCATCCTTCAATCTTACATGAATGATATACAATTGATATCAAACAATACTTCTCATAACCAATCGAATCCATGATCCTTTGATCCAAATATTCCTCTCTTAATATGCGAAGCTTGTCCCACATTCTTTTTTTTAGCAAATATATTGAAAAAACCTAATTTTCAGCATTCCACGATATACCTTCACTGCCTCTTAATCCCTTGGACACAATCACTGTCCCCAAGCAAAATGGTAAGCAACAATTGATTTTTTTTGCAATTTAAGCTACAAAATCAACCGGATTGCAGGTCTTTTAATATATCAGTTTTTTCAAAATCTAATATCATTGAAAATATTTCATAATCAAACCATTCCTTAAACATCCTGAATGTCCTGTTCTGCGGCCAGTCCTGCTTATTTGTATGCCAACCGATTAGTTCACTTTTAAAGATCTTGTCAAAATTCCGTTTAAGCCATTGATCAGTTTCTTCAATGCTATCCATTTCCCTTAAAAGATAGATTGTCCCTTCCTCATCTCCCGAAAACAGGATCTCATCCCGTGAAACAGAATTTAACCAATCAAAAAGCGGCTTTTTTACTTTCACCACAATAGCATTGCGGTTGATACAATCGTAATAATCCGGGTCCTGTCCATTCATATAGTGTTTATTATATTTGTTACAACAATTTAATCAAAACCAAAACAATGCCCCTGCCCTATTTAAAAACCTTCAAATCTAACCCTCAAAAAACATACCGAAATATTAACCACTGATGATCAACAAATTAAAATCCAAATATAAAACAATAACACATTCAACTGATTTTTAATATCAAAAAACAGGCATAATTATAAAAATTCTTTAGCTACCTACCCTTTTTTCCTTTTTTTATCTCCCAAAAACCAAGCCTGACAAAGCTTTGCAGCTTTTTTTCGTTAAAAACATATAACATAATTTATCATTAACATAATTTATGTTTTCATTAATTATTCAACAATCTATTGTTCAATGTATTATAATTTAATAATCATAATTTGGTGTTAATTTTAACTTAATGTAAGTTAATTTTATTTTATAAAAGCCTGAAAAACAATACCATGGATAGGTCACGGTATTACCAAGGATATACCAAGGTCTTATCAGGTTCAGTATCGTCCAAGCGGATAGTGGACAAGTTGTGGAGCAGGTATGGTTTTGATGGAATAATGAACGCAGTACGTATTTCATTGCCTGATTGTTATCCGTAGCGCGTAGAGACGCACGGTTGTGCGTCTCTCACAGATATAAAATCAACACACCGTTAGAGACGTAGTATACTACGTCTTTACAGATTGTCAGGTTTTTTTTTGCGGGTTGGTTCTTTTTCCTGCCGGACATTCTGGCAGTTTTTTTCCCCTGTCCGGCAAGCAGCAGCAAGAAGCCGCAATTTTTTTAGCGATGGCAGCAAAGCATATTTTTTGTAGCACCTTCACCAGGGACTGGAAACGTTCTTTGACATATTGTGAAATAATTATATTGGCATTCAAAAGGGCAGGCCCTGCTCCTGCCCTTATAATACTCAAGTCATTCTCCAGCAAAAGTTGGAGGCAATTCATTGAGGCATTTAATGAAGGATATTCACAGAGATTATTCCTAACTATAAATAGAAATGGGCTTTAGCCCATTTATTATAATGAAACAGCAAAAAAATTGGCTTCAGCCAAATTAAAACATTCACATGGCTGTTAGGCCATGTCATGTGGACATGCCATGGGATATCCACACCACCACCCTGTATTTTGGATGGTGTTTATTTCTGGAAACGGTAAATATGTAATCAAACAGATTAAACAAAGCATAAATATAGGATCCTACGCCCATAACAGTACTTTTATGGATGAAGGTTATGGCAGTGGTGTAGTAAAACAATTGTCGGTTGATTTGAAAAACGAATTTCCCGATATGGGGCTATCGCCCCGTAACCTATGGAATATGAAGCGCTTCTATGAACGCTATTATCAGGCAGATGCAAAACTGCAACGCAGCGTAGCAGTTTTGCCATGGCGGCATAATTTACTTTTACTCGAAAAAATACAATCATTCGATGCTGTGGTATTTTACGCAAACGAGGTGCTTACAAAAGGCTGGTCGAGAGATTTGTTGCTCAATGCCATTAAAATGAATAGCTTTGGATATGCTCAAAAACACATAAAATCAAACAACTTCAACCAAACGCTCCCTGAAATTCATGCTGAATATGCCAATGAAGTTTTTAAAAGCTCATATAACCTTGGTTTTTTGAGCATAACCGAACCCATTAAGGAACGAGAGTTAGAAAAAAGGCTTTCTGCAAAAATAAGAGACTTTATTTTGGAGTTGGGTAAGGGATTTTCATTTATCGGCAACCAATATGTGCTGGAATACAATGGCAAAGAGTATAGTGTTGATATGCTGTTCTTTCATCGCGGGTTGCAGTCATTAGTAGCTATTGAATTAAAAATAGGCGGTTTCAAGGCAGAATACGCGGGCAAGATGAATCTCTATCTTTCCTTGCTTGACCGCATTGAAAAAGGCGAAACCGAAAACCAATCGATTGGCATTATTCTTTGTGCCGATAAAGACCACCTGGATGTGGAAATTGCCCTACAAGACATTAATAAACCCATTGGTGTAGCCGAATATCAATTGTTGCTTCCTAAAGAAAAATTACAGACATTGGTTATAAATGAAATAAAATCAATAGAGCAGGAAAATGAACAGCAAGGAATTTAAACCTTTGACATAGTTCATTTAAAGATAGATCCCAATGCTATGTTTTTTTGATTTTGAAAAGAAGTGAAATGAATATTAAACTTTAACTTCTTTCCTGATTTTTCATTAGCTTTTTTAAAACATTCTCTGTTAAAACATTATCATTTATTGCTTTTTTGATATTTTTGTAAGAGGAAGTTTGATTTTAACCCCATAAACCATATAAATCTCAATCGTTAAATACCAAAATTATTAACTGCTTAAATAAATGCTCTTTATTTATAGCTTGAAATGAAAAAATAATCAAATCCAAATCTGCACACTCACCTCTTTGTTAGATACTTCGTTGCCAATGTTGAGGGGAACGAAAATAAGGTTTTAAAGCTAGTTAATTATGAGAACCGAATACAACATTTACTGCGATGAGAGTTGTCACCTGGAAAACGACCATATCAAGGTTATGGTATTAGGTGCCATTTGGTGCCCAACAGATGTTAAGCATTTGGTGTTTAAACATATTCGCGAAATTAAGGTTAAATATGGTTTAAAACCCGATTTAGAAATAAAATGGAACAAGGTATCAGAGGCCAGGGTTGATTTTTACATAGAACTTATTAACTTCTTTTTCGATAATGACGATTTACACTTCAGGGGTTTGGTTGTACCAGACAAAACTCTATTAAATCATGAATTTTTCAAACAGGATCATAATACTTTTTACTATAAAATGTATTTCGATTTATTAAAAGTGATTTTAGCCCCTCATTGTGGATACAATATTTATATCGATAAAAAAGATACAAAAGGACAAGAAAGGGTTCTTGAATTACAGAAAATACTTCGCAATAATCATTACGATTATCAAAACCAGATAATTCGTAAAATCCAACAGGTCAATTCCCATGAAGTAGAGCTTTTACAAATAACCGATTTGCTATGTGGGGCATTATCTTATTTTCATAGAAGTTTACAAAGTAATGAAGCAAAACTGGAATTAATTGAGAAAATAAGGTATCGTTCAGGTTATAGCTTAATGAAATCAACCCTTTACAAGGAAGATAAAATGAATGTATTCATTTGGAGGGCAAAGGAGGTAAACAATGAATGAAATTATCGATCTGCCTGAATTAATATTTCTGGAGGATTATAATGGTGACTATATAAGTTTTATCAATGCTGTATATGCGATTTTTGAAAATGACTTTATTAAGCATAAAACAAAATTTCGAGGTGAAGAGCTTCGTCTGAAAAGAAATCCAATATTTCAGGATTGCGCATACACTTTTTATCACATGACTCACAAGGGCATAGATGAGCAGAACCGGGAACCTGATTTGAGACGATGCGAAAGAATGCCTTGGGCACGCCCGGTAATTGAAAAATGTGACACTTGGAGTTTGAAAATATGGCCGCAGAAAAGAAATGGATCAAACAGAATTTGCATTTGGCTCGAGTTGGAAAATGAGCCTGATTATTTTGTAATTATTGATATCCGAAAGGAGTATAAGTTACTTTGGACAGCCTTTGTTGCAGAATATGGACATGAAAAAAAGAAGAAAAAAAAAAGAATATGAAGCCTGGCTAAAAACACAGAAATCGCCAAGGGATACCTGACGATTTCGTAACTCCTTTAACACCTGGTTAATGAGATAATGCAAATATAAGCATTATATATTAGACAGCCAACTTTTTATCAAAAATGATTTGTCTGACAGAACATTGCATCGAAGCACTCACTATCGGATTATTATATTAACTCAGTTACTATATTTCGCAAAAGAAGTGAAATGGATATTAATCTTTAATTTCTTTCCTGATTTTCTATGAGCATTGTAAAACATTTTCCGCCAAAACGTTATCATTTATTGCTTTTTTGATATTTTTGTTAAGGGAAATCTGAATAAATAGTTATTGTTTGGCACAAGTAAAGAAAGAACAATAACAAGGTATATAGTAATCACTTGCGGATGGCAGTTCTAAACGGGAATTATTTATGAATGGGCAAATACGGATATTGAAACCTCGAAAGGCACTAAACAAAGCCTTCCTGAAAGTTAAACCTAACAGGACTGAAATAGAATGTTTTAAGACCAATTTGTCGCAACTTCTTGACAGGATCAATGACAACGAATCAGAAGAATTTCATAAAAACCTCCTTAGTGATTTTTTAAAAAAAACCTATTACGAACCAAACCACTTTATAAATACAAAGGGTCGAAACGACCTTGTTATACATAACACAAACAGCGCATCAGGAACTGTAGGTGTAATTATTGAAGCTAAAAAACCTGCCAATAAAACAGAGATGATGAAAGCACCCTCGCCGGGGGACACACAGAGTCAAATGCTTTCAAGGATAAACGTTAAGGCATTTCAGGAATTGGTTTTGTATTATTTGAGAGAGCGGGTCACGAATAAAAATATTGAGATAAAACACCTTATTGCGACCAATATTAATGAATGGTTCATTTTTGACGCAATGCTTTTCGAAAGGTTATTTGCCCAAAATAAAAACCTTGTAAAACAATTTAACGATTTTGAAAGTGGGCGGTTGGCTGATACTAAAACAGATTTTTTCTACAAGCAGGTTGCAGAACCGTTTATCGCAGAAATGAAGCACGAAATTGAATTTACATACTTCAATATCCAGGAATATGAAAAGCCTTTGCGTAATACAGATAAACAAGATGATAACCAGCTAATAGCCCTTTTTAAATTACTTTCGCCCGAACATCTTTTAAAACTTCCTTTCGCCAACGACAGCAATAGCCTTGACAAACGTTTTTACGGTGAATTGCTTCATATAATTGGGTTAACCGAAACCAAAGAAGGAGGTAAAAAACTTATCGAACGAAACAAAGAAGGCGAACGACATACAGGTTCATTTATTGAAAATGCAATTATTCAAATAGACAGCCTTGATAAAATCTCACGTTTAGAAAACGCAAATCAATTTGGTGCAAACTTGCAGGAAAGGCTTTTCGGTGTAGCACTTGAATTGAGTATTACGTGGATTAACCGGATTTTATTTTTGAAATTGCTCGAAGCACAATTAATATCTTACCACAAGGGCGATAAATCGTATGGTTTTTTGAGTAACGATAAAATAAAGGATTATGATGACCTAAACAGTCTGTTTTTCCAAGTACTTGCCCGAAAACAAAATGAAAGGAACGAAGATGTAAGGGCAGTATTCTCAAAAGTGCCTTACTTAAACAGCTCATTGTTTGAACCAACAGACATTGAACATGCTACCATTTTTATCAGCAACTTACGTGATGACAGGACTATTCCGATTTATCCACAAACCGTATTAAAAGACAGCATAGGCAAAAAGCGGACAGGAATTATTAACCCGCTTGAATATCTTTTTGAATTTCTAAACGCTTATGATTTTACCAGCGAAGGAAGCGAAGAAATTCAGGAAGATAACAAAACCCTTATCAATGCTTCGGTTCTTGGTTTGATTTTTGAGAAAATCAATGGTTACAAGGATGGTTCGTTTTTTACACCTGGTTTTATTACAATGTATATGTGCCGTGAAACCATTCGTAAAGCGGTGGTTCAAAAATTCAATGAAAAAAAAGCCTGGAATTGCACCGATATTAAATCCCTTTACGATAAAATTGAAGACCGGAATGAAGCCAACAGTATCATCAATGATTTAAAAATATGTGACCCTGCTGTTGGTTCCGGGCACTTTTTAGTTTCAGCCCTCAACGAAATAATTGCCATAAAATCAGAACTTGGGATTTTAATGGACATTGATGGACGTCTTTTGCGGGACATTCAAATAGAAGTAGTAAATGATGAACTTCAGGTTATTGACATTGAAGACGATGAACTCTTTTTTTATCTTGCCCCTGCTCCGCGAAAAGAACTCACAACAAGAAATAAATTCAATGGTGATACTCACAATGTTAAACCTGAAAAAATCCCTTATCGCCAATTAATCCAACAATCACTTTTTAAAGAAAAGCAATTTATTATCGAAAATTGTTTGTTTGGCGTTGATATTAATCCGAATTCAGTAAAGATTTGCCGTCTTCGCCTTTGGATTGAGTTACTAAAAAACACCTATTACACACCCGAAAGCAATTATACTGAACTTGAAACACTACCCAATATTGATATCAATATCAAATGTGGAAACTCGTTAATAAGCCGATACCCACTTGATGCAAACCTTAAACTGGCTTTAAAAAGCAGCAAATGGAGCATCGAAAGTTATCGTTTGGCCATCTCAACATATAGGAACACGAATGATAAAAACATAAAACGGGAGATGGAGAAGTTAATCCTTCATATCAAGCAGGATTTTACTTCCGAAATCAGAAGAAATGATCCATTGAAATCGCGTATGGATAAGCTGGCCAATGAATTGTACAACCGTTTTACCGGTAATTTTCTTTTTGAACATGAGGAGCAATACAACAAAAAGGGTGATGACCTAAATAAGAAACGAAAAAAAGAACAACAAAAGCTGGAAGCAGAAATTAAAGAGCTTACTCAAAAAATAGAAGAAATAAAAAACAGCAAGATATTCGAAAACGCTTTTGAATGGCGATTTGAGTTTCCTGAAGTATTGGATGATAACGGGGATTTTGTTGGGTTTGATGTGGTGATTGGGAATCCGCCATATATTGATTTAAAAGGATTAGACAATAATCTTGTCAACTACATTTTTTCAAATTATCCAACATCATCAAATAGAGTCAACTTATATTCCACATTTGTAGAAAAGGCTTTTTCGCTTCTAAGAAATGAAGGGTTGTTTTCATTTATTATGCCTAATTCTATCTTAATGGGTTCGTCTTACCAAAACCTAAGAAACTTAATTAAAAAAGGGATTTATGGAATTATAAAACTTCCTGAAAAAGTTTTTGAAGATGCAACAGTTGAAACAGTAATCATTGAATTTCAGAAAGATAAACAATTTGACTATTGTAATACTTTGGCTTACAAAAAAAACGACAAAGTGACTGAATTAGATATAAATTTTAAATACTTAGTATCTAAGAAGTCATGGGAAATATATAGCGAGCCAAAATTTAATATTTATATTTCGGACGATATCCTTAAGCCCTTAAGCAAAATACATGGAAAAGGCAAACGCTTGGAAGAAATTGCAGACTTTACCCTTGGAATTACACCTTATGACAGATATAAAGGACATTCAAAAGAGATTATTGAAAACAAAGAATTTCATTCAGATATAGCAATATCTGACGATTATAAACCTTTGATTAAAGGCGAAAATATTGTTCCTTATCATATTGACGATAAAGTCAACGGATTTATTAAATATGGTTCTTGGCTTGGTGCTCCACGAGAAGAAAGATTTTTTATTGAACCCAGGGTAATTGTTCGACAAATTGTTTCAGGTAAACCACCCAAGATTTTTGCAGGATTTACTGATAACGCTTTGTATTTTACTCAAATTGGATTTGCAATTATTCCAAAATCCGATATTACAGTTTTTGAATTAACCGCACTATTAAACAGCAAGTTGATTAATTTTTATCATAAGTATTTATTCCTGGATATTGAGAAAGAACTCTTTCAAAAAATACTGATTGAAAACTGTAAGTTGTTTCCATGCATACCCTATGTAGATAAAAATAAGGTAAAAGAGATTATTGAAAAAATAATTAAAGAAAAATTAACTAATCCTGATGCAGATACAACTGAATTTGAAGAACAACTTGATAAAATGACTTACCAGCTTTATGACTTGACTGAAGAGGAGATAGCCATTATTGAAAACAGCGTAAAATAGCCTCTATGACCAAAGATACCACAAAAGAATTATTTGACGAAAGACAAATGGGATGTCCACGCTATCACCAACCCCCACCCTGTATTTTGGATGGTATTTGTTTCGAGGAAAAGGGAATATGTAAACGAACAGCTTAAACAAAGCATAAAATATAGGATCCTACACCCATAGCAATGCAGTTTAGTTAAAAGAAAACATTCATTTTTTTCATAGAGACGGTAAAACATTTTCTGCCAAAACATTTTCATTTATTGCTTTTTTGATATTTTTGTAAGAGGAAAGAAATAATTCTATTATTGTTGTTGACAA
>CAYLYP010000003.1:0-4483 GCA_964387795.1 uncultured Bacteroidales bacterium
TGACTCTTTCTAAATATTTCTTCTATTAACTGACAGTCATGATGATTTTATTCAGTTCTTCGGTAATACGTTCCATCGAAACAATTTTCAGGCGATGGGCATTACGTTTAATAGCTTCAAGAGAAGCCTCTTCGATATGAAATCCTAACTGGGTTGAAAACCTGATAGCCCTCATCATCCTTAAAGGATCATCAGAATAGGTAATATCAGGGTCGAGAGGTGTACGGATAATTTTCTTTTCAAGATCATCAATCCCACCAAAGGGATCAATCAAATCACCATAGGTCTCTTCATTCAGGCTCAATGCCATGGCATTAATTGTAAAATCGCGCCTTTCCTGGTCTTCTTTCAAACTTCCTTCTTCAACAATAGGCTTTCGCGAATTGGCCCTGTATGATTCTTTTCTTGCCCCTACAAATTCAAGCTCAATGCCAGGCAGTATCAGTTGAGCAGTCCCGAAATTCTTAAATACTTTCACTGCATCCGCCTTTCCTGATTTCTCAGCAACCCTTTGGGCAAGATTTATCCCTGATCCAATAGCCATGATATCGACGTCCTTGGATTTGCGTCCCAGGATTGAATCCCTTACAAACCCACCAATGACGTAGGCATCAACCCCAATTTCTTTAGCAGCCTGAGAAATCAATGTAAATACCGGATGCTTAATATATTCCTTCAAATGAATATGTTTTTTTGTGTTGAATAAAAAAGCCCTTTCGGGCTTTGCATATCATTCTACAAAGGTAATCAATAATTATGAATCCTTAGCTTAAAAATCCTTTCCAATACTAATGCCTGACCCGGTTTTAACTCCTGACAACCTGGATTTCCCCATTAGGGGCAATTCGGATCATTGTTGATTGTTTTACCGATCCAAAGCCTTTTTGCCTAAGGTTAACCACATAATCCACTGATTTAAGGATGCTTTCTGAAACCCTGTTAAAGCAAAGGGGGCTTGGTTCACCGGAAATATTTGCCGAAGAACTTGTTATTGGCCTGCCTAACTTATGAATCACCCCTTTACAAAACTCATCCTTCACAACCCTTATAGCAACACTCCCATCTGAAGCCAACACTGCCTTTGCCAGGTTCTTACCTTTCTGATAAATTATTGTTAATGGATCTTTTATGCTTTCCATGATATCAAAAACGATTTCAGGAACATCCTCAGCATACATTGATACGTCTTCGGCTTTCTCAACAAGCACAATCAAGGAACGTGTCTCAGACCTTCTTTTGATTTTATAAACCTTTTCTACGGCCTTTGCATTGGTGGCATCACACCCTATACCCCATATCGTATCCGTGGGATATAAAATAGAACCTCCTGACTTTAATACCTCAACGGTATTGTCAATTTCCTTTTGCATTAAAATAGCACTTTCATCTTCCATAATCAATTGGTATTCAAGGGTTGTAATAACTGTTCGTTGTCTATTTCATTTGCACATTTAAAATGGCCCTGAGGGCAATTTTTATGGCCATGTAAACCACATGGCCTACATGCTATTGGCTCTTTTATTTCAACTATTGTTGAGTTTTGGGATAATGGCCCAAAACCAAATCCGGGGACAGTACTGCAAAAAATAGCACATACAGGAGCATTCACTGCCGAGCATAAATGCAACGGTCCCGAATCATTAACATAATTCATGGATGCATCGCGCATTAAAGCTGCTGAAGCTAATAAGCTCAATGAACCTGCAAGATTTATGATTTCAGGGGATTTAATTTCGTCAATAATAGCCTGGCAGTATTCCTTATCGCTATTAGCACCAATTAAATAAACCACAAATCTATTTTTGACAGATTGAATAAACTCAATCCATTTTTCAAATGGATATTGTTTGGTAAACCAAACAGAAGCAGGAGAAACACAAATATAAGGAAGTTTTTTATACTTTAACACCTCGCTTTCAACCTCAGCGGTTGGATACAGACGCGGTGGCTGTAATTTCATTTCCTTTAAATGTGAAACCAATTTAAAGTTTCTTTCTGTTTCATGAACCCCTTCTCTTGGGTCAATTGAATGAATTGCAGAGTGATGAAACAAAAAAGACAAAGGGTTTTTCTTAAAACCACTGATATGCCCTGCTTTCGAGAATACGGATAACAATCCTGTGGCCCAATGCCTTTGGACATTAATCAGACAATCATATTTTTCGCCCCTCACATAACTGACCAGCCTGAACAGACTGGTATATTTTTTACTCTTTTTGTCCCAAACCAACAACGCTCTAATGAAAGGATGCCCCAAATAAAGCGATTCATTTCCTTTCCTAAGCATCAGGTCAATAGAAGCATCAGGGAAACCCTGATGAAGGGTTTCCAATAGAGAGCTTACCAAAATAGCATCCCCTATAAAAGCAGTTTGTATGACCAGTATGCGTTTCAAGGTGTGAAATGATTAACAGACAAAGATATATAAGCAAAGCATTTGATGCATCAAAAAACAAAAAAAAATGTCAAATACTTTTCAACCGTTTTTTAAACAGCCACATTATACTCACGGAGAGCATCATTCAGGGATGTCTTTAAATCAGTGGAAGCCTTACGTTTCCCAATAATAAGGGCACAAGGCACATGATAAACCCCTGCCGGAAAAGATTTCTCTATACTGCCCGGGATAACAACAGAATTTTCAGGAACTGTCCCTTTAAACTCAATAGCTTCCGGCCCACTAACATCAATAATTTTTGTAGAGCCTGTAAGCACCACATTAGCTCCTAAGACAGCGCCTTTTTTAATCCTTACACCTTCAACAATGATGCAACGGCTCCCAATAAAACAGTCATCTTCAATAATTACAGGGGCAGCCTGAACAGGCTCAAGAACGCCTCCAATCCCAACACCCCCTGATAGATGGACCCGCTCCCCAATTTGGGCACATGAACCAACTGTTGCCCAGGTATCAACCATGCTCCCGCTTCCAACCCTTGCACCAATATTAACATAAGAGGGCATCATAACAACATCCGGGGCCAGATAGCTTCCATAGCGTGCTACACCATGAGGCACTACCCTAACCCCTTTCTCTGCATATCCTTTTTTTAATGGGATTTTATCATGGAATTCAAAAGGGCCAACTTCAATCGTTTGCATTTTTTGTATTGGAAAAAACAAAATAACTGCCTTTTTTATCCAATCATTTACAATCCAGTCACTTCCAGATGGCTCTGCAATTCTTAATTCTCCTTTATCAAGGCTATCAACAACCTGTCTGATTGCATTTTTAACCTTTTCATCCGACAGCATTGACCTGTTGTTCCAGGCTTGTTCTATCAATACCTTTTCAGTGTCCATCATTGCCTTTATTATTTACCGTTTAAATCAATGTAATCCTTTCATGGCAAAGATAGCAAAACAATATCAAAGCTAAAAAATGCTTTTGGACAATGAAAACATCATTTATACAAATACAAGTTTTGACTGGCAAAACCATTGTTCATATCTTCCAAGAGGCAATTGCATTGCAACAGTATTTGCCCCGGCATTTCGATAATAATATCCATTTGATTTTAATAAGGCATTGCATTCATTCACAAGAGCATCGTCAAGATGCCCTTTTTCAAAAACAATTACCCTTGGCAATATCCCTTCATTAAAAAATATCTTGATGATATCAACATCATAACCCTCTGCATCAATCATTAATAAATCGATGGATGAAATCCGGCAGCGATTGATAATTGTGCCGGGAGAAAGAATTTCTATTGGTTCAGCCACAATCCATTTATCAGGATTATCTGGAATAATTGTATTTTCCTTATCCGATTGACGTTTCACATACCCACTTGAAAAAGCTTCGAGCAAGGTTTCTTTACTAAAGCTACTAAGGCCATTAGCCCAACGGGAGTTGGTAAACCCGATACGATATATCTCCCCTGGACCATCCTTTGGCCCCAAGGCTGCATTCATTGTATGTATCCCATCATTATTCTTATATATCCGGCTCAGGAAATTATCAAATACATATTTTTGTGGTTCCAGCAATACCCCCTTCCATTTGTCCCTTTTAATAAACTTATGGATGGGATCGTGCGTTATCCCATCATTTGCCCCTACCTGGAATACAGTGAAGCGCCCCTGGTTGTTTTTTGAAAAAGCATTTAAGAACTCTTCCAATGAATCCTTTTTAGGGGAATAAAAGTATTTATAAAAACCAATGAACAAAATGCTGTTGTTCTCACTCAATCTGAAACGAAACTTGCGATAAGCTTCTTTATATGCGGCTTTTAATTTCTTTATCATATTCTTTCACTTAAAAATGTTAGGGACAAAAAAACGATATTATTTCAAAAAAATGCAGGAATGAAAATCCTTTAAAAAACTCAAATTTTGTTTAAAGTCAACAAAATATCATTGTTCGTTCTTATTATGGACAAGTAAAAAAAGAGGGATTAATATGATTGTTAAAAAAAAACACCAGATTAAAAAAAATACCTGGTGTTTTACAAAAAGAAAATATTCATAATGAATCCTT
>CAYLYP010000003.1:4583-5655 GCA_964387795.1 uncultured Bacteroidales bacterium
GCAGTAGGGTTAAGGTCTTCTTCGGAGTTGGCAACAAGGTTAATTTGCACTTCGTTCATTTCTTTCATATAAGTCCAAAGTGTAGTTCCATCAGAAATAAATCTTTGGCCCCCTATTTCCATATTAAACTTCTCCCCTTTTGATATAAGGGAGCCTTGCATGGATTCATTAATTTTTTGCTCCTTGTTCTCCATCTCATAAGTAAAATCAATCTTGATACTTGTATATGATTTTATTTTACTGCTGGCCTGGGCAAGGATATCTTTGGCTTTTTTTTCATAGCGCACCTGGTCTCCATTACTTTGGGCATTAAGGCTTAATAAACCAAAGCCAAATATGAATACAGAAAGAAAGCTTTTTTTCAACATTGTTTAAGATTTTGGTTTTCAAATATCATTTCTTAAGAGAGAGACTTCAAATATTGTTCCAAAGTCACTTCATCTTTAATTTTCACTTCACGTGCCTTACTCCCTTCAAAAGGGCCTACAATCCCAGCGGCCTCCAACTGGTCAATCAATCGTCCAGCCCTGTTATAACCAAGCTTTAGTTTTCTTTGAAGCAAAGAGGTACTGCCTTGTTGAGTTGCCACAATAATACGTGCAGCATCTTCAAAAAGGTCATCACGGTCAGTAGGGTCAAAATCATCGACCTCACCGCCCCCGTCTTCATCAAGATACTCAGGCAACAAAAATGCATCAGGGTACGCCCTTTGGGTTCCAATAAAGTCGGTTACTTTTTCCAGTTCAGGAGTATCAATAAAAGCACATTGTAACCTGATAAGGTCGCTACCTGTCGAAAGCAACATATCACCCCTTCCAATAAGCTGTTCTGCCCCCCCTGAATCAAGGATAGTCCTTGAGTCTATTTTACTCGTTACCCTGAATGCAATCCTTGCGGGGAAGTTTGCCTTAATGGTACCTGTGATGATATTTACAGACGGACGTTGTGTGGCTATAATAAGGTGTATTCCCACTGCACGTGCCAATTGCGCTAAACGTGCAATCGGCAACTCTATCTCTTTCCCTGCTGTCATTATCAAATCGGCAAACTCATCCACAATAAGCACAATGAA
>CAYLYP010000003.1:5755-102167 GCA_964387795.1 uncultured Bacteroidales bacterium
GTTCCCTTACCAGGGATGGGTGCAATGATACGTATCCCCAAGGCTGCCAGGCTTAGTGCGATATCATCTTCAAGGTTCTTGATTTTTGCAATCCTTACCCCTGCTGCCGGAATAATCTCATATAATGTTACTGTCGGGCCGATTGTTGCTTTAATCTTATCAATCTGAATTGAATAGTTATTTAGCGTCTCAACAATCTTGTTTTTATTGGCTTCAAGTTCTTCTTTGTTTACACTAATTGTATTGCTCCCATATTCATCCAATAGATCTATACCCGGCAGGATAAATGATGCCAGGTCAAGGGTGGGGTCATAGTCGCCCATCTCAGTAACGGCTAATGCATCTACCTTCTCAAGTCGCGGATCTACTATCGGCTGATAGTTGTTACCGCTTATGGAACCATTGCCCACTTCAACCTCCAGCTCCAGCCCACCTCCAACAGGATTGACAGGTAACACTGGAGGAACAGGGTTTTTAACCTCAAACTCAAATTCAGGCTGCCCCCCCTGTTGTATTTTACTACGGATAGCTGAAATAATATCTGCCTCGGTTTGAGCTGCAATCTCGTTATAATCACCAGTATCTTCATCATCCTCCAAGCCTTCCCCATCTTCGGAATCCTCATCTCCCTGTTCTTCAATATCCTCTGAACCTTCCCCACTTGCATCCACCACTCCAGGCTTCCCTTCATCTGATCCCTCTTCCGGTTCTGTTGTCAGTATCCCTAAGAGTGATTGTAAGTTAAGGTTAAAGACATAAATCAAAAAGGCACCCAGCGAGAACAATAATACAAGACCTGTCCCAATCTTTCCAAGCACCCCGTTAATCCAGACATTCACTGAATAACCAAAAGTACCCCCAAGCATCTGTAACTCATCCATACTAAACAAAAATCCAAGTGCCACTGATACCCAAATCAGGATAAACAGGGAGCGTTTAAAGGCTTTCATCAATGGGAACAAAACTTTGCGGAACAAAAGCCTGATACCAATAACAAACGAAATAAACACAAAACAATAGGAGGCAATACCAAACCATTTTTTTATAAACAGATGGGCAGTTATTGCACCAAAACGCCCCATAAGGTTATCAACCTCAAGGCTTGAATCAAAAAGAAGTCCCCAATCAAACAGCCTGTTGCTAAATATACTGTCCTCCGACTTCCAGTTAAGCAAATAGGAAGTGAAAGCCAGAAACAGATATATGGAAAGGAGGATAAAAAACAAGCCGGATATTTTTCTAAACCTGCCATCCGAAAAAAAAGACTTTAGCTTTTGTCCCGTAATGATGGGCTGAGATAAATCTTTCTCAGGACGGTGCTCTTGTTTTAATGTATTCTGCTTGGGTTTATTTACTTTTTTTGACATACGGATCAGGCTACAATTTTAGCTGGTTCAAAGGTAAGAAATTTGTTGGCAAAGCATAAAATACCCAGGGGAAAAATATTTCCCTCTTTATGAATAACGAAAACCATTCATGCTTATTATCAGAGAAGCTTTTCCTTTAACTCATCAAAACTGATAGGAATATACTCCTTAGGTGTTTTAAACTGCCGGGCAGAGATATTTCGCTTTTTTATCGACTTGGCTTCATACTTCACATTCAGGTTCTTGATCTGAATCTCATATTCAAGCATAATACCCGGAATCTTTTCGTAAGGTGTATCAAAGTTTAATGGTAAGCCCTGAAACTCTTCAGTATAATAAATATCCTTTACTATTTCTTCCCCAAAAATATTTGTAGATATTGCAACTGCCTTCTTGCATGTATATCCTAATATCTCTTTTGTTTCGTTTGTGAATTTAATCTCCGGCTGCCCCATCTCTGTTATGGATGCTGCTATTTGTTCCGCTGTTTTGGATACTGAATATTTCTCCTTACCAAACTCCATCAGGGTAACAGAAGAACGCGACTGAAGGTTGTTTATCTTTATCTGGGTAAATGCTTCACTTGTTATTTCATGCTTTGAAAGATGTCCCCTCACAGATACTGTTGTCAGTGTTGGAAGGTTTGACAATGTCAACTGGTCAACCATACTCGCAGGATAGCTCATTTGGTAAACAATACGGCCTTTAAAATATTTCTGTGCTGATAACTCAGTGGCACAAAAGAATACAGTAAAAAAAATCAGGGCAGTAATTGAAAGGATGTGCTTTTTCATATATTTTAGTATTGCAAAATATTCACTTTTGGTTTGAAACCCAAAATTACAATTAATTGTGAAAAAACAAACACCTAATTCAGTAAAAGCAGCTAAAACAAAAAAGTCAGTATCACTGTTACCAGATATACTGACTTAAAACTTCTTGAAAACAATCCTGCCTTACTTCTAATTTCCAAAGTAAGACACTGGAATTCAAAACAATAAGCTTATTGTTTGTTAAGCAATATCATTCCTGATTTATCTGACAATCGGGTCAAAATGGGAATTCAGGATTTATTGTTCTCAAGAATTGAGTTAACCAAATAAACTGGAAATAACAATTTATTGAATTTCAACCAGTTGTTTAAAAATAACCGAGGGTTTTCAACATTGATTTATAGCTCTGTTCCTTGGCAAATAAGCGGGTTGATAATTCCCCTTCTTCATCCCTGTCAATGATAATATGCTTTGGATTTGGGATCAGGCAATGCTGAATACCCCCAAAACCCCCAAGGCTTTCCTGATATGCACCTGTATGGAACATCCCAATAAACTGTGTTGAATTGTCATAAATTTTTGGGAGGAAAATAGCATTGGCATGAGCTTCCGCATTATAAAAATCCTGACTATCGCATGTGAGGCCTCCAAGGTTAACCCTTTGGTATTCTGAGTCCCAATTATTAATTGCAAGCAGGATAAACCTTTGTTTGGCAGCCCAAATATCAGGGAGTGTGGTCATAAAACTACTATCAATCATATTCCAAAGCTCCCTGTCGTTTTGTTGTTTCTGATCCAGGATTGAATAAAGGACTGCCCCGCTCTCCCCTACTGTGTAACCACCAAATTCTGTAAAGATATTAGGCTCAGCAACATTATTCTGGGTACAGATATTCTTAACCTGGGCAACAATTTCTTCAGCCATGTACTCATAATCGTATTCAAATGCTAAAGAGTTTTTAATCGGAAAACCACCCCCAATATTCAAAGAATCCAATTCAGGACAGATCTTCTTCAATTCACAATACACATTCACACATTTCGAAAGCTCGTTCCAGTAATATGCACTGTCTTTAATCCCTGTATTGATAAAGAAGTGTAACATCTTGAGCTCAAACTTTGGATTAGGCTGGATGCGCTCTAAATAATAGTTAACAATGTCGTTATACCTGATTCCCAACCTGGAGGTATAAAATTCAAACATTGGTTCTTCTTCAGAAGCAATACGTATCCCTAATTTTGCCTTGTTTTGGATAAGCTCTTCGTAATCATCAAGCTCCTTTTTATTATCAAGAATTGGAATGGTATTCGTAAAACCGTTATTTATCAATTCACTAATTTTCTGCGTGTATAAAGGCTTTTTAAAACCATTGCACACAATAAACTTCTCCTTATCAATAAGCCCCTGGTTAAGAAGTTCCTCAATAATATAAATATCAAAAGCTGAGGAAGTTTCCAGATGGATATCATTTTTAAGCGCTTCTTCAAGGATAAATGAAAAATGAGAGCTTTTCGTGCAATAACAATAATTATAATCAGCCTGATAATCTACCTTTGCCATTGCCACATGAAAAAGCCTTTTTGCTTTCTGTATCTGTTGGCTTACCTTTGGCAGGTATGAAATTTTTACCGGGGTGCCGTATTGTTTAATAATATCCATTAAACAGATATCATGCCAATACAACTCGTTATCAACCACTTTGAATTCTTCCTGAGGAAATTCAAATGTTTGTTCAATCAGGTCGATGTACTTATTCTTCATTTTTCAATCCGTCTTTGTTGGTTCGCTATGTGAATTTCATAAAAAGTGTTTTACTTTTAAAAATTGCTGCAAATATACCTAAAATGTATTAGGAATAATAAGGTATTTTAATGAAATTAATTGTTTTTTTTAACCCATAAAACCATTTATAAATAATTGATATTTAATTATATAACAAAAAAAACATTCCACTTTGCCCACAAATAAATTAAAATCATCAACAATGAACCCTGTTTATATAAAAAAAACAACTCAGTTGGATTAAAGAAATTAGATTAATCCAACTGAGTTGCTTTATCAAAAAAAGTGATTTTATCTCACCACTCTGAATATTTTATTCCAACGTATTCTTTTTCCAAATGGTTTTTCTTTGTCTAATGACAGCCATACAAATACAGCCCTTCCAACAATATGGTTTTCAGGAACAAATCCCCAGAACCTGCTATCAGCAGAGTTATGGCGGTTGTCACCCATCATCCAGTAATAATCCATCTCAAAGGTATATGATGTGGTTTCTTTACCATCAATAAATATTTTTCCGTTCTCTACTTTGAGGTCATGATTTTCGTAAACATCAATAATACGTTCATAAAGAACAATATTATCAAGATTTAATTCAATGGTAGTCCCTTTGGCAGGGATTGTTAATGGCCCATATTGGTCTTCATTCCATGGATAAGCAGGGCTATAAGGGAATATATAGCTTTCAGGCTGGTTGACCTGCTTAACAATCCGCTTAACACTATCAATATTAGCAAGTGATTCCAGATATTTGGCATTTGCATCGGTTAATGCCATAATATAATCTTTTGCTGAATGCTGACTAAACTCAGTGATATCAAGTTTATCGAATAATTTTGGATTAAGCCCCTGGCCATTTGTATAAACCTGATAAATAAACTGGGCATTTTCTTTTTCAGGTAAATGTTTTCCGTTAATATACACACTGCCATCAACGATTTTTAGTTCGTCACCAGGTATTGCAATACAGCGTTTGATATAGTTTTCGCGTTTATCAACAGGACGGCTGACAACTGTATAGGTCTTATTGACCATTTTATGGCCCAGTTGCCTTACCAACGAATAATAACTTTCGTTTTGCCTTTCAAGGGCTACGGTATCCCCATCAGGGTAATTGAATACCACTACATCATTATTTTCAATCTTATACAATCCAGGGAAACGATAATAAGGCAGTTTTATCCACTCAAGATAAGATTTTGTGAATTTTGTTAATGGAAGTGTATGATGGGCAAAAGGAAAGGCAATAGGGGTATTGGGGATTTTAGGGCCATAGCTCACTTTGCTCACAAAGAGATAATCCCCCATCAACATTGACTTCTCCATTGATGAAGTTGGTATCGTATATGCTTCAATCATAAAAGTCCGGATGATTGTTGCCGCAACAACTGCAAAAATAATGGCATCAGCCCATTCCCTTGCCTGCGATTTTTTATATTCAGGCTTTTTGTCAGGATGTGTATAAACTTCGTTTTTAGCAATACCAAGATATGGCAAATAAAAAAACGGGAATATAACTCCCAATGCCTGTGCACCAAGCCCTTCCTTGCCAAAGCATTTCAATACCTCGACTACCATCAACAAAAGCGTAAACACATTGATAAACGGCATGATGATAAAAATATACCACCACAAAGGCTTTTTTATAATTTTCAACCATATATAAAAATTATAAAATGGGACAAGTGCCTCCCAGCCTTTACGTCCTGCCTTTTGAAATATCAGGTATAAGCCTATGAAGCTCAGGACTACAAACAACAGGGTTAAAATCATAAAAATACTCATGGTTCCTCAATTAAAAGTTTAACACGTCTTTCATTGTATATACGCCTTTTTTACCTATAATCCATCGTGCAGCCAAGAGGGCTCCCTGAGTAAATCCGGCTCTGGTAAAGGCAGTATGTTTAATCTCTATCTGGTCAATTTCGCTGGTATATCTTACGATATGGGTTCCAGGCACATTAGCAATACGCTTTGATACAATTCCAAGCTCATCTGGTTTATCACTTACCTGGTTTATCCAGCGCTTCATATCCTGAAACTGGTCCATCAATCCTTCTGCAAGACTAATGGCAGTGCCACTGGGGGCATCAAGTTTGCTTGTATGATGAATCTCCTCCAGCTCAGGTTTGTATCCTTCAATTTTTTGTATCATACCGGCCAATTGCCTGTTTAGTTCAAAAAAAAGGTTCATCCCTAAACTAAAGTTTGTAGCATACAATAAAGTACCATCATGGGCAACAACAAGGTTCTTTACATGCTCCAAATGCTGATACCAGGCAGTAGTACCAACCACAACAGGCACCCCTGCCTTAAGGCATTTTTCAATATTTCCAACTACTGCTTCAGGGTGGCTGAATTCAATTGCAACATCGGCAGCCTTAAGGCTTTCAATCTTCAATTGCCAGTCGGAATCATTATCTATGATACAAACGACTTCAATACCATGTTCAGGGGATTGTTTTTCAATTTCCCTGCCCATTTTTCCATATCCTATCAAAGCTGCTTTTATACCCATATTGACTGACAAACGTAAGTGGTTCAGAAATATTATAATTTTGTGATTTTTTTTAAAACCTGAAACTCAGACTAAGTCCCGGTCCAATACCCTTATTCAATCCAAAGCCTTGAATTTGTTGAACCTGTGGTCTGATATGCAGGCTAAGGTCTTCACCCACATCAAAATCAGCAAGATGGGCATCAACAGTTGCATCCAATATAGTAAGCAGATAAAAAACCCCAACACCGATATAGGAAAGCTCCAAATCTCGCCTGTATGAATCCCTTACCCTTTTCACTGCATCATTTGTAGCATTCCTATATTCAGGATCCAGATATGATTCAGGATATCCACCAATCCTGAATGCATATTCCATTTTTAAACTCTTGTAATACTTATTGTTAAAATAAATTGCATAGCCAAGTGCCCCAAAACCTGCATATACAATTGGTACTTTCCAATACTTCCTGTTATAAATCTGCCCCATACCGGGAATAGTGGCTGATAACAGGGCTGCTTTTCTGGGCGATGGAATAAAAACTTCTTCCACTTTTACGGTATCCGATTGTGGGACCGTATCCTGCAAAGCCAGGCTTTCACCATTGCTAACCAATGGCAGAAATATCAGAAGCATACTAAAGCACAAAGACTTTACGGTGAAAAACCGTAAAGCCTTCTTAAGGTTATTATCCCTTATATTTAGTTTATTTGCCCTGACTTCTTTCAATTTTATTGTTCTTTTGAAAGCAAACTGACAATATTTTCCAGCGATTCCTGATCTTTAAAATTAATCACCAAAGTCCCTTTACCATTTGGTTTTACCTTAATAACAATCTTATGTCCGAGTTGCTTTGAAAGGGTCTTTTGCAAATCCTTGAAAGCAGCACTGAGGTTTTCTTTAGCACCAGCACTACCTGCTTCAGGTTTTTGATAAGGGCCATTCTCAAGGCTCCTTACGATTTCTTCAACCTCCCTGACAGACAATCCTTCAGCTACCACATCATGGAAAATATCAAGCTGGGTTTGGATATCATCTACAGATATAAGTGCACGTGCATGCCCCATTGAAATGGCTTCATGTTGTAAACCATGTTGTATTTCAGCAGGCAATTTCAATAACCTTAAAAAGTTGGCAACCGATGACCTTGACTTACCAAGCCTTTCACTTAATGCTTCCTGGGTAAATTTATACTCTTCGAGCAATTGTTGGTAACCTATTGCTACTTCAATAGGATTGAGGTCTGCCCTCTGGATATTTTCAACAATAGCCATTTCGAGCATCGCCTGATCATCAGCACTGCGTATATAAGCAGGCACTTCGGTTAATCCGGCAATCCGGCTGGCCTTACAACGCCTCTCTCCAGAAATAAGCTGGTATTTTCCCGGTTCAATCTGTCGAACCGTAACAGGTTGGATAATCCCCTGTTCTTTAATTGAATTAGCAAGTTCAAGAAGGGCTTCCTCTTCAAATTCTTTCCTTGGTTGAAAAGGGTTGCTTTCAATCTGGTCTAATGAGATATATGCGATTGTTCCAGGTTGGGGATTTGTATCGCGTTCTATATCATAACCAGATGAGAACTCAACACCACCTGTATCAAGTAATGCACCTAATCCTTTTCCCAATGCCCTTTTTTTAGCGTTCATCGTTGACATTAATATTTTTCTCTGATTCGTTTAATTGTGTAAGATTATTATTTTGAAGGATTTCCCTTGCAAGGTTAAGATAATTGATAGCTCCTTTGCTAAGCGCATCATGCATAATTATCGTTTCTCCAAATGAAGGGGCTTCGCCAAGTTTTGTGTTTCTTTGAACAATGGTTTCAAAAACAAGGTTTTGGAAATGTGTCCTAACCTCTTCAACAACCTGGTTTGAGAGCCTAAGTCTGTTATCATACATGGTAAGCAAAATACCTTCAATCTCAAGTTGAGGGTTTAAACGTGTCTGAACAATTTTTATTGTATTGAGGAGCTTACCAAGGCCTTCAAGAGCAAAATATTCGCACTGAACAGGAATAATAACTGAATCAGATGCCACAAGTGCATTCACTGTAATTAATCCCAAAGAAGGAGAGCAGTCGATAAGCACAAATTCATAATCATTCCTGATTTTGTCCAGTGCCTTTTTCATCATATGCTCTCTGTTGGGCATATTTATCATTTCAATCTCTGCACCAACGAGGTCGATATGTGCAGGTATCAAATCCAGATTGGGAGTGGATGTATGAAGCAAAATATCCTGAGGCAGCACATCATCGATAATGCACTCATAGATACTTGTTTTAACCACTTTAGGGTCAATACCAACCCCGGAGGTGGCATTAGCCTGAGGATCAGCATCAATTAACAAGGTTTTATGTTCTAAAACCGCAAGACTGGCAGCCAGGTTAATGGCGGTGGTAGTCTTTCCAACGCCCCCTTTTTGATTGGCAATTGCAATTACCTTACTCATATTCTGCTTTGAATGATTGATTCATATACTAAAACAAAAACCCTTAAATTACAGACTGTTTGCTCAAAAAAAATAATACTTTTATCTACAAACACACTGAGAAACAAGCTGATGCCTTTTGTAACAAAAAGCCCATATAGGGCTTTTGTATGCAAATTTACAATTAAATAAAGGCAGTAGTGCCCTTTTCCTCATTTTTTTTTAAACACTTATTCAGGATGCTAATATTCAATATAATAAAAAATTATTTCTTCATGCAGCAGTTACTTGAAATGCATCATCAGCTTATAAATCATCCAATGATGAAATTATGAATCGCGATATGCATATCACTGTAATCCAACAAAGAATTTTTACTATGAATTACAACCTGTTAAAATCAGGTTCATCATCCTCCAAAGCACCAAAATCAGAAGAAGTTCCCTCCTCGTCATCACGATATTGCATGTGCTCCAGAGTAATATCGCCCTGTTCTCCTTTCACAAACTCAATGGTTTCATTTAATCCTTCAGCAAATTTGTCAAAATCCTCAGGGTAGAGAAAAATCTTATGCTTCTCATAAAAAAACTGACCTGTCTTTGGATTAAAACGCTTTTTGCTCTCGGTAATAGTGATGTAGTAAAAGTTATTCTTTGTTTCCTTAACATCAAAAAAATAAGTCCTTTTACCTGCCCTTACAGATTTTGCAAATTTTTCTTCCCGTTCGTTCAATTCAAAATCTTCCATGTTTCCAATTCTTGTTAAGTTGTTTCATGCTATCGAGGAAATGCAAATTTAAAAAAATTGAAAATCAAATCACACTATTCTTTTCAGGGCTTTTTTGTCCTAAAACAATCCTTTTTTATTTAATTATGATTAATAGGGGCTTTAGTTGTTTTTTATTCTGTTTTATGTAAATATTTTTACTGAAAAAAAAATTTTAAGCATCTGAAAAAAAATATAAAGCTGTGCCAATCAATCAAAAAACAGGTGTTTTTACCTGAAAAAACTTGCTTTTATATTCCATGCTTGGGAAAAAAAAGAGAATGCTTCTAATTGGACATCCCCAAATGCTTAAGTTTTTTTCATTTTTCTCATCTGTAAAATTTTTTTTTGTTAAGGTCGGATGGAACTGCATGTTTGCAATTTGCATTGGTGATTGTGTATTATTCTCAAACATGTTCGGTTCATCAAGGATAAAACTCAAGCAGGAAGCCTTTTAAGTGTATTATTTTTCCATATACAAGATATTCTTTCTGTTAATAACTGAAAAATTATGGTTTTGAAATCAAACACTACCCATATTAATCATCCTGCGCTGTTTTATAATTGTTAGCTCCAGTTCCCCCAAGGCATTTTATGACCGGATATCTTGTCAATGTTTTTGCTATGTATATATTAACCCCATGGAAAAATCATAAACCATCTCATTCTAAACTAAATCGATACAATTATTGATTGATAATCAAATTGGCAACAATCTGTCATCAAAATAAATACATAATCAACTGATTCACGATGCCATAAAGAGGCCATATTCGCTTCACATTCGCTTCTTGTCCAGGATTATTCGGTTATGAATAAGATATGAACAATAATGGGTATAAATTGGTATCGTGTTAAAACAACCTTAATCAATAAATAAAACTAAATCAGTCAGTCGATTCATATAAAGGTTCTTTATCTTAAAAACGATTACTACAATTGGTTTTTAAACAAACAGGAGCATTTATAATATAATACAAGCAAGGTTAGTTCAGTAATAAAACAATTTCCCAGATTTGAATTTACCTGTTGTAATTCAAAATGATATAAAGACCCATGATATTTAAATATACTTAACAAAGAATCTTTCTTAATAAGAGGGGAACAGGGATTTTTTGCTATCTTTGCACAAAAAAAAATAAAAGCAGGATTATGGCCAGAATATTGGCAATAGATTACGGTCGAAAGAGAACCGGCATAGCTGTCACCGATCCATTAGGTATCATCGCTAATGGCCTGACCACTACTGCCTCTCATGAGACGATTGCCTTTCTGAAGAACTATTTTGAAAAAGAACAGGTTGAGAAAATTATTCTAGGCCTGCCCAAACAGGTAAACAATACGGATTCAGAAAATGCAAGCTTTGTAAAAGCATTTCGTGCAAAGTTAAAAAAAGCATTCCCTGGCATTCCAATTGAATACATGGATGAACGCTTTACTTCAAAAATTGCATTTCAAACCATGATAGATGCAGGCCTTGGCAAAAAAGCCAGACAGAACAAAGCCCTTATTGACACCATTAGTGCTACCCTGATTCTGCAAACTTATCTTGAACAACAATCAAATTTTAATAACCATCATGATATTACCCATTGAAGCATTTGGCGAAGCAGTACTTAGAAAAAAGGCAAGCGAGATAGATAAAAGCTATCCAAATTTACAGGAGTTGATTGAAAATATGTTTGACACCATGTATGAAGCCCAGGGCGTAGGCCTTGCAGCACCTCAGATAGGATTATCAATCAGGCTCTTTGTGATAGATGCAACTCCTTTTGAGGAAGATGAGGAACAATTAGCCAACTTTAAAAAGGTATTTATCAATCCGCAAATCATTGAAGAAGAAGGTGAAGAATGGCTTTTCAACGAGGGTTGCCTGAGCTTCCCCGGCCTCAGGGAAGATGTTGCCAGAAAACCAATCATTAAAATACGCTATCAGGATGAGAACTGGCTTGAGCATGAAGATCGTTATGATGGCATTGCAGCCCGGATTATTCAGCATGAATATGACCATTTGAACGGAGTTGTTTTTGTTGACAGGCTTTCACCCTTAAAAAAGCAGCTTATCAAAGGGAAACTTAATGACATCACAAAAGGACTCGTTAGGGTATCGTATAAAATGCGATTCCCCAGAAAGAAAAAATAAATCCTTATCCGACAAATAAAAATCAATCTCACGAATCATCATTTTAATCCTTAAATTAACCACGCAAATGAACCGTATTGCATTTTCTCTACTTGTTTTATCATTTATACCTGCTGTATTTTTTTCTTCCTGTAAAGGACCGAAAAGCGACCAGCAAAAGATTGAGGAGATGGAAAAAAAACTCATGGAAGCCCAGGGAGGTATTTTAGATCCACAGCTTGGCAATGAGATGATAAAATATTATGTGGATTTTGTTAACAAAAACCACAAAAGTGAGCTTGCCCCAACATATCTTTTCAGGGCTGCCGACATCTCACTTAATATGGATGAGCCTGAGAGGAGCATTCACTTTTTGGAACAGATCCAAAAAAACTATCCTGAATTTGAAAAAATTGAAGATGTATTGTTTTTGAAAGGTTTTATTTACGAAAACAACATCAGGAATTTTGGAAAAGCAAAAGAAGCTTATGATGAATTCCTGAATAAGTATCCTGAACACGAGATGGCTAAAGAGGTTCGCATAATCATACAAAACTTAGGAAAAACACCTGAAGAACTCATCAAAGAATTTGAAGCAAACAATTAAAAATAAACCAAACGCCTCACAGCGTCCGGTTTACAACATACATACCCTGAGCAACGGGATTCGTGTTGTCCATAAACAAAGTAGCTCTCCAGTTGCTCATTGCGGGATTATTATAAATACAGGCTCCAGGGATGAGTCCCCTGAGGAGCAGGGCATTGCCCATTTTATTGAACATGTTATTTTTAAGGGCACCACAAACCGAAAAGCTTTTCATATACTTAGTTATATGGAAAATGTAGGAGGTGAACTTAATGCCTATACCTCAAAGGAAGAAACAGCTATTTATGCTTCCTTCATGACACCATATTATTCAAGATGCCTTGAGCTTTTATCTGACATCACCTTCAACTCTGTTTTTCCTCTTAAAGAAATTGAGAAAGAAAAAGATGTGGTTATTGATGAAATAAACTCCTATAAAGACACTCCTTCCGAACAAATAATGGATGACTTTGATGAGCTCATTTTCAAAGATCATCCCATGGGAATGAATATCCTGGGCACGCCAGCCAATCTGAAAAAGTTCTCTCGCAACACCATCCTTGATTTCATGGATCGAACCTACGCCACAGATCAGATGGCTTTATGCTCAGTGGGAAACATCGAATTCAGTCAGTTGGTAAAAATGGCTGAAAAGTATTTTGGGGATTTCCCTTATCGGCCAAGAAAATCAATAAGGATCCCCATTGGCGAATATCAATCCTCGCAAAAAATAAATAACCGCCGTAACCATCAAACCCACTGTGTGCTGGGGAATAGGGCTTATGAGAATAAGAGCGACTGGAAAACAGCCTTAATCCTGCTTAATAATATACTTGGGGGACCTGGCCTCAACAGCAGGCTAAATTTGAATATCAGGGAGAAATATGGTTTCTGTTATACAATTGAATCAAATTATCAGCCCTATACAGATACAGGGATTTTTTCAATTTATTTGGGGACAGACAAGGACCATCTTGAAAAAACAATCTGGCTTGTAAACCGTGAATTGGAAAAACTCAGATCACAAAAACTTGGTGTCCTTCAATTAAAAAGGGCAAAACAACAATTGATGGGACAGGTAGCTATTTCGTTCGATTCCAATCAAAATGAGATGCTTTCAATTGGGAAAAGCATCCTTGTTTATGATAAAATTGACAGCCTTGAAGAGATATATCAGAAAATTGAAGTTATTACCGAAGCTGATCTCTTACAGGTTGCCAACGAAGTGTTTGAACCTTCAGCATTAAGCATGCTCGTTTTTAAACCCCGATAATTAATCCATTGTGGCAAACTTTATTTTTAGCGACCTGATTGAAAAATATGCATCAGAACATACCACTGATGATGAATTATTAAATGAACTACTTAGGGAAACCTACGCTAAAGTATTATGGCCGGGAATGATTTCAGGCCCTATTCAGGGACGCCTGCTTACATTTTTCAGCCAGATGCTCCAGCCACAAAACATTTTGGAAATAGGGACATTTACAGGATACTCGGCAATCTGTCTGGCCAAAGGATTACAGGAAAATGGCAAGCTTGTCACAATTGAAAAAAATCCTGAAATTGAAGATTTTGCAAAAAAATACTTTTATAAATCAGGCTTAGCCGATAAAATTGAAATGCTTATCGGAGATGCAAAAATAATCATACCTACCCTTGAGCAGTCTTTTGACCTCGTTTTTATTGATGCAGATAAAGAAAATTATCCCTTTTATTTTGATCTGGCCCTTGAAATTACCAGACCCGGGGGATTTATTATTGCGGACAATGTTTTATGGTATGGTAAAGTATTGAATGACTGTAAAGACAACGATAAAGAAACACTAGCCCTAAAAGCATTTAACGATAAAGTAAAAAGCCATCCCCTGGTAGAAACATTATTGCTTCCGCTAAGAGATGGCCTTATGATAATAAGAAAAAAGCAGAATTAAAAAATACCAAGCTCTAATCCAATTTGAACACGCGGAAGCTCAGGTAATTGAGCATTTTCTTTGAAGCAATCAGATAAGCGATATGTAGCATTTATTGCAAAACGGTTAAATCCTATTCTGGCTAATACCCCATATGTTAATGGTTCCCGGTATTTCATACCTTTTCTCTCTGTGTAAATTGTAATGTCATCAGAAGTAACATCTTTTGTAATATGTCGTAAACCCATATTCCATCCGCCGAAAGCACCAATGTCGAAATAATTGCCAATGTGGTTGCCCCTTCTTCCAACATTCACCCGCTGATATATATCAAGGACTAAACTGTGAAATTTAAGTTTCTCTTTTTTATGAATAATATTGTCAGGAACTAATTTACCATCATGTTGGGAGATATGATATGTGCTTATCTGATAATACAAATCTGCCCCCATTGAAAACGTATTGTTGAATTTTAATTTGTATCTGTCGCCAATAGAAAATAATCCTGATTTTCCATGTATAATCTTGGCTCCTATGTTTTCAGGGTTTCCTGTAATAAAACCATAAGTCAAAAATAAATGGTTAAAATGCCTTCTGTTAGGGCCAGTTTTAGGAATTGCCATATCGCTTTCAACATTTCTGTATAACTCTGGTTCCTGCGAAACAGCAACAAAGGCAATGCACAGAAACATCAATAAAGCAAAAAATCTCTTATTCATTTGTTAAACATTTTTAGTGAGTGGTCATATAAAACTTCATGTTAGCAATTTTCACTTCTTTTATATGGATCATTTGCAAACAGTCTCATTTTATAAAAAACTATTTCATTGGGATTATTGATTGAATTCTATTGTTTTGGTGTATCCTGCAAAATGGATATTAAGCTTTTTTATTTCGGGGAAAAAACTGATATCCTTTCTTAGCATGTTCCTATCAGCTACTTTAAAAACGAAATAGTCAGTCAAAACACCATTCTTTTTTTCGAAATTCAAATAGAGCAAGTCATTTCCGCTTTCGAGAATTTTATCAAACAATTCATTTCCTTCAACAACCAATTCATAGTCAACAATTTTGGCATCAAATGTTGGAGTAGTCCTTAATGAATCAGTTTTTTCTTTTTCAAAGAAGAAATTAGCCTGAGGGATTCCATATCCATGTGCATAATCAAAATAAGGAAATAATGAAGCACTTTCCTGGATAATATACAACAATTGCATATTAGTAAGGCCAGGGGATAATTGTTTTACACAGGCAGCAAAACCGGCAACTAAGGGACTTGAAAAGGATGTTCCCTGGGTTTTATCAACATCACCTTTCCCGGCAGCCATCACATGACCAAAAGCAGAAACGTTGGGTTTAAGCCTAAAATCGGAAGTGGGGCCATAAGAACTGAATGAAGTATGATAACCTGTATTGGGATTAATCCCTCCAACAGTAAGGATGCTATCTGCATCTGCAGGGGCTCCAATCCTTTTCCAGGAGCCATCGCCTTCATTTCCGGCAGCATTAACAACCAATATCCCACGTCGGGCAGCCTTTACGGCTGCTCTGCTAACAAAGGCTGTCCTGCCATCCATTTGTTCAGGGAAATACCGTTGGTGGGTATAACCTAATGAGGAGTTTATTATATCAGCTCCATTTTGATCAGCCCATTCCATTGCAGCTTCCCAGTATATCTCCTCAGAAAAGGGTTCGTTACGGACTTCAGTCCTGGCTAATAAAAATTCAGCTTCTGGTGCCAAACCATAATACTGTCCATTATAAAAACCTGCTATACAGGAAAGGACATTTGCCCCATGCTGATTGGCCAGATATACATTTTGATTGCCACTTGTAAAATCCCATGTTTTAAGGATTCTGCCATCCTCCCGGATATGTTCAAACATTTCATGGGTATTAACCCCGGGAAATCCTGCATCAAGAATTGCAATCCTTACTCCCTTGCCATTAACACCATGGTCACGAAAAACATCGCCACCCAGATGGCTTGTCTGGCTTTCAACAAATGGATCAGGCTCTGGATCAGAATTTGCAGAATTAGCACTGGTAGGTAATGCCGTTGATTCAATTTTCTCTATTTCTAAAACAAAGCTAAGTTTTTTCACCTCTTCTATCTGGTATTCGTCTGCCCAAACGCCCAGTGCATTAAACCATCGGCTTGCATAAATCACTGTATCCACAAGACCGGAAACGCTATTAATATAGTCAGTCCTTACCGGCAAATCTTCTGGATGATTTAAATCAAATTGATGCTTAAGCCTGCGATTGATTGCCTTAGGGTCAAAAAAAGAATAAGGGTCAAAAGACACACCCTCTTTATCGCTAAGATATACCCAATAGGCATCCTGTGATATCAGGGTATTGCTGATGAGCATTAGCACAAATAAGAAAGTAAATTGTATATTTTTTCCTTTTAACATAATTTGAAAATTTATGAATATGTCTGAATTTTATCTTCTACCTCTTTCATTAGCCACATTGGAGTTGAGGTAGCACCCGTAATTCCAACTGTATTGGCACCGGTAAACCATTCTTCCTTCAACTCACCAACTTCTGAAATTAAATAGGAACGTTCGTTTTCATTTTTACAAACAGAAAAAAGAAATAATCCATTTGAACTTTTCTTGCCTGAAACAAAGATACAAATATCATTATCCCTCGCAAACTGTCTAAGCTTGGGTTCCCTGTTTGCTACCTGTCGGCAAATCGTATCATGTGCCTCAAACAATACAGGTTTCACCCCATCATTAGATTCCAGCAGCCTTTTTTCTATCTCATCACGAATCCTTTTAAACATTTCTGGATTCTGTGTTGTTTGCGAATATAAAAGAATTGGTCTTGAATAGTCCAAAATATCCAAATCATCAATACCTGAAACTACCTTAGCATTATAATCTGTTTGTCCTTCCAGACCAATAACTTCAGCATGTCCTTTCTTCCCAAAAATAACCAACTGCCCATTCATCTCCTTAATCTTTTTATAGCCATCCCTGATTCTTTCCTGTAGTTTAAGGACTACCGGGCATGTTGCATCAATAAGAGGAATATGAAAATCACTGGCAGTACGATATGTTTCAGGAGGTTCACCATGAGCACGAATCAATACGGGCTTTCCCTCCAATTCATCTTTATTAAGGGCATGGACAACTATCATACCAGCCCCTGCAAGCCGATCTACTTCTTTATTGTTATGAACAATATCACCCAGGCAATATAATTGTTTTTTTTCTTTAAGCTGTTCTTCTGCAATATTTATGGAGCGCACAACTCCGAAACAGAAACCAGAATGAGGGTCAATGGTGATTTTCATAGCTGCAAAGATATGAAATACCAATCTAATAATAATCCATATTTCACGGTATAATTGGTGCCTCTTTTGGGGCAGGTAAAAAGTCCGAAATACGTGTACTTATTGTAATATGATTGGGAGCACCATCAAGATGATAAGTGCTGTGACCATAACTAATTGAAAACTTGGAAATTTTAATCCCTACACCAAAAGACAAGCCTACCAAACCTGACCTCCCATTGATTTTAAGCTCCTGGCGCCTGCGATAATTATACCCGATGGTCGCAAAGAAGTTTTTACCCGGAACTAACTCAATACCCATCACAAAATGCCTTAGAAGTTTATCAGCAAACTCTTCTGCTTTTGATGAAGTGCTGGTTTGCATATCCCCAAAGGTATTTGTTGTGGGATCGGAATAATCATAAGTAAGGTCAAAACGTTGAAGGTCATGTGCTACAGCATATAATCTTAAAGGGGCATTAGCAAGTTTTTTAGAGAAAGACAATTGCAAATCAAATGGCAAAGATTCTGAATCCCCTTCTCTGTATTTCTTTACCTGACGACCCATATTTCTGGCCAATAAGGAAACATAAAAGTTACCATCGGGATGGTAATAAGCTACTGCCAGGTCGGCAGCCAAAGCCATGCTCCTATAATCATATAACTGGGATGAAATAAATTTAATGTTCGAACCTATTAAAACCTGTGGATGGAGCATACGCGAATAACCAAGTTGGACAGCATATTCAGAAGCATCAAATTCACCAATAACATCTCCAAGATTATTTGTTTCAGTAAATTGACCATAATTCAGATAATGAACACCAATAGAAGCTGTTCCAAATCCTTCAAAAGATTGGGCATAACCAACATTGCCCATAGCTATGTCGCTGTAAAAATTCAAAAAGCTAAACATGAGCCTGGTGGACACATCATTGGTGAGAAAAGCAGGATTGTATAAAGCTACACTAAGGTCTTTATCATTAAGTGCAGGCGCATATCCACCCCAAGCAGAAATTCTGGCTGATGAAGGCAGGTTCAAAAATTCATACGCCCGGCCTGAAGCCTTTTGTGCATTTACTGTATTTCCTGTAATACAGCAAAAAATAATCAGAAAATATGTATAAAATGATTTCACTAGAGCTATATTTTTTCAGTTTCATTTATCATAACGCCAATATCACTGACATATTGTCAAAGATAAATAATTCCTTTTTATTTTTTTTAAAAATTTCCTGTCAGAACAATCCTGTTTCATCTGTATCCTGATATACTTTTGTCTTTAGGCTTAAAACAGGCACTGGTGATTGGTTTATCATCTGTTGGGCATAAGGCCCCAGAAGTAAGTTTTTTGGTGAAAACTCCTGCTCTGTCATGATACTTACCATCCCGGCATTTATCTTTTTTACATATTCAAGCGTTGCAACTGTATGGTTATCTGCTTCCAATTCTATGGTTTTACAGGAGACATTTTTTTCTTTCATCATATTAACTGCCATTTGTGTGCTGTGCCTAACCTGTGTTTTTACATTTGGCATGTGTGATGAAAATAAAGAAATTATATGTACTTCAGATTGGAATAGCTTCGCTATTTCAATCGTAAATGGTATTTTTTGAATGGTCTCGGGAGTGCTGTCAAGAGGCAATACAATACGCTCAGGCAAATGTGTTGAACATTCCCCCTTTCGGATAGATATCACCGGACAACTGGACTGTGAAACAATACGATAGGCATTGTTGCCAATCCATTGTTCTTCAAAACCTGAAAGACCATGTGCCCCGGCAACAATTAGCCAGGCATCACTATAACGGGCCTGGTTGCTTATCTCTTTATACACCTTTCCATCACGAATACGGTACTCAAGACCTCCCGGAACATCCTTACCATAAGTATTACATAGTTCTATTAAGTTTTTTTCAATTTCACCAGGCTCAATTCTATCCGATTTTTTGAGGTTTGATTCATAATCCTTTTGCTTTACAACATTCACCATCATAATGGATGCACCCACCTTTTTGGCAATCATGATTGCATACTTCAAAGCAATTATTGATGTTCTTGAAAAATCTATACCAATGACGATTGTTTTCATCCAGTAATAATTTTTTTGGTTAAGGTCGGATGGAACTCCATGTTTGCTATTTTTGAAAGGTGACTTCGACAGGCCCAGTCACCTTTTCAGAGCTTGCAGGTGCTACGATGGCTGAGCTTGCCGAAGCCATCGTGTTTAATCCGCATCCTTGTTTGTTCCTTAAATTGAACGTTCTTTCAATTTCCATTATGAAATCCTTAACAAATAAACATCAAAATTGTTGAAAAACAAATAGATATTTTAGTAGCCAGGTGTTTTAAATCGTAAAAATGATTTTCCATAAATTTACTTTCACCATTACTTCATTATTAGGAAAAAATAAAATATAAAAAGATTAGAAATAAATAGCTGAATTTGAGATAATCAACAAATAAGGCAACTAAAAAAAACAAATGTAAGCTGTTTTTCTATTATTTTTGCTTTAAAAATAAGACCATCATGAATTTAGAAATAAGCGGGAAACTTTATAAAATTATGCCAGCCCAATCGGGCACTGGAAGTAAGGGCAATTGGGTAAAACGTGAATTTGTTATTGAAACCCAGGAACAATATCCAAAAAAGATATGCTTCAGTGCCTGGAATGATAAGGCAGAATTATTAAATCAATTGAAAGAAGGCGACCAGGTAAAAGTAAGTTTCAATCTTGAATCCAGGGAGTATATGTCTAAATGGTACACGGATGCACGGGCATGGCGCCTTGAAAAAGAATCGGGAGAAATGCATTCAGAGCAGTTACCTCCTCCTGAAATGCCCCCTTATTTAGAAAATGATGCTGAGGGTGATCTTCCTTTTTAAAGATTTATACCAATTCTGATTGATTAAGCAGGCTATTATGTATCTCTAAAATCCGGGGTATTAATAGCCTGCTTTCATCATTAACAATGACAAAATCAGACAACTGAGCCTTTTTCTCCTGAGGCCATTGGTTCTTAAGCCTCCCTTCAACATGTTTTTCATCTATACTGTCTCGTTTTGATGCCCTTGAAATCAACAATGATGATGGCGCAGTTACTGTAATTATCTTATCAAACATTTTATCCCATCCGGATTCAAACAATATAGCTGCTTCCTGAATAATATATGGCTCTGATGAATGCCATCTGCACCATTGTTCAAAATGTGAAGCCACTAAGGGGTGCATCAACTGATTTAGTTTATTAAGTGCGTGTGGATCATTAAATACAATTTGGGCCAGTTTTTGTTTATCAACAATATACTCATCAATCATAATCCCTTCTCCAAATAACAAACGTAAAGAAGCTATCACATCCTGATTAAAAAGCATTTTTTTTGATTCCAGATCAGCAAAATAAACATTTACCCCCAGGCATCGAAAAACATTGGCAATAGTGGTTTTTCCACTTCCCATATTTCCCGTGATGGCTACTTTTAACATATTTGAAATTTAAGGTTTTACAATTACATATTCAACTGCCTCTGGCTCGTAACTTACGATATTTATAAACTCAGGAAATGCAACAACATCCACTTTTAAATAATTTGAATTCTCATCTTTATCAGGCGGGTACATTGCTACAGCCTGAAACCATTCAGCATTTACTTTTTTAAAATCTTTCAGGGCTACCCTGCATGTAATTTTAACTTTTTCAGGAAAAAACCTAAGGTCAGGATGATACTCTGCATCCTGATCTGAGAATACAGGAAGGATGGGTATTTCAATAATTGATTCGGTAAATTTCTCAACATCAATACTTGCAGTAACGACAGGAGGATCAACAAAAATTAAAGATTTCATCTTATCAGGAACAACAACATCCAATTGAATTTCCCTGTCAGCGCTTAAATTTTCAAGTGAAATTGAATCAGTAAACAAAACATCAATCTTTCTTAAAAGGTTTGAAGGCCCCCTGATAATCACTGAATCCTGGCTTAATTGAACATGGCTATAAAGCTGGTACTGAGGCGAAAAGCTGATGTTACCTTTAAATACAACAGGAACAGTGCGTGAATCATTTCGAATCAGATCAAGAAAAACAGTATCCGGCGATAATTGAATAAGGTTTCGGGGTATATCCATTGAAGCAGAAAGCCTGTTACCAAGTGCGTTTGTTGTAATATAATACTGCATCGAACCTTGCCTGTTTAGCTTCTGGATACGTTCAAAATCAAACTGTGCACTTACAGGGGTTTTAAACCTTGTATTAAAAAACAACCTGAATGCTTCAGTTTTAACAGTGAGCAATACTGTTGAATCACTAAGTGACTTAATCTGATAGTCACCGGGAACCTTTATAAAACCAACGGATAAAGGTATTGTTATAGCATTATCTTTGCTAAGCTTTATAAACAACCAGGCACCGGCACTAATAATAAGGCAAAACAAAAAAATAAGCATTTTTTGCCTGAATACCGGATTCTTTAAATTATAAACCCTCTTTGCGGAAGCAATTTTTAATCTCACTTGATTGCTTTTTTTACAAAATTATAAAAAGCCTCTGATACCATGAAAAATAATAAATGTTTTTATATAAAAAAGGGAGTGCTGTAAACACCCCCAAAAATTCCATTTAGAATAAACACAACACTAATTGTTTGTAGCAATAGGTTCTGAAGCCCCTTCTAAAGCAACTGCTGATTTTTCAATTTTCAGCCTGTTCTGTCCTTCAACTTCAATGATAAATGTTCTTTCCTGAACTTCAAGGATTTTACCATGAATACCACCAATAGTGATAATTTTATCTCCTTTTTTTAAATTCTCACGAAATTTCTTTAACTCTTTTGTCTTTTTCATCTGTGGACGGATAAAAAAGAAATAGAAAATTACAATAACCAGAAGCATCATGATTATTGTTTGCGTACCACTGCCTCCCTGGGCAGGCTGTGCACTAAGCAAATGAAAGATTGGGTTCATTTATGTTTTTTAATTAAGGGTTAACAATCAAAAAAAATTATGGTTCAACTACTTCAGAGGTAATCCTCAAAACATGCACATTAGGATTGGTATTCGCCAATACCCTGATGTTTTGTGTTTGGGCACCTTGCCTGTGAGCTGAGTTGAATGTAACAGTTATCACGCCTCCATCACCAGGAGCTATTGGCTCTTTTGAGTATTCACCAACAGTACAGCCACACCCGGATTTCACTTCAGATATCACTAAAGCTGATTTCCCTGTGTTTTTATACTTAAAAGAATAAGACACCTTTTCACCGCTTACAATACGGCCAAAATTATGAACTTCTTTATCGAACTCTATTACAGGCATATTCTCTCCATCTGGTGATGTAACAACTTCTGTTGAAAGCTGTTTTTCCCCTGATGTCTTTTTTTGTTCGCATGAAAACATCAAAATGGATGCGAACATCAAGGAAAAACTCAAAACAAAAATCCGTTTCATAAGTATTTATCCCTTTAAATTAAAGATTTGTTGTTTATTATTAATGCAAAGGTAATGTTTTTTCCTTTGCATACTTATTCCATTAATCCTTTCCCCGTTTTTTGTAACCTGTTTTCATTCTTAAGGGAATCAACAAGTTTGTCCAATACACCGTTGATGAAAATATTACTTCGTGGAGTTGAATAATTCTTTGATATTTCAATAAATTCATTAAGTGTAACACGAACCGGAACATTCGGAAAAAATTCAAGCTCGGTTAAAGCCATCTTCATAATAAGGATATCCATCAGGGCAATGCGATCAATATCCCAATTCTGGGCAGCCTTTGATATCATCGAATCAAACTTATCCATATTTAGAATGGTTTTTCTAAACAGGTCTATTGCAAAAGTCTTGTCTTCAGAATCATTAAATAAAACAGGGATTTGAAAATCAGCCTCTTGGTCTGGGCTAAGGCTTTTTACAAATTTCATGACTGAGATACAGACCAATTCCCAATCATCAATCCAGTAAATACTCTTTTCTTCGAAAAAATGTTGTATCAGTTCACTTTCAATAAAGAACTTTTTGTAAAACTTCAATACGATATCCTGGTGACTCTCAAAGCTCGTATCACTGCTATCCATATATTCAGTAAACTTAGCTGAACATTTAAACTGCTGGATTACTTTCTTCAGGCTTTCACGTTCTTCATCCCAGTTGATTCCCCTTCGCTTTGCAATATCATTAATACGTGGGTTCTCAGCCAAAAGCTTAAGAACAGGGTTCTCTACAAATTTTAAGTTTGGATTAAGATCAGCCTCTGTGGGTAGTAATTTATTTCGCGATGCTTCAATGGATTTATTGACCTGATCCCTTAATTCGGTGAAGCTTAATAGGTGATATAAAAACAAATCATAGATTTTCTCAAAACTAAAAAGCAGTTCCTTTTCCCCATTAGCCAAATCAGTATTACCTGATTGAGTGAAAGCGTAAACTGACTGAAGAACTTTTGTTCTTAAATGCCTTCTGTTAAGCATGCGTAAAAATTAAAATGAACATAAATCAGGTTAAATGATTATATGAAATATTATAACCATTTTCCAGGCCACAAAATTACAATCTTTTTTACTTATGATTATTATAAATAATTAAAATGAATCCCAATGACTATTTTTTTCTTTGCTTTTTTATTTCAAACATCATTTTTTCTCTTTGTGGGTTATTTTTTAGTCTGCAAATAATTTTATACCAATAGTTATATCATATTTCATGTTAACTATCCGGACTTTGTTTAAAAAGTCTTTAAGGTATGAGGTGCGAGGTAACAAGGCTATAATGTAATAAAACTAAAAGCTGATGGTAACGATATTGATGACACTATAAATGTTACAGCAGAGCCTACTTAACGGGATAAAAATTCAAAACAAATCCCTAATTTTGTAAAAACAATATACAACGTGAATATCTTTCAGGTAGAAAACCTTTCCAAACAATATGCTGAGAAGCGACTATTTCATCAAATCACCTTTGGGATAGATCATGGTGAAAAAGTAGCCCTCATTGCCCGAAATGGTGCAGGAAAAACAACTTTACTTAATATAATTACCGGAAGTGAAATCCAGGATGAAGGGACCTATTCTTTTAAACGTAACTTATCGATTGCATACCTGCCCCAAAATCCTGAATACCCTGATGGCACCACTGTAATTGATTGCATTTTAAAAGGAGACAGCCCAATATTAAAAACATTAAGGGAATATGAAAAGTTGGTCAATAATTCCGAAATCACTCATAATTCTGATTATCAACAACAACTTGCCAGATTAACTGAAAGCATGGATGCCCTTAGGGCATGGGACTACGAAACAAGGATAAGGCAAATGCTTTCAGTTCTTAAAATAGATTTCCCAAAACAAAAAATTGAAACACTTTCAGGAGGTCAAAAGAAAAGGGTTGCCCTGGCTGAAGCATTATTACGGGATGCAGACCTGCTTATCATGGATGAACCTACCAACCATCTGGATGTTGAAATGATTGAATGGCTTGAACAATATTTATCACGCTCAACACTCAGCTTGTTTATGGTTACCCATGACAGATATTTCCTTGATAAAGTCTGTGACCGCATCATTGAACTTGATCAGGGAAGTGTTTATACATACAAAGGAAACTATTCTTATTTCCTTGAAAAAAAAGCTGAACGTATGCATGCCCTTCAGCTGGAGGCCGATAAAGCAAAAAACATACTGCGAACTGAATCTGAATGGATGAGGCGACAGCCCCAGGCTAGGGGAACAAAAGCCAAAGCACGTATTGATGCATTCTATGAATTAAAAGATGTAGCATCATACCGTACAGACAAATCTGACCTTAACTTTGACATGCAAATGGCCAGGATGGGAAAAAAAATCCTTGAACTTCACAATGTCAGCAAATCATTTGATAATCTTAAAATACTGGATGATTTCTCATATGTTTTTAAAAGAAAAGAGAAAATTGGTATTGTTGGCAAAAATGGAACCGGGAAATCCACATTCTTAAATATTCTTTCCCAACAAATTGTCCCCGATTCAGGGGTTATTGATACTGGCGAAACAATACGTTTTGGATATTATAAACAAGACGGGATTGTTTTTGATGAAGGGAAAAAAGTCATTGATATTATTTCTGATATTTCTGAAGATATAAAAACAAAGGGAGGACAAAGCATTGCGCCTGCCCAGTTTCTTTTTAAATTCAATTTTTCTCATGAAACCCAGCAAAACTTTGTTGCAAAGCTAAGCGGCGGAGAGAAAAGAAGGCTTTATCTTTTGACTGTTTTAATGAGTAATCCAAACTTCCTGATCCTGGATGAACCTACTAACGACCTCGATATTTTTACTTTATCTGCTATTGAAGACTTCTTGCTTGATTATGAAGGATGTTTGATTGTGGTTTCCCATGACAGATATTTTATGGATAAGCTCGTAGATCATATTTTTGTATTCGAAGGCTCCGCTATTATTAAAGACTTCCCCGGAAATTATTCTCAATACGCTGAATACAAGCAGCAAAAAGCCTTGCTGGAAAAGAGGGAAATTCAAAAAGACAATAAACCGACTGAACAAAATAAGGATAAAGATCTGCCCAAAAAGAAACTTACATATAAAGAAAAACTCGAATATGATCAATTAGAAAAAGAGATAGAATTGCTTGAAAACGAAAAAGACATGCTGATGGCTAAGATGAATTCAGGCTCAATGAGCACTATCGAATTACATCAAGCTTCAGAACGATTTGGCCAGATTGAACATTTATTAGAGTCAAAAGGCAACAGGTGGCTTGAATTATCGGAGTTTGCATAAAAACAAAATAATTATTCATAATAAAAAAAGCCTCAAATATTGAGGCTTTTTTTATTATGATTACCAACTCTTTTATTCCTTTAGTTGTTCAACATCACAGGCATCACAAGCATAAGGATATGTTCATCCGGGTTTTCGTTATTAGCAGGCAGTACAAGGCCGGCACGATTAGGCTGTGACATTTCCATTAATACATCATCAGTTCCAAGGTTATTAAGCATTTCAACAAGAAATTTGCTATTAAACCCAATTTCAAGGTCCTCTCCTTCATATTGACAACTGATACGTTCGCGTGCCTCATTTGAGTAATCCAGGTCTTCTGCATTGAGGATTAACTCCTGCCCTGCAATTTTGAATTTCACCTGATAGGTTGATTGATTAGAAAAAATTGAAACCCTGCGGATTGCATTAAGGAACGAACTTCTTTCAACAATTAGTTTATTTGGGTTTTCAACCGGAATTACAGCTTCATAATTTGGGTATTTACCTTCTACCAAACGGCAAGTCATGGTAAAGTTTTTATAAGCGAAATGTGCATTCGTTTGGTTGAAATCCATTGTTACAGGGACATCATCATGACTAAGGATATTCTTCAACTGGTTCAGTGGCTTTTTAGGAAGAATAAAGGAAGCTGAAGAATTTGATTTAATATCTGTGCGACGATAACGGACAAGTTTATGCGCATCTGTTGCAACAAATGTGATATTATCCTCATTTAGTTCACAAAAGATCCCTGACATATTTGGCCTGAGCTCATCATTGGCTGCAGCAAAAATTGTTTTGCTAATTGCTGTTACTAATGCCTCTGATTGAATACTGATTGTTGCATTTGATTCGATTGCAGGGATTTTTGGAAAATCATTCCCATCCTGGCCTGCCAAACGATATTTACCTTCTCCGGCTGATAATTCTATTCCAAAATTGGTCTCATCTACCATAAAGGTTACCGGAATATCTGAGAATGTCTTTAGCGTTTCAATAAGCATTTTTGCAGGGATTGCCACTAATCCAGAGCCCTCAGACATCTCAAGACTTAAACGGCTTGTCATGGTAGTTTCAAGGTCACTGGCTTTAAGAACCAATTCATCTCCCTGAAGATCAAAAAGAAAATTGTCAAGAATGGGAAGTGTATTATTGGAGCCCAGAACTCCACTAATAGCTTGTAATTGCCTAAGCAACAATGAGCTGGAAACGATAAATTTCATGATCCTTATATTTTGATTACACTGTGCAAAGATAATTTATTATTCAATTGTCATCATTGAATCAATTAAAAAAACACCCAATTTTTATTTTCCATCCTGTTCAAGCGTTTTCTTAAAAAAGTCAATCGGGCGCATTACTTTATTGAAGACAAAATACTGACTGAGCACCAATAAATCTTCCTCAACAATATACATATAAAACCTGTCAGGATCATATTCCAAAGGTGCACCCGTAAAATCAACTTCCTCTGATGGTTCACGATAAAAATTCCGCACGGTTACTGTCTTATTCTGGTCATCAGTCACTGAAATTATTACAATCGGCTTGCTTGAGAATATTGAATCTCGGCGAAGGGGATCCATTTTAGATATTAAGGTCTCAAATTTTAGGTCGGCAAAGGAAGAAAGAAACCGAAGCACTTTAACCGTATCTATCTCATAATCAACAATACCAACCTTTGGGATAAAATTAAACTCCTTTTTCCCCACTTTTTCTACGATATAAGATTGCTCTGGTTTATTTGGAACAGTTACTTCAACTTTCTTAATATGTGAATAACTTGTTGAAAAAACCGAAGGATCACGCCAATCTTCCAAAAATACGCTAAAACGTGTATTTAAGAAGCCCCGATGACCTAAAATATGAACTACAAAAGGAGCAGAACTCTTTTCGATCAGCATGTGTGTCCCTTGATTGTCCTGTGTATTATCCCCAACAAAAAATGACTTGACTTTCTTTTCATAAGGGAACAGCTTAATCCAACCAAAAAGATTAATCCGGTACCTATTCTGGAACACTTCAACTTTCACCGAATTGGCCGACATTCTGGAAACAACATTATTATGGGCAGCAAGCGGAACAGGTTCTCTCACCCTCATTTTCATGATTGTTTCTAAAAAATCATTAATCATACTTTGCTTTACACTAAGACTATCATTCAAGATCCAGCCACCTGTTTCATTCCTTCTTACTTCAATCCTTCTCCCTGCCTTATCAGCTAATATCGCCCTGGATACAAGCGCTGTGTCCTTAACTGAAAAATCACTCAGCTTGCGCTTAAAAGTATTGTTTGACCGCGTTAAAACCAGCACTCCGGCAATGAGTATTAATGCTAATGCCAGTAAAACAATTTTTAAATTTTTTTTCTTCATTGACAATAAAATATTCAATTAAAAAACAACTTCAATTTCAATTTCGACACATAGCGCTTTTTACGGCTCAGATGCCTTAAAACCCCAAATATTACAACAAGTATTACCGGAAGTAGAAGATTTAACAACTGAATGCTGATACGGTTTTTATCAATTCTTGTTTTATCCAGTAAACGAAGTTGAATATCTTTTGACCTGGCTTCCATCAATCCACTGTCATCAGTCAGATAATTTACCGCATTTAAGATAAATTCCTTATTCCCATAGGTCTGTCTTGTATACTTGTCATACCCCAACGGTAATAGGCGCCCATCTTGTTCAAATTGATTTTTTATGATATCACCATCTGCTACCACAATCATTTTTGCAGCTTTGCCAGATTCCTTAAATCCTATTTCCTGGCTTTCTACAATCTCTGAAGCTATCCGGTTTGAAAATACAGATTCAAAACTTCCTTCTAGTAATACAGCGAAAGGAATATTAGGCTGATTATACAAACGCTCATCAGGTTGTCTTTTCATTACATCTAAAGAGATGTGAGCAGGGGTTCTTACAACACGTGTATAAGGAGATGTATGTAAAAGCATGGTTTTTGTAACACCATCAGCCCTGACAGTATCAATACTACTTACAAACTCTGTTTTAATAGCATTAAGGTTCTTAACAACCATGTGTGAAGATATTGGTGTCACCATCGGGAAAAAATACCAGGGCAACAAACTTATCTGTGGCCGATTACCAGCATATCCTGTTGTTATTGGAATAGGAACTGCCTTAATATCCATCAGAAGATTGCTATTTAACCTTACTCCATATTTGAACAACATATCATCAAGGTTCAGGTATTGACTAACCCCCAATGTTTCATTTGTATCCTGAAGGCTGTCCATTGAAGCAAATACAGGGTCAATAAGCCAAAGCACATTTCCCCCATTCATTATAAACTGATCTATAATAAATTTGTCCTTTTCTTCAAAGGCTTGTTGTGGCTTAGCAATGATAATTGTCTTAACACCTTCTAAACTATTGAGTTGGTGATTTAAAGGAACCCGAAGTACATTATAAAAATCAGAGAGTTCCAGTGAAATATCTAAAACCTGGTTTTTATCCAGACAGCCATAACTGTCAATAAATGCAATCTTTGGCTTAATAGCCTTGCTAAGGCCATTGATAGCTGCAGCCAAATTAAACTCAAGCGATTGGATAGAATTGTTTATCACCGATTCGGCTCCCATTCCAAGCTGATCTTTAAGAAGCTGGACTGGCCGCTCCCTTCCTTTATACGTAACAATTGCAGCAGGAAAAATGATTTGCTGCGAATTGGCATCTTCTGTCCTGAATTGAACATTTGTTGGACTTAGCCCTTTTTCAACCAACATTCTATATGTTTCTTCAACATTTGTCCCTTTTTCAACATCAGAAGGATTAATAAACTCATATTGAATATTGTTAGAATATGCCCTGAATTCATCTAGTATTTCACGGGTTGCATTTCTTAGGCGTTTAAAGCCTGCTGGAAATTCCCCTTCAAGATATACCTGCACAAATACAATATCATCCAATTCCCTGATCATTTTTTTTGTTGCCTTTGAAATAGAGTATCTTTTCTCAGCAGTCAGGTCAAATCGGGTAAAAACAAATGAACTGATGATATTTAAAGCCACCACAATCAATAAACTTGAAACCAACTGGATAATATTATTCCTTCTGGTACTGCGGTGTTTTTTTTCTGGTAATACTTTAACCTGATTATTATTTTCAGACATGGACCAATCTTTTTGTTAAGGGTTTCTTAATTACCATTTACGGCTTTCCAGTGAAATTTTTGAAATTAGCAAAAATACAGCTATTACACTCAGAAAATAGATAACATCACGCGTATCAACCACTCCTCTCGACATGGATAAATAATGCGCGTTTATCCCCAGATTTCTTATAAACAAATCAAAGTTGCCGAATAAATCCAACGAATAGATGAATTCAAATCCAATATATGCAAAACCGCAAAAGAATAAACCTATCAGGAAACTCGCAATCTGATTGTCAGTAATCGTAGATGAAAAAATCCCTATGGATACAAAAACAGCTCCCAGGAACAACAGCCCCAGATATGAGCCCCATGTCCCTCCCATATCCATATTGCCAACCGGCAATCCAAGATTATAAATAGATATAACATAGATTAGGGTGGGCAACAATGAAAAAAAGACAAGAACTACTCCGGCAAGATACTTTGCAAATATTAATTTAAAATCTGTTATTGGCTTGGTCATCAATAATTCAATAGTCCCGGTTCGCTTTTCTTCAGCAAATGAACGCATGGTTATGGCTGGGATCAAAAATAAAAATACAAAAGGCCCAAGCATAAATAATCCATCGATATTGGCATAACCTGTATTCAACACATTGTAATCCAATGGAAATATCCAGATAAATAGCCCGTTTATCAATAGAAATACAATAATTACAATGTAACCGATAAGGGAACTTAAAAAGTTACTTATTTCCCTTTTAAAAAGTGTTACCATATTCTTGATTTTGTTTCTGGAGTGCGAAATTAATAGTTTTTGTTTTACAAAAAAAAATTAAAACATAGTCAATATCAATATATAAAAAGCATAACGCTATCTTATTGATATCAATCAACAAATTTAGCCAATTTCAATGGCAAAATAATCAGCTTTTATTTAAAAACTGCTAAATTTTAAATCCAAAAGGATGCACAATAAAAAAACATCCCCTACTTAAAAGACACAACAACTGTATCATCTGGTTTTAATCCCAGCAGACCTGAAGCATTCCCCCTGTTAATAGCAATTTCGAGGAGACCTGTTGCACCAAATAAAGCAAGCTTTTCTCCAGGCACTACGTCCTGATATGATTTGGAAAGGTTATTTATTTCCATTCCCGGCGATCTGAAACTAATTTCAAATGGCCTGTTTTTGCCTACTTTTTTAAAAGTCTTTTCATCAATATTTACAAAAACATTTTCATAATTATCTATAAAGATAACCCTCCCAACAATTGAATCATTATGTTCAACCGGATTAAGCGGGATTCTTTTATTTAACTCCTTACAAGCCTGCCCTAATGCGTTTAATGGGTATCCGTTGACAATATGGGCGGCTGCTTTTACAAATACATCCCGGGTCGAGAATGTAAAATAATCACTATCCTGAATGATATCTATTTCATAAATCTCTGATTCTGCAACATCTACAACCAGGCTCAGTATCCCATTATCTGCCCCTATAAAATAATGACCTTTATATTTAACAACCAAATGAGGTGTTTCAATTGATGCTTCAGTATTAATGCCAATTAAATGAATTGTCCCATCCGGAAATGCAATCCATGCATTTTTCAGAATAAAAGAAGCCTGTAATATATCAAATGGCCTTACCTGATGACTTATATCAACAATCACTGCATCAGGAATTTGCCTAAGGATACTTCCTTTAACAGCTCCGGTATAATGGCTACAAAGCCCCCAATCGCTTATCAGGGTGATGATACTCATAATTGATTTTTGATTATAGTGAACCACAAAAAATCATCAAAAAATTCGTTATTTTGCATTGTCAAAAGTAATGATTCTAAGATAAACCTCTTCATTTCCCAAAAAAAAATAACGTAGGGCACCTGGAACAAGCACTTGACATGAGATATATCTTGAACTACAAACATTAAACAAGGCTTTTTCATCATTTTAATGCAAAAAAACATAAAACAAAATCAACCCATTATGGGAGAACAAATCATTGATTTAGGACATATTAGCCCACCCGAATTGTTCGGTCTTCGGGAAGAGCGCCTTAGCTTGATAAAAAGGATTTTTCCCAAGTTAAAGATTTTAAACAGGGGCCAAATCATTAAAATAATGGGCGATGAGGAAGAAATTGAATACTTTTTGGATAAGTTTAATAAAATTCTCGGGCACTTTGAGAGATATGGCAAAATTTCCGATGAAAATATATTGGAAATAGCCACTTCAGAGGAAGCACCTGGCTCTGCTAACCTTCCGGCAGACGATTCAACAATCCTTGTTCACGGAAAAAATGGAATCCTTATTAAAGCACGCACTGTAAATCAAATCAGGATGGTAAATAGCTATGCCACCAATGATATGATTTTTGCCATTGGACCTGCAGGTACAGGAAAAACATACACCGCTGTTGCTCTTGCTGTCAGGGCTTTAAAAAACAAAGAAGTAAAACGGATTATCCTAACCCGACCCGCTGTTGAAGCTGGTGAAAACCTTGGGTTCCTGCCAGGAGACCTGAAAGACAAACTTGATCCTTATCTCCAGCCACTATACGATGCCCTCAGGGATATGGTACCACCTGCCAAACTGGCTTCATATCTTGAAGATGGGACTATTGAAATTGCACCTCTGGCTTTTATGAGAGGCCGCACACTTGATAATGCCTTTGTTATTCTGGATGAAGCACAAAATGCAACTACCAGCCAGCTTAAAATGTTCCTGACTCGTATGGGGCGTAATGCCAGATTTATTATCACAGGTGATATTACTCAGGTAGACCTGCCCAGAAATCAGTCTTCAGGCCTGATTCAGGCAATCCGTTATCTTGACAATATTCAAGGTATTGATTTCATCTTCCTTAATGACAAGGATGTCTTACGCCACCCACTTGTCTCAAAGATTATCAACGCTTACAAAGAAAAAAGCGAAGTCCCGGATAAACAAAACGAACCATCAAAATATAAACCCAATGACCCCAAGACAGAATAAACAAAAAACCTTAGTAAACGCAATTACTGAGACCAGCTTTCAATTCCCTGGCCAGACTGCTTTTTATAAAGGTAAAGTCAGGGATGTTTATACAATTGATGATAATATCCTTATCATGATTGTAACTGACAGAATCTCTGCTTTTGATGTTGTACTTCCAAAAGGTATTCCTTATAAGGGGCAGGCATTAAACCAAATCGCTTCAGGTTTTTTAGATGCCACCTCTGATATTGTGCCCAATTGGAAAATTGCTTCCCCTGACCCAATGGTCACGGCAGGTATTTCTTGCAACCCTTTTAAAGTTGAGATGGTTATCAGGGGCTATTTGTCTGGACATGCATGGAGGCTTTATCAACAAGGGGCAAGAACCATTTGTGGGGTAAGGATGCCTGAAGGATTAAAAGAAAATGACCCATTCCCCACTCCTATTATAACCCCTACTACAAAAGCCGCTGTTGGCCATGATGAAGACATCTCTGCAATGGATATCCTAAGCCATCATATTGTCCATCCTGCTCATTATGAACACCTGGAATACTATACCCACGCTCTCTATAACAGGGGCTGTCAGATGGCAAAAGAAAGAGGGCTTATCCTTGTCGATACCAAATATGAATTCGGTTATAATGATGACCAGATTTATCTGATTGATGAAATCCATACCCCGGATTCCTCAAGATACTTTTATCTGGATGGTTATCATGAACGTCAGGAACAAGGCCTGCCGCAGAAACAACTCTCAAAAGAGTTTGTCCGCCAGTGGCTAATAGAAAATAACTTTCAGGGGAAAGAAGGACAGGTAGTCCCTGATATGAGCGATGAATTTGTAAATCAGGTTTCAGATCGCTATATCGAATTGTATGAACAAATAACAGGCTCTGGATTCGTTAAAGCTGATGGCAAAGATATCCCTGGAAGGATTGAGCAAAACTGCCTTAACTTCATTTCAGAACACGCAAAAAAATAATTGATTTTGAATTTTGTTTTGTATTTAGGGATTTTTTGAATACCCTAATAAAACCCATTCACTTAAGGAACAAATAATAATGACTGCAAAGCTAGAAAAACATCAAGTCCGTGACCGCATTCATGAAATTGTTTTTGAAGCTGATACAAAAGCTGGAAAAACATTTGATGTTTTACTGATTGTGATGATCCTGCTTAGTATCATTACTGTTTTTCTGGAAAGCATAAAAGAAATCCAGAATGATTATAGGCACTTATTACATATTGTGGAATGGGGTTTTACAATCATTTTCTCAATCGAGTATCTTTTAAGGCTTTATTGCGTCCGAAAACCTATCTCATACGCAACAAGCTTCCTGGGGCTTATTGACCTGATGGCAATACTTCCAACTTATATTAGTATCCTTATACCAGGTACACAAATGCTCCTGGTTATCCGTATCCTACGATTAATGAGGGTTTTCAGAATATTTAAACTCGCCGGGTTTCTTAAAGAAGGCATGTTGATTACAAAGGCGCTCAAAGCAAGTAGAAATAGGATAACAGTGTTTCTATTTGGAGTAGTCCTTTTAGTTACGGTCATTGGAGCTATCATGTACCTTGTTGAAGGAGGAGATAATCCTGGTTTTTCATCAATTCCACGAAGTATCTATTGGGCTATCGTTACCCTTACTACAGTTGGATTTGGCGATATTACCCCCCAATCAGGCCTGGGACAATTTCTCTCTGCAATCATTATGATTATGGGCTATGCCATTATTGCTGTTCCTACTGGGATTGTTACTGCTGAGATGACAAGGGGCATCCTCAGGCAAAACCAGATAAGCACTCAAGCATGCAGAAATTGTGGAAAAGAAGGACATGAAACAGATGCTAAGTATTGTAAGTTTTGCGGACACCTGCTTAATGACGAATAGATTTTTAATGACAAAGACAAGCTTCAATAATCAACTATTGAAACTTGTCTTTGTTCTATCTTTAAATGCATTTTCCCAAATGTGCTAATCATCAGGAAAATTAATCCTTTACAGCTTTCCTTATCCAAACTGTGCCATCTTTCCCTATTATCATGACTATATATACTCCTTTTGGCAAGGTTGTTTTTAGGCAATACCTTGAATAACCTTCAATATTTTGCTCAAATACCTGCTTGCCCCCCAAATCATATATAATCAAGCGACTCCCTTCTTTAAGGTTCTCTATCAATAATTGATCCTTAAATGGGTTTGGGTATATTTTGATATCCTCTTCCATCTCTGGCCTAAACCCGCCTTCTTCCATCAATACCTGGACAAGGATATCAAGGCCATCAACTACAAACGCTCCATAATAGTCCAGAAAACCTTCACGGCTCACTACAAAACTATAATTATCATCAAATAAGTTTATATCTGCTTCCCCATTCTGATCTGAATACAGCATATTTCCATCAATATGTATTATAGCATTTTGAATTGGGATCCCATAATAAGTTACCAAAAAAGTAACACGGTGTAATTGAGGAATTGTATCTTCAACAACAACATCAACAAGGCCTGTCACTGTATTAAAATTAAAAATATCAGAAGGATTGAATATCACCTCTGCCTGGTATAAACCTGATGACAAAGGAACATATTCAGGATCAACAAAAGAAAACACCCCCTCAGTTGATGCCTGTCCACCGGAAAGAATGGAAGCAGAAAGCGCTTCACCTATTTGAATATGCGATGCAACTGGCCATTCATCAATAGAAGGTATAGCCTTATTAACAACAATTGAAACTACACCCTGCACAGGAAGATAAATTAAAGTATCTTCTGGATTAAAGGTCACTGAGGCTTCATAAATTCCTGCTGATGGCATTTCATCAGGATTATCAAAAGAAAAACTCCCGGCAACAGGGTTTCCATTAAACGTTGCACCCCCTCCGCTAAGGACTGATGATCCAACAGTCTGCCCATAGCTTATCTCAGAAGCTATCGGCCATTCTATCTCTGGCTCAAACATATCACTTATTGTCATCGTTGCAGTCTGGCTTCCCTGATAATTTCCATCTATTACTGTTGCGACCACTTCATAGGCTCCAATTGCAGAAGGTGGGTCAATACTCCCATTATATGTCACAGATACAGCTAAACCGGGTGGTTCAGTATTTACTGTAACCTCTTTGGGAGTCCCATCATAAATATGATTTAGGTTTGTAATTACAACCAAAGCCTCTGCCTGCGAAATAACAAAAGTCGCAGTGGCATATCCCTGATAATTATTCTCGGTGATGACAACATTAACCTCATATTCCCCAACCGTTACCGGAATATCATCAACTCCATTATAGGTAATACTATATACTAATCCCGGGGGATTTGTTTCTACACTCACCTGTAAAGGCAAACCGGTATAGGTCTGGTTCAAATCACCAATCAACACTTCAGCCAAAGCCTGATTTACCAAAACGCTCAACTGCGAAACAAGCTGGTTATAATTTATCTCATCTTCAGGAATATAAACCACTTCAACCTGGTGCGTGCCTGCATCAAGGACTAGTGATGGATCTACAAATGCAAATTCCCCTTCTGGACTGGCTATCCCTCCACTTAATATGGAATTCCCCAGTGACTCTCCATAAGTAATATCTGTGGCTGCCGGCCATTGACTTACAACAGGATTTGCCTTTTCTATTTCAAAGACAGCACTTGCTTCGCCCTGATAATTCAAATCAACAATTTCTGCCTCAACATTATAAACCCCTACGTTTACTGGAATATCAATCTGGCCGTTATAAGTTATCGAAACATTTAAGCCCGCAGGGGTTGTGCTATATAAAACCCCCACCGGGCTTCCTGTATATACAATAGTAAGCCCCGAAATCTCAATAGTAGCCATTGCTTTTTCAACAATTACTGAAACAGTTCCATACACAGTTTCAAAATTCAATGCATCTTCCGGGACAAACATCACTACTACTTCGTGTGTTCCGGCTGGAAGACTTAAGCTTGGATTCTGGAAAAGGAATAAACCAGGAATGGAAGCTTGTCCCCCACTTAATATTGAAGCAGAAAGAAGCTGGCCATATACAATATCTGAAGCGACAGGCCATTGGTTGATTACTAACGAACCTTGTTCAACAATAATGGTTACACTTCCGCTCACCTGATTATAATTTGCCTGGTCAACCGGGATAAATATCACATTAACTGAATAAGTTCCTGCTGCTAACAATGCTGCAGGGTTCTCAAACACAAAAGACCCTGGCACAGATGCAACACCTCCACTTAGTGTTGATTGGGATAATATTTGTCCATAGGTAATATTTGAAGCTACCGGCCATAATGAGATATCAGGGGTAGATTTCCCAATCACAAGTGTTGCTGTCTGTGAACCCTGATAATTATTCTCGTTTATTGTAACATCAACATTATATGAACCTGCATTGACAGGTGCAGAGGGCTGCCCGTTATATGTAACACTTACCGAAAGGCCTTCAGGATTAGTGGTAACACTCACTGCTCTCGGGGAACCATTATAGGTCTGGTTCGTATTCCCAATTACTATGGAAGCAGTTGCTTTTCCAACCGAAACATTCACAAATCCTGAAAGGCTATTGTAATTTTGGTTGTTTGTTGGGGCAAATACCACCTCTGCATTATAAACCCCTGCTGATGGTATAAACGTTGGATTAGCAAAACTAAATGCCCCGCCTATATTTGCTGAACCTCCACTAAGAACAGAAACTGAAAGTGTCTGTCCATAAGTGATATCAGAGGCTGTTGGCCATGTTGAAACAATTGGGTTTGCCTTCTGAATCGTAAGTATTGCATTTGCTGTTCCCTGATAATTATCATCCGAAATTGTAACAACCACATTATAAGTTCCTGCATTAACAGGCGAAACAGATGACCCATTATAAGTTACCAAAAATGAAAGCCCCGAAGGTGATGTTGTAACAGTCACATTATGTGCAAGCCCGTTATAAACCTGAGTTATATTGGTAATCGTAATCGTTGCATTTGCTTTGTGAACAACAACAGTCACATTTGAACTCACAGTAGTATAGTTCTGCAAATCTGAGGGTGTAAATTTAACTGAGGCACTGTAGTTCCCTGCTCCCGGAACATAAGATGGATTCGTGAATGAAAATGAACCTTCAGTGTTTGCACTTCCTCCACTTAGTGTTGAAGCCGAAAGAGCCTGCCCATAGGTGATAGCAGATGCTATAGGCCAGGTGCTTACTACAGGGCTTGCTTTTGAAACAACCAATGTAGCAGTGGAACTGCCTGAATAATTGTCTTCATCAATGCTTACTGCCACATTATAACTACCGGCATTAACAGGCACAGCCCCTGAACCATTATAGGTAACATTTACATTTAAGCCTGCCGGGTTTGTTGTTATTGTTACAGGGCGGGGTGACCCATTATAGGTCTGGCTGATATTACCAATGTTTATTGTTGCTATGGCTTTATTAACAGTCACCTGCACCGAACCTGTAACACTGTTATACAATATGGTATTTACAGGTGTAAAAACAACATCCACTGAATGCAATCCCGCACCCAATACAAGTGTTGGGTTGGAAAAAGCAAAAGAACCTGCAACAGCAGTGCCCCCATCACTGGCTGAACCTCCACTGAGAACTGAATTACCCAGACTTTGCCCATACACTATCGATGAGGCTGTTGGCCATACGATTACCGGGGTCACCTTATCATTAATCACCATCGTTGCACTTGCCGAACCCTGATAGTTTAATGCATTGATAGTGACAACTACACTATAACTTCCTACCGCAGAGGGGGCTGTCGTACTTCCATTATAGGTTATTGTATAGGATAACCCTTCGGGTGTGGTGGCTACTGTTACCGTTTTGGGGTTACCATCCCAGGTATGGCTAAGATTTGATATCGAAATCCCTGCAGTCGCTTTATTAACTGTCAGCGTTGCAGTTGAAGAACCCTGATAGTTCGTTTCATTTATTGTTGCCACTACATTATAAGTACCCGCATTTACAGGCACAACACCTGAACCATTATAGGTGACATTTACAGTCAGACCTTCCGGGCTTGTTGTAACAGCCACTGCCCTTGGCAAACCATTATACGTTTGGGTTGTATTTGAAATACTAACAGTTGCATTCGCTTTGTTTACTATTACATTGACTATACCTGATACGGTATTATAGTTTGTCTGGTCTGCTGGGGTAAACAAAACTGCTGCAGAATAGGTTCCAACAGGAGGAACAATACTTGGATTAACAAATGAAAAACTTCCTGGAACACTAGCTGCCCCGCCACTTAATGTGGAAGAGGATAGGGTTTGCCCAAATGTTATAGCTGAGGCAAGCGGCCAGGTAGTAACTGTTGGGGTAGCTTTATTAATTGTAAGTGTGGCATTTGCTGAACCCTGATAATTGGTTTCATTAATTGTTGCAACAACGGCATACGATCCAACATTGGATGGCACTGTTGCTGACCCATTATATGTTATACCTACAGTTAAGCCTGTCGGATTGGTTGTAACTGTTACCGGCCTTGGTGAACCATTATATATCTGGCTTGTGTTGGTGATTGTAACTGTTGCGCTTGCTTTATTAACTGTAACGTTAACTGTCCCGATTACAGTATGATAGTTTATTTCATCTGTCGGTGTAAATACAAGCGAGGCGCTATAAGTTCCAGCCTGGGGCACATGGGCAGGGGCAGTAAATGAAAATGAACCGGGCACACTTGCCGCCCCTCCACTTAATGTTGATTGTGATAGCGCCTGTCCATAAACAATTGAAGAGGCACTTGGCCAAACAGATACTGTTGGCGTTGCCTTAAAAACATTTAAGGTTGAGCTGGCTGAACCATTGTAATTCGCTTCGTTTATTGTTGCCACAACACTATAGGAGCCTGCATTAACAGGCGCTGTTGCTGAACCGTTATAGGTAACATCAACCAATAGTCCTTCAGGATTTGTTGTTATTGTAACAGGACGTGGCAAACCATTGTATGTCTGGGTTGTGTTTGTTATCGTTACTGTGGCATTGGCTTTATTAACCGTAACATCAACTACACCTGATACTGAATTATAGTTTACAGCATCAGCAGGGCTAAAAGTCACATTAGCGGAATAGGTGCCCACAGGAGGAACAACTGCCGGATTGGTAAAAGCAAATGAGCCTGCCACACTTGCTGTGCCACCGCTTAACACAGATAAAGATAAAGCCTGACCATAAGTAATGGCTGAAGCTACCGGCCATGAAGATATTGTGGGTGTCAGCCTGGATATAGTTAATGTCGCTGAAGCATTTCCCTGATAATTTGTTTCATTGATTATTGCTTCAACATCATATGAACCTGCGTTTACCGGCTCAACGGATGACCCATTATAAGTAACAGCAACCGTTAATCCTGCAGGATTGGTTGTGATGCTTACAGGTCGTGGTGAGCCATTATAAACCTGACTGGTATTATTGATGCTCACAGTAGCAATGGCTTTATTTACAACCACATCTGCCTGGCCGATGACTGAATTATAATTACCTGCATCCGTTGGGATAAAATTTACTGATGCACTATAAATACCTGCATCTGGTGTAAAGGTTGGATTTGTAAATGAAAAAGTCCCGGCAACACTTGCTTCGCCCCCACTTAATACTGAAGCAGATAATGCCTGCCCATACGAAATTGCAGAAGCTACAGGCCATGCATTCACTATTGGTGTAGCTTTGTTTATCGTTAAGCTTTCACTTGCTGTGCCCTGATAATTTGGATCGTTGATAGTTGCAACTACTGTATATGAACCTGCGTTAATGGGTACAGTAGTCAAACCATTATATGTTACATCTACTGATAATCCTTCAGGGCTGGTGCTTATACTTACAGGGCAAGGCAAGCCATTGTATGTCTGGATTAAATCTGTAATACTGATGGTTGCAAAGGCTTTATTCACTTCAACATTCACTGAACTGAGGAGGATGTTGTAATTCACAATATCTGTAGGGCTAAAAACCACTTCAGCAGCATAAGTCCCTACAGGAGGAGTAATTGATGGATCTGAAAAATTAAAAGTGCCCGGAACATTTGCTGTCCCTCCGTTCAGACTTGAAGAGGATAATGCCTGCCCATACGAAATTGATGATGCTGTCGGCCAGGCTGAAACAAGCGGATCTGCCTTGTTAACCGTTAATGTTTCGCTTGCCGTGCCCTGATAATTCATTTCATTTATCGTTGCAACAACAGTATAGGTTCCAGCATCAACAGGAACAACTGATTCTCCATTATAGGTAACATCAACAGTTAAACCTGTCGGATTGGTTGTTATTGTAACTGCTCTTGGAGAGCCATTATAAATCTGGCTTAAACTACCAATGGTAATACTTGCTGTTGCCTTTTCAACATTCACATCCACTGTCCCTGATACTGTATTATAATTAGTCAAATCATCAGGGGTAAAAATGACATCTGCTCCATAAACACCTGCATCCGGCACATAAGTCGGATTATCAAAGGAAAATGAACCTGGAACACTTGCTGTTCCACCACTTAAAACAGAAGCAGATAATGACTCCCCATAAGTAATATCAGAAGCAGCAGGCCAGGCTATAATATCAGGTGTCATCTTTCCAATCGAAATCGTGCCTGCCAATATACCTGTCAGGATATTAATCCCTGAAGCATCCACAATAAATGCATTCTGGGGAGTAAAGACATAAGGCCCTTGAATTGTTGGTGTTTGTACTTCAAAGGTGGCTATTGTGCCCGAATTCAATAAATACAAATCATTTGTTGAGGAATAACTGATAATCCTTAAGATATTCCCATCGATAATACTTGCTGATATCACATGGTTGGTTATCCGGGAGGGAGACAGGCTTATTGAGTTGCTTTGATAGCTAAAGCCATCCGGCAAAGGGATATCAAGCTGAAATGCAGCAAAAGGATTGTCATTATTCACATAAACCTCTATGCTCATTGTTGATGCTGCTGAACCCAGTCCATCACTAATACCAATAACATTGGCAGCTCTTGTGGTACTTATGCCCAGGAACAAAGCCAAAAACACTAACAGGTATGAAATATATTTTTGAATGTTTTTCATGTTGGAAAGCTAATAGGTTGAAAATTAAACCCGCCATCTTTAAGCCTTTTAAATTGCTGTCTTAACATAGGGGTTTATGATTTATCTCTTTTCGGTCATGTTTTAAACCTGGTTTATTTATAAATCTATTCCATAAGGATTAACTTAAATGTTTGTTCAGTTATAAACTGTTTATCAGCATCCTTATAGGGTTTGATTTTCAACAAATAAACTCCCGGCTTTAATACATTGGCAGTATGAATTGTAAGTGTGTTCGTTCCCGTTTTTCCCTGAAAAATCATTTCAGGTATTGCTTCCCTTCCTGTTAAATCATGAAGCCCAATAGATACTTCCATCGGTTGGGGCAATTCAATGCTTAGGGTAAATGGTCCTTTCCCTGGGTTTGGATATAGCATAATTTTCCCACTCAGGGAATAATCTTCAGTTAAACCGGTAAATACTGAAGAATATACATTTACCCTCTGGGCATCCTGATTTGAAGCAAATACTTCAAGCCATTCAAGACTGCCTGGCCCAACTCCTTCAATATGCATGAGATTAGTTTCACCTGCCTCAAAAACTTTATTATCCAGACTATACACAACCCCATTAATAACATCCCCTGTTATTCTGTATGCCAACTGATAGCTATTGTCCTCCAGCTTTATTACCGGTAATGAATTTCCAGGGCATTGCATCCTGAATTGAAGTGCAGATAGTGTGCCATCGCTGGTGAGAATGATATCTCCATTTTCATCAAGGTGGATATACGCATCATTTAAACCAACATTACCCAATGATTTCAAATCAAAGCTTTTAGCTCCACCCATAATGATATCCACCATGGCAACCAAATCAACTGCATCGGCAAAACCATCTGCATTAATATCTGCTGCCACCATCAGGAATCCCGCCGGAGTCGCCCCTGTAATATGGTTTACAAGCCATACCACATCAATCACATTCACCATCCCATCATAACTGGCATCTCCGATTCTGGCAAAATGAGCTTCCAGATCAGTGTTTGCAGCAGGCATTGTATATGTAAAAGTATTGTTTACTGAAACCTCAGTTCCACTGCTCATCCAGTTAACAAATACATATCCTATGTTTGGGCTTGCTGATAAGCTCACAAGAGTATTTGCCGTAAAAATACCTGCCCCTGTATTATCAACAACAGTCCCGCCTTCAGATGGCAGGGCATTCAGGCTTAGGCTATATAATGTGGGGCCGGTATAGGTGTATGTAAACGAAGGCTCAATAGACAATGATGTTCTGAGGGTGAAAAAGTCACTTACAGGCATCCATGAAGCATTAGCAGCCGTGGTGCCCATTTTCATCCAGGCTGTTGTTGTTTGTGCAAGGCTTCCTACTCTTGATTCTGCTGTATAAATTGAAAACAAATGAGTTGTATAATTATGGCTGGCATCATAGTTCAAAACAAATCCCACAAAGAAATCCCCACTAACGCTTATTGGGGCATCAAAAACTACTTCATTATAGGAACCCGATGTCAGGGAGCTAATAAGAACAGATTTACTGCCCAGAACAGTGCCTGGCACACCACTTGAAGCATCCCATACTGTAAATGTCACGCTCTTTCCTGTTCCCAGATTTGAACGCACAGGAAATACCAGGGATGAGATTTCACCCGGATAATCATTTTCATAAAACTCAGCATACTCATAAAATACATAGGTCGTAATCCCTGACACATAATTCCCATGCCCGGCAAAATGCCCGCTCGAAATAGTATAACCAACCAGATTATCAGATTCATACAAATTAGTAACATAAGCTGTTCCACCAACCCGTACTGCTTCATCTATTGATTTTACATCAGTGCCCTCTGCATTGCTCACGCTTTGGCTTAATGGATAAACACCCATATATGGATACTGAACTTCAGGATTAGATATAATACTTGTACCCGGTATGCCTCCGTTAAACTGCCAACTCCATGAAGTGGGGATCCTTTGAGATGCATCTGAATAGGCTATTGAACCATCAATAGGAACAAAAGGCTTATAATCAATGGTTCTCAAATTGCTTTCAAAAGAATAATTGGCAATGGGGGCACGACCAACAACAGTAACAAATGCGCTTGTTGCTTTTGTATTCGTTCCGGCAGGATTTGCTGCCTGAAGGCTTACATCATACACCCCTGCTGTAAGGTATTCCACTACAGGGCTTTCTTCAAAACTTTCTATTGTCTGTGAACCCGGAAATGACCATTTCCTTACCATTGGGTTATTGGTTGAGTAATCAAAAAATGTCAGTTCATCCCCTTCAAAAATTATTACAGGATTATAGCTTAACCGACCTATTGATATATCATCGAGGTGCCAGCCATGTGCATAAGTCCCCTGATACCTGAATGCAATATAGATGTTTTGTCCCTGATAAGCTGATAGGTCTATAAGTGTATTCTCCCATTCCCCTGATACCGTTGAAGGACTCCAAACCTGGGTGAAATCAGTGGTAGCTGTTCCTGTTGTTGAAACCAACACTGCATTGTTCCCATAGTAGCTGGCATCCAGGTTTAATGACCAAAAATCAAGACTGTATTGCCCACCTGAAGCTAATGCAATCTGTGGTGTAACCAGCCAGCCTGTTTCTGCATATCCTATTGAGCCCCATTTATGAAATGCTGAAGAAACACCTCCTGTGGTATGGTTATTTGAAGATGAAGAGCTCCAGGATGAGCCGCCCCCATCTGAATTAATAACTGTCCAGCCATCAGGGGGGAAAACACTTCCTTCAAAATCTTCCCTAAAGATGTTGCTCATTACAGCAAAATTTGCTACCGGCACACTAAAAGAATTAAAAGTAATCCTGATGTTAGGCCGGTTACCGTTAACTGTCCCATTACCAAATGGGGCACCATCATTGTCATGCCATTGCTGGTGCATAGCAGCATTATTTGAATAATGACAGGCACTTGTCAGGTTTGATGTCTGTCCACTATTGACAAGCACTATGACCATCAAATTTGATGTGCCGTCATAAGCAAAATCATTTTGCAAATCAAAACCATACCAGGCTGTTTGATTTGGGACAAAAGCATTGCTGTAAACCAATGTTGCGTCAGCAATAAGGTCATCGACTGTAGCAGCACTAAATGTTGACAAAGAAGTATGCTTCAGATAGATGTCAATTGTCCTAGTGTCTGTTCTTGAAGTACCAACATACCATTCTAGTTTTGAAACAATACCGCCCCCCCCTATCTCTGCTGCAGTATATATTGATGCAGAGCGCACATAATTAGCTGTTGAAGGAAACCTTCCATCAATCCCAAAAGGATAAAGCCCTGTTGAAATACCTGTGCCAATAACAACAGGATTTGTTGTAGGGGCAGAAGGCAATGGATTTATTGTGATATATCCTGTTTTGCTTATTGAGTTGGAACCACTGGCATTACTAACACTCAGGCTCACTGTGTATGTACCTGGGTTCATCCATTGCACAACCGGATTTCTTATTGAAGACGTCTCAGGGTATCCCCCTTCAAACGTCCAACTCCATTGGTTAACCAGATTGGTGGATTTGTCACTGAAAGATATTTCATCACCAACAAAAGCTGATGTGACATTTGATGAAAAATCAGCCACCGGGGCCAAAGCCACATCATTGGGATCAAATCCATCTAACGAAGAAGGATTCAGGTTTAATGGATCCAACCAGGGTTTTAGTTGATTAACAGGCAAGGTTCCGTTTGCATCCCAATGGTAAACAAACTTACCATAAGCATCTGCAGTGGTTGGGCTTGCACATGTTGAGCCTCCTCCGGTAAGAGTGCCTACAATAAGCTTATTAGTCCCATTAAACAAAGGGGAACCTGATGAACCGCCTTCAGTAACCCCATAACCATTTGCATTTGATGACCAGAACACCCTCCAATGAGCGGAAGCCATCCCTCCTGACCAAGTTGTGGTTGTTAATGCTGTTGAATAGGTTGAAATCTTTTTTACATCACCTGAGGGATGATGTATCCCTGCACCGGATGGACTGGCTGTTGTAGAACGATCCCATCCGTTAAAATATGGAGCCCATTCAAGTGGTACTTCCTGGCCCAGTCTGACAAGCAAAAAATCTGAACCCCCGCTTATATTTCCCCGTGAAAGCATTTCACATCCAACAATCATATTTGTCGGTGGCGTTCCTATGTTTAAACACCCAAATCTTTCATAATTGAAATAAAACTGCCACACATTCCTGTCATAAGCACTCGCCGAACCCCCACAATGATCCGCTGTCAATAAATAGGGCGCTCCGTTCTGCATTGTATTATTGACCAATGAACCTGTGCACCAATACCATGAAGTTCCTTCCCGAAATAAGATCCTGGCTATTCCACGCTTTGCATCCTGCCATGTATCACCCACCGGCGAACAATTAATGTTTACTTCACAGCTCTCTGAATCCCCAAGGTCTTTCCCTCCTTTGTCAACCTGACTGTCCTTATAAACATATATAAGTTCGCTTATCCTGAGGATACCACTGCACTTAAAGGCTTCCTGCCCTGAAACAATATACTCCTGAATATCATTCCCCTCTCCTATTCTCTTGTTCTGATTATAAGCATGTGCTTTTTCCAGATACTCAACAATCAATGTATCCCCTGGAAGAACATGGGTACTAAAAACCCCTGCCTCATTGTTGTTGTGGCTCCCGAACGACCCGACATAATGCTTTCTGCTCCCGGTATAAATATATAGTTCCGAGGCTTCTGGCAACTCAAATCTATCAAAAACCAAACCCAATGATGCTGCTCCTTCTGTGCGGATTTCAATACGCCAAAGCATATCCCCATTAGGCAACAGCTCCCAGATACCATCCTTTTCAATATCAATGCCCAATGGGATTGAAAAACCTGCCCTCATGGGCAAACCTGCCTCTTTGCTGATGGCATCTTCTTTTGATAATTCCAGAAAATCAATATCAGGCAATACTGTCTTAACAGCAACAGGGTTCTCAAGCTTATATTTCATCCCCGGAGGAGTGCCTTCCCTGCTTATCTGCCCATACACAAACGGATTGCTTATGAAGATAAACAATGCAATTTGCAAAATGATATGTTTAAATTTATTCATCCGTAATTGTTTTTTTGGTTAAGGTTGGATGGAGCTTTGAGAACGGTGACTTCGACAGGCTCAGTCACCGTACTTCGGTGGCTGAGCTTGCCGAAGCTATTCCCTTCATCATGCAAGCCAATACAATTGGCTTACTGCTCATATAATATTTTAAAACCTACAAAAAACAAATCACACATTATTTCACATTAATTAAACATTTCTGTAGATTTTAAACTCTTTTATGATAAACAAATATATTAATTTTTTAATAAAAAAACAGATTTTTATAATTAAAACCACTTAATTACCTGCTGAAAAGCATTAAGTTTTCTTTAATCGCATCTATTCTTCAGGATTGAATTTCATTTATTTCCGAATCAATATAATAATTATGGCCAAATTGTTCCTGCTTATCAATTCACCAATCTTTGCAATCCTACAAGAAAAGGATTTAATCACAAAGAACGCTAGGTTCCAGCAAAGAACGTAAAGATTGTTTCTATGGACAACATTATCTATCGTATCCGATGGGATTACATAGGGTCTGCTGAAAAAGTCTTTAAGGCATCAGATGCGAGGCGACAAGGCGAAATTGTATAATAATACTATGAGCCGATGGCAACGAAGCAGATGATGCCTTAAAGACTAACGTAAACAAGATGCAAACAAATTAGCACTTAAGGAAATAAATCCATGTATCCGATATTAAAAAATGACATTTTTAATGGTATTCATTCTGCTTGTTAAGTATTTTTCAGCAGACCCTACATAGTAATAAGCAAATTAGTAAATTGAATACTCAAGTAGTTAAATCCTTTTTATTTGAGCAATTTATGTCTCCATTTGAGTCAATCTGTGGATAAAAAACAGATTCCTTATTGAAGTCCCAGGGTCGTTACTTTGGAAAAGTAGTGCATGGATAAATTCTATAATTATTATAAATAAAAATCAACTTTTCATTTAAAGTTCCAACAGCATCTGTATCAAATTCGGCTGAGGAGACATGTCAAACTTATGTAAAGCAACATTGCAATGACACCATAGCCCCTTAATCTCTGAAACTTTCCTTTTATTGCAAAAATCAAATGCTTTTGCACCACTTTTCTTTATTAGCTCAGGTAAGCCTTTTCGAACGTCTATATTATCCCGCTCAGCGATATACAATATTAATCCTTTTAGCATTTCAAGCTGTTTATCCGAATACTTATGCCAAGCAATGAATTTTCTAAAAGGTTCTTCCAACTGGATTATTTGTTCCTGAGAAACAACCCCTCCCACATAGGTATAGTATTTTCCCTTAACAAGTGCCTTCCATACTTTTTTATTTTCCCCAGTCTTTTTATAATAACCATCGCGGGTAAGTTGTCCAAAACTACATACTTCAATCCCTACTGAGTTTCTATGCAATAAAGAGTTTCCTATTCCCAGATGCCACGCATATCCTCCTTGGGGAAAAGCCTGATAGACCTTGCCATCCTGGCTGTCATCGTCACCTTTGATGCCCTGTCCTCCAATAACAAATTCAGTGGCCACAGGTCCACGCTTGTCCTTTTCCCAAGACTCAATAACGTTTGAAGGATTGTGCCATCCGGCAGTATGATGAAGAAACAACCATTCCTTTTTAGTGGGGCCTTTCATGTATTCACCTGTTCGAATATGCTTTTTTATGATAGCTATTGAAGGTAAAGAAGCCTCAGAACACTCCTCGTTATCGGTGGTAGGGATTGCAAGGGCATTTATCAGGGCACTCATGGTTTCCTTATCAATTATGAAGTTTTGCTCCAAACCACATTTCTGTTTAAACTCGACAATTGTTTTTTGAGTATTGTTGTCCATTTTCCCTTTTTCAAAAAGAGATTGTTGCATCAATACTTCCAATCCTCTTTGAACCAGCGCCAGAATAGTTTCCTCATTAGTAGCACCTCCCTTTCCCAATCTGTATTTTATTTGAAACCTATCCAAGGCTTCCTGAGTGGACATGCCCAACTCCCCATCAACATTAAGATCCTCATTTTCTGTTATATTTAAGATATGCTGCATAAACTCAAGCATTCTATCTCTTTCAATAATTATCTGATTTTTATTCATCAAATTATCCGAAAAATCCTCATTTTCAGAAAACAAACTGCCGCTATCTTCATCATAACAATTTTCGGCACTATCCATTACTGATTCCTGACCAGAACTCATGAACTCATGTTTGTCAAAATCAGCCCTATCGTTTTCAACATAATCACCTATAAATGGGCTTTCCTCAAACAATTGATTTTTTTCAGAACTATCAGCTTCCAAATCTTCCTGTAAGTCTTGAAATTCAAACTCATTTCCAAAAACACATTCTTCATGCAATAAAGAAATGTGGGCTGCCATTTCCATGTCTTGCTCTTTTTCAAACCATCCCTCTTGCATATAAGGCGACTCCCCTGTTTGCATTTTATTCCGCTCATTTTCTACATCAAAATACTGATCTTGCTGCTTTTTCATAATATGCTTTTTATCTTGCCGTTACTTTTCCAGCTTTCATATCCCGCCCAGTGATGATTGACCAGTGTGTGATGATTTTATTCATTAATTTCTGGTCATCATTTAATCCACTTACTGTCGCTGTATATTTTGAAACAATATTAGCAACTAATGATTTCGGCTCTGTTTCTATTTTTTTTAGTATCTGAGAGATTGGGACTGCAATTTCAAAAAAACTATTGGAATGAGCATGTGCCGGCTCCCCAATCATTTCAGCAATTCTAAACAATCGCTGGTCTTCTCCAGAATTTGTTATCCTTAAGCATTTTAATAATGGTGAAGAATCTGATGATACTGCAAAACGAAACCATGCCATTGTTAATACAGCTAAAAATTCTTCACGATTAAGGTTCCCATTTCGACGTGATTTAAGCATATTGCTTAAATTATCAATTAAAACTAATATCCTATCACCGTCTGTTGGATTTGGTCCTGAAGTATTATTAAAATTGACAATTGCAATAAATGATTCACGTAACAACTCCTCAAATATATTCACGAACTCCAGATTTGAAGCCTGAGGCTTAACAAAGCTGACTACCTGCCCTGATGCATTGGCATGGTTCAAATCCATCCCAAACATCCTCCAGTATGCATTCCTTCTCACAGCTCTCATATCTGGTCTGATATGGCTGCTAATAGCATTAAATGCAAATGGAAATGGGTCCCGAAAAAAAAGTGCTTCCGTTGTTTCAAGCCATTGTCTTGTATCATTATCTGGTATCCCCAGTTTTTCACCATTACAAAACTCAAATAAAACCTTTTGGAATATTTCAAATATCTTTGTATTCTCAGCCATATAGGCATAAATCAAATGTGGTCTTAAGTCTTGTAAATCAAAATAATACTCCTTAAACCTACGTTCATACTCACCTATATTTCCATCATCTATCGCTATACCTAAGGGCTCCAAAATCTCAAGGAACATTGTCTTTGCTGCATCGAAGTCCGATATTTTTAATAGCTTCCAAACTGTTTCAAATATCAAATAGATATTTTTTGCCGGTTGTGCAAGTAATTTCACCTCCGCATTGGGATCTTGACCATATATCAGTGTCGCCAATTTTTTAAACATTTTATTTCCTCCTATTTTTTATGCAGCTTTTATCTGGCTGCCAAGTTTTAACATCCAGTTTTCGTTTTGATAAATTGTATTGGGTTTTTCTGAATACATCGTGGCTGCTTTAAAACTTGAAAGGGCCAACAGCCTCAATGCTTCAGTCCATATCCAATGAGAAGAGTTATATAAGGAAGCTCCGAGTTCCTGCTCCATTGAATAAAGCATTTCTGGACTAACCCTAAATGGGTTCACTACATTTGCAAAAGCATTTCCAGCAAACACCCGCATGGGTTTATGAAATATTGTTTCAACCACATCCCTTAGTATTGGAATTGAGCTGTTTATCAAATACCTGGTTAGCGAAGGGGCGTTGACAGGTGAATAGAGATTTTCAAGGGCAATAGCCAAATGATCCCATGACCCTGCTCCGTAAAACTTACGGCACATTTCCACACCCAGCAAAATCCTGATGTAACCCATCGGGTGAGGATCACCAGGAACAAACCGGAAGATGGATGAAGTATTACAAGCCAACACATCATGTAATGCCGCAACACTTCCATATCCTGTATGGGCAAAAGCAAAAGCATCGGCAGCAATTTCTGATGCCCAACTACTCCAAATGTCTCGTATACGAGTTTCTTGCTGGCTGAGGGTATTGTTAATTGCCGAACTCAGTTCTTCATTCCACCCTGTAATATGTGCTACCTGATGGCCTGCTTCGTGTATCAGTGCGGTGGGGCGCAAAAGGTTGTGCCGGGTTATCTTTATGGCTGCAACTGGATTTGAACCTGTACCATCCCACAAGCGTAATCCGGCCTTCAATATAGAAGCCCCTAAACCTTTGTCAATATATGTTAATATTGCAGGCACTGGTTTTCCCTGAGGATCAAGGACCAAGGCCATACTGCGGTATGCCAATAAGTCGCAAGCCCTAAGATATGAGGCAATTGATTCGCTGGTGCGGGTGTTTATAGCATCGCCAAAGAAATCAAGTGTGGTTTCTACCCGGATAAATTGGTTACGAAACTCAGATAGTCTTTCATGCAACATCCTGGTATCTGAAACAGATTTAACCAAAGTAGCACTTTCTTTCAACCTTAATACTTCAAGTTTTAAACCTGTTACCGCTTTAGATAAATAAGCCCTAAGTGAAATGCTCAAATAAGATTCAAGATTGTTCCATGCAACAGGAGATGCCAAATCATCCATATTCTCCAGTCGCTCTGTTGCATTAACCCAGTGGGCGATTTGCCTTGCAAGCTGTATATTTATATGTTTTAGTTCATTATTCATGACTATAACCTGCTTCAACTTTTATTTTTATTTCAGGAAGAACACCTTGTAAAAAAATGGATGCTCCATGATTTAACTTTCCCTTAATAACCTGACGTAGTTGTGTCAATCCCGGTGGGTTTATGATGGAAATACTTACTGTCACCCCATCAGCATTATCTTCAGTAGCTTTACAGAATTCTTCAGCTTGATTTTTTAGATAACCTGCAAACGCTTTAACAGTCCACTCAAGAAGTTTTTCCTGAAATGACTGAATAAGAAATTGTGGTATTCGTTTCAATGCATCACTCCAAGCTCCCGGTCTTATAGCTTCATGGATAATTTTTATATTTCCAGACTTTCCAGAAAACAGCTTTTCTAAATGCCTTTCAATGGTTTTTTTAAAACGTATAGAAAGATTGCCTTCATTCCCTTTTTTTCTTAATTTAACAGCAATTTCCTGAGCCCTTGATTCGCTTATAAAGTTAAAAAGTTGAATTTGGTTTTTCGGAAAATCTAATACAAGCCAGGCACATCCAGGCCTATGGCTTTTCAATTGACCGTTGGCTGCGGATCTCATCATAGGGCGCTTCCCTGCTATTTCCAGATAATAATACCTCTGGCCAGGCTGGACTGGATACATATCAGACGCGTCATTTCCCATATCGGCCTCTCCCAAAAACATAGTAGCGGCCTCTCTGGTAAATGGATGTAATGGCATCAATCCTTCAGATGTGGTCCCTTTTCCTGGCAAATGTTCAATTTCAGCAATATCATACAATTGAGTCCCTTCTATCGCCTCATAGAGATGTAGAAATGCTTCAGTATCTTCTCCTGGATCAAGCTGATATACCTCTTCCAAATACTCATCCATACCAACTCCCTTGAAGGTCCTTATTGAGGCCAAACGAGATGGAGATAGTTTTACTGGAATTTTTCTGCTAAATTTTTTAAACCTCTTTTTTGCCCCTGCAGGCATCATTGCCCATACACCATTAAATTTCCGGCCAATTCCCAAATCAGGCCTTTTCCTATAAATACCAGGTGATAAAACCGGTGGAAAATTTACTGCTGCTGACTGTTCAAATGCTTCTATGACATACGCGTCCAGGAGCTCCTTATTATCAAGAATATAATCAGGTGCAGCCCCTACTTTATTGATTGTTTCCTCAATAGTAGCAACTACAGCCCTTGTGGCTGGCGCACCAGGCTCCTCATCCGCTTCCAATTGTATCAATTTAAGGCCAGCATCTACAATAGCACGTGAGAGTGGCACTGTGTACTGACGCCCTACAAACTTTTGAATTAGTTTGCCAAGCAAGTTTGCCAAAAAATCAACTACCCTTTTTCGCCCAATAAGGTTAATACCCATTTTTAGAGCTGGCAATATGGCCGGAATAAAATCCTCTACGTAAGGAGTAGGATCTTCGCCTTCTCTCATCTTTAACAACTGACTGTTAAATCTGATCCTCGCGGAATCTAATTCATACATGGGATCATTATCATCAGGTTGGGTCTCTGAAATAAAATGAGATAGTTCAAGCTCCAGTTCAACTTCTGAACTGGAGAATACAATATTAGCCAATTGATAGTTAAATTCATGCTGTGTTCCTTCTATTCCTGAAACCACCCTTTGATAATCAATACCATTTTCATATTCAAATTCTTTAAGCAAAGGAAGCTTATCTGCAAGTTTTTTTGCGAGAGGCTGAAGATTGGAAGGTAGTTTTCCGATTGCAAACTGGATTACCCGGTCTAAAAGGGGCTTAATAAGCGGTTTAAGCTTAGGGAGTATTAATGAAATACCACCGGTGGCCAATGCTACCGCCCCTTTCTTTGCAACAGAAACAGCTTTTTTTGCCACTTTTTTTATCTTCTTCTTTAACTTTCCCAAAAAATCCTGGAAGTTGGGGGTTAAATCTATGGAAGTGGTAAAACCCTGAAATATTTCTTCTACTGCGTCTTCCGTCAACCCATAAGTTTCCCGTTGTTGAAACTCCCGACTAAGAAAATCAAGCATGTGATCCACCTCATTTATCAGGGGCATAAAATGTTGTTGAAGAAGTTGATCCTTACTATGGTTCCCAAGAGAATTATGTTCCCATTCATAATTATTTTTGTTTTGAATAATGCTCCTGGCCTCGTAAGCCATATTTGCAAGCACATCAGAAAACTCATCATCATAGAGTTCATGTAAAAAAACAATTAATTCTTCAGCTGAGGGATCGGTCATACCTCCATCCTGCTCCATTTCATAAATCGATAGGAATGGGCTTTCCGAAACAAAATACACTTCCTGTTTTATCAAATCTGATGGTTCATCTTCCTTAACAAAACTGCTTATGTCCAAAAACGGGCTTTGATTTTTCATAAATCTTTGGTTTTGAAAATGAAAATATGTAAAACTTGAAATCAGCAGCTACCATTACGTTTTGAAAGTCAACTTTTTAATAATAGCATGTGTTCCTCTTTAAACAATTCACTTATTTGGGCTCATTTTTCAAACATCAGACAGTAAACCCAATACTGTTAAGTTATATACCATAGCATACCAAGCCTTGGTTATTTCCTGTTTTAAGATTAGTGATCCTTAAACAAATCCGAAAAAATGCTCATATTGCCCATCATTACATTTGGTTGCATACACCAAAATACATTTATCCAGAATTTATAGGGGACCATCATCTATCCTATTGATTATTTCACCACAATGGCCTGATAACTCAGAGTCTTCAACAAAACCACCAATGTCCCAATTAATTGCATCCATTTTTGACTGAAATACTCTTTCGGAGCAAAGAACCTGATTCTAAACCAACATCTGAGCTTGAAAATGAAAAACAAAAAATAGTCAAAGAATAACAAAAGGTTTTGTTTCAATTTTAAAATACTATCAACAAAAAAAGAAACCAAGATTTCTAAAACATTTCTTTACCCCCTTTCAATAATACAAACAACAACATTCGGTCTAAACTTATGTAGCCCGTTTTTAATAATATTACCAAATCTGGAAACCTTCATCAAGAAAACAGTTCTTGCAAATCAATTTACACGTTCAATAATGCTATTATTTAATCTAAAATTACTTTTTATCCTATTAAATAAATTGTATATTTCTGACAAAATAATATTTTAACAATAATTAATCCTTCCTTTTCTATTTCAAACTTTTTTACTGATCTTTATTGCATCAGGGAACAATTTTTCAATATGGTTTCAAATTATTCCGAAATATAATAATCAAAACCTGCTTCACCATGCTCTAAAACAAGTAACGCCCTACTGGAATAATAGTTCTTTTTTGTCTTAAGCAGAAAATGCCGGGGGGTATATCCGGTAACACTCTTGAAGTCTTTAATAAAATGGGCATGATCGTAATAACCACAATTAATAATTATCGAATAAATATCCATATCCATATTCAAGGCCATCATCCGTAAGGCCTTATTAATTCTATATATTTTCAAATAGATACTTGCATTTACACCCAAGTCCCTTTCAAATAACCTCTCAAGCGAACGATAAGAAACATTCATCTGGCCTGCCAAATTACTCAAAGCAACTCTTCCTTGTGATTCATTTAAAACTTCTTCCAACAAAATCAACCTTGATTCATTCTTTAACGGTTTTCGTTTTAAAAAATTCATAAAATACAAGTCCAAAATATTTTTTCTCATAATGTCCCCACTCGCATAATTCAATTCTTCCTGTAAAACACAAAGTTTATTTCCAAAAATAATCTCAGCCCGAATTATGTTATTAACTATTTCATTTCCACACAAAGAAGTAAACCTGTACAATCCAGAAAATGTCAGAACAACACATATCTCTCCTATTAGGTTTTCACAAGGCACGGGCTCAACAACAGGCATAAAAAAACGTTCATACAATCCAACAACCCCCGAAGAATAAAAATTTTTACACCTACCACTGGAAACATTTAATCCCCCCTTATAATAAATATAAATCATGAGATATTCACTTGAAAGCGGGACAAAAGACTGAGTGAATTCATTTTCATTTTCTGATGATAAAAAAGCATAGCACTTTATGAAATCTTTCAAAGCAGGATGTGGCAAGCAAGTAACTTGTCTTTTTTTTCCATCCAACAATTCGTGCGCATTATCCATAACAAAAAGATTTTCAAACCATTTTGCTGCTGGAGGGATGCGATAAAAAACATAATTGATTTTCTGTAGATCAATAAATATCGCTGGAGTTTATTTACAAGGGAGAAAGTAATCCAATTAAACGACTTCCAAAATATCAGGGTATTAAAAGAAATCCCCATTTTAGTTTTTCATAATAAATATACTCAATATTTTATCCATTTCAAAGCTCTGAATCTAATTTTATAAAGAACAGAATCCTAATTTCCCGATTACCCCCTCACCCATTTTTAAAAACCCCATAAATGCTATTGGATTTTATTAAAGAGTAATATCATCCGGACTTTAAACGGACTTAAACCGGGCTTGAGCAAACACTAATTCTATTTTACGAGAAGCACAACAACCACAGGCTTAACAGCTCTGTTTTAAACCTGCCCTCAATGGTGTTCTGGGAGTGCTGGAGTAAGAGCCTGGTCGAAACAGTAATAGATGAAAAGAAACGAAAAATTAAGCATTACCTAAAAATCCCTTACCATCAGCTATCGGGCAATATGAGCCCGAGGGCAGTTCCTTGCCCTCAGCCGAAAACCCTCGATGGGTTTGAGGATGAGAATGAAATTGAAATGCACGGCGCCGTATCATTTCACCAACCATCGGTATAATAATCGCCGTCGGTTGTTCCTTGCCGTTGCAAAGATAAAGAAGAATGATTAAATTTGTTTAACCATCTATACGAAAGTCCGATTTATAGGGGGTTAAACCCATCCATCTTCACCAAAGCACCTATCCTTTCCCTACATCTTGTGAACCGCCCTATTCGAGCCCCTTAGGCGCATTGGTGTGAGAGGCTTCCTTATCGGTCAAGGCTGGTGAAGCGGTTACAAAATTATGCACCGTTTTTAATTTTGATTAAAACTATTTTTAATCAAATCTGCTTTTTCTTTGTTTCCTGTTTGTTCCAATTTCATGACTAAGAATTTTAAGCCTTGTAAGTCAATTTGATACAAATCAGAATTATTTTTTATTTCTTCAATCTTTTTTGTCAGAACTTCTATGGAGCTTGGTATCACCATTTTTGTCAATTCAACACTTGCAATCATTTTTGGTATTTCTACTTTGTTTTGGATAAATATTCCTCCAATTGAAAAAGGAATTTGATTCTGGTATGAAGTATATGATAAGTAATCATTGCTCAGATATATTATTAGACGTTCTTCTGATATATTCCAAACTGTATTTGAAATATATCCGGCTAATTCTCCACCCCTTTGAACAACTAGCATTGGTGCATTTATTATTGTCCACCCATAACCAAAACTATTCCCAAAATCTGGTGTGCCTTCCATTCTGGCATGAATATGTTTCCGGAACATTATGTTTTGTGAATGCTCCTTAATCAGCGTGTTATTTGAAAGTGCTTTGTAGAAGTTAAATAAATCAATTGTTGTTGAGTAAACATTACCATCTCCTTGAAATCCACTTGTTGCATATTGCGACACAAATTCAGGAATTATTATTGCCTCCTCATATTTACCTGTAAATGGATATAATACATACCCTTTAGCAACATTTTCAACTTGTTTTATTTCTTCGGCATTGAAGATATTGGTTCTTGACATCCCAGCTGGTTCAAATATATTTCTAAGCAAATACTCTTTGAAATCAGATTCTGAAACTTGCTTTACAATTTCTGCTAATATAATGAATCCCAAATTGCTATACTCACTTCTATCTCCAGCCGGAAATAGCAATTCTGGTTTTTGATCAATTAAAGCTGACATTACATCTTTATTAGTAGCTATTTTTGAGTTGTCCCAATTATTGCTAAACAGTAATTCGTAATCATCTGGTAATCCTCCTGCATGAATAAGAAGGTGGTGAATAGTAATTTCATCATAGGGAAAATCTGGTAAATATTTCGAAACCTTATCTGATAATTTTATTTTCTCCTTTTCAGTAAGTTGAAGAATTGCAATTGCCGTAAAAGCCTTACTTACAGAACCAACATTAAATAGCGTCTCCTCATTTAGTAGTTCTTTTTTATCTCTATCTGAAAAACCATAACTTTTTGAGAATAAAACCTCATTGTGTTCAGCAATAAGGACATTCCCATAGAATTGTCCTCGATTATTCATCGAACTAAAAAGGCTATCCAATAGTTCAGATTTGTTCTGACTAATGCAAATTGATGAAATAGAAAGAAATAGGATAAGTAATTTTGTCGTTTTCATAGTCGGAATTTTATTTTAAAAATGATTTTCTTTTACCTCTTGAGGCGTTGGCTCCGTGAATATTTCCACCACCCCAAGTAAGCCCAGACTTCCGTTCTCTGTATGGAGAATTATTCATTCCCCGGTTTTTATTTTTTAAATCCCCTTTTTCTTTATGAACAGTTTTATTATCCAGCCCTTTGAATGAATCAATAATTCTATCAATCTTTTTATTATGAAGATATTTATCAATGATTATAAGGGGAAGATAAACTAATGCTAATAAAATTAAACCAAGTATCAGAAATAACTTATTCAAAGGAAATTCCATTACTATTCCGATAGTTCTAATCAGCAAAAGCAGAGAACCTGCTATTCCTGAGAGGTAAATTGCAATTTTCATATAGTTGAATTTTTTTAATCTCAAAATAGTTCCCAATCTAAGGAATTTTATTATCCATCCTCCTCCACAAAAATATCAAAAAAGCGATAAATAATAATGTTTTAGTTATCAAAGGGAATTGCTTTCTGAAAACCAGACCCTTCTCTTCTGAACTTTTAATCCAGATACCCACCGAAACCTATCCATCCATCTGCACCAAAGCACCTGTCCTTGCCCCACATCTTGTTAACCGCTCTATTCGAGACCCATGCGTGCTTTGGTGTGAGAGGTGGTTCAATAAAATGCCATTATGAATTACTTGCTGCTTTTGTAACAATTTGGCTAAAGCCAATGATTTTATTGGTGTTTCATCATAAAAAACGGGCTAAAGCCCATTCCTATTCAAAAAAATGAATTTTCTTCATTATATGCCTGCATTTAAATAAAATGGGCTAAAGCCCTTTTCTATTTAGGGCCTGCTGAAAAAGTCTTTAAGGCATCAGATGTGAGGCGGCAAGGCGAAATTGTATACTAATACTATGAGCCGATGGCAACGAAACAGATGATGCCTTAAAGACTAACGCAAACAAGATGCAAACATATTAGCACCAAAGGAAATAAATCCATGCACTCATTATGATAAAATGACATTGTAAATGATATGCATCCTGCTTGTTAAGTGTTTTTCAGCAGACCCTATTTATAGATTTGAATTGCCTTTGTGATTTGCTTCCTTGGTTTGCCTTCATATAATGCCTCAAAGAATCGCCTCCTGCTTTGTGTTGCCTCAAAGAATTGCCTCCAGCTTTAGATTGAGGGAATAAAAAAAAAATCAGAATTTTTTCTTTAAGATTCATCGGTATTGCTTTCAAAATTTTCTGTCCATTCATGTAATAGTTTTTTCAACATGCCCTTGTCAATCAAGCGGGTTTTATACTCAGCTACCAGGGCTGGGCTCATGTTGCGGCTTAGGGCATATTCCACTACTTCCTGGTTTTTTGTTTTGCACAACAACACACCAATCGAAGGATTTTCATGAGGTTTTTTTACATCACGGTCAAGGGCTTCGAGGTAAAAATTTAGTTGACCCAGATAACTAGGTTCAAACTCGGTGGTTTTTAATTCAAAAGCAACCAGACACTGCAATTCGCGATGAAAAAACAAAAGGTCTGAATGAAAATCCTTCATGCCAACAATCAGGCGATACTCTTCGCCCATATAGGCAAAGTCGCGCCCCAACTCAAGAAGAAAATTTTTCAATTTGGCCACCAGTGCTTTTTGTAAATCGTTTTCGCTGTATGTTTCAGGCAGATCAAGAAACTCAAAAACATACCTGTCCCTGAATACCTGTGGGATTTTATCGGCTTGGGGGTGATTTGCTGCAACCAGGTTTTTGCTGCTGAGTTTCTGGCGTTCGTATAAGCTGCTTTTAAGCTGTCGCCTGAGTTCCTTTACGGTATATTTTTCATGCTCGGCAAGCAGGATATAAAAAATCCTTTCTTCGGTTTCTTTGCAGGACGACATAATATGGATGTGATGTGTCCATGGGATTTTTCCCAACCAGTCGGGCATATCAGGTAATTGTGGTTTCAGCGAAACCACAATTTTATTTCCTTCATTATCAGTGTTTCTGATTTGTGGTTTTGCTGAGCCCACAATCGAAAGACCGTTTGAACCCATACCCCAATTCACATTGTTATAAGCCAGAAAAAATTCGCGCATCCTGTAAATATTGCGCCTGTCGAAATTCTTCACCAATGGATTTTTCCCTTTCAGCCATTCAGAAAATTGATCCACCACTTTTTCACCCCAACCACCCTCAACAAGTTTCTGATCAATATAAGCACCTACCTGCCAAAACAAATGCAATTGCTCGTAGTTGACCGACAACAATGCCCTGCTACGGGCTTTTTGTATCAGCTCGTACAGGTATTGAAATTGATGTATCAGTTGCGTTTCTTTCATTCAATTGCCTCCCTTGCTTTTCTTTTCGCCTCTATACACAAATGCCTGACCCAATCCTATATCTCTCCCCATGGACTCCCTGCAGGATTTTTGCCCCTGTCAATGCCTCATTTGATGTTGTAGCGGCTACGTAATACTCCGGTTTCTATTAATGTGCGAATATAAAGCCTTACCCCGTATTTCAAATCGGATTCCCAGCCAATGGGCTGTTCTTCTCTCCCCCCCCCACAAAAATATCAAAAAAGCGATAAATAATAATGTTTAGTTGCCAGAGGGAACCTCTTTCTGAAAACCAGACCCTTCTCTTCTGAACTTTTAATACAAATACCCACCCTTAACCTATCCATCCATCTGCATCAAAGCACCTATCCTTTCCCTTCATATTTTGAACCGCCCTATTCGTGACCCATGCGTGCTTTGGTGTGAGGGCTTACTCATTGATAAAGGCCGGTGAGGCATCTTTTCGATTAGTTCATCCAGGGCTTATTCACTATCGCTCATTAGCAGGCGCAATATGCTGGGTCATGCCGACTACATGAAGCCCTTTTTATTATCAACTGGCCTTTATTCATTTAAGTCATTTCATCTTTCAATTTGATACGGTTTTTCTGTCACCCTTTGCGTTATGGCAAGCGCACTCTTTGAAAAACATTGGTTGAAGCTTTGGCTTGTTGGGCTTTGGTAATGTGCTTGCAAATAGCTTTGGCCTATTTATCTTGGTTATATTAAAGTTCCAGACTAAGTTGAGTATCAGTATCCTTTAACGGATAGAAAACTCCAATTATCACAAATGGATTTGGAGACCGTCTCCTGTGCCACTCGTTTGTTGTTCCTAAGAAAAAATAAATGTCATTTTTTTGAGTAAATGTGTCAAAATACTTTTGTTTGACTTTTTCAACGGCTGCATCTTCATCGCCATTGGAATCTTTTAAACAATTCCAGAAAAGCTCACCAATTTCCCAATCCTCAATCATCATTTTACTTAGCTTATTGTTTTCATCAATAAAGTCGTAGTAAAATTTGTAGGGTAATTTCCTTATTAATTCCCTTTTCTTTGATGATTCAGAAGTATTTTCAAAGTCAAGTTGCAATTGTTGTAATTGTGCTTTCCATTCGGGTTTCCATTCCCTATCGTCCGGCACTGCCCTGAATTTTAAAATCTGCTTTGGTTTGAATGTTGCCAACGATTTATTTGCCGGTTCCCTTGATTCTGCAATTAGTGTCTCAAGGTTGGTATAAACATTCTTTAAACAAATTTCCTTTCGTTCCTGCCAAAAGTTTTTTGTTCCCAAACTTTCAAAAACCTCCAAATCTTTGAATGAATAATCAACAGGGGAATAACTTTCGGGGCGAAAATCATCTTTGTTTCTTCTTTTCAAATTTAGTTCGATCCAAGTGTATTTAAACTTGCGAAAGCTGCCTTTAATTTTCATACCCCGCATAAATTCCAACGGAACGGGATAAATACGTATCCATTCACCATTTTCCAAAATTCCGGCAGTACAAACCAATTCGTCGTAACTCCTTGATGGTAACGGATAGGTTGTAACTGTTATGAGAACTCGTAAACGGGGCATTAAATGTGTTGGATTTCGTATTTAAAATTCGGGTTATTTTGAACAGATTCAGCTAAATGTTTGCGGTGGCATTGATGTATATTGGCTTCGAAACAAGTAATTGCCACACGTTTATATTGATTGACCAATTCTATTAATTGTTCTTGTTGCTTTGTTGTTTCCTTCAACGTTGTTTTACAATATTGTGCAAACAACTTATCGTAATCGGCTTGTGTATTTAATTCCTGGCGACATTCCGAATCAATACCTAAATCGGAAATGTGCACATATTTAATATCAAGGTTTTCGCATGCATGGCTTAACTGGCTTTTAGAGAAACCATATTTCATACTTAACGAATTTTTGCGGACATCGCACAAAACTTTAACGTCGTAAATCAACAATTTATTCAAGTATTCTTCTAACGAAATGCCTTCATAACCTATTGTATAAAGTTTTGTTTCTATATTAATGGGAATGGTTTTAGAAACCTTTGCAAACTCATCTTTTGTTAAACAGTCCTTGGCGATTACACTTTTTGTGGCGAAAAACGGAAAGTTTGTATATGTAAATTGAATAAGTTCCTGCGATGTTTTATTACCGTGTAAGTTTACAAGATTTTTCAAAGCCTGTAAATCTTTTTGCTTTAGCTGTACCACATAATCAGTATCATCAGTTTTCACCCATGCATTGTTGTCTTCGGAAACCATGTTGTATTTTATCATTGTCTTCAAATCGGCATTTGCCTGAAACGAATAGCAACCATATTTATAGGGTACAAAATGAAACGATTTGTCAGCTTGTAAGCGGTTATATAAAAACAAAAGCTTTTGCAGCCTTAATTTTTCAAGCTTGTTATCGAATACCTGCAAGAGGCTTAATAATATTTTTCGTCTGTAATACATGCTACAAAAATACAAAAAAGTCGGAACTATGATTTATTTGATTTTCATCAAAAAAGCGATAAATAATAATGTTTTAGTTATCAAAGGGAATTGCTTTCTGAAAACCAGACCCTTCTCTTCCGAACTTTGAATACAATTACCCTCCCTTAACCTATCCATCCATCTGTACCAAAGCACCTATCCTTTCCCCTCATCTTTTGAATGAGTAATAGTATAACTGAAATTTTAAAAGTATTTCTTACCATGCTTAACAATATTTTCAAATTGTTGAATTATAAATTCGTTCTTACAAACCTTGTGAAAGTTATTATAATTTTTTTCATTTCTTTTTTCTGCCAATTTATTGCCTTCTCTCAATCAACTTTTTCAATGTTTCTTTTGAAGGCAAAATCGTTTGGTATTTAGTGGCAAAAAGCTGTTGGTTGTTGCTTGGCAATGTTAATTCCACCACAGCTTCGTTTTTGTACTTACAAATTACTATTCCGATGGTTGGATTTTCGTCTTCCTGCTTTACAAACCTATCATAGTAGTTCACGTACATTTGCATTTGCCCCATATCCTGATGTTTAAGTTTACCTATTTTCAAATCAATTAGTACAAAGCATCGAAGCAAACGGTTATAAAATACCAAATCAACAAAAAAATGTTCTTCATCAAAAGTAAACCTAACCTGACGTCCACCGAAAAAGAATCCTTTGCCCAGCTCAAGCATAAACATTTCTATTTGGTTTATAATGGCTGTTTCCAGTTCGGTTTCCGAATAAGTGGTTTCCTCCTTTATGCCCAAAAATTCAAGCACCAAAGGTTCTTTTATCAAATCATTTGGGTTCGCTACCAACTGCCCCTGGGTAGCAAGTTCAAGCACAGCCTTTTTGTCTTGGCTCAACAACAACCGCTCGTACAAGCCAGTGTTAAATTGTCGTTCCAGTTCTTTCAAAATCCATTGGTTGCGATAGGCTTCTATTTCGTAAAACTGCCTTTCGGTTTCATTGTTGATATGAAGTAAGAAAAGGTAATGAGACCAACTCAGGGGCAAGAGGTTTACCGTTTTTTGCTCATCAATAAAAATCCTCAAAACGTTTGAGGATTTTTGAAACACCTCGGAATTCCTCAACTCGTTCGAGGAATTTGCATACACCGTATAAAATAAACGCATACGCTCAAGGTTCTGAACGGAATACCCTTTGCCAAAATGGGCTGTAAGGTCGATAGAAACCTGTTTTAATAACTCGGCACCGTACTCGGCACGCGACTCGCCTTTTTGCATGTCTTCCACCAACAAACGGCCAATGGAAAAATAAGTATGCACCATAGTGATGTTACTTACCCGTGCTACCTGTTGCCTCGCTTGCTCTATCAGCGATACTATTTTTTCGCTCAAATGGTTCATGCCATCAAATTTAGCATATTTTAATTTTCCTGTTACTACTTCCGAAATTAAAGTGGTTCTAAATTCTTGTAAAAGGCCAATTTGTTGGTTGAATTTTTCAATCAATAGATTACTATTATTTGATTCATTTACAATATATGTCGCAATTGCATCTTGTTCAATTTTAGGAACATCAAAGCATATAAATTTCTAAGAAGCGAAAGAGAAACAAAATCTTATACGCTTCCTCTTGATTCGATTTCAAATTGATTTTTACAACTTCCGGGTCAATGAAAAATTTTATGTATTTACCATTACAATTATAGGGAGAATGATTGCAAACCTTACTTATTCTATTCCCTGTTCCCCTCCACAAAAATATCAAAAAAGCGATAGATATTAATGTTTTAACATAAAATGTTTTGTATGATAAGGGATGAATAGGGAATAAGATGTATTGACAATGTCAGGCTGCTAAGGGTATTGCATTTTGATTTACATTGGAATGCTTTGGTAAACATCTTTACATCCATACCAACAAAAAACACCCCTTAAAACCGGATACCACCTTGATATCATGTTGGTATTCAAAATTCCAGGTTCATGAAAGGATGATGCCTATTCCTGATGGTTTTGCCATAAAATCAGATATACATACCATCGTTAAAAAAATGACCTGGTACAAATTGTAATTGGCAAGCAATCAAACCGTACATGTGGAGACGCACGGACATACGTGTGGAGACGCACGGACATACGTGTAGAGACGCACGGCCGTGCATGTAGAGACGCACGGCCGTGCGTCTCTACGTGGGACATATTAATAATCAGCCGTTTGAAACCAGGCTGTGTCAATTTTACGAACAAAATATTACCATCCCCATACCTTCTCCACTATCCACATGGACGATACTGAACCTGATAAGACCTTGGTATATCCTTGGTAATACCGTGACCTATCCATGATATTGAAAACCAGTTTATTAAGTGATTTTCTTTAACATTTAATAAGTTAATTTTAACGTTTATTTGCAATTGTTAAATTGTATATCATTGAATACCTGCCATATACAACATTCTTTATTTGTTAATAAATGTAAAACGGTTTTTGTCTATCACAATGATTTCTCATCATCCCACCAAAGCTTGACCTTAATCTGTAATCCCCAATTTAAATCCATATATCCCAATTCATTAAATCATAGACTCTCCATTTGTATTTCAAAAATCGTAAATCGTAAATCGTAGATTGTCAATCCCTTAATCGTAAATCGCAAATATCATCTTAAGGCTTGAACAGGATTTTAAACGGACTTAAACCGGGCTTGAGCCGCTTTCAACCCGGCTCAAACCCGCCTCAAACCCGCCTCAACCCCGGCTCAACCCCGGCTCAACCCTTAACATGGTATTAAGAAATGATGTTCTTTTTATCTGGAAGGAGCAAACATTTTAATGGTCGAAACCAAGCTGATCATATAAAAAAAAGGGGCACAACATTTTGTGCCCCTTTTTTGCATGATAAGTCTTAATACTAAAACTTCCTATATATCCCTAAGCGCCAATATTCAGGGCGCAAAGTAAAATAAAACCTTCTCTCTTTTTCATCTTCGTTGGTCGAAACTTTCCTTGAATCATAGTTAAGTGCATTTACGCTAAGCATTAAACCAAAATCACGGTTAATCTGATAGAAAATCACAGGGCTTAAACCGCCCCCAAAAAGATGTGAATATGAAGCAGTGGCACTTGAATCCCTTGCAACATCAACGCTCTTTCTGATATACGATTTATCGTCACGGTATTGATAGCGGCCTACTGCATTGATGCCAACTGCAAACCTTTTGTTGATTTCATATTTGTATTGAAAAAACAAATATGGGCTAAAGGCCAAATACCTGTTCTGAAGGTCTAAAGGAAGATAATAGCTCCCACAGGTATCACAATCAGCAAAGTCAGGTAACTGGTCCATGGATGAATATTCGAGCGACAAGCCAAGCCCGAAGCTAAACATATCATCTGCAATATAAGCAACGCTAAAATCTGTTGCCCCCAGGAGCTGGTCCCTGAACACCTTGTGCGTACCTTTAGGATTGGCACTCCAGACCTTCATATTTGCATTATTAAGATAAACGCCCCCAAAACCAGCAGTAAAATAAAAGTCTTTCTCAACATACATCTGGGCTTTTGCACTTATTGCCCCAATAATAAGTAATGTAAAAACAAGAATCGTCCTTTTCATTGTGTTTTATTTGATTATTTTTTGTTTTCCCTGCCTTTTAACATCCGGATTTCACTTTAGATCCCTATAAATCACAGGAAAAATCTTTTGTCCGGACAGTTTTATTAACGCAGCGAAATTAAAAATATTTCAACACATATTGATTATTTCTTTTGTCCTAATTTTTTTAATGAGATATTTAGGTCTTGTTGAAAACGCATTTCAGATATCAGATGCGGTGCGACTTGGCGAAACTAAATGTAAAAAACAAAGCGTAATTATAATAACTCAGTGGGTAATAAATCCTTATGCCATTAATGATAAAAAGGCATTTAAAACAACAGACATCCAGATTTTTAAGTGTCTTTCAGCAAGCTTTATCTGATTATGCTATCGAACAGATTATATTTTTTTAATTGCATCTTTACCTCTATAGAATCTCTTTTTATACATACATTTATTATTGAATCCTCATTTTCCCATAAGCGATACTCATTTCTGTATATTTCGCATAAAACAGATTGAGGCAATCCAGAGATCTTTACATCATTTATTGACATTATTTCATCGCCCACACAAATTCCCTCTTTCTCAATTTCTGAATTTTCAAAAATACTTCCAACGTATAGCTTATCATTCCTTACAAAATAATTAAACCCAAACGAATAATCCTCAACTTTAAATGGTTGGTTGTTTAATACGATGCCAATTCGCTTGTTTTTATAATCTAAGGTTATGTTATATTGATTTAAGTACCTATTTCCAATAATTCCGGTAAAATTCTTTTCTGCTGTGTTATTAATTATAATGTTTACATCATCCGTTTTTTCAAGTCCTTTAATAACAAAGACAGATGCTTTATAAATCAAAGATTTATAGGGAGCCTGCGTTTCCCCTCTAATATACATAGAAGGGATAGAGGTAAGTTTCTCAATACGGGCACTGTCTTTCTCAGCAAATTGAGAATAAAGAGAGGGCGAATAAAGGGAGATTCCACTGCTGCTACCTGTATCAAAAAAAAGATCAATGTCTATATTGCCATTTAAAACTGCTTGTATTATTGGGGTTTCTTGTTTGTCTGTGCGGTATTTGATCCATTTGACAGCATTATAATTTGATAATTTTTCTACCTGGTCCGTAATAGTTATTTTTTTATTCAAATAATCTATTTGAAAACAGCAACTTTCCAATACATTGCAACCAAGAATCCCATAAGGGGAAACACAATTTAGCATTTCCCACTTTTTATTATCAAGACTCATCGATCCAACATCTTTAAACTTTACATTTCCAATTGATAAACCATTTAAAATATAAAGTTTATTGTGAAACGCATTTGATGTGTCATTTTTATTATTTGAAGAAAAAAGCTTATAGTCATCTTTGGTCAAATCATTTATTAAGGAATCCGACACTATCGTAGTTGAACCTGTGTCGAATATGAAAGGATAAACTTTATTGCTACCTTCAACTTTGACATTTATCAAAATCCAGTTATTCACATACTCGAAATCCACAACCTCCACAAATTGATCATTCACAAGATTACAACCGGTCAATGCTGATTTAAGTTTGTTCACAAGGTAAAAATATCCAAACCCACAAATTAAGGCAATTGAAATAACAACCAAAGCAATAATCTTAATGGCTTTTTTGCTCCCGCTTTTCATATTCTGATATTTTTAAATGCACCAAAAGGTCGGAATAAACTTAGTAAAGTCTTCAATCCTATCTTAAGTGTTTTTTAAGAAACTTTAGTTTAGCCTTTATTTCATGCGTTCAAAAATAATACTTTTTGTGACTTATTTATATTTTTTCAAATATATTTTAGCAATAAATATTTTATTGATTAAGGTCGGATGGAACTCCATGTTTGCAATTTAGAAAGGGGACTTCGACAGGCTCAGTCACCTTTTTCGACTAGCCCAGTCACCTTTTTCGACAGGCTCAGTCACCTTTCCAGAGCTTGCAGGTGCTACGGTGGCTTCGGCAAGCTCAGCCACCGTATTTGGTTCGCAAACATGCTGGGTTTATAATAAAACCTTTATTAACGATTTGCACATAGATGTACCACCCAATTTACTTAGGGTCTGCTGAAAAACACTTAACAAGCAGGATGCTTATCTTTTACAATGTTATTTTAACATATAATGTGCATGGATTTATTACCTTCAGTGCTAATATGTTTGCATCTTGTTTTCGTTAGTCTTTAAGGCATCATCTGCTTCGTTGCCATCGGCTCATAGTATTATTATACAATTTCGCCTTGTCGCCTCACATCTGATACCTTAAAGACTTTTTCAGCAGACCCTGCCTATTGGCCTTTTGGGCATAATTTCAAACGATAAAAACTACTTTCACTGACAATAAACCAAATATTGAGTATCATACATAACATAATCCGGACTTTTTGTCTATAAGCATAAATATTTTAAGACAAAAAACACTCTTTCAATCCTTACTTTTGGCAAAGAAATAAATTGATTTATTCTTTAGCAACATCAATAAGCGAATCATTTAAAAGTCAGATAAAATATTCATGAAAGCAGGACAATTTTCATCCAGCCGACTGTATTTTTATACTGTTATGAATACTTTTCTTTAAGAAAACCAATCGTTGAGATGATAAGCTTTTGAAGCACCTCCTGATTGATATCACTTAGCTTTTTAACATAAATGCAGGCCTTGCCCATTTTAAACTTGCCCAAATCCTTTAGTAAGTCATCCTGACCAGGACTACCGTTATACACATACAAAGAAATTGCAGCTTTACGGGGCGAAAAACCCACAAGAGGCCAATCCCCCTCCTGTCGGCTCCTCTCTGATTTGTAATGATAGCTGCCAAAACCTATCATGGTTGCCCCCCACATTTTAGGTTCATATCCTGTGCAATCCTGCATGATTTTAAGTATCTCGAAGCTGTCGTTTTTCTTTTGTTCTGTATCTGCAAATTCGTTGATAAACGCTATTACATTTGCATCTGTTTGTTTGGTTTTTAGTTCTGCCATAGGTTTATTTTCTTAAGATTTTTTCCATTGCTTTTCCTTTTGCCAATTCATCAACAAGCTTATCAAGATACCTGATTTGTTGCATAAGCTTATCTTCGATATCTTCGACCCTGATGCCACAAACCACCCCGGTGATTTTTGAAGTATTTGGGTTTATTAGGGGTGCCTGTTCAAAAAAGAGCTTAAAACTGATATTGTTGACAAGGATTTGCTGTAATGACTGCTCATCATATCCCGTAAGCCAAAAGATAATTTCATCAAGCTCGGCTTTTGTCCGTCCTTTTTTTTCAGCTTTCTGGACATAGTAAGGATAAACACTTGCGAAAGACATATTAAAAATTCTTGAGTTATCAGGAGCCATTGTCAATGATATTTGGTTTAAGGTTTTGATTTCCATATTTTGTCTGAAGAGGGCAAATACTCAGGAAGGGCAGCAGAGCCATACCATGTATAGATTTCAAAGTCCAGGAGTTTGTTTTCAATTGCCGGATCCGTTAACAAGAGTTCCCTGGCATCCTCAAGGCTGCTAACATTGTTCAGGATAATAATTCCCCTGTAATTTTTATCGTTTTTGCCCAATGGACCTGCAACAATAAGCGTTCCCTGTTCAACCAATTTCTGAATATTATCCATGTGTCCCCGGAAACAATCATTAATAAAATCTTTATCCGTTGTTTTGTTGTCCCCGCTTTTCAGGATAACCAGAAAGTAGCTTTTCATCCCATAATCATCTCCGCCCAATCTGTCAGCCAATACTTTATCGTAATTGGGGTTAGAACTAATTGTATCTTTTTCAGGTATTGTTCCATTCGGCTTTTGCCCTGATTGCCCAAACGACAGGTGGGTCAAAAATAATGCAGCCAGTAACAAGGGATGTTTCATTGTTTTGATTTTTTAATGATTTGTTATGCAGCCATAAAGCAATTGATTCCTTTGTACAACACATTTCCAACAGGACATGTATTGAACGGGGATCACAAAACATTTGATACTATCAAATTTAGCTTTTCAAAACAAATCAACAATCAGTGTTTTTCTTATCCTTTTTCTTTAGGATATGAATACAAATTACAATAATTTTTATAAAAATCGCAATAAAATAATTTATTAATGCCAAAAGATAAATAGGATATTTCTACCCGTAACTACCTCAATAAGCAGCGATTTAATTCTTTTTGCCTTCAACAGATGTGCGGCAACCACCTCCAAGACCTCCACTTCTGAAATATAAAGAAACTGCACTATCACCACTGAACCCGCCATAATGATGATCATCTCCGGGCTCTCTTATTATTCCCTGATCATCAACAGTAAAGACCGGGAATGCTTCCTCTAAAAAGTTAATTACCAACTCATTGCGTTCGAGTGTATCAGAAAAATAAATCCTGCCACGATATGAAACAGTGTCAATATCGCATGTTGAATCTGACAAGGTAAAGAAAATACTTATTGTAACAAAATCATAAGAACCGACATATTTATAACGGTAATCATCAATTTCGGAGTCAAAATCGCAAGCAATAAAAATGCCCAAAAAAACAATCAACATACAGGTGTTTTTAATCAGGTTTTTCATAAAGAAATATGTTTAAATTATTTTTCGGATACAACTCCATGTTTGTGGTTTTCAATAGTGTTTATATTTTATTTACAAACATGTTCATTTCAGACAAACAGTTTTTTAATAAAGGGGATTACAAAAAAAACTTCCGAATTATCGTTTTTTGCCTTCAACGGATTGGCTTCCCCCACCGCCATGACCACCCCAACTGAAAAATAAAGAAACTGCGCTATCACCAATGAATTCGCCAAAATTATTATTATAATATCCGGGATCACTTATTAACCCCTGTTCATCAACAGTAAGAAGCGGGGATTTATGTTGTAAATATTGTATCACTATCTCATTGTTTGCAAGAGTATCGGAAAAATAAACCCTGCCTTGATATGAAAAAGTGTCAATATTGCATGTCGAATCAAGCATACTAAATTTCCTGCTTATTGTAACAAAATCATAAGCACCGGCAAATTTATAGCGGTAATCATCAACTTCAGAGTTATTATCGCATGCAATAAAAATGCTAAAAAAAACAAGCAATAAACAAGAGTTTTTAATCAGGTTTTTCATAAAGAAAATAGTTTTTTAAGTTTATTGATATACTAAATTTCACGTTTGCTGTTTGCATTGATATTTGTATATCATTCGCAAACATATTCGGTTCAAATATACAAAATTTAAAATCTGATACCGACAATTCAAGTTTTAAACAGGATTTTTTTAATGCTTATTTTTTCCCAGGCCCCCTGAAGGACAATTGAACATTTCTGCTTTACATTAGCAATCAAGGCAACAGCCAGGATAATCCCTGCCTGTTGCCTTTAAAATATAAAGTTTAAAAATTACTCCAGATAAACTTTCATCGAAGAGGGATATTTAACTGAGTATTTCAGGATAAGCTCTTTCTTCTCATCCGGTTCCAGTTCAATCTCCCATGTAACTTTATCGCTTTTCTTGTCAAGCTTGCCATTTGAATAATCGAGCTTTTCAATACTTACCGAGCTGTTTTCTGATTTCGGGAACTGGTCTTCAACAAATATTTTAACCTTCTCGCGTTTGTTGTTCCTGACTGTAATACTCCAGCTAAACGTTTCTACGGTATTTTTTCCTATAAACTGTTTTTGATTTTTCTCTTTCAGCAGCGTGCGCTCCACAATGATGTTCTTATCCCTGTTGAGCGATATGGACAGGGTGTCTTTCATGCTTTGGGCATCAATTTCGGATTGCCCGGTAAATATCCCATTATAATAAATACTCGATTGCCCTGATAACAAGTTAAGCTTAGCCCAGTTTGTCATTTCAGCAATCAGGAATACATCATTGTCAAGTTTGGGCACACAGGAATAAACATAGTTTACAGGCACTTTCACCTCCTGTATTTTTACCCCATATTCGTTCCCATCAGATGGAATTGAATAGGGAACATCTATCTTATATTCAAGACTGGTAATATTGGTGTTTGATTCGTATCCACCAATAAAAATAACTTCGCCTGTTTTTTGATTGTTCACCCCCCCAACAACAATTGCAATAGATTCAGCTGAACGCCCAGACATTTTTGCAATCTCCTCTCTTGGTTGAGTATCCCTTGGATAGGTGTTTTCTTTTGAATTTACAGGCATACAATATTCAACAACTACATATTCATTTAAAGGAACACTTGTTGATATTAAATAAATATCCTGAAAACTTATTTTATCAGGTTTAACTTCTACATTTTTTATCTCCATGGGCTCATATCCAACAAAAGTTGCCTTTACATCATAGCATCCTGATGGTATTGGCCTGATGATATATTTTCCATCAGAATCAGTGGTTACCCCTGTAACAGTCACCCCATCCTTCATGACTAAAACATTTGCAAATGGGATAGGTTCACGGGTTTCAGAATCTTCAACCCTTCCCATCAGGGTGCCGATACCATCAGCAATAAATTTCTTTTTATTAACAGGAACTTTTTTATCAACAAACCATGTATCCAGATCAGGTTTAATATTGCTTAATGATGGCCTGTCGGTTGAAAGCGTAATATTCACATTTGGCCAGTCCTCAGCTGTTGACTGAAAAATATTGGCATTATAAACAAGGTTCAAGGGGTCTTTAAGGCCATTCACCCTGAAATCGTATAAAGGCTTCCATCCGGCTGAAGACACATAATAGCTTAATCTAAAACTCTTGTTTATTGCTTCATCCGATTTCACAATAAACGACACTTTGCTATAGGATTTACTATCTTCTTTCACCCTCTTGCTTAGTGCATCAAAAAGCACCCCTATTTCCTTCTTTATTGACTCCGATTCTATTTTTAGCTTTTGCTTGTTCTTCTTTATCTCATTGAGCCTTGCCCTGTAAAAATCGGAAGCCTCTTTTATCTCGGCTATTGTTGAACCATCCCCTTTTTTATTGAACACACTGTTATCAAGCAGCATCTTTTCTTCAATATCATATACGCTTATCTCATTATCGATGCCGTCAAGCTTTTCCTTAAGCTGGATTATTTTTTCCTCAAACTCAAGGGCTTCTTTGCTCTTGTCCTGCTGGTTCACCAACTCATGCTTCACTGATAAAATCTCACCCTGGCGGTTGTTATCAATCTGTATGCTCTGGGGATTAATCTCAGCCGACAGCTTATCTATCACTATCAAATGCTTCCCCTTTGGGACTTTCATATCTATCTCCCTTGTAACCTGTGCCCCGTCAAAAAAAACTGTTACCTCTTTTATCACCGAACCAAGGCTCAGCGTATCGGCTACCTGGCTGTATAGGTTGTATGAGGCCAGTAATGCAATTAAGAAAATTGATTTTTTCATATTCCTAATGTTTAATATTATGTCATCAATAATAAAAAATGAAAACTATTTCTTACAATTACGTTTTCAAACACAAAAGTATTAATAAAGCTTAGCAAACAGCATTTTCTCCTGAAAATATAATGAGATCAAATAAAAAATTCTTTCAAATGAATAGTGGCAATCATGACTATTTTTGATTTTTTATACAGCAGATTTTGCTGCTTAATGTTATAAATTCAAAGGACTCTTTGGACAGAAAGGAGGTTTTGTTTCCCAGCAGCCATACTGGCTTCAGCAATGTTTTGCTTACCACTTCTGACAGCCTGAACCATTTGATCAATAGTTCGATCATACTTTCTATAATAACGGCATGTAAAAAATATTGTGGCATCATAAATTATTTCAGCCTTCTGATATGTTATCAGATGACGGTAACCTCCATGTAATTGTTTTACTAATAAAAATTTTTCCTTCTAAAAACAGGCAATCCCGCTTTCTCCTGTAAGCGGGATTGCAATAAATAGAAAAAACCAAAACATTCCCCTAACCTGAATTTCTTAACAATAAAGGGGAATCACCGAACAACAGAAATCCTGCTTTGATGCCAAGCAGGCACTGTACCTTAATAGCGGAGCACTGCTGCGATGCGTTGGTGCTCTTTCAGGGAGCCATCATCAACAAAAACAACCCGGCCTCCTGTTTCAATAACTTTTTCAGCAACATCGTCAACAACATCATTTAGATAGCCTCTTGACTGAAAAGGGGTGCCTTCTGCAATGACAAGGCTGTTGTCGTTGTTCAACAATGCCATCTGCCTAAAGCCTTCTTCAACAATCAACAGCCTCATCCTGCCTTCATCAGCCATACGCCATACCTCATTTAGCCCTGAAACATATTTATGTGCCCCAACGGCATTGTTGAGTTCCTTTAATACATTATGCCTGATATGGTCGATATGTTCCTTGACAAGCGGCCAGATATGTTTACCTATTTCATGCGCACTTTTATCATCATAATTGCCTTCGAGCCATGCAATGATCTGATTGCGGCGGTTGGTAACTTCGCGGAAGTAACCTATGTTTTTCTGTACCCCTACAAGGGTCAGCATCATACTCCCCGATTTATCCATATCGTGATAGGCTTTATCAACCCTGTTAAAGAAATCCTTTAGTTTCTTTTCTTTTTCCCTTGACAAGTCAGTAGGATTAAATTCGTATAAAGGCAAATCAGAAATCATAGGGAAGCCATTTGTAAAGACCTCAGTGAGCTGGTCACGGTTTGATTCAAACAACCTCGCTTTATTGGCACTTAACACAAGAGTGAAATAATGCGGGCTCCTGTTTATTCCCATGATAATATCACGGATAGCAAAACTGTGGTTTATTACAACACGTTCCAATACTTTAAAGGGGAGGTCTATTTTCTCAGCAATACTCTTTGAGATAAATAATGCCTGGCCTTCCAGATTAAGACTGGTATCAATACCATCTACAAGTGTTTTAAGATTTTCAAGTATGGGCTCAACATCCTTTTTGGGAAACTCAGCTATCAATCGGTCTTCGGCTTCCCGGCATAACTTCTTCAAACGAATGGCATCCTTCTGGTTTTCCGGCGCTGTGCGATGCGTTGGCATCAGGATTGAAACACAGGGATAATCGCCTGTTGATAGCAGCCTTTTTAAAACAATTTGATCCATAACTTTTAGATTTAAAGGTTGAATAATTAAGTATTGTCCTTTCAGGAGCATACTTCTCAAAAGTTCTTTGAGGGTAGGATTAAATCATAGGCAAATCGGATTTGGGTCACATTAATGAATTTAACTCATCTCTTTTTCATTATTATCAAGGCTTTCAAACACTAATCACTTGTCCTCAAGATAGCAAAAGAAAGGTGAAAAAGCAACTTTTGGAAGTCGTTTTTCACCTTTTATAAGAATTTTTATTTTTCTAAACTTCAAAACAGCCCTGCAACAGGGTTTAACCAAATACAGCTTACCTGAAACAGCTAATCAATTGAATTTCAATTATATTTCTCAAGCAAAGCCATTACAAGCTGCAAATCTCTCTGGCATTCAAGTGATTTATTGATGGTCTCATAATAAAGGGACAATTCAACAAGATAATCAACAAGTGAGATTTCACCTTTCTCAAGGGCAATCCTTAACAATGAGGTATGATTTAACTCATTAAGGATGCTTTGGTATTCGTTGGAGAGGCTTTGAAGGCTTAATGCTTTTTGATACAAAGCCTGCATTTCATTAAGATAGCTTGTTTGGAAGTCTATGGCCTGGCACTCTGCAACATGTAATTCAGCTTTTGATTTTTTAACCGCATTCTTGTTTTCCCAAAGAGGGATAGACATTCCCACAACAAATCCCTGAAACTGCTCTTCAACCAAAGCTTCACGCATATATCCCACTGAGAAATGGGGCAAAGACATTGCCCTGCTCAATGCGATTTCTGTTTGCTTCACCTGGGTTTGAACACCCATAAGGCTTAAGTCAGGATTGTTTTTTGAAATCCCGGCATACCATTGATTGAAGTCAACCGGAACGCTAACAGGCTGAAAGCCGGATTCCTTGTATTCCAATGGAATGCCCCCATTCAAGCCCTGAAGTGAGCTTAAAAGCTCCTGACTTTCAACGTCAATGGTTTCAACTGCTTTTTTTTCATTAAGCATTGCAAGACGTGCTTTGTTATAATCAAGCACATTACAGGCACCCTTTTCATACATCTTTGAATACGCTTCAGAGATTGCTTTTGCATGTTCATAGCGGGACTCAAGCTCTAAGGACAGGGCATTGAAATAGATTAGCCTGATACAAATCTCCCTGACCTGATAGCGCAATTCATATCTAAGCTTTGCGTATTCAAGGTCGGAGATATTGTTTTTACCCCTTGCCGCTTTCATGCGATGCCCATAAACAGTTGGAAATTCAAAAGACTGTCCCACTTCAATATTAGTCCGTTTACCAATTGATGAAGGGTTTCCCCACAACAAAGCAAACTCAGCCTCAGGGTTTGGGAGATAAATACCACTTAAGTTTTCAAGCTTTTCAGCCTCATTATACGCTTTGTAAGCCGCAAGCGTGGTATTGTTCTTTTCAATCTGAGACCAAACTGCTTCAAAGCCTTCCTGGGCCATTATGCCTGCGGGAAAGAATAACACCCATATCGATAGGAGAAATATCTTCCGGGAGGCTTTAAAATCCATTTTACAGGCATTAAACCTGGCAGTGATATGATTTAAATAGTTCATAGTTTTTCAGGATTAGGTTTTGCTCTTGATACCATAAGGCTATACACCAGAGGAATCACATAAATATTAAGCAAAGTAGAAGTCAGTAAGCCACCAAGGATTACTTTTGCCATAGGGCTTTGGATTTCGTTACCCGACAGATTTCCCTGCAAAGCAAGAGGCACCAAGGCAAGGGCAGCAGTAAGGGCAGTCATCAGTATAGGGTTCAGCCTGTCGGCTGAACCATGGGTAACAGTATCATACAAAGAAACACCATCTTCCTGAAGATGCTGGTATCTTGAAATAAGCAATATCCCATTTCGTGTAGCAATACCAAAAAGGGTAATAAAGCCGATGATAGCAGGGATACTCAAGATACCCGAGGTGAAAAAAATTGAAAACACCCCACCAATCAATGCCAGGGGAAGGTTTAGAAGAATGATACCAGCCAGTTTGATGTTTTTAAATTCCTGATAAAGGAGAAGGAATATAATAAACACTGCAAGTATAGATGTGCCAAGCAACACCCTGGAAGCCCGAGCTTCACTTTCAAACTGTCCTCCATATTCAATCCTGTATCCTTCGGGCAGCTTGATTTCCTTATCAACAACATCCTTAATTTCATTGACAACACTTCGCAGATCGCGTTCAGCCACATTGGCCGAAATGATAATATGCCTTTGAACATTCTCCCTGCTTATTTGCCCCGGCCCTGAAGCAGAAACGATATCAGCTACTTCTTCAAGTGGGATTTTTTTCCCGTCCCATGTATCAATAAGCGCTTCACCTAGCGCTTCTTTTTTGGCAGAAAACTCAGGCTTAAGCTTAATAACGAGGTCAAAGCTTTGCTGACCTTCATAAATATCTGCAAGTTTGTGTTCAGAGAAAGAAAGTTCAACAAAACGGGTAAAATCTTCAATAGTAATCCCGTATTGGGCAAGCATTTCCCTACGTGCCTTTATCTGAATCTGAGGTACTTCAACCTGCTGGTCAACGTTTACATCAACAAGGCCTTCAATATGGGATATACTCCCTTTTATCTGATTGGCAATGGTATAGATTTTATTCAGGTCTGTTCCAAAAAGCTTGATAGCAATATTGGCACGTGTCCCTGAAAGCATGTGATCGATACGGTGGCCAAGGGGTTGCCCAACAGTAGAAGCAATACCCGGAACCCCAGCCAGTTTCTCCCTTACCTCAGCCATAAAAGCAGCATCGCCTCTTTCACCAAGGGTGTAGTTAACATCAATCTCTGCGCTGTTAACAGTTTGGGAATGTTCATCAAGCTCCCCCCTGCCTGTTCGACGTGAGGTAGTATTGACTTCAGGGATTGATAACAATTCTTTTTCAATAAGGTTACCAATCTCATTGCTTTGTTCAAGAGATGTCCCAGCCTGGCTCACAGCAGATATTGTAAGCGAACCTTCATTAAACTCAGGCAGGAAGCTCCTTCCAAAACCAGAGAACAAAACCAAAGCCACAACAAGCAATGCAATAGAAGAACCTAACACAAGCTTTTTGTGCATCAAAGCTATCTTTAAAGATTTCAGATATGCATCCGAAAGCAAACGTGTAAGCCACTTGTCCTTTTTATTTCTGGAAAGATACTTTTCATTGGTCAGCAACATTTTACACAACAGGGGCACTAATGTCATTGCAACGATAAGGGAAACAAAAAGAGAAACAATATAAGCAATCCCAAGGGGTTTCAACATACGTCCTTCCATCCCTGACAGGAAGAACAAAGGAAGAAAAGCGACAATGATAATGAATGTTGCATTCAGGATGGAAGCCCTGATCTCTTTAGATGCCTGCCATACAACATCGAAGGATGATTTTCGTTGGAAAGGTTCAAGCAGGTTGTTTTGCCGCAAACGCTTATACACGTTTTCAACATCAATAATGGCATCATCCACAAGGGAACCAATAGCTATTGCCATCCCTCCCAGGCTCATTGTATTGATAGTAAAACCCATTGCATTTAATACCAAAACAGCACCCAGCAATGACAATGGAATTGCTATCAAGGAAATGATTGTAGTCCTGAAACTCCCAAGGAAAAGCAAGAGGATCAGCACAACAAATATTCCGCCTTCAATAAGGGCATTCTTAACATTGTTCACAGAGGTTTCAATAAAATCTGCCTGGCGGAAGATTTTAGTATCCACAACCACATCGGGGGGCAATGTTTTTTGAAGGGCTTGCATGTTTTGTTCAAGTCGACGGGTAAGCTCAAGTGTATTTGTATTTGGTTGTTTTGACACTGAGATAATAACAGCAGGTTTTGCATTTTTTGAGCCATGTCCCATCTTAAGGGAAGGTGCAATCTGTATCTTGGCTACGTCCCTTACCCTTACAGGGCGACCATTGACTGATTTGACAAAGGCGTTGCCCATCTCCTCCACATCATTGGTACGCGCAATTCCCCTTACAACATACTCATTGCCATGTTGCCTGATGACACCCCCAGCTACATTTTGGCTAAAACCTTCACAAACATCTGCAAGTTCGAGCAAGCCTACATGATAAAACTTTAACAGGTGAGGGTCAACAACAATCTGATATTGCTTATAATCACCTCCTATTATTGTAACCTGCGACACCCCACTTGTTGCAAGCAAAGCAGGTTTAATTGTCCAGTCAGCCAGTGTCCTTAAATCCATAAGAGGTGTAGAATCAGCCTGAAGGCTGATAAAAAGTATTTCACCCATAACACTGGATTGAGGTGCAAGCACCGGTTGTTCAACCCCTATTGGAATCTGTTCGCTAACCGTAATCAGCTTTTCGCTCACAATCTGCCTGGCTTTGAAGATATCGGTTCCCCAATCAAATTCAACCCAGATGAAGGAGAACCCCATAGATGATGCAGACCTAACCCTACGGACACCAGTGGCTCCGTTCACAGCAGTCTCAATGGGGAAAGTAACAAGCCGTTCAACTTCTTCAGCCGCCATCCCATGCGCATCTGTCATCACCACAACAGTAGGGGCAGTAAGATCAGGAAATACATCCACATCCATATTATTGGCAGTGTAAAGCCCAAAAACCAAGAGCAATGCAGCACATAAAAGGATGAAGAACTTATTTTTTAAAGAAAATTTAATGATTTGATCTAACATAGCTTCCTTGTTTAATGAACATGACCTGCATGAGGATCTAATGCTGCTGATGACTGTGCAAGTTTAACCCATATTGCGCCCTTAACCACTACCCTTTCGTTTTCACCCAGTCCGCTCTCAATACATGTATTGATGCCATCGGTAAGCCCTGTTTTCACTTCACGCTTCACAAAAAGCTCCGGGCTCAATTGAACAAAAACATAATACACTCCCTGTGATTCCATCAGGGCTGAATTAGGGATAAATACGCCCTGTGACACATTACGGGTTTTAAGGAACACCTCTGCAAAGCCTCCTGTAGCCCATTGACCTGGATTATTGGCCTCAAAATGAACTGGCAACAAATAATTATCATTATTCGCATGCTTTCCTTTTGCAACAATTCGTCCGTTAAGCTCTTCAAGGCTATAAACTTTTCCTGAATACGGGCAACGGATTGATGCTGATTCAATTTGCTCCATCAAAGGATAATACCTCTGGGGAACATCTGCATGAAACAACAGGCGGCCCTGCTTGCCTATCCTTAGTAGTGGTGTGCCTGCTTCAACATAATCGCCATTAGCAACAAGGAGCTCCTTGAGAAAACCATTAAATGGACTGCTGATAACCTGCCCATCGCCCTTGAAATGTTTTTTCAGGTTTTCATATACAGCCCTTGCATTTTCATATTCGTTCAAAGCCTGGGCCAGTTCTTTTTCAGATACTATTTTATCTGTAGCCAGGATTTGAGCCCTTTCATAATCAGCTTTGGCACGTTGGTAATTCCCGGAAGCCTCTGAGAACCTGACCATGATATTGTTCTCGGCAAGCCCCCCACCTGATACCCTCATCAAAGGCTGTCCTGCAATAACATCGCGACCTTCAAGGGCATCAATACCTGAAAGGGCGACAATCCCATTGGTATGTGCCACAAGGGTAAGCTCTTCCGAAGGAAGGTTTTCCATTCGGGCAGAGGTTTTAATGATTTGGCCTGCACCTCCCTTTTGTGGAAGTGAAGTTGCAAAATCCACTTTCCATCCCTGCTCCTTTGTAAAAACAATCCCATTGGGATCCTGTACCTGGGATGCCTCTGCCTCATGAATGGCATCATGGGAATCACTATAAACAATTATACCCGGAATCTCCATCCTTAGCTCTTTACCCTGTGCCTTTGCCTCCACCAACAAACGCCCCTTCCCTGCTGTCTCAGGTTTTAAATTAAACCTATAGATACCAGGTTTGTATGGCTTATCTACTGTCTGCCTGATACCCTGTGTCCCGACAATAAGGCTTAGAGTAATACTTGCACTGTCCAATGGTTTAAATTCAGGAAGTAACGTAAAATGAGCCAGGATATCTGATTGTTCACCCACAACAAAAGGTTTTGCCTCTGCAAACAGCTCAAGTTCATTGGTGTAGGAAATAATCTGGGAAAAGACCTCCCCATGTTCATGGCCATGATCATGCTCATCAGCATGATTATTGCGGCAGGCAACAAAAGTACCGACCATCAGGATCAATAATATGACTTTATTTATTTTCATATCAAAAAAATCTTAGTGTTTGTGATTATGGGTTCCTTCATTATGCTCCTTATCGTGGTCATGATCACCATCACACTCATGCACCTCTGATGAATCAGAAGCTTCAACAGTAAAGCTTTCCTGTTTATTATGCTCATGTTCACAATCTTCTGAATGAACATGTTCATGTGTTTCAGAAGCTTCAACATCTGATGTTTTGGCATTGTTACAAGCAGTAATGCCCACAAAAAACAAAGCGGTTAAAAAGAAATATAATGTTTTCATCTGTTATTTTTTTTTGTTTAAGGTTGAATGGGGCTCCATGTTTGCTGTTTTGAAAGGTGGCTGAGCTTGCCAAAGCCACTTTGTATCATACGCAAACATGTTCGGTTCATTTTTTTAATGATATTATTTAACAATCAACACATGCAGCACCTAAGAAATTGCATAAAATACAACCCCATCGATGGCATTTTTTTTAAAAAAGAAGGATTAAAAATGAAGGGGTTACAATACATTTAGCGTCAGGGCAACAACAAACAAATATTGTTAACAAAATGATGACTGTCTTTATCAGGCATCTTCTAATACGCAAAATGATTTATTGTAGCATACGCACCCCTTAACAAACAGGAGGCGCCCTAAGGCTATGCCAATGTGTAATTACCTGCCTGGCAGCAGGGGACAAAAAGGGCTTATGCAAAAATGGCAAGCCCCCTGATAAAAACGATGATGATAAATCAGTAGTGGAAATAAAAAATATCCCTAAATCAAATGCCTGTATTTCAGCAGGTACAATCCCGCTCTCTTCTCTGAATGAAAGAATAACCAACTCCTCCTTTAACAGGCACCCATCCAGATCGTTGTCATGTTCATGCGCTCCCGAGCATTCATGATGCCGGGCATGGGCTTCGCAATCCTCGCAATGAAAAACACTAAAACAGATTTTTGATTCGTGATGGTGATGGGGCACAATAGAATGAACAAGCAACACCATGTTTGCCAGCATCAATACCGTAAAAACCATTGCCCTCTTCATCTGTGAAAAATTTCCTTTTTTAAGGGTGGAAAGAACTCCTTATTTGCTATCTGCATCAATGTTTGAGTGTCAATTGCAAACATCTGCGTTTTATAGCAAAAATCATTAAGGACACAAAAATACGATTTTTTAATTAACCGATGCTGTGCATTTCCTTAAATCGCCGTCAAACATTATTGATAATCTAATGGCAATCTCATATATAAAACTTAGCAAAACCAATATTTACAAAGGAAAGAAATAAAACCTATTGACTGAAGCAAGCAAAAACCTAAATGCCTTTTTAAAAATAATTATGAATCCTGCTTTAAAACAATAAATGATAAGCAAAGTCCATTGTTCAAACTCTTTATAATTCCTTAACCAACTCCCCTATCACCCCATCCAGGTTTTCAAGTGTATGGATTATTGCATCCGCCTTGGGGAAACTTCCTTCAAGCATTTTGGAATTTAAAAATACAGTCTTCATCCCTGCATTCTTTCCTCCAGAGACATCCTTCAGATAGTCATTCCCGATGACAATACACTGTGAGGGTTCATAACCTGCTTCCCGGGCAATAGTTTGGAAAAATAATGGTTCAGGTTTTTCAACCCCCAGGTCTTTGGAAGTGAAATAATAATCAAAATACACATCCAGCCCAAGCCTTTTCAATGCATCCACCATCAAAGAGGTATTACTGTCACCAGCATTTGAACCCAGGCACAAGGTATAATGAGGGGCAAGCATTTGAAGGTTTTCTTCTATAAAAGGAATTGCCTCTACCTTTGGCCATTGTATCATTGGACCTTTAAACTCAATAAAATCGCGCATAACGGTATCACCCCAATCAAAAATCAGGCATATCTGTGGTTGAATCCTGTTACCGCTCAGTTCTTTACTATACTTTGGATTTATGTTTTTCATACTTTAATGGTTTTTGTTAAAGGTTGGATGGAACTCCAAGCTTGCTGTTTGCATTAATGTTTGTATGTTATTCGCAAACATGTTCGTTTCAGCCTTAATAAAAAACTCTTTATGAAACCTGAGGCAGAATTACTTTCTAAAATACCTAAGCAAAAGCACCTCAGCAGCAAAACAAATAAGGGCCAACAAAATAAACCACCTGAATAAAGGGATACCCTGCCCAAAGCGTTCGATATACTTTTCAAAGCTTTGCTTTTCAAGCTCCAAGACCCCATTATGCTGGATGTTATTGGCTGTCAACAAATCATTAAATGTTTTTGCATCATAGCACTCAAGCATCGACTCAAGCCTTGGGTAATTAAAGGATACATAAGACAATACCGAATCCTGATAGCTCACTTCATAGCGGCCAGCTTTTTGTATTTGCCCATGCGGAAATAAATGAAGCACATTGTTAATGTTACGTTGTTCAGGAATTACTTCAATCCCTTCGCCTTTAAGCGTTGCCACCCTATCGCTTCTTAGCTCAATATCCTGGATACGGACAGGCAGTTCAGTATTTGTCTGGTAATACATTGGGGGATGCGTCCCGCTGCTAAGTGCAATATTGTAAAACAAAGGCACAAACAATGCATGCCTGTGGAAATTTGAAAAATTATCATTTAATCCTACTGCACTCACATATAGTTTTCCCTTTCCAAAATCGAATGCTGTAAAGAAAGGCCTGCCATTTTGAAGGGATAGCAAAGGCACTGCCGTTCCCTTTTGAGGAAACGAATAGGGATAGTATTTTTTCACAAAAGGCATATCCATATTTTCGGGAATAAACTCAAAAACACCTTCAAACAGAGGATGCATTTCCAATAAATCAGAGACATATAAATCAGTGGTATCCGCCGATGGGAAAACACCAAGATTAAAGCCATTAAAAAACATCTGGTAGTCCTCTGTTTTAGGATTATCGGATGGCAAAAACACAAGAGTCCCTCCATCCTCAACGTATTTAACAAGTTCAGAAACCATCCCTGAGCCAATCTGGCCAAGCTGGTTCAGGAATATTGCATTATTCTTTGAAAATGAGGTATAATCAAGCTGCCCTTCATCCATTGCACCAAACACAAAACTGCTATCATTGCCAAACAAGGTGTTGAGGGCACCGCTAATCCCTGTTCCATTAACAGTTAACAATGGAATACTTGTTGACAAGTGATAATTAAAAAACAGCTTATCATCAAAGTTTACCGGATAGTCTGTTAGTTCGAGGCAGGCATTGTGGTTCCCTGTCTCGTGAATGGTATAGCCCATTTGCACCTCCACCATCTGACCCCCTTCAAGTTCAAATCCCGCAATGCTTTTTTGAACCCCATTAACAAACAAACGGACTGATTCGCCCTTATAGCTCCCATTGCCTGATGCACCAACACGCACATTCAACACAACAGGCCTCCCGATTTGAAGTACCGGTGATTCAAACCATGCACTATCAATAAATAAATTATCAGCTTGCGATGATTCAAAAGGGACAAAGAACATCTTTAACAGGGAGTCATTCTCGATAGATTCAAAATCACAAATATTTTTCTGGTAATCGCTCAACAAATACAGATGGGCCGATTGCAGATGGTTTTCGCTGATAATGTATTTCTGGCGGTCAATAATCTCGGACATTGACTTCCGGGAGGGGCTTAGCTCAACATCTTCAAGCATCTCCAAAAAAGACTCACGCGAAACCAACCTTTGGTGCAATCCCTCAAAATCATTTGTCACCAGATTAAATTTATCTGTTACCCTATAAGCGTTAACAATCTCAACAGCACGTTTTTTAGCCTCTTTAAACATATCTCCTTCCCTGCCCAATGAGCCCATGCTGTATGAATTATCAACATAAATACTTATAATACGGCTATCGGCGCTAAAAAAATCATCCTTTCCCGGTATATAAGGCCGTGCAAATGCCATTACCAAAAACAATATCCCCAAGATCCTCATCATCAACACCAGCAAATGCCTTAAGCGCGACTGCTTCTGAGTCTGCAACTGCAACTGCTCCAGAAACCTCACATTACTAAAGTAAAGCTTTTTAAACCTCCTGAAGTTAAACAGATGAACAATAACAGGGATAATAGCAGCCAATGATGCCCATAAAAAAAGAGGATCAATAAATCTCATAAACAATTTTCCTATTTTTAAACCTTACAAAATTAGCAGATAATTGGTAAATAAACTGAATTTGTATTTTATTTGTCCTCTTATTAAAATCCACAATTATCAATTTGTGTTTATTATACTCCTCCCCCTCCAGCTAAAGCTGGAGGCAATTCAAGAGGCATTATATCCAGAAAATTCATACTTTTTGAATAGAAATGGGCTTCAGCCCATTTTTTATGATGAAACACCAAAATATCATTGGCTTTAGCCAAATAAAACAAAAACAGCAGGTAATTCATTTTTTGTTAAAACATTATCATTTAATGTTTTTTTAATATTTTTGTGCGGGGAGACAGGAATAAAATCCCTACGGTTGGGTGTAATGCTGAACAGCGATTTCGTAATGTTAGGTGTTATGGTATAGGATTTTATATTATATTTGTATTCATGGAAAAATTCGGGAACATAGAAATTAGAGTCCTTGGCAATAAAGGAAATTTACAGCTTTCACCTGACAATTATGATGTGAAAGAAATTATAGCTATGCTCCAAAATATCGAAGATTTGCTCTACCCAACAAACAAAAAAGACAGACCGATAATAACTTATGATATCCAAGAAGGTTCTGTGAGACATATATTTAAGACTGGTATTCAAGCAATAATCGGATTTAGTGCGATTCTCTCCCAGATACAAAAATCTAATTCTATTGATTTCCTGGAATTGAGAACAGCACTGGCGATTGAAAACATCCAATATTTCTCCTACCAGAAAAATTATAATTTTGAAATAAAAACATCAGTTGATAACGATTTGACTTTCAAAATTAATCCCCAATCGAATTATTTTCGGACTGAAAATATTTGGGTTGATGCTGAATTATATTTCTATGGCACGCTTACAAATGCAGGGGGGAAAAGCAAAGCAAACATTCACTTAGACACCGAAGAATATGGCTCTCTGACGTTCGATACAGATAAAGATTACTTGATGGAGCAGGAAGAAAACTTATTATATAAAAAGTTTGGCATTAGAGCCATCGGAAAACAAAATATAGAAACTGGTGAAATCGATAAGAGAACGTTGAGACTTATACAATTAATTGATTTCAAACCTAAATATGATGATGATTATCTAAAATCATTAATTCATAAAGCAAAGAATAATTGGAGTGGAATCAACCCAGACGAATGGTTGCATAATTTAAGAGGAAGTTATGACGCATAGTGTGTTACTTGATACCAGTTTCTTTATTCGTCTATTAAATGATGAAGACCCTTTGCATCAAAATGCTAAAGATTATTTCAGATACTTCCTTGAAAACGACATTATTTTAAAAGTATCAACAATTTCAATCGCAGAGTATTGTGTGGGAGGTTCTGTTGATGAACTTCCTTTAATGAATATCCAAATTTTACCTTTCAACCTTGACCATGCAAAAAGAACAGGTGAATTTGCAAAAGCTATATTTGAAGAAAAAAAGATTTCTAACGAAGACCTAAAACCACGGGCAATAATTCCAAATGACTCAAAACTTTTTGCTCAATCTGACTGTGATAAATCAATATTATACTTTGTGACATCTGACTCCCGTTCGCTGACTATTCATAAGATGTTGTCCAAAAGAATTAAGCCTGGATTTAAAATTATAGATATTAATATTCCATTCAATCAACAGTTTGGAGTATTAGACTTAAAATAAAGCAGATAAACCTAATCGATTATACGTTTCACCGGACTTCACCTATAAGGAAGCCTCTCACCCCATTCTGCTTATGGACTTCGAATAGAGCGGCATTAAAAGATGTGAGAAATGGATAGGTGCTTCGATGCAGGTGGATGGATAGGTTTCACTGAGGGTTTTTAGAACAGACCATAGATTATTAATTGATTTTAAGGAACAGGGATGCATGATATGTTAAGGGCAAGTACAAATAGGGACTTTGGCTTTTAATAAAACAATCCCTCAATTAAAAAAGTGGGTTTCCTGCTTTTTTTTGTATGTGAATCCAAAAATGTTTATTTTAGCGCACTTTAATAAAAAATAATATGGTCTTTAGCAGTATCGTCTTTTTATTGTTCTTTCTTCCTGCATTTTTAGTTACCTATTACTTTGCCGATAAGAAATACAAAAACTTCGTGATTCTGTTGTTTAGTATTTTCTTCTATAGCTGGGGGGCTCCAAAATTTATTTTTGTAATCCTGTTTACAACATTTCTTGATTTTCATTTGGTCAAATGGATGTCCCAATCTCAAAAACAATTGCACCGAAGGTTGATCCTTACATTGTCGGTATCTGTCAACCTGGGCTTGCTTTTTTATTTTAAATATTCTAACTTTTTTATAGAGAATGTCAATTCCATATTATCAGTTTTCGGCAGCAATCATATACAATGGACAAAATTAGTACTGCCCATAGGGATTTCCTTTTATACTTTCGAAACAATTACGTATGTGGTTGACGTTTACAGACGAGTCCATAAGCCCTTGGACAATTTTTGGGATTATCAGCTATATATCATTTTATTTCCGAAACTCATTGCCGGCCCTATTATCCGTTATCACGATCTGGCAGACCAGATTAAAGACCGCACCCATAATGATACAATTGATAATAGGTTAACAGGTTTTTACCGTTTTGTAATTGGCCTGGCAAAAAAGGTCCTTATTGCCAACCACATGGGACTGCAAGCTGATACAATTTTTTCAATGGACTACGCCAGCATTGATACATATACTGCATGGATTGGAATATTGGCTTACACCTTTCAAATTTATTTCGATTTTTCAGGATATTCTGATATGGCAATAGGACTTGCTAAAATGATTGGTTTTAAATTTCCTGAAAACTTTAATAATCCATATATTTCAAGAAGTATAACCGAATTTTGGCGACGTTGGCATATTTCTCTTGGGGCCTGGATGCGTAATTATTTATACATCCCATTGGGAGGAAATAAAGTTTCTACTAAGAGACGCTTGTATTTCAACCTTTGGTTTGTCTTTCTCGCTTCTGGTTTATGGCATGGTGCATCATGGAGTTTCATAATTTGGGGTGCATATCATGGTTTGTTTTTAGTTTTGGAACGAAGCTTCTTAATTAATATCTATAATAAAATTGGCAAATTACCCAGTACAATTATCACATTTTTCATAGTAGTGATTGGGTGGGTTTTTTTCAGGGTCGAAAAAGTATCAGATGCGTTTGCTTATTTAAAACGTATGTTTTCATTTGATTTCAACCATACATTATCGTTTGGTTATGAATTCTATACGTTTTTTGCCATTGCAGTTTTCTTTGCCTTTTTTACATATTTCAATAAAGGCCAAAAAATTCAAGATGCAATTTATTTTGATGATTATAGCAATAAAAAGCATTTTGCTATAATTACTACATCTGCAATGCTTTTAATACTTTGCATCAGCTCCATCACAGCTTTTGGTTTTAATCCGTTTATTTATTTCAGGTTTTAATCATGAAAAACAGATCCATCAAAATAAGAAAGGCATTGTTGTTTTTAATATTGGTCCTGCTAATTTTACCATTTTTTCAGGCTAAATTTAATATTGTTAAGCTTAGCCCTTTAAAGGGAGCTATAACAGAACCTGTAAAAAATTACTTTAGTGTTAATGAATGGTTTTCGGGCAATTATCAGGAGCAAAAAGAAAAATATCTTAATGAGACTTTTGGTTTCAGGAGTTTTTTTATTAGGGTCAACAATCAAATTTCATTCAGTCTGTTTAACAAAGCCAGGGCGAATGGGGTAATTGTTGGTAAAAAGAATTATCTTTTTGAAGAGAACTATATAAAAGCATACTATGGTGCTGACTATATTGGTTACGACAGTATAATGCACAGGACAGAACGTTTAAAATTTATTCAGGATACATTAACAAAGCTTGATAAAAATATAATCCTGGTTTTTGCAGCAGGTAAAGGTTCATTTTATCCAGAGTATTTCCCCGAAAAGTACAAAACCGAAAAACAGAAGACCAATTACGAAACCCATATTGAGCTGGCGCAACAATTGGGTCTTTCATATATTGATTTCAATAATTACTTTTTAGAAAACAAAAACAAATCCCAATATCCCCTTTACCCCCAATATGGCATACATTGGAGTTATTACGGCATGGGACTGGCTGCTGATTCAATAATACGGTTTATAGAAAATACCCGTAATATTGATATGCCAAATTTATATTGGGATCAAATTGAAATTGCCCAACCTAAAGAAAGTGATTATGATATTGCTGATGGAATGAATATTTTACGCAAACTAAAATCTTTCAACATGGCTTATCCCAATATTCAGATCCAATCAGATTCAGGAAAAACAAAACCTTCTGTATTAGTTGTCGCCGATAGTTATTATTGGGGCATGTTCAACTTCGGAATATCAAATGCCTTTGCAAATAGTCACTTCTGGTTTTACAACAAACAAATTTACCCTGATAGCTATAATTCCCCCATTGAAACAAGTCAAGTTAATTTAAAGGAACAAATTGAAAACCACGATGTTATTATAATTATGGCAACAGAAGCTACATTGCCTGATTTTGGCTGGGGTTTTATTGAAAATACATATAACCTTTTTAAAGGTATAAAAAGCAAAGACGAATTTGATGCTGAATTTCAAACTAAAGTTGTCAATATGCGCAATTATATCAAAACTGATAAAAAATGGATGCAAGATATTGAAAAGAAAGCAGCCTTAAATAAAGTTAGCGTTGATTCGATGGTAACATTGGATGCCATTTGGCAAATACAGCATGAAAATCAATAGGCCATCGCAAGTCATGGTCCCGAACAGGGTGGTTCAAAAGATGAGGGGAAAGGATTGGTGCTTTGGTGCAGGAGGCTTCACAGGTTTTTGATAATTATACATACATTTGACTTATAACCATTTAGGGTAAAATACCCTGATTTAATAGCTTTATTAGAGGACAATGTATAGTAAAAATTCATTAACATTTATTATGATAAACAATTTCGACTATTAAGTTGACAATCAATCATTTATTATTTTCACATAGTTAATACATGTTAATTTTATGTTACTATATGTTAATAATAATTATTTAACAAGCTGGTTTTCAATATCATGGATAGGTCACGGTATTACCAAGGATATACCAAGGTCTTATCAGGTTCAGTATCGTCCATGTGGATAGTGGAGAAATAGTGGAGAAGGTAATATTTTGTTCGTGAGATGAACACGGTTTGGTTCCCATCGCCTGATTATTAATATGTAACTCGTAGAGACGCACGGTTGTGCGTCTAATAACGTTATACATCAATCACGGTTGTGCGTCTCTCATGGTTGTTCATTCCTAACATCCGCCGGAGACGCACGGCAGTGCGTCTCTACGGTTTGATTGTATAACAATTGCAATTTGTGTCTGTATATTTTTAAACCGATGGTATGTTAATCTGTTTTTATGGCAAATCCATCAGGGATAGGTTTCATCCTTTCATGTATTGTAATTTTTGAATACAATTATAATATCAGGATGGCCTCCGGTTTTAAGGAGCATTTTATGATGGCATAGATGTAATAATGTTTACTTAACCATTCCAGGAAAAATCATATTACAATACCTAAACAACCTGACATAGTCAAAAGATTTTATTCACTATTCCCTCATTAGCACGTAAAACATTTTCTGTTAAAACAATATCATTTATCGCTTTTTTGATATTTTTGTGGGGGAAAACAGGGAATAGAATCCCTAACGTTAGCGCTAATGCCAAAACGACATTTGGACATTTGATTCGAGAACTTAAATATGGATCTTACGATATTAAATAAAGACAAAAGCCTAAAGAGAATTGTTGACTTGCTTTTGGACAAGTATGGAGACCAAATCCTGATAAAAGATTTTTGGGAGGCTGACCTTTGTGCAATAGGATTATGCGACAAGATCCAAAAGCATTTGATTTATATTTCTACACTTGGATTACCAATCGATAGATTTAATATTGTTTTGGAGGATTTGACTGACAATAAGGAAAATCTAATTCACGTTGGCGAATTTAACGATATAACAATTGATAGATTAGAGAGTATATTGAAAAACCATTTAATGATTGATTAAAAAATGCACTAAGCGCTAACAGTGTGTCATGCAGGGATACTGCAAAATGAAAGCTTAAGTTAATGAAGAAATCACTTTTTGAGCAATTCATCGAGATACATCCAGAATTTATAGGTGATATAGATTCACTCCCAAATATCTTTTCAACTAGATTTAAAAACAAATTTAAAGCCGAGAATAACAAAACTAATTTTCTATCACTTTTATCAGAATTTAGATTTGTAGAATTTTTTGTGAAAGAAGGTTTAACTTTTGATTATGATACAACCTATAAAAATCTGAAACCTGACATAAGAATAAAACTAAACGAGCAAGAAATCATTGGAGATATAAAAAGATTTAACCTATCTGAGAATGACCAAATAAAAGAGGATTTCTTTTATCGACTTGCAAGTAGTTTAAAAAGTATATACAAACCTTATTATGTTAGGATAAAACAAACAAAACCCTTTGTATACAACACAATTGATGTTGATGAAATAAAAAACAATTTCAAGATTTGGGTAAGTAGAGAAAACATAAATGTAGGAGACACATACTATTTTAAGGATTTGTTTTCAATTGAAGTTACTAAACTGAAAGGAGTCAGAGACTATATTCTTTTTTCCTATAGTACTTTAGGTAATAAGATTAATCCAAACAAGATATTAAATATCGTTAGAGATAAAATAACAACATATGAGGAAGCTTTTATCGATAAGGGAATACCCTTCTTCGTTTGTGTTGATATGGTTTTCGAAGCAATGATTGATCCTGAAGACTTTGAAGTAAAATATCTTGGCGGACTATCATTGAATATTGACGATTCAACAGAATCATTTAACTTGGGCAAATTCTATAATGATACTAAGTTTGAAAAAATTATTGGGATACTTCTACGATATAATGGCGATTTTTATTGGGTAAGAAATCCCAGACATCAAAAGGTGTTAAATTTTAAAACAACAAAAGAGATTAAATAATGCACGAACACACAATAAATAGGGCTTCATGTGGTCGGAACGACCCAGCATGTTGCGCCAGCTAATGAGCGATAGCGAATAAGCCCAGCTTGAACTAATCCCGCGGGATAGCACAATGGTTTTTAAAGGGCTTGGGAATGGTTTTTTAAAAGGAAAGCATGGAGGTGAAGGTTTTTTGATAAGAAGTTTAGTGGGGCTTAGTTCCACTAGTTTTTATTTACTATTTTTCCCATTCGCACAAAAAACATTTTCAGCTAAAACATTTTCATTTAACGCTTTTTTGATATTTTTGTGCGGGGAAAATGAATAAAATCCCTAACGAATTGTGCCGCATATTAAATAGCCCCTGCAACTATGGAAACAAATGAAATATTAAGAGAACAGATTTTTGAGATTATAAAAAATCAACTCATGAGCAATGACCCTCCTGAGACAAAAGCCACATATGACAGATTGATAAAAAGCGGATTTGATGATTTCCAAACCAAACAACTGATTGGACAATGTTTAGCTGTCGAATTATTTGATGTTATGAAATTCGGGAAACCGTATAATAATGAGCGATATATTAAAAATTTAAAAGCATTGCCAGAAAGACCATTTGATAAAATAAAATGATTCAGAAAAACTTGATTTAAAGAAAATTGTAGTAATAGTTTCAATCGTGATAATGATTGCAGGTATTGCAGGAATGTTTTATTGTCTTCCATTTTTATATTCAGCTCGGATTGAGGATTTAGTTGGAGCAGGATTTCCTTTTCTTGCAGGTTCTGTCTTGTTGATTTTCTGTTTGAAAGGAAATCGCCCGCAATTACTTACTGGCTTATTGTAAACGTTTTGGTTAATTTCGGATTGAAAATATCACAAAAAACACTTGCAAGAACGTATCGAATTAGATACCTTTGAAATAAAAATTCTCTAATGCCAACGATTGACTCTTTTAATGGAATCAAGATTTGCATATACAACGGAGAACACAGACCTCCTCACATTCATACAGAATATAATGAATTTGAAATCTTGATTCAAATCGAAGATTCAGTAATTTATGCAGGAGATTTGCCAAACAAACAATTGAAATTGGTTTTCGATTGGCTATCAGGTAATTCAGCTTGGGCTTTAGAAGTGTTTTATGAACTTAATCCACAATTGAAATGAGACGGAAGATTAAAATACCAAGAGTGTTAAAAATCAATTGGATTAAAGAATTATCTATTTCGGTGGTTTTTAACAATGGAGAATCAAGAATAATTGATTTCAGAAAGCTATTTAATGAAATTGGGATCAAAGAAAGTTCACCAGCCTATAAACTTTTCGAACAGACTGAATTTGAAAAGGTCGAACTTATTGGCAATACATTGTCATGGTCAAATGTTGAGCAATTTATCACGTTGAAAAACAGGGAAAAACAAAAAGTACCTTTTGAAATTGGTGCAGACATTTTGCTGAAATATAGTCAACCAGAGAAAACCGATTTAATGATTAAAATTGGGAGAATCGTTCGGGAAGCACGAATCGAAGCGGGAATGTCGCAACAGGAGTTAGCATTAGTTAGTGGAACTTCGAGGACTTACATATCAAGAATTGAGAATGACCGTACTGATATTGAGTTAGCGACCCTGTGTAAAATCATTGAGACAGGTTTGGGGAAAAGACTAGAGATTCTTATTAAATAGAAAAACAACTATCCACAATAAATAGGGTTTTATGTGGTAGGAACGACCCGGCATGTTGCGCCAGCTAATGAGCGATAGCGAATAAGCCCAGTTTGAACTAATCCCGCGGGATAGCACTATGGTTTTTAATGGGCTTGGGAATGGTTTTTTAAAAGGAAAGCATGGAGCTGAAGCTTTTTTGATAAGAAGTTCAGTGCAGCTAAGTTCAAATAAATTAGGGGCAAGGGGAAGAAAATCGAAACGCTTTACTTCGAATATAATAATCCTTATCTTTGCAAAGAGAAAAAAGTAAAACAATGGACATTCAAGCAAGAAAGATACTCTTTGTTCAAGAATTCCTTAGAGTTGCTGACGAAGAACTTGTCACTAAACTTGAAAGGGTACTTCGAATTGAAAGAAAGAAAAAACTTGAAGAAGAGTTGAGTCCTATGACAATGAAAGAATTCAATGAAATCATAGATAAATCCGAGGATGATTTTAAAAATGAAAGAGTTACAGAAGCACGAAATCTTCTTAACCAAATTGATAAATGGAAGTAAAGGTCCTTTGGTCTGATACATCTCTTGTTCAACTCCAAGAGATATTTGATTATTATAGTATTAAAGCAAGCCATAGTGTCGCCAGAAAAATCGTTAAAGGAATTATTAAGAAATCCATCCTGTTAGAATCAAATCCATTAATTGGTGTAAAAGAACCCTTATTACTTGATAGGCCATTTGAATATCGCTTTATTGTTGAAAATAATTACAAAATCATATACAGGTTTAATGACAATATTGCTAGAATTGTTTCCGTATTTGATTGTAGACAAAATCCCCAAAAGCTAGAAAGAATAGAGAAATAACCCCCAACCCTTAATAATAGTGCTTCATGTGGTTGGCACGACCCGGCATGTTGCACTAACTATTGAACATTAGGGGATAATTGGTCAATAGTAAATGATGCATTTCCGGATGATTATAAAACCTTTTACCAATAGCAGCAAGGCTGGTTCATTTTTATTAGGCTATTAGTAATTAAAACATTTTCTGTTAAAACATTAGCATCTATCGCTTTTTTGATATTTTTGTGCATGGGAGACTTGAATAAAATCCCTAACGTTGTACACCATTCTAAAATGAAAGAAAACAAGCGATTTGACATAGAAATTTTGTAAATTTGAAATATAAATATGGGACGAGAAGCTATGTTTAACACAATTGAAGTAGACAGAAATAACCTGACAATAATGGGGGTGAAATTTTCTGACCTAAAGACTTTAGAAAGCACTGCAAATGCTTTAGGAAGTAATATGTTTGAAG
>CAYLYP010000004.1:0-100506 GCA_964387795.1 uncultured Bacteroidales bacterium
AAACCCGGTGTTTCATGGGAATCACATCTAATGGGTGCTGTAGCAGGGGCGGTCTTAGCTGTTTTTTACCGGAGAGAAGGCCCTCAACGAAAACAATATTCATGGGAATTAGAACCCGAAACAGAGGACGATGATGGGGAAACGGCTTTTTATAATATCCCGGAAACCCATGATGAAACGCTGCCTGAAGTTGAAAAAAACGATGAGGTTCCCCAAAAACCGGATGTGAATAATGCTATTACAATAAAATATGATTTTAAACCTGATGATGATGGAAAAAATTAGGACATCTGTTATTACCCTCTTTCCTTTATATGTTATTATAACGAAATTTCAAGGCCTTCTTCGGCCAGTATGGTGTTAATAAATACATTTTGGGCTTCTTCAAGATAGGGTTTTAGGTCATCATACCTGGCCGAATAATGCCCAATAAGCAGCTTCTTTGCACGGGCTTTTATGGCAATGGTAGCTGCCTCAACGGTTGTTGAATGGGTCTTTTCCTCAGCAAGCTTTTGCATCTCCTGCATAAATGTGGCTTCATGATAGATGAGGTCAGCATCCATAATCTGTGGCAAAAAAGATTCGGTATAACCTGTGTCTGAACAAAACACATAGGTGCGGGGCGGGGGAGGAGCAATTGTTAGTTCATGGTTTGCAATAAGCTTTCCCTCTGTTGTGATAAAATCAGCCCCTTGTTTTATCTTTTTTACCTGCGCTAAAGGGATTTGATATTTTTCGATGAGCTCAGCCTTAATCTTTAATGGTACTTTCTTTTCTTTTATCACAAACCCACAAGCGGGCATGCTATGTTTCATGATGATTGTTTCAATGCTCAGGTAGGGGTCTGAATATATCTCTTCGGGCATGTCCATGTTAAGGGCATGAAATATGATTTTATACTGAAGCCTTACATCAGAAATTTCAAAATGCAGCTTAAGGAGCTTTTCTAAATCTGCGGGTGCAAAAATATGGAGGTCTTTAAGGCGGCCATGCAACTGATATGACGACAGTAAACCCAATAAGCCCAGGTAATGGTCGCCATGCAGGTGTGTGATGAAGATGTTATTTATCTTCATCATCGGGATTTTATACCTGCGCAATTGGATTTGTGTGCCTTCTGCGCAATCAAACAAGAAATACCTGTTGTGATAATTGATGATCTGTGAACTTGTGAAGCGGGTTGAGGTAGGAGCAGCGGCTGCACAACCCATTATCTTTATCTTAAACAAATTTCTCATTCAAAACAGGTATTTCGTTGCGAGTACTTCAAAGAAGCTATCCAGGAAGGGGAGGATTTCATCAAGCGGATCGCCCAATCCACTTATGGCCTTATTATAAATGATTTTTTGGTTTTGAAAAACGATCACATTATGTTTATGGAGTTCAACAAGTATCCCGTCTTTTTCCAGGAGGTTGTATAAGCCGTCAGGGCATTCATGGGTGGTATCCAAAATGATAAGGTCGGCGCCCTGATGGTAAAAGCCCGAATGCGCAGTGCTTTGGACATTGTGTTCGAACAATGCGAATGATACACCTTTGGATTGTAATACCCATTTGATGTCTTCCCAGTGTTCAGATTGTTTCGTGAATTTTGCCTGATTAAAAAATACTTCGCTTGTTGTTGCCCCTGCTACGTTAAAGCGTGGGTTGATATGCCTGATCCATGAACACAGATAGTCTGTCTGCTCCTTACTAATATGGTTGGTTGCTATGATGGGGATACGGGCCGATTTCTTTTGGTTAAAGATGTTCTTTAATAAAAATAAAAGATTGTTTGGAGGGTCGAGGTAGTTGAGCAAAGGGGCATCTTTTGAGGATACCTCGAGATGGCATTTGCACGAGACGGTATTTTTTTCTTCACAATGCATGCATTTTGCCGAAACAGTATTTTGGCCATATCCCATCTTCATCTCTTTGCGCGAAAAGGGAAAAAACAATGGGATACCCAGTCTTGAAGCATTTGATATGATTGATATTACCGATGAACAACCATAGTCTGATTGTTCGAATTCATGTTTCAGGTTTTCATATTCGGGCATCATACTAAAAGGCAGTCTCTGGTTCATTGATTGAAACCATCTGGCAGTGGTGCTTACCGCCCTGAAGCTTGTCCTGGGGTCAAAGTATTCGATTGCCACAACATAATCAGCATCTTCTTCCGATATCGAATAGTCATTGAGCATAATATCCTTGCCAAACTGAAGGATGTGCTGGAGGGTGCGGGCAAATAAATCAATTACAGTAGTAGGATTATATAAAGCCACATGAGGAAATACACTATACACATATTCCTTATAATGATTCGAATCCGGACCTTCCGGTTCAAGATAAACATTAAATACAACTGCCCGGGAGTTTAAATAGGTGTTTGGACCATGATAAATCCTAAGCTTACTGATGAAAAAATCTTTTGAATGCAAAAGCATATTTTGTTTGTAATACAACCAATTACCTTGTTTAATTAAAAAAAGGCATCTGTTTATGCCCATGGATAAAAAAGCAAACCTAATGAAAAAAAATCAAAGTCAAAGCATTGAGACAAAAAATTAAAAATTATTTGATATCATCATTGGTCCCAACTGGTTTCATGACGTTTGTGTTTCTGCTGTTTTGCTTGTATTCACTGGCATTGGGGACTGTAGTAGGCTGTTAAGATGGAGGGGCAGGTGTCTTTCATCATTTTATGGGGAGCTATATTTTAAATTTAAAATAACTATATACCACATTCAGGGTTGAAGCGGTGTTGAGGCGGGGTTGAAGCGGTGTTGAGGCGGGTTTGAGCCGGGTTGAAAGCGGCTCAAGCCCGTCTCAAGTCCGTCTGAAATCCGGTTAAAATATTAAGATAATTTATGGATGATATATAATATTTGCATACAGCTTGCGTTATTATAGTGATGAATTAAACTTAAAAATATTTATAGATTGGATTTAAATATGATTGTTTCATTAAAACTAAAGCATTATGGCAAGGGCAAAAAACGGGCTTTACGGTCCCTTAAGCGGGATGGTGGGCAATCTTGTATTTTATGAATTAAATGGCCAACAGGTAGTGAGAGTAAAAGGTGTTGTGCCATCAAAGCCTTCTGGAGGACGGATGAAAGAAGTTCAGGGGGATTTTTCTACAGTAATGAAAGTGGTACAGGCGGTATCACATTTTGCGCGGGTAGGTTTTTATGATTTGGCGGAAGGGCGGATGGCTTTTCAGAAGGCTTTGTCGGTAAACCTTTTGCGATACCGGGCGGCAGAAGACAAGGAGCTGTTGAGGTGGTTGCTGGTCAGCGAAGGCCAAAGGGCTGGGGCAGAAGACCTGATGGCAGGTTTTACGGATGATGACAGCCTGGCGATGAGTTGGGGCACCGCAATGCCAAATATGGAATGGTCGGATGATGACCTGGCAATGTTAATGGCAATCAATGCAAGGAGCCTTGAAACATCAATAAACCTGACTACTTTCAGGCGGCACCATCATTCGGCTATTCTTAAGCTGCCACCGCTCCAGCCGGGTGATATCCTTCAGTGCTTTTTAAGTTTTCATTCGCCCCTGGATCCGGATAGTTCGATAAGCCTTGGCAATATCTCAAAGAGCCAAAGATTTGAATTGATATTTCCAATTTAACAGGATATATAAAGATTAGCACTCCGGAGATGTTGTGGCATAGTGAATGCTGTTGGCCAATCCCGGAGGGATTGTATGTCCATAGAAATAAGTATAAAACAAAGGTGTGCGACCCCGGATGGGGTCGTATGTTCAACGTGTGTTTCCGGTTCTATAAACATTTAACCCCTTTGGTGTTATTTCCTTTACATTCATGTTCCATTATTTTATTACTGCCTTTGTGCTGGCATATCCCTCCGTTATTCTTCACTTGCACAGGGCAATAAATTAAATCTCTGTAATAATCCTTCCATGTTAAGGCCACTTAACTGCTAATTTTAACTATAACAATATGATCCTGTCCTTTGATTATGATAATAATCCAGATACTGACCAATCTCATATAACTTTTTTTCTTAGTACAAACATTCAAACGAAATATTCATTTTTTGTGCCGGGACACCCAAAAAGGCATCCTGAAAAATATATATAACTGAGATGTTGTGCTTTAAAAAATCAATACCTAAAAAGTGTCGAAGTTAGGAATATCAAGGCGGAAATGAATAAAAAAAATCCGTGAATTCAGAAATGTGTCCTGAATTCACGGATTGAAGCATGATTAGCTAATAGTAAGTTATTTATTTTTAAGGATGTCCCTGATTTCAGTAAGCAGGCTTTCTTCCTTGGTAGGTGCCGGAGGTGCAGCAGGTGCAGCATCTTCTTTTTTCTTCATGCTGTTAAGGCCCTTGATAAGCAGAAAAATTACGGCAGCAATAATTAAAAAGTCAATCACTGTTTGTGCAAAAGCGCCGTAAGCAATCAGGGGAGCCCCAGCTTCGCGGGCTTTAGCAAGATTTTCGTATGTATTTCCGTCAAGGGTCACATAAAGGTCAGAGAAGTTCATCCCGCCCAGTAGTAAACCAATGGGGGGCATGATGATATCGTTGACAATTGAGCTTACAATTTTGCCAAATGCGCCCCCAATGATGACGCCCACTGCCATGTCCACCACATTGCCTCTCATGGCAAATGCTTTGAATTCCTTTAAAATGCTCATATTTTTGCTCTTTGGTTAATTGTTAGGTTTATTATATAATTATCCAAAATTAGCAAAAAAATAATTTAATTAAGCGAAAAAAGAATTATTTTGGCATTCCGCCGAACAATTTTCTCAGGAAGCGATGGAACGCATGTATGCCTTTAGGGTTGGTATGCATCAGGATGCATTCGCCATGTATGGTGCCGGGAAGTGTGTTTTTTGCTGTTTCAAGCGATTCTGCTGTATGGCAGCCCTGTTGGATCCAAATGTGCGAATAGCCTTTTTTGATGGCTTGTTCAACCCATTGTTGTGAGTTTTCAGGCCTAGTAAGGATCAACAATGCCTTAACTTCTGATGGGAGTTCATCAAGGTTTTTTTTGAAATCAATTTCAGGATTTGAAACTGCTTTGGGGTTAAGCGCATATACCTGATAGCCATTTGATTTCAGGCTTTGGTAAACCTGGTTGCCAAATTTGTTTTTTTGTGAAGATACACCTGCAACAGCAATAGCAGGCTGTGACAAGAAACTTTCAATGTTAGCTTTAGTGACCATGTAAAACGTATTAAGGGTTTTGTTAAAGAATTGTGCAGTTGTTGCAATGCTCTTTTGACTTGTCAAAGTGCTCTATAAAGTTATCAAAAATAAGCCTAAACCACACAGTGTAATTTAAAGGATTTTTAACCATGTCATTTTTAATGGCATCAAACGACATCCATTTAAAAGCAGAAGCTTCTTTAGGATTGATGACAGGGATGCCATCGAAAAAGCCGAAGAAGACATGGTCAAGTTCGTTTTCGACAAGCCCGTTGTCCAGTTCTGCCCTGTACCTGAAGCTAAAGAGCCATCTTAAATTGCATTGAAAGCCCATTTCTTCTTTAAGCCGGATATAGGCAGTAGTCTGAAGGCTTTCGCCGGGGACAGCATGGCTGCAACAGGTGTTGGTCCACAAAGAAGCCGAATGGTATTTGTCGGCAGCCCTTTTTTGGAGCAGGAGTTCATCTTTGTCATTCATTACGAAGATAGAAAAAGCCCTGTGTAACAGTCCTTTTTTATGAACGTCTGATTTGGTGGCAAAGCCCTTAATGGTGTCATTTTCATCTATCAGGCTAATTATGGGATCCATGATACAAGATTTTTTGGGGTAAGAGGTGTTGTCGAATAGCTTATAAGGCAAACCAGTTGGTGGAGCAATAAGCAGAAATATCTTCTATTTGCATGCCGGGCGTTGAATTCTTTACTGTGAAGCCTGATTTGTCTTTAATGTTTGTTGAAGGCTGTCCCGACACGATATTTAAGAGTTGCTCCATGTCAATGGTTGTAGTGATGCCGGATGAGTCCCAATGATTTTTGCAGCCGCAAAAATTAAGGAAGATGCATTGCGAAGGTATATTGTGTGCCATTACTTCATAACCACCACCAATCAGGTTTAAGGTACAGGCAGTGGCAATAATCCCGGTGTTATCCTGTTGTGCCCATTGTGCCAGGAAGTTGGAGAGATCAGAGGTATGAGGTACAATATAGGTTTTAATATTAAAATCAGCAAGTTTTTTTGCAGTATTTCCCAGCTTGCACATCGGATTGCAGGAGACACAACGGGTAGCAGAATTTTCGCTGATGCCCTGGCAGTTTTGGGCATCAAAAGAGCGCATACAGGCAGGAGCAACAAAAATCCTGTTCCCGGTCTGGCTGAATTTTTTAAAAAGTGCTTTGTTGAGGATGGCAGCCCCCAGCATGTTCAGGTGGTATTCCGATTCAGGTTTGGTGGCCAGGAAATAATCTTCGCGCCTGCGATAGGTCTTTTGGGCAATGGGAATGAAGTCATTTACTTTTGAAGTATATCGGCTAAGCATCAAAGAGGCATAGCTTTCAAAGAAACGGCTGAAGTGTTCACATTTTTGTAATAATACCGTGGATTTTTCATGCCCAATGCTTTTGAGGTATCTTTCCCAATGCCTTAAGACTTTCACTTCGTGAGTGTATTCGCCGGTTGCATATAGCCAGTTTAACAATCCTGAGAAATCAGGCATGTTGACATCATTGGCAGAGAAGGATGTTTTTTGGGCAAGTAAGGGCATTGCATAGCGGCCTCTGAAGGAATCAATATTTTTTTTAAGTTTTGGGTATCTTCTTCTGGCATTAAATAGGCTTGACAAAAGGTAGGTCTTCCATCTTGCAGTAGCTTTGCTGTAACGCAGGTGGTTTTTTATAAACAAACCTGCCATGATGAGTTCTAGAAAATACTCTTCATTGGATTTGAGCTTCTCTTTTGTTTTTAACAAGACATAATCCTTGTATTCAGAGACTGGTTCAAGAAACATTTTGGAGGCCAGTTGGCTTATGACCCCTGTAGTGATTTCAAGATCTGCATAAAAATCTGTTGCTTTTGCCTCAGAAGTAGGATTAAGATTGTAGGTAGGAGCTTTTAAAAAGCTTTGGTTGGCTGGTAAGAACATGGCTCATTCTTTTAAGGTGGTTGGATTTTTGGGTTGAAAAAACAGGTTTTTGGGCTTTTTAGGGTTTTTAGGTTTTTGGGCTTTATTTGTAAATGCTTTTGGGTTTTCAGGTTAAATATGTTTTATCATAAATACAGGTTTGTTAAAATGTTTACCAGTATTGTTCATTCATTTCATAAGAGAAATGGTTGAAAGAACAGGTATTCTTTTCCTCTTTTGTCTTCATATTTTCCAGGTCTGAATTGTTTTCTTCCTGATTACTGGTGCTTAAACGCAGGATAGCCGAAGAAATTGTTTCACGTTCAGATGATTCCATCTGTTCGGAGATATGGTTTGAGAGGATGTTGATTTGAGCAACAGAGGGCGAAGCCTGAAAAAGAAACCGGGACGAATAGCCAAACAAGGCACCGTAGAAGCTTGTATTGCAACTGCTAAAAACGAGCAAGGGCAATATGAAAGCCAGTGATTTAAGGGTTCTTTTCATGGTGTTCTTTTTTTGTGTTTTTATCATTTGATTTCAAGCTGAACTATTGTTTTTGTCAGCTTGAATAGAAATGTTGTTCAAAAATACAGCCCCTTGACGGGGCTGCGAAAAATTATTCGGTGAATGGCGAAAAAAGAATGGTGAATGCCGTGAACAATTCATTGTCCCAACCAAAGTTTAAATTTTGTGACTTTATCGATGCTCACAAAGGCTTCATGTTCGCAGGCTGGCTGAAGATCAAGCTTTAACCTGCTTTTTGGAAAGACATGGATGTTTTTAATGGCTTCATGTTTTACCATAAACTGCCGGTTGATCCTGAAAAAATCATTTGGATCAAGCATTTTGGTTAGCTGTTCAAGGCTATAATCGATAGGGTATTGAGTATTGTCGTTGGTGATGAGGAAGGTGATGCCTTCTTCGCTGAAAAAATATGCAATTTGTTGGATTGTTATTGATTTGATACGTGAGCCAATGGTAACGGAGAACCTTTCGCGGTATGGGGCTTGCTCATTTTGGGGTGTTTGGTGTGAAATAATGTCCATCAAGGCAGCCATATCAAAGGGGGCGTTTTTTGGGAAATGCATTTCCTGGTATTTTTCAAGTGCATTGTTAAGGTCGTCCTGAAGTATGGGCTTTAACAGATAATCGATGCTCCTTAGTTTAAATGCTTTAATTGCATATTCATCAAAAGCAGTTGTAAAGATGATAGGAGCATTAATCTTTATGGATTCAAAGATTGTGAAGCTTAATCCGTCTTCCAGATGGATGTCGAGGAAAATGAGGTCGGGTTCGGGATTTTGTTGAAACCAATCAATGGATTCGGCAACAGACTCAAGTTTTGCCATGATGGCAACGTTCGGGTCATATTTAAGGATCATCTTTTCAAGGTGATCGGCAGCAAATTTTTCGTCTTCGATAATCACAACATTCATTTGTGAGAAGTTTTTTATGTTAAGTCAAAAAGGGGGAGCTGTTAAAGCAAAGGGATGCGGGCAACAAAAGCATTGCCTGTTTCAGCAAAACAAACTTGTTTATCAGTGAAATAGGAATACCTGTTTGTGATGTTTTGCAATCCAAGACCGGTACTTTTAATCTGGCTTTCCCTTTTTTGAAGGTTATTGACAATGTTAAGGTATTGATCCTGGTCAACAAAGACATCCACGGTGAGGGGGGATTTTACTGAGAAGGTATTGTGTTTGGTGACATTTTCGATGAGTATCTGTAAGACCAGGGGGGGTATTTTTTTTTCTTTAAATTCTTCAGGGATGTTAATGTTTACTTTAAGCTTATCCGCAAAACGGATTTGGATAAGGAAAACATAAGCCTGAAGGAAATCCAGTTCAGTGGCAAGACTGACAAGGTCTTCGGAGCGGTGTTCAAGGATATACCTGTAAGTTTTGGAAAGCTGTGCAGTAAATGTCTCAGCCAGGTCGGGATTAACGCTGATGATGGAGCTAAGGACATTGAGGCTGTTGAAGAGGAAGTGGGGATTAACCTGGTTTTTGAGGGAATCGAGTTGGGACTGTAAATGGTCTTTTTGAAGCTTGAGCAATTGGTTTTCTTTCTCCTTAAGTTCTTCCGAAACGGTTTTTACTTGTTGGAGTGTGATTGAATAGTCTTTCTTAAGGACGGCATGAGATTTTTTTAGTTCTTTTTCGAGTTGTCTTCTCTCTGTTTCATCCTGAATGAGTGAAGCAATGCCAACTGTTTTTCCGTATTGGTTTTTCAGAGGGGTGTTAAACCATTCGCAATAGATATGGTTGCCAAGGGCTGTAATGTTTTCACAGACAGCATAAGTTCCTTCGTCCTTAGTGAGGAGTTCTTTCCATAATAGGCCTTCATATTCAATCTGGTTATCAGGTACCAGGAACTCATAAGCCTTTTTACCAATGGTTTGTTGTTTTGAAAAGCCAAAAATCTTTTCAGAGGCAGGGTTCCATTCAACAACTTTAAGGTTTTCGTCCCATTCAATATAACCCAGCGGGGTATGTTGAATGTGCAACATCAGACGCTCATTTGCTTTTCTGAGGTCTTCCTCAGCTTTTCTTCTTTCCGAGAGGTCGCGTAAAATGATAAAAGAAGCCGGAGCATCATTATAATTAATTATTGTTGCGTTGAGCTCCATCTCAATAAGCCGGCCATCTTTTCTTAAGCCTTTGGCATTGTATATAAAACGCCGGGATTGGGATTTTATATTTGCATCAGGTGTTTCAGGTGTGTTCTCAATTTTTGATTCCTTAATCAATTCACAATATTGGGTATTGAAAAGTTCATTTTCGTGATAGCCCATCATGGAACAAAAGGCCTGATTGACAAAAACAAATAATCCCTTTTGGGTAATGATAATGCCATCTGTTGCCTGTTCGATAAGGTTGCGGTATTTTTTTTGGGAATCGATGAGGGCTTTTTCTTTAAAATAAAGCTTAGTTGAATTTTTATTGCTGAGGATTGCAGTGAGGCTGCCGCCAATGAAGCAGGCACAAACATAAAAGATGAATTCGGCCAGGGGTTGTTCCCAGAAGACAGGCTGGGATGTGATACCCAGTATGACGAAATAAAATGCCAGGTAGTTGAAGCCGTGGAAGATGCGGGCTTTATAATTAAAAGGTGCTGCAAAGAGCCAGATGACAAGTTGAAATAATACCCCTGTCCAGTAAGGGCTTTGGAACTGGCCGGTATAGTTGGCGAGGAGGGTAGTAAAAATAACCGTGATGTAATAACCGGAAAGGATGAATGTGCGGGCAGATGCATTTTTTTTAAAAACATAAAAATACATTGCGTAATTGGCGATGAGCAAAAATATTGAAGAACCCCTGACGCCCCATACCGCAGGTTGGTTATTGAAATGATAAAAAGGGTCGAGGAGCCCAAAGAGCAGGAGCATCCCCACTGATATGAATGAGAATATTGAAAGCAGGGCAGGGGCGCTTTTTTCAAGCGATTTTTTATATCCTGTATCCTTGTTTTGCTCGTTTAACTCTTGGAAATATACGCGTAACCTGGACATGAATTTTCGTTGGGGAAATAGTTTTCAAAGTTATTTGTTTTACGAAACTAAAGGTAGGAAGATTTGTTGAATGGCTGAAATGTTTCATTGAAGGGCGTGAAATAGCCATTGAACGAAGAGGGATGAAAAGGTCAACAGCCTGGCAAAATTGATTATTGCCGGCACATAAAAAGGATTTTATACAAATCAAAACACCTTAAGTTACCGATATTGTGGATTAACAATTGTTTTAATACCGGAAGCAAGGGGTAAGAAAGCAAGCTAAGCATGATTGTTAATCCTGATTTTTTGAATTTAATATATGTCCTGAGCAGCTTAATGTTTTGGAGATTTGCTTTCTCTTTTTCAGTGTTTTTATAGATATATAAAAGGTTCGTAATACCTTCTTCGGTTTTATTTATAAATGTGGTATTGTCTTCGATGCCTTCATGATATACAGGATTGTTGGTATGAAGGATTTCAATAGCGTTTGAGGCAAGCGCAAATCCAAATAAAGTATCCTCATGGCCATATTTTTTCAGGGATTCATCAAATTGAACACAGTTAAAAATACTTTTTTGACAAAGAAAGTTCCCTGTCATAAAGCTATTATATGGATGTTTTGCACGGAACGAAGCTGTGAGTTGTTCCCTTTTAAGCCCAAACTTCCATCTTAACAACTTTGATTTTTCAGGTTTCCGGGGCCTGTAGCTAATTCCCCCACAGATCACTTTTGCATGTGAAGCGGCATTGATATATTTAGAGATAAAAGTATCATCAACAGGCATCGTATCGCTGTCGAGGAAAAGGAGGAAGGGGTATTTTGCTTTGGAGGCAAGGAGGTTTCGGATGGCTGCCCTGCCTAAATTGGTTTCTGATAAAATAACCTTAACCTCAGGATACTTTGATAAGGAATGATATACTCCGGTCATATCCATTGTTGAGGCATCGTCAGCAATAAGGATTTCGTAAGCAATACCTTCTTTAGATGCCTGTTGGTTAAGGCATTCCACAAGCGGACTGATGTTATAGTTGAAAACCGGGATACATATACTAAGCATAAAAAAGCATGATTTAGGGTTCTACCCATAGGCCGTCAGAAGTAATAATGCCAATCAATTCATTGATTGCCTGGCTTTCGGGGACGCTTTTAATGACCAATTCTTTTTTTCGGTATAGGTTGACCTTTCCGCCACCCACCCCGATATAACCGTAATCAGCATCGGCCATTTCTCCCGGGCCATTAACAATGCATCCCATTACAGCTATTTTAAGGCCCTTCAGATGGGATGTTTTTTGTTTTACCTCTGCCAATACCTTTTGGATATCATAGCTTGTCCTGGCGCATGAGGGACAGGCAATAAATTCGGTTTGGGTTATCCTGCGGCGTGAAGCCTGTAGGATTAAAAATGCAATCTGGTTGCTTTCCTGAATATCATTTGAGCGCGTTGAAACCCAAATTCCATCGCCCATGCCATCCATGAGCATGGCTCCGGGGATTGATGCTGAAGAAATCAGGACAGCGTCCATATTGTCCCCTGTTGCCTGTTTTTTTAAAATGACAGGCTGAAATGGGAACTTATTCTTAAGTTCAATAAAGAACCGCTGCATATTGGGAAGCGAATCGGTGCAGTTTAATATAAATGCTGTTGGAATGCCATTCAGAATGGTATTGATATCATTTAATGCATTGCTTTCCGGGTTTATTTCAATGAGGTTAAGCTCATCAGGGAAAGGTGTGCTTGAAGTCAAACTTCCTGTTTTAAAGAAAGGGATTATCCTTGTTTTGTCTTCAATTGCAGGATAATCTTCAGCATTGCATACCTGAATAATTTCTTTGTTCCCATCAGGCGAGAAAGGATAAAGCATATCAGGTTTGATATAATCGGGAAAAGCATAAGGTTTTTCAATTGAAAAAGGAGAGGCAATCACTGTTAAAGGCTTGGAGCCTCCTATTCCACCTGTTTCTTTGGAGCTGAAGTTTTCGAAAGAAGTAAAAAATGCGGGGATTTTATTATTTAAGGGGCTTGTAAAACCTGAGATGCTTTGCTTAGGGAACTGGTTAGCAATTTCTGCGGCAACGGGGATTTCAAACTCAGGGTCTTCGGTGAGGGAGACACGGATTGTGTCGCCGATGTTATAAGCCAGAAGGGAAGCAATGCCCATTGCAGATTTGATACGGGCTTCTTTGTCATTTCCAGCTTCAGTGACCCCAAGGTGCAATGGGAAATTCATGTTTTCGTCCTGCATGCTGATGGCCAGAAGCCTTGTTGCCTTAACCATTATGGCAGGATTTGAGGCTTTAAGGGAAACCACAATATTATGGAAGCCCCATTGCATGCAAATCCTAAGAAATTCCATACTTGCTTCAACCATCCCTTCAGGAGTATCTCCATAACGGCTCATAATCCGTTCGGAGAGCGAGCCATGATTGGTGCCAATGCGGATGGCTGTCCCATATTCTTTACATATACTGAGCAGTGGACTTATCCGTTCGGCAATACGTTCAAGCTCAGCCTGGTATTCTGTTTCGGTATAGCTTTTAAGCCTGCCGGTATTCTTATCGGTATAATTGCCCGGATTAATCCTTATTTTTTCTATTAGCCTGGCAGCAACCAATGCTACTTCAGGGTTGAAATGGATGTCGGCTATCAGGGGCTGATGGAAGCCGGAGGCAACAAGCTTTTTTTTAATATTCTCAAGGTTTTGTGCCGAAGAAATGTTTGGTGTTGCAATACGCACATAATGTGCCCCTTTTTCAAAAATCCTGATACATTGGGCGACAGTAGCATCCGTGTCCATAGTATCAGTGTTTGTCATTGATTGAAGCCTGATGGGGTGTTTGCCTCCTAATGGGCAATTACCAATATTAACTTCCCTGGAGATATATGAAAAAAAAGGTTCAGCCATTGAAAAGAATGTTTACTCAAAAATAACCAAAATAAGTGCGTCAATTGAAGTTGGGTGCTGATATTTAAACGCAAGTCAAAATAAAAACCGGATTAGTAAAGCTTAATAAATTCAAAGGTGTTTCCGCAATGTCTGAGGAATTTTAAAAAGTCCTGATAGTCAACGACAAGAGAAGCAGTGTTGATATTAGGATGAAAGCTTATAGAAGTGGAGTTTTGAAGTGCTTCATCAAGGAAGAGGTGAACATGTTTTTCTTTATCATGAATTAAACCAAAAGGGGAAACGGATCCCGGGGTCAGGCCCAGATATTTTTCCATTCGCTGGGGCGATGCAAAAGAAAGCTTTCCTTGTTTGAGTTTATGTTCGAGCTCATGGATAGCCATATCGTGTTTGTGCTCCAGGATAACCAAATAATGGCGGTTTCCTTTATGGTTTCTAAAGAAAAGGTTTTTGCAATGTGTAGCTTTAAGGTCTTTCCAGTATTTAACAGCTTCTTCAATAGTAGGGGCAGGAGGGTGTTCATAATACTGGAATTTAATGTCCAGGTTATTGAGGACATCATAAAGAGCAGGGTCGCCGTTCATAGTGTTTTTTAATGCAAAAATAATAAAAAGAAATCCCCGGGACGATTCAAATATTATCAAATTTGAAAGCCGGGGATTAAAAAAGTTTAAGTTAGCTTAAGGTCGTTTAAGAGCCGGAATGAAAAAAAAGGATTTAAACTGAATGAAAGGGTTATTTATTAGTTTCGGATAATTTTATTTGTAAAAGATTGATTTCCATCAGTAATCCGTATAACATATAATCCGGGGTTCAGGTTTTTGGCATCAATGGCAGTTGTTTCCGGGTTTAAATAGCCGGAGGTAATGCAACGTCCCATAAGGTCAAAAATATGGTATTTCGCTTGGGGGCTTTGTGCCAGATATTCAATATGGATCATGCCATTTGTAGGATTTGGGTAACACTTGATTGTATTTTTAAGGGGCGTATAGGCTTCGATGGCATTAGGGATAATATCCATGCAATCATTAAGGAAGTTGTTGTCATAGAAATCCTGTACATCCTGGATGCGGTTTTTAAGGAGGTTGACGCTTGCAATGTGATCCCCTTCAAAGTCACGGGCATAAACGAAAGCCAAATCAAAGCAAATTCTTTCGTTTGGGGCCAGGTCATCAATCAATACACTGCCAAGACCATTAATATCATGATTTCCAAATTCATTAATATACTCAATACTATTTAATGCATTCCATTGGTCAGGGTTGTTAACTTCACCCGGGAACAAATAATTTGTTGTTTGGTTAGTAGCCCCGGGAAAACCTGGATAACCCAATCCCCCAATAACGATAGGAGAGCCATCGACCCATTTGTTGTTCATCCAATTAAGTGCTTCCTGATCACTTTTGGGATAGAAAAATTGAGAATAATCACTAGACGCAAATGGAAAACCGTTTATTGCGCCATTCAATTGTTGATTCAGAAAGACGAAGCCACAAGCGGGAGGATGGGGACCAAAATAATATGAATGTTCAGTTGCAGTGTCATTATAAGCAAAAAAGCTATTATTAACAGAATCGCAACCAAAAAGGTCATTATCAGCCTGTCCAATATCAAAGTCAGAGAACAGTGAAATTTTCAGGGAGTCATAATTGTTGTCAGATTTATTGACAATCTGATAGTTGATAAAAAAAGTATTGCTAAGAAGTGAGTCGGAAGGATTATCAAAAGCATAAGCCATGCCAATAATTTCAACTTTAAGAGGGGGCAAATCGAAACCGGTATTTTGTTTTCGGTCATCATTTGTAATAAAGAAAATAGCCTGGTCGCCCCTGACAATCGGATAATCACCAAGTTGAGGGTCGTAATGGCCGTTGTTATTGGTATCGGCATAAGGAGCGAGATGTTGTGTTTGGCCTTGATAGATATCACCATGAGTTGGCCAGTTTTTAATAACCCAGGGCATCACATAGTCAGGATTGTTATAATGTTGTTTATGAAAGTCAATCTGACTTTTATTAATTTTCCAAACAAAATCCCATTGAGTAGGATCTTTTAAAACAGTTGAGTTTTCGGGGGTGATAGGACCTGAGAAATTAGAAACAAAGTTTGAAGAATTATTGTGAAAAAACATATTATATGTTAGGTAAGATTGCCCATCCTGGTTTTTTGCAGAATACCAAAGTGAGGTATTAAATACCAGGGAAGTATTAGAGCCACTTGTTGTAATTGCGGGATTGAAATAATCATAGTATTCATTAAACCCCAGTGATGAGATTTGCGCAGTAAGCTTATTGATTTTAAGAGAGTCCTGACGGGGGATAAGAAAGGCTTCATTTAAATTAGATTTAATAAGACTTCCTGCCTGGAAAGCAGTGAAGTAAACAATCTGGTCATGAAAAGCAATTAGGACAGGGGAATTAAATGATTTAGATTTAAAGCGATGTTGGTGGTCATCAAGTAGTTTAATGAGTATGTCGTTGCTTTGAAACCAGATAGCCCCATCCGGGGATTTTGAGAAGTTTTTTACCTGAACGGTATTTATATTTTTCAAAATGGTATCAATAAAAACAATCCCATCGTCATTAAGGCGATAAATGCCTGAGTTTAATATTTTAAACCAAAGGTTGTTGTCTTTGTCAAGAGTCATAAACTGGATGTTGTCATCAGGCAAAGGGGAATTTTGGGAAGAAGTATTTGTCCATGACTGGGAGTCAAAGAAAGAAATCCCGTTTTTAGTCCCAATCCAAAGATTGTTGTCAGGTGTAAGTTCCAGTGATTGAACGGTATCGGAAATGATATCTGAATTAAGGTGGAAATAGTGGTTCCAGCTATTTGAAGAGAAAGTATATTCAAGCAATCCTTTATTAGTCCCTGCATAAAGCTTATCCTGATTCACAGCGATAGTTTTTATTTCCGGGGTGATTGCAGAAGCATTTCCTTCAAAAAGGCTCCATTGGTTGTTATTGTAAATTGCAATTCCTTTGTCAGTAGCAACATAAAGCTTTTCATCAAATTCGTATAAGTCATTAATTGAATCAGAAGGCAATAAGGAATTTGCTTTTGAAAAAGTTTCCCATGTGCCATTATTATATCGAACAAGGGAATAAGCAGATAGTGTAGTTCTTTTGAGGCTAATCCAGATATTGCCTTCATGGTCAACAATCAGGTCTGTTTTTTTGGTAAATATGCTTGTTGTGGAAGTTGGCGTACCTAAATCATAAACCCCAGGTGGAAGATCGGACTGGGAGAAAACGGAATAAGAAGCCGTAAAGGACAGGAAGCATACAGTGATTGCACAAATGATGTTTTTCATTCTAAAAGTATTGTTATTTGTTAGCATTCAGATTTTAAATGATGAAAGAAATACTACTTTCACAAAAAATGAAAGATTGGTTAAAATTTGATGAATTTAAAGCTTTTTGGTGTTTTGGGATCATTAATCCTAATAAAATAGATGCCTGAACCCAGGTTGAGAGTTGGGATTTCATTCCTGCCCGGATTGAGGAATCCTGAAAACTGAATCCTGCCCATTAGGTCGAAGACCTGATATTGGGTCATCAGGTTACTTGTTAGTATTTCAACGAACAACTTTTCATTTACCGGATTAGGGTAAATCTTTATTGTATTCTTTTCTGGTTTATGATTTACTATATTGTTTGGAATGATGTCGAAACAATCATTAAGGAAGTTGTTGTCATAGAAATCCTGTACATCCAGGATGCGGTTTTTAAGGAGGTTGACGCTTGCAATGTGGTCCCCTTCAAAGTCACGGGCATAAACGAAAGCCAAATCAAAGCAAATTCTTTCGTTTGGGGCCAGGTCATCAATCAATACACTGCCAAGACCATTAATATCATGATTTCCAAATTCATTAATATACTCAATACTATTTAATGCATTCCATTGGTCAGGGTTGTTAACTTCACCCGGGAACAAATAATTTGTTGTTTGGTTAGTAGCCCCGGGAAAACCTGGATAACCCAATCCCCCAATAACGATAGGAGAGCCATCGACCCATTTGTTGTTCATCCAATTAAGTGCTTCCTGATCACTTTTGGGATAGAAAAATTGAGAATAATCACTAGACGCAAATGGAAAACCGTTTATTGCGCCATTCAATTGTTGATTCAGAAAGACGAAGCCACAAGCGGGAGGATGGGGACCAAAATAATATGAATGTTCAGTTGCAGTGTCATTATAAGCAAAAAAGCTATTATTAACAGAATCGCAACCAAAAAGGTCATTATCAGCCTGTCCAATATCAAAGTCAGAGAACAGTGAAATTTTCAGGGAGTCATAATTGTTGTCAGATTTATTGACAATCTGATAGTTGATAAAAAAAGTATTGCTAAGAAGTGAGTCGGAAGGATTATCAAAAGCATAAGCCATGCCAATAATTTCAACTTTAAGAGGGGGCAAATCGAAACCGGTATTTTGTTTTCGGTCATCATTTGTAATAAAGAAAATAGCCTGGTCGCCCCTGACAATCGGATAATCACCAAGTTGAGGGTCGTAATGGCCGTTGTTATTGGTATCGGCATAAGGAGCGAGATGTTGTGTTTGGCCTTGATAGATATCACCATGAGTTGGCCAGTTTTTAATAACCCAGGGCATCACATAGTCAGGATTGTTATAATGTTGTTTATGAAAGTCAATCTGACTTTTATTAATTTTCCAAACAAAATCCCATTGAGTAGGATCTTTTAAAACAGTTGAGTTTTCGGGGGTGATAGGACCTGGGAAATTAGAAACATTGTTATCGGATTCCGGGAAATAATATATATTATATGTTAGGTGAGGTTGCCCATCCTGGTTTTTTGCAGAATACCAAAGTGAGGTATAAAATACCAGGGAAGTATTAGAGTTGCTTGTTGAAATTACATTTCTTCCATAATAAGGGACTGTATTAAACCCCAGGGATGAGATTTGCGCAGTAAGATTATTGACTTTAAGAGAATCCTGGCGGGGGATAATAGTGGCTTCATATAAATCAATCAAAAAAAGATTTCCTAGCTCAGAAGCAGTTAGGTAAACAATCTGGTCATGAAAAGCAATTAGGACAGGAGAAATAAATGATTTAGATCTAAAGCGATGTTGGTGGTCATCAATAAGTTTAATGAGTATGTCGTTGCTTTGAAACCAGATAGCCCCATCCGGGGATTTTGAGAAGTTTTTTACCTGAACGGTATTTATATTTTTCAAAATGGTATCAATAAAAACAATCCCATCGTCATTAAGGCGATAAATGCCTGAGTTTAATATTTTAAACCAAAGGTTGTTGTCTTTGTCAAGAGTCATAAACTGGATGTTGTCATCAGGCAAAGGGGAATTTTGGGAAGAAGTATTTGTCCATGACTGGGAGTCAAAGAAAGAAATCCCGTTTTTAGTCCCAATCCAAAGATTGTTGTCAGGTGTAAGTTCCAGTGATTGAACGGTATCGGAAATGATATCTGAATTAAGGTGGAAATAGTGGTTCCAGCTATTTGAAGAGAAAGTATATTCAAGCAATCCTTTATTAGTCCCTGCATAAAGCTTATCCTGATTCACAGCGATAGTTTTTATTTCCGGGGTGATTGCAGAAGCATTTCCTTCAAAAAGGCTCCATTGGTTGTTATTGTAAATTGCAATTCCTTTGTCAGTAGCAACATAAAGCTTTTCATCAAATTCGTATAAGTCATTAATTGAATCAGAAGGCAATAAGGAATTTGCTTTTGAAAAAGTTTCCCATGTGCCATTATTATATCGAACAAGGGAATAAGCAGATAGTGTAGTTCTTTTGAGGCTAATCCAGATATTGCCTTCATGGTCAACAATCAGGTCTGTTTTTTTGGTAAATATGCTTGTTGTGGAAGTTGGCGTACCTAAATCATAAACCCCAGGTGGAAGATCGGACTGGGAGAAAACGGAATAAGAAGCCGTAAAGGACAGGAAGCATACAGTGATTGCACAAATGATGTTTTTCATTCTAAAAGTATTGTTATTTGTTAGCATTCAGATTTTAAATGATGAAAGAAATACTACTTTCACAAAAAATGAAAGATTGGTTAAAATTTGATGAATTTAAAGCTTTTTGGTGTTTTGGGATCATTAATCCTAATAAAATAGATGCCTGAACCCAGGTTGAGAGTTGGGATTTCATTCCTGCCCGGATTGAGGAATCCTGAAAACTGAATCCTGCCCATTAGGTCGAAGACCTGATATTGGGTCATCAGGTTACTTGTTAGTATTTCAACGAACAACTTTTCATTTACCGGATTAGGGTAAATCTTTATTGTATTCTTTTCTGGTTTATGATTTACTATATTGTTTGGAATGATGTCGAAACAATCATTAAGGAAGTTGTTGTCATAGAAATCCTGTACATCCAGGATGCGGTTTTTAAGGAGGTTGACGCTTGCAATGTGGTCCCCTTCAAAGTCACGGGCATATACGAAAGCCAAATCAAAGCAAATCCTTTCGTTTGGGCCAAAAGAACCAATATACGCATTTGCCAGAGATTTAAAATCTCTATTTCTTATTTCATTTATTTGAGATAAAGCTCCGATTGCATTCCATTGGTTGGGATTATTAACATCGCCCGGAAAGAGGTAATCTGATATTTCATTGCCTGCACCACTGGAGCCGGGGTAACCAATTCCTCCAATCACTATTGGAGAACCATCATTCCATTTGTTTGATATCCAGTTGAAAAATTCATCTTCTAAACCAGGGAATGATAAATCTCTGTTATGCAAATCATTATGATAAGCCCCAATAGCTCCAGTAAGTTCATGGTTTAACAGAACCATGCCGAATGCAGGAGGGTTGTAACCAAAACCACTTCCGTTGTCATAATTAAAATCTAAATTTGAGTCATTATAAGCAAAAACTGCATCTAAAAGGGTATCACAACCAAAAAGGTCATTAGCTTCAACACCGATATTGAAATCGGAGAAGCATGAAATCACCAATGAGTCGTATTGGTTGGCAGATTTATTAACGACCTGGTAGCTTACAAAAAAAGAATTTAAGAGTGTTGAATCAGAGGCATTATTAAAGGTGTAGGCCATACCGGAGATTTCAATTTCAAGAGGTTTGCCCCTCGAGCAGTAATTTGGATAACGAAAGTCGTTTGAAATAAAGTAAGCTGCATGATCACCTCTGATGATTGGAAAATCACCCAGATGAGGTTCATAGTGGCCATTGTTATTGATATCTGTGTAAGGGGCGAGATGGCTTGTATGGCCAAGTTCTTTATCTCCATGAGTTGGCCAGTTTTTTATAGCCCAGGGCATTATATAATCAGGGTGGTTATAGTGTGTTTTATGAAAATCTATTTGTTGTTTGGTGACTTTCCAAACGTTATTCCATTTTTCGGCATTTACAATGCTGGTATCTCCTGATTTTGAATAAGGACCATAGCAAAAATCGAAAGAAATGTCATCCATGTCTTCATAAGGCGTATCAAAGGGGTATGTTTCAGCTGATAAATGCCTTTGGCCATCAGGGCCTTTGGCTGAAAACCATAGCATATTGTTGTGAAGCAATTTCTTTTTATTAGATCCTGAAAGAGATACAGATGCATTATGAAAGCGGTTATATAACATGCCGGTTGAGTTAATAAGAATGTTTATACCGTTAACGTTAAGGGTGTCATCATTTGGATAAGAGAATGTTTTACTCAAATCAACCATGAATAACTGACCTTTCCATTCTGAAGTATAATAAATCTTATCCCCTTTGATGCAATATCTGAGTCTTGATGAACTGTGATACTTTAAATATCGAAATAATTGATTATGAGAACTTTTGTAAAAAGAGTTACCTAATGCAAGTAAAAATGTATTGTCAGAAGTATTTGCAAAATTATATGTTTGATATTCATAGTTAGTATAAAAAATCCTTTTTATTTGATTGTTTTGAAGGCAATATACTCCGTCGTAATTAATAATAATCCATAAATTATCCTGGTCATCCAATTGAAGGCCTGTAATACCATCAGTTAGCAATCCTGAATTCGCGGTAGTATAGCTCGTCCAGTCCTGATGGTTGAAATAGGAAAGGTCCCCTTGGGTACCTATCCACAAGTTACCTTCATCAGTTAATTGAATAGCGAGGACCATGTTACGTAACAGGCCTGAATTATCTGTATTAAACACAGTCCAGCTATGGTTTTTAAATGAGTATTTCATTAAACCGGAACCAGTGCCTGCATATAAATAATCAGTATTTACATCCAGGCATTGAATAGTAAGCGAAGGAGCCGTTTCATTTCCTTCAAACAAGCTCCAGTCTCCATTATTATAAATGACAATTCCTTTGGCTGTAACGATATAAAGTTTGTCATTATGGATCAGGAGTTTGCTGATGGTATCACTTGGCAGGATAGAGTTTGCTCTGGAAAATACTTCCCATGACCCGCTGTTATATTTGGCAAGAGAGTATGTTGACTGATTGGATCTTCTAAAGCTTATCCAGACATTTCCCTGCTTATCGCATGCGACATCCGTTTTATTCCTGAATTGGGAATCATCGGAGAAAGGATAGCCCAAATCAGTGATACCGTATGAATTTCCCTGAGCAAAAGAAATTGAAGGGGAAAATAAGAATAATAAAGCAATAAGCAAGAAATTTGGATTAATAAGTTTCATGTTTTGGCCAATTATGTTAATAAAACGAAAGTGGTTTCAGTACAATATTTAGGATAAAATGCCTATTGGAAATGCATTTTGAGAGAATCACAAGCAGTAAATATTCTTAATAAAAACCAAAAGTATAAAAATTACAATCAAAAGCCAATAAAGTTAACAAAAATAAAAAAGGGAGTTGAAAACTCCCTTTCTTATGATAAGATAATACTATTATTCGGATTCAGCCTCAGAACCTCTTAAGCGCATGATATCCCTGTCGAACATGTACATGTTTTTATCCCCAAGCATTTTAAGCTTATCAATGATGCGTTGAACAGATGATTCTTCTTCCATTTGTTCGGTAATAAACCATTGAAGCCAGTTATGGGTAGTATAGTCTTTTTCTTCAATGCTTAAACCCACAATTGCATTAATTGAAGCAGTGATATATTGTTCGTGTTTTAGTGATTCATCAAATATTGTTTTCACATCAGGAAAATCAACTGGAGGTTGATTAATAAGGGGAACAATGCTATGCCCGCCTCTCTCATTGATGTAATGGACAAATTTGAGCATGTGCAAACGTTCTTCCTCTGCCTGTGCATAGAACCAATTGCTGATGCCTTCATAGCCATGATTGTCGGCCCATGATGCCATAGCCAGATAAAGATGAGAAGAATACCCTTCTTTTTCAATCTGGGCATTAAGAATATCTTCAATTTTTTTTGATAACATAATATGCTTTTTTTATGGTTAACAACTTGATGTTCAAATTAGTTTTGTTCAATACAAAGATAACAAAACAGAGATTGGAATGTTCAGCATGGATCAAAAAAAAAAGGGGCAATGATGCCCCTTTTAACGATTCTTTGCACAGATAACCTTAGCTTTTAAGAGCTTCAGCACCGCTTACAATTTCAACAATTTCCCTTGTAATGGTAGCCTGACGGGCTTTATTATAGGAGATTGTAAGGTCTTTTAAAAGCTGGGTGGCATTCTCTGTGGCTTTATGCATTGAAGTCATCCTGGCGCCTTGTTCAGAGGCATAAGCATCCATAATGATTTTTGCGAACTGGGTTTTCAATGTCCGTGGAACCAACTCCTCAATAATTTGTGCTTTATTGGGTTCAAATATATACACATCGCTTCCTCCTTCAGCCATTTTTGAATGCTGTGGGTTTTCAAAGGGAAGGAAATGTTCAACAACTACTTCCTGGGAAGCAGCATTTTTAAACCTGTTATAGACCAGTTCGATTTTTTCGTAAACACCGGAAGTAAATAAATCCATCAAACGTTCAGCATAATCGCCCAATGCTTTAACTTCAGGATTTTCATTTATATGGATATTGGATTCAAAAATCGGATAGTTGAATTTTGAAAAATGTTCAATAACCTTTTTGCCAATGAGCAAAAGACTTACCTCTTTTCCCTGTTTTTTTAATTCCTGGATATGAAGGTGTGAACTTTTAATAACGTTTGCATTGTAAGCTCCACAAAGTCCCTTATTTGATGCAATAACAATCAGCAGGCACTTATTATTTGAGGCACCGCTTGAATACTTAACCGCATCACTTTGATCCAGATAAGGGTATAAGTGTAGCATCAGTTTATTGAGCTCTTCAGCATAAGGCCTAAGGCTTAAAATGGTTGTCTGGCCTTTTCGGAGCTTTGAAGCAGATACCATTTTCATGGCACTTGTAATCTGCCTTGTTGACTTTACAGATGCAATTCTTATACGGACTTCCTTTAAACTTGGCATAAGCTTAAGAATAAAACATTAGTATTGTTCTTTTAATGAATCAGATATTTTTGCTGCAACCTGATCCATTGTTAAAGTATCAGCTTCATTCAGTATCCCTTTTGAAAGGTTTTCAAGCACTTCAGGATGGTTTGATTCCAGATATTTGATGTATTCTTCTTCAAAAGCTTTTACTTTGCTTAGGGCTACATGGCTGATAAGCCCTTTGGTCCCGCAATAGAGCAGGGCAATTTGTTTTTCTACAGGTACCGGGCTATATTGGAGCTGTTTGAGCAATTCCACGTTACGGGCACCTTTTTCGAGTACAGATTGGGTTGCCGCATCAAGGTCGGAACCGAACTTAGAGAATGCTTCAAGTGCCCTGTATTGTGCCTGATCCATACGCAGGGTCCCTGCAACTTTTTTCATGGCCTTAACCTGGGCATTACCACCAACCCTTGAAACAGAGATTCCCACATTGATTGCCGGCCTGATACCCGCATTAAAGAGGCCGTTTTCAAGGAATATCTGTCCGTCAGTGATAGAAATTACGTTTGTTGGAATATAAGCCGAAACGTCACCCGCCTGAGTCTCAATAATAGGAAGGGCAGTAAGGGAGCCGCCCCCTTTAACCAATGGTCTTATGGATTCAGGGATGTCATTCATTTTACATGCAATTTCATCGGATGCGATAATCTTTGCTGCCCTTTCCAATAACCTGGAGTGGAGGTAAAATACATCGCCCGGATAAGCTTCACGGCCAGGAGGCCTGCGCAAGAGCAAGGAAACTTCCCTATATGCAACAGCCTGTTTTGATAAATCATCATAAATGACCAGGGCATGACGGCCAGTATCCCTAAAGAATTCACCAATTGCGGCACCTGCGAAAGGAGCATAGAATTGCATTGCAGCCATTTCGCTTGCTGTTGATACAACTACTGTTGTATATTTCATTGCACCATGTTTTTCAAGGTGGTGAACAATATTAGCTACAGTAGAACCTTTTTGTCCGCAGGCAACATAGATACAATAAACGGGTTCGCCTTTTTCGTAATTGAACTTTTGATTGATAATGGTATCAATAGCAATAGCTGATTTCCCTGTCTGGCGGTCGCCAATGATAAGTTCCCTTTGCCCTTTCCCAATGGGGATCATTGAGTCGATGGCAAGGATACCTGTTTGCAGGGGTTGGTTAACCGGTTGGCGATAAATAACACCCGGGGCACGTCTTTCAAGGGGCATTTCGTAAGTGGGGCCTTCAATAGGACCTTTGCCATCAACAGGAGCACCCAGGGTATTGATAACCCTTCCCAGCATTCCTTCTCCCACATTGATTGATGCAATACGGCGGGTACGTTTAACGATATCACCTTCTTTAACACCCTGGGATTCTCCTAATAAAACAACCCCAACGTTGTCTTCTTCAAGGTTTAATACAACACCCTGAAGCCCTTTTTCGTTAAAATCAATAAGTTCTCCGGCCTGGGCATTGGTGAGGCCATAGATACGTGCAATGCCATCGCCAACCTGTAAAACGCTACCTGTTTCTTCAAGTTCGCTGTCCATTGAGAATCCGGCAAGTTGTTGCCTAAGAATGGCTGATATCTCTGCGGGTTTTATTTCTGCCATTTTTTATATCATTTTTGTGTTATATCACCAATTAGAAATTTGAAATCTTACCTTCGTAGGAAAACCCTTTTTTAAGTTTTGACAATTTGCCTTTAACACTTAAATCAAGTTGAACATCTTGAAGGTTAAGAATAAACCCTCCGATGATATCAGGGTTTATCTTATGTTTAAATTCGATGGTCTTGCTTGTGAGTTTTGAAGCCAAAGCCAGTATTTTTTCTTTCATGGCATCATCCATTTCAACAGCAGTTGTTACTGTCATTGTTTCTATGTTTTGATGTTCTTTGAAAATAACAATATACTCATGGGCAATGGCATGGATCAGGCTTGCTCTTTTTCTTTTGTTAATGATTAAAAGGTAATTCAGCAGTACAGGGTTAATGTATGCCTGAAAAAGCTCTTTGATGATGCCTTGTTTTTTATTTTCCCTCACGATAGGGCTTTTTAACAAGATTTGGAGTTCTTTACTATCAGAAAAAACCTTTTGAATAAGTTGCATGTCCTCGTATGTCTTTTCTTCCAGATTGCTTTCATGCATCAGGGAAAAAAGTGCTTTCGCATAACGATGGGCAATTTTTAAGTTTTTCATCCGTAAGTAATTTTTTTGTTATTGGTCGGATAGACCTGCATGTTTGCAATTATTTTATATAAATCATCCGCAAACATGTTTGTTTCATGAGTTTGCCTGATTAATTAGAAGACACATCGCCCAAAAGGTTATAAACCATATCCTTCTGTTTGTTTTTGTCTTCAAGTTCATTTTTAAGGATTTTTTCTGCCATGTCAACAGAAATCAAAGCAATTTCCGATCTGAGTTCTTTGATGGCCTGTTCTTTTTCTGCCTGAAGGCTAAGGTGTGCCTGTTCCATTACTTTACGGGCTTCTTCCCTTGCTGCTTCATGAGCTTCTTTTATTATTTGCTCCTTTTGCTTTTTGGCCTCCAGGATGATTGCTTCTTTTTCCTGTAAGCCTTGTTTAAACAAGGAATCTTTCAATGCTTGCATTTCTGATTTTTGCCTGTTAATTTCTTCTGCATCCTCAAGTGACTGCGCTATAAAAGCCTCTCTTCTCCGAATGGTTGCAGAGATAGGCTTCCAGGCAAACTTCTTTAGGATAAAAAGCACTATACTGAAGGATAGTGTCATCCAAAAAATCAGGCCAATTCCGGGAAGTATGAGTTCCATAACATGAAATTATTGATTTAACAATTCAAACTGTTCAACCAAAAAGCCCGGAAAACAATTCAAATTGTTTCCCGGACATATAGGTTTTTAAACGAAAAGCACAAGTAAGCAGACTACGATTGCAAAAAAGGCTACACCTTCAACAAATGCAGCAGTAAGGATCATGGAAGAACGGATATCATTGGCTGCTTCTGGTTGCCTTGCTATGGATTCAAGGGCTGAACTACCTATTCTGCCAATGCCAAGCGCTGCTCCAATTACTGCTATTGCAGCACCAAATGCTGCGCCCATTTTTGCCCATTGTGCTGCTGCTTCAGCAGTTGTTTGAAGAATAATTGATAAAGTTGACATAACTTTTAAGTTTGGTTGAGTTTAAAAATGAATTCTTTGTTTTTTAATGATGGTGTTCATCAGGAATTGCCATTCCAAAAAATACAGCGCTGAAGAGTGTGAACACATAAGCTTGTATGAATGCAACCAACAACTCGATGAAGTTCATTAGTATCATGAAGACCAACGACAGGGGGGATATCGCATAGCCAAACAATAGTCCTACATTATTGCCTAAAATAAAAATCAAGGCAGTAAAACCCAATATTATCATGTGCCCTGCAGTGATGTTTGCAAAAAGCCTTATCATCAGGACAACAGGTTTTGTTAAGACACCTACTAGTTCAATGACTGGCATTAATGGAAAGGGGATTTTTAACCACCAGGGAACGCCGGGAGTATTAAAAATATGCTTCCAATACGTCTTATTTGAAGAAAACTGTGTTATGAAAAATGAAAATAAAGCAAGGACCAATGTAACACTTATGTTCCCGGTAACATTGGCACCTCCGGGGAAAAATGGGATCAAGCCCATGATGTTATTGAAAAAGATAAAGAAAAACAATGTCAATAGATATGGTAAGAACCTTTGATATTGTTCCTTGCCAACTCCTAAAATTGCAATCTCATCCCGTACAAACAAGACCAATGGTTCCATATAACTTTGCAGGCCTTGTGGTGCTTTTAAATATCCGTTTTTTTTGTAATTCTTACCTACGCTCACAAATACCAGGCATAGTAAGATGCATGAAAAAAACACTGATAATACATTTTTGGTTATTGAGAGGTCTAATAAAAAGTCTTTTTTCTCTTTATCTTCCCAAACGATTTTTCCTTTTTTTGCCCCTTCTTCAGATATCACATAGCCTTTATAAGCATTATGCCCATGATGGAACCTGCTTGAAAGGAAAACATCTATCCCCTGGTTATGGATAAGGATGACAGGAAGGGGTATAGATAAATGATAGTTCCCTTTTGACAAAATATGCCATTCATAACTATCTAAAATATGTTCGATAATCATTCTTCCAGGATCAAAGGCTTCCTGCCCTGATTCATGGGATGGGTGTTGTGCTTCTGTTTCTGCTTTTAAACCAATAGGGGAAAAGCCACAAAGCAATATAATAAGAGCCAATATCCTGAATGCTTTCATTTGCATATCCACATTGAAAATTTGTGATACCAGGCCTAAGCTTGATTTTTTTTGTTTTACCAAAATAATGGCGAAAGTTAATACTTATTTATACACCAAAAACTCCGCGAAAACCGTAATATTATTTTTTTTTGTCGTTTTTTATTGAGTTTTGTTTTAAAGTGACCTTTATATCAAAAATAAAAAATATGACATATAAAAGGAGGAAGTTAATAACAAATGCTTTAGCATCTGATTTGAAGAAAAACATATATGCTACCAGTATAGCCAGATAGACAAAGAAACGCCCGATTGAAAGGCCAAAATAGGTAGATTGAAATGATCTGACAGTATTAAACCTTTTGGGGTTAAGTAAGATGTATAAGGAAGCAGAAACCGTTGGAAACAATAAGAGCAGGTAGGGTGCTACCGGTGAAATCCAGCCTTCAGGGAGAATGAATTTAAGGCCAATAACTGCAAGCAAGGCAATTATTGTAAGGATGATAAGCTTTGTATAAAAGCTTTTAGAGTTTTTTTCCATATCGAGGGAAATTCTTTTTTTTTATTTATTTACGATTGAAAACCTGCACATGAATTGGCTCAAAGTACAAAAAGGACTTCTTTCCAAAATTTTCGGAAAATAAGCCCTTTAGTAAGATGTAGTCAATAATGATTATTTTGATTCTATTTTTGTTACAGATGGTTCAGCTTTAAAGTCTGATTTATGCTCAGGATTGGATTTATCCATTGAACAAGTTCCTGTAAAAACAGCACCAGGCTCAATAGCAAGTTTATTAATAGTGATTTCACCATTAAGCTTTGCGGTAGCTTTAAGCGAGAGAAGTTCAGAAACAACAACCTGTGCTTTGATCTGACCACTGAAGTCAGCATTCTGGCATTGAATTTCACCTTCAACAATGCCGGTATTTCCAACAATAATCTTGCCTTTGGAACGCACCTGCCCGATAACAGTCCCATCAATACGGATATCACCGTTTGAAATAAGTTCGCCTTTGATGGTAGTTCCTGCTCCAATCAGGTTTATGGAGGTATGGTCGGTTTCCTGTGTTTTTGCCATGATTACTCAGTTTTTTATCTTTAATATTCAGATTGTTCAAATGTGAAGTATTAAAGGTATTTTTTCAATACCTTAAATACACAAAAAGCAAATGTATAATAAAAATGACATTTTGCCAATTTACTTTTTAATTATTTAAATAGTTTTTTTGAAAAAATTCAAGGTATTGCTCCACATTTTTATCTTTATAGAAAAGTGGGTAGTTTTCGACAGAGATAATAAAGTCCTGAATATCACCTTCAGCAAATTTTTTAAAAAAATCTGCCTGATTAATGGCTTCTCTGTATATGAGGCCTTTTTCTTTTCCCTGGAAATTTGAAATCGTAAGGATTTGTCTTTTGTCGTCAAGAAAAATATTACTCACTGTGAGTTTGTTAAGGCTGTAGTTTTCGGTATTAAAGTCAGAAATATTTGCTTTAAGGGCTCTCATTTCAACGCTTGATGAGTTAATTATCATCACATAAAAGTGAACAGCCTTAGGGTTCACTTTATAGGGTGAAGGTTTAGCTCCTTGTTCCTCAGGCTTGCCGTCATCCGGTGCCCTGACGGGTTCAATCTCCGTAAAAGCTGCGTTTTTACGTTTCCTGTATTCAAGCATGTTTAGGGCAAGGGGAGCAACATCAGTTTCTTTAAACTCGTTAACAATCCTGTTGAGTTCTTTGTCCATCAGGTTTAAATCGTCCTTGCGTCCCATGGTGATGGCATGCAGGAATAAAAACCTGGCTTTTAAATCCGGGTCAATATCTAAAGAATCAGATGTTTTTATAAGTTCAAGCACCTGGTCGTCCTGCTTAAGGTTAAAAGCATCAAAGGTTTGTTTGTAAAGATTGTCGGCAAAGGATGCTTTTTGGGCAATTTTTTTATAATAATCGGGATCAATAAGGATTTGGGCAAAATCACTTTCAGGAAATTCATTGATGATCCGGTTCTTATAAGCTTCAGCCAGGTTGGTGTTGTTTGTGTTTTTATATAATGAATATAAATAATACAAAGCATTTAATTTGTATTCGGTTTCAGCAAAGCGTTTGATAAGCTCCTCAAATGACTGTATTGCATAAGGGGCTTTTTGCAATTTATCCTGGAAAACAAGGCCTTTGTTGTATAATGCTTTTTCGATTTTAGTATTTGATTCAGCAAGCTGTTCGGGGGTGGTAGGAAGGTTTTTTAAATAGGTTTGCCTGTTAAGGGGACTGCCCGGGGCTTCATCAGCTCCAAGAGAGTCGGTTTCAATGCCTTCAAGACTTAGGTCAAAAGCATTTGGGCTCTTTTGGCTCAACCTCCAATTGTCTTCAAGTTTCCTGTCGCCCCATTTGCTCATAAACTCAGTGCGCCCAAAGGTAATTGTAGATGTATTATAGAAATACCATCCACCCGATTGTGCACCCTGGAGCCCACGGGTATCGTTCTGTGCCATGTTCATCATGGTTTGGCGTCTCTGCCTTTCTTCTTCCTGACGGCGTTCTTCTTCAATTTTTACTTCCTCAATGATTTTATCAACTATGGCATTTCTTTCTGAAACAGGGAGCGCTGCGATACGCTGAAGGCTGTCTTCTTTTTCAATGGTTTGTATGTGCTTTGATAATTCTGAAAGGATTACTTTCTTTTCAACAATGCTTTTAATGTCTTTATAATCGCGGGGAAGAAAAACTACTGCGCTGTCATAGTATTGTTGTGCTTTGACAAACTTGTCGCTCTCAAAATGGATCTCGCCAAGTTTTAGGAAAGAGATCCCTTTCTGTATTGCATTGGTTGTGCTTGTTGATGTTGACAATAAAAGATATTCAATGGCTTTGGGCATATTTTTTTCCCTGATTTCAACCTGCGACATTGCATAGTAAATCTGGTCGAAATGATCCTTGTTTTTACTATCGCGCAACATCTTGTTCAGCTCATTTTTAATAAACTTTGAATCCCCGGCACTTTGGTCATACGACATTGCAAGGTTTATTTTTGCCTGAAATGCCATGTCAAAGGATGGGTTGCTCTTGATAAGGGAGGTATATGTTTCAATGGCTTTTTTTGAGTTCCCTGTTTTTTGGTATGACTGGGCAAGGATAAAATACAATCGTTCTTCTATCCGTTTTTTGTTGTTCTTTTGGATTGCAGTGTTCAGATGGGGAATAGCTGCCTGATAGTTTTCCTGTTTTAAATAATGGTCGGCATAAGCAAGGTAAAATAAACGTGTTGCTTCAGCAGATGTGTTACCTGCAAGTACGTCCTTCTGTGCGCTTTCGAGCATGGTCTTTGCCTGGTCATACAATCCTAGTTCATTGTAGTTCTTGGCAATCCATACTTTTGAATCATAAGCGAGCTGGCTCTTATATGTGCGGATAATATATTCAAATGTGAGTATTGAAAGGTTGTATTCCCTTTTGTAAAACTGTGCCCTGCCAATAAGATAATAACAATCATCAATCCAGCGGTTATATTCTACATTTTTGATGAGCATCGAATGCTTCTGGATGACGATAGAAGCTTTTTTATAAGCTACATCAAATTTAGGGGCAGCAGATTGCGCATTTTGGGCAGTGCCGTATTTAAAGACTTTTAATACTTCTTCATAATTATCAACATGCAGCTTATCTAATTGGGCAATCCCCTGTTTATAGCTCTCACGCCCGTTGAAATATCCGTTATATTTTGTTGAAATGCTATGATAGTTCCTGCTTATAAAGGTGTTCTTCTGAGTTGAGCACCCAATGAAGAATAATACTGTGAGAATGGTTCCCGTTAAAAAGATAAGCCTGTTTTTTTTCATTGTCTTCATTTTACATCCCTTATGGGCTTTACCTACTAATAACTCTTTTTTTGCAAAATTATTATCTTTTTGCCTCCACTTTTATTTTAATCCGTAAATAATTTGTTGTTTAAGGTCGGATGGAACTCCATGTTTGCTGTTTAGAAAAGGGGCTTCGACAGGCTCAGTCAGCTTTTTCGACAGACCCAGTCAGCTTTCCTGAGCTTGCACATTCTACGGTGGCTGAGCTTGCCGAAGCCACCATGTTTGATTCGCAAAAATATTCTGTTCATCTGAATGATGATCAATTTTTTTATTGAAATGTGTTTTTAATAAGCTTTTTTTTGAATCTTGGTAAGAGCAAAAAGAGACGCAATTCATCGCGTCTCTTTTTTAATGCTAATAATAAAAAACACCTTTTTTTGAGTTTCAACCTGATTAATGTGTTAAAAAGCTTTCTTTTTTATCATCCATACATGTTTTAAAAGAATAAGGCATGATGGGGATACATGGCTGCTGTTTTTATTGTTTTTTTTAAATTATTAGCAGATATACATGGATAATGATGCTTTTTCGTTTTATTCACTAACAGGCTTAATCCACCTTTGTCTCTTTTCTTTTTGACTATTCAAAATATTTAAGAATTAAAAAGCATTAAGCTTTTTTTGTTTTCATGGGTTTATTATACTCTTTCAATAATATTGGTGAAAAGCATGAGTGGTCCTTTACTTTATTAGTTGCGAATTTAAAATACATGTCGCAGCTTTTGTAATGGTTTTGGCATCTTTTGGTTTAATGGTTACCTGTTTATATAGCCTGCCCCAAAAAATACGTATTGCAGTTGTCTTATATTGAGAAATCGCAGTAATTTTATCTAAATCAGCATAATAGGCAGCCTGATAATAGGAGAGAACCCCATATTCATTTGCAGTTGCTACAGGTAGCGCTGTTTCTATTGCTGATAAACAAATTGGTTCATGTCCCTCTAAGGCAATCATTATTGTATCACCTTTATTGATAACATCTTCTGTTATCCCTGCTAATACGATATCAATACCAACCCAGAAGGTTTCTTCGGATCTGTAAAAATCAATTTTCCAGGCTTTACCAATGGTAGCTCTCTTAGCTATTGTTTGCTTTCCTGTAAATGCATCTGTTTTGTCATAATCAAATTTGCATTTTTGAGCGTCCACTGTTAGAGAGGCTAAAATCATCAGAACAAATACTAATCTTTTCATAATGTTGTTGTTTAAGTTTAAATACTATGTTTTGATTCAATCTATTATTCTTGTTTAGGAAAAAAATATCAAAATCAGGCATTTCTGAGAAAAATGTTTTATGTTTTTTTGCTTGAAAAACTTAAAAACTCCTCCCAAACTTTATACTGAACAGATAAAATACATCTGGTAATTTACCAAGAAGCATTGGATTGAACCTTGCACCGAAGTTAAAACCATCTCTTGTGATATATTCAAATCCAATTGGAAATTCAAAGGTAATTGATTTTGGTTCAGAATGCCACAAATCGCTTGAATAATACCCATAATTATTTGAATAGTTTATTTTTCCAATTTGAATGCCTAAAAAGGGGGTAAACCTGGTTTCTGAATGAGTTGTGTTTAGATAATAACGTGGCCCAACTGAGTAATATAAATTCTGTTCAAAATCAAAGCCGGCATTACAGCTAATGGTTATAAATGGCTTTATAAAATAATTAAATTCTGCATCAATTTTAATCATATCGTAATCATCGGGATGTGTTGAAAATACCAGCCCAATATTATACGGGTTGATTTTACGAGGGTTTAAACTCCCAAAGTCTTCAACAATGCCATTTTTATATTCAATCCTTAAAACATTGTTTTTATTTATCACTTTGATTGGCATATTTGCTTCCTGATATACAAGGTTCTCACGTCCAATTTCTATGATTTGGGCATTTATGGTGTCTCTTTTCAAGAAAATCAAATCCTGCGATTGTGCATTCATTTGCATAAAAATCATCAGGCAAGGGATAAGGTAAACGAGTTTTTTCATATTGATTTGGTATTAACTAAGGGGTGCTTTTTTTTTTTGAATAATGATTGTTCTTTTAAAATGCCCATAAACCTGTCAGATAGGTTGATGGTATTTAAAATAATAATGATTTTGTATAAATGCTTTTTACGATAAAAATCAGGTAACAAATCCAAAATTAAAACACCAGCTAAAGAACCTAAGAAGTGCCAGGCTTTTTTTGCAGGCCAAAAATACAAATAATCTTTAAATGTAAATGGCTTATTTTTTTTCATTTTTGAACAAAATATACCCTTAGTTAATTGTCTGTCTGACCCTTTTATGAATTCGTAATGATTGATGAAACGAACATGTTTGCTAATTAAATACAGGGGCTTCGGCAAGCTCAGCCACCTTTCTAAAATAGCAAACATGAAGTTCCATCCGACCTTAACCTAAAAATTATTTACGGATGAAATAGATGCTAAGATAATACATTGACAGGTGGGGCAAAATCTTCATGGCATTGATATTGAGCATTGCTTTTATAGTAAATATGAATATAATATCAAATTATAGAGCTGAAATACAGTTAATTAATGCAATTGAAATCATTTTCATCCATCATATTTTCCTGACGATTGGCGCCCAATTTCTGAACACTCCCTGAACACTTCCTCAAGATACCATCTCAATGGTTGAGTCGGGGTTGAGTCGGGGTTGAGTCGGGTTTGAACCGGTTCAAACCCGGCTCAAACCCGCTTTAACTCCGCTTTAACACCGCTTCAACCCTTAACTTGAATCGGCTAAGAATAGGCTTTGTTTTAACGATCATTATACAATAGCCTCAAATTCAGCATAATATATGAGCTTGTCCTTGAAATCAAGGGCGTATTATTATCCTGAGCATTTTTTTAATTGAATAGGAAAATCCTATTTTTAGGTTTTTTGATTTAATGATTTGAGACCTATTTTGTTAAATAGTTAAGCCGTTAATGAGGAAACAAATGAATGGGCAAAAAATGAAAAAATATAAGGTATTGGAATTAAGAAAACATAAAATCTAATAAAGGGCTTATTATTTTTACGATATTTGTAATGAGTTAATTTAAAATAAAAGCTTTTGTTCCGAAGTTTTGAAAATCAGCTATTTTTTTTACATTTGCTTTTTATCCCATCAGATTATTAACCATAACTTTTTCAGGTGTGAAGACCTCAAAAAAAGGAAAGAAAAGTTTTATAGCCAAACTTAAAGATAAGTACCGTCTTGTATTAATGAAGGATGATACTTTTGAAGAGAAACTTTCATTTCGGTTAAGCCGGATGAATGTCTTTGTTTTCTTTGGTACACTGGTGATTTTTCTGGTTGTTGCTACCAGTTATATTATTGCTTTTACACCATTAAAAGAATATATACCGGGATATGCGGATTTTGATACACGTAAGATTTTAAGGGATTTGATGCTTCGAACTGATTCACTTGAGAAAGAGGTAATCCGCCGTGATTTGTATATTTACAACTTCAGGAACATTATTGAAGGCAAGGAAGTTGTTGAAAAGATGCCCGAAGAGATGCCCAAAATGAATTACGAGATCAATGAATTGCCACGTTCAAAGGAAGATTCGATGCTTAGGGCAGAAATGGATATGGAGAATGACCTGATGTTTGCTGAGCCAATGGAAGTTAATCAGGGCACAACCATCTATAATGCGTTCTTTTTTCCGCCTGTAAAAGGGGTAATCACCAATTATTTTAATGCAGCCGAACAACATTTTGGAATTGATATTGTTGCAGGGCAAAATGAAGCTATAAAAGCCACCCTGGATGGGACTGTTATATATGCAGGCTGGACGCTTACAACAGGTTATACAATAGCCATACAACATGCCAACAACATATTATCGGTGTATAAGCATAACAGCATACTTGTAAAAGAAGAAGGAAATATTGTTAAAGCAGGTGAAGTAATTGCTATTATTGGTAACAGTGGTACCTATTCATCAGGCACACACCTTCATTTTGAGCTTTGGTATAATGGCAATCCTATAAATCCCCTTGATTTTATTGTTTTTTAAAAAATCCCATGTCTAATTCTTCTTCAGCCAAGGCTGAACCTCATGAAATGAAACGCCGGATTGCCGTGCTTGGGTCAACAGGCTCAATAGGCACCCAGGCCTTGGAAGTGATAAAAGCCAATCGGCATCTGTTTGATGTTGAAGTATTAAGTGCCCAAAACAGTGCGGATTTATTGATCAGGCAGGCCTTGGAGTTTAACCCCAATGCGGTAGTAATTGGCAATGAAAAGCAGTATCTGTATGTAAAAGAAGCTTTGGCTGATACGGATGTAAAGGTTTTTTGTGGTCAGGATGCTTTATGCCAGGTGGTAGGGTTTGAGAGTATCGATATGGTTTTGACGGCCATGGTGGGCTTTGCAGGCCTAAAGCCAACCATCAAAGCAATAGAAGCAGGCAAGGTGGTTGCATTGGCCAACAAAGAGACACTTGTAGTGGCTGGCGAATTGATAATGCCATTGGCCCAGGCAAATAAGATCCCGGTATTGCCCGTTGATTCAGAGCACTCAGCAATTTTTCAATGTATTCAGGGTGAGTTTCACAATCCTATTGAATATATTTACCTTACTGCATCGGGTGGTCCTTTCAGGGGCAGGGACAAGGCTTTTCTGGCCTCGGTGAAGAAGGAACAGGCTTTAAAGCACCCTAACTGGTGTATGGGCAATAAGATAACAATTGACTCTGCTTCATTAATGAATAAAGGCTTAGAGGTGATTGAAGCACGTTGGTTGTTTGGTGTTAAACCCGAACAAATACGGGTAATCGTTCATCCGCAATCAATTGTTCATTCGCTGGTACAATTTGAAGATGGTTCGATGAAAGCCCAGATGGGTCTTCCGGATATGAAACTGCCCATTCAATATGCGCTGGCATATCCCCGGAGAATTGTTTCGGGCTTTGAGCGCTTTAAGTTTTCAGATTATCCAACACTAAGTTTTGAAGCACCAGATACCAATACCTTTCCCAATCTTGGCCTTGCCTATATGGCGCTTGAGAAAGGGGGGACAATGCCTTGTGTATTAAATGCGGCCAACGAAATAGCAGTTGAATCATTTTTAAAAGACCATATTGGTTTTCTCCAAATGTCGGAAGTGATTGAACAATGCCTTGGCAAATGTAGTTTTATTGCCAGACCTTCGCTTGACGATTTATATCGTTCGGATGAAGAGGCAAGGCAATATGCAAGAGAAATAATTAAAAAACAAATCAAATAATTTTAAGACAGCACGATGGAAATATTAATCAAAACGCTTCAGTTTTTACTGAGCCTTTCCATTTTAGTTTTTGTTCATGAGTGTGGCCACTTTGTGGCGGCACGTCTTTTTAAAACCAGGGTAGAGAAGTTTTATCTTTTTTTCAATCCATGGTTTTCACTTTTTAAATTTAAAAGGGGTGACACAGAATATGGTGTTGGCTGGCTACCATTGGGTGGTTATGTAAAGATATCCGGCATGATAGATGAGTCGATGGATAAGGAACAGATGCAACAGGAACCCCAGCCCTGGGAGTTTCGTAGTAAACCAGCATGGCAAAGGCTCATAATCATGATAGGAGGGGTGTCGGTCAACCTGATATTTGCAGTGTTTATTTATATTTTCATGCTGTTTTTGCTGGGCGAATCTTATCTTCCTGCAAAGAATGTAAAATATGGGATTGTAGCCGACTCATTGGCTGTTGATATGGGGTTAAGGACAGGCGATAAAATCATTAAACTTGATGGTTCGGAAGTGGATGATTTTATGGATATTACAAAAGATATTATCCTTAAAGACGTAAAAACAATCACTGTTGAACGTGACAGTTCAATCATTGATGTTAAAGTGCCTGATGGTTATATTGGCAAGATGCTGAGCAATCAGAAAGGGAAATTCATCGGAGTAAGATATCCTTTTATTGTTCAGGGTTTTCTTGATGAAAGCATTGCACAAAAGGCAGGCATCACCGATGGGGACCATATTGTTGGGATAGATACGATAGAGACCTGGTCATTTGACGAGTTCAGGATGAAGATAAGCGACTTTGCCGGGGATTCTGCCACAATATGGGTTGTCAGGGCAGGGCAAAGATTAGGTTTTGATTTGCTGATCCCTGAAAATGCAACGCTGGGCGTTTATGTAAAACCATTGAATGAGCTGCTGGAATTTGGAAAACATGAATACTCGTTCCTTCAGGCAATACCTGCCGGTTTTGTAAAAACTTATGAAACGACTGTTGATTACCTTAAACAGTTAAAACTCTTGTTCCGCAAAGAGGTAAAAGCAACTGAAAGCCTTGGTGGTTTTATTTCCATCGGTAAGATATTCTCATCTACCTGGGATTGGGTACATTTTTGGTCAATTACTGCCTTTCTCTCAATCATATTGGCTGTTATGAACCTTTTACCAATTCCAGCCCTTGATGGAGGCCATGTAATGTTTTTGATGTATGAAATCATCACAGGCCGCAAGCCTTCGGATAAGTTTTTGGAATATGCCCAAATGGTTGGGATGATACTATTGCTTGCCTTGCTTGTATTTGCCAATGGGAATGATATTATCCGCCTGTTCAAATAGAATCTGCTGAAGTATTCCCAATAATAGCATTATTTAACAGGGACCTTACAATTAATTGTAGTGTCCCTGTTTTTTTATTGGTGCCCGATAAGGATGTTTAGATTCAGGTTTGAGATTTGACTGGTATCTTATTAATTCGATTGAAGAGATTTTTGTGTTTCCTTCGGTCAATAATTTTGATGCCTGTCAGCTCTATTTCGATTTTTATTTTTTAATAAACTTTTTGGAATTTGTCAGCTATAACAATTAGCAAAATGATTATTTTTTATAATTAAACCTCAGCACCGTAGCGCTATTAGCTTGTCCTTCGTTAGAAATGAGCATATCCCCGTTTTTGAGGAAGGTGATGCCTTCGGCTTTATTGAACATCTCAGGGTCCAGTTGTTCAATATATTCAATATTGCCATTGAGGTCGAAGATGAAAAACAGATATTCGGCAGCCGATAACAGGTAGAGCTTTTTGTTGACCGGATGAATGGCTATTGCAGAGGTTTTAAGTTTTAAACTGGCTTTCATCTCGCCGCTTTTCTTGTTTTTTTTAAGTGGAAGGTTTACATTGTTTTGAATGGCGAAATTGGTTAGCTCATCAAGATTAAAGATGAACACAGGCCTGGGCACAAGCTTTTTAGTGTAAAGGTCGAAAGCATAGATGTGCTTTTCGTCTTTGATTTCTGGTTTGGCATTGGGTTTGCTTTTGCAGCCAATCAACAGCCTGTTGTTTTTGGAATCATAGCAAAGCCCTTCGTTGTCATTTGCCGGGATATTTGTCTGGTAGGTAATGGTGTCAGTAGTCTGGGATTTATAATCAGGGATTTCAAAAAGAACGCCATCACTTCTTAATACATAAAGGGTGTTATTTGCCAGGGTGATGCCTTCATAATCGCCATCACCGGCAAAAGTGAACTGCTTTAATATTGAACCGCTTATCATATCAAAGATAAAGATAATACCGTTTTCATCCTGGAGGCAGGCAAAGGTATTGTCGCCCAGATAAGTTAATCCGGAAATCTCATTCAGTGTATCGGGCAGTAGCCATTTTTTGTCAGGCACCTTAAGGTCATAACCTGATTGAAAGGTTTGTTGTTCGTATTGGGCCTTACAGGCAGTAAAAGAAAAGAGCCCGATAAGGGAAATAAAACAGAATATGGTTTTCATTGGTTTAGGGGATGGTTTGTTCATTGCTTTTTTGCAGATTTTTGATCATGTGAAAAGCAATATTGGTTTTAGGTTTTTTTAAAACAATAGATAAGAACGCGCTGTTTATTATGAATATTGTTTTACAAAATCAACAATCTCGTTCATGGCTTCAGTGGCTTCCTTAAACATGGGCGACAGCAAAGGATAACAGTGTATCATATCTTTACCGGCCCTGAATTTAATATCCACTCCGGCATCTTTGGCTTTCAGGTAGAATTTTTCGCCATCTTCATAGAGTTCATCATCTACACCTGAATTAATAAATATTGGGGGCAGGCCTTTCAAATCGCCAAACAATGGGGATATCCAAGGGTGATGGACTTCGTTGTTCCCAACATAATAAGAGCTAAAAACATTCCATGAATTTAAAGGCGCGAGTGATTTTTTGTTTTTAGTTGTATATGAATCGCTGGAACAGCTTAAATCAGTCCATGGGGAGATGGCAATAGCTGCCATGGGGAGAGGTATCCCTTTGTCCCTGATTGCAATAAGGCTTGCCAGGCAGAGCCCACCACCGGCAGATTCGCCTGCAATAATGATGTCGGAAGGTTTATAGCCATTTGACAATAGCCACTGATAAATAGTAAGGGTGTCATCAATGGCTGCCGGAAAGGGATGTTCAGGTGCCAGGCGGTATTCAAAGACAAGGTTTGTGATTGATGTGTTTTTGGCAAATTTGGAAATAAGGCCCCTGTGGTCATTACAAGAGCCAGACACATAACCACCCCCATGTGTATATAGGATGAGTTTACCTGGTTTGGCACCTGATGGTATCAGCCATTCTGCCTTTATGCCTTCTATTAGCTGGGGTTTGACTTCAATGTCCTGAGGGATTTTTGTAAACTTATTTGCCCCTTCCTCGCATTGTTCCCTGAATTTTTCAATAGATGTATTGAAATCAAAAGTTTCTTTCCTTTTTTTGCCTTGTAATAAATGCCTGTTCCTTAATAAGAACAGGATCATTTTTGTTTTAAAAGTTGTCATATCCAATCTGGCTTAATAAGATCAATTCATTTGATTAATCGGGATTAAATGCATTTTGTTAGCGCACAAAAGTAAAAAAAAAGCGTATTATCGAAATAATAATTATCAAAAAATACTTATTACACATTTTTAAAGATGAACCGGATATGTTTGCAGTATAAACATAAACACCCAATTAATAACTAAAAATAAACATCTGACTGTTCAAAAACAAAACAGTTGTTTATTGTATTTAAGGTATTAATAAAACAGTGAGGACAGGGAAGGAGAAACAAAAAGGGTGTTTTAATTGAAATAAAAAGTCAAAGCATTTCTGATTACCCCAGTTCTTTTTGCATAGGCAAATATTTAATGCCATTTTCTATTTGTATTGGGGCTGTTTCCTGAAACCCTAATTTTTTATAGATAGGGATAGAGAAGGGAGAGGCATGGACAAAAACCTTTTTAAGTGTTGGGTTTCGTTGGACACAGTCTTTTAAAGCTTCATTGAACAAGCGTTTGGCAATGCCTTGTCTTTGATACTCCTTGTCAACAAAGAGCAGGGATACTGTATTGTTGTTCCTGATTTCAATCACCCCAACCATTTCAGGGCCGCTTAATGCAACAAGTATGTTTCTTTGGCCTTTTTGTCTCTCAGCAATCTTTAAAGGATCAATCCAATCATAAAAAAACTGGTTGCCTTCTGTTGAATAATCAGGAGAAACAAACTCATCATAAACTTGTTTTATCAATCTTGAAATCTGCTTTTCCTGCCCGTTTTGAAATTTTTCAATCCTCACTGCATTCATGGTGTAGCCTTTTTTTCAAATTTGTTATTAAAGCCCCTGCCTGATATGACGTATTAACTCCTGGTGTTTTTTCTGCAATTATCATAAAGATGCAGACTTTCATTTTAAATTAGGAGTTTATAAAGATAAAAAAAAAATTACAAATCTGAAAGGCTTCTTATAATTATAATGAATGCAACAGCTATATTGACATTTTTCCGGGCGTTTTGTTTTTACATTCAAAACGGATATTGATATTAATGGAATGATTGTCGTTAAAATGCATTTCGGTCTTATATCTCTTTTGAATGAGATACAGTATGTTTACATTTATTGGTTTTTGTAGCCTCTTCATGCATGTCAGGGGGGGATATTAAAAAACAACAGCCCAATTCAACGAATTGGGCTGTTAGGCAATGTTATGTTTGTGCTAATTTTCAGTGAACAGGATTAAAGAGACCTGGCCTTAAAGGTATCACCCTGATCGAAATCACCGGTTTTGAAGCCTTTAGAGAACCATCGGAGCCTTTGGTCAGATGTTCCATGCGTGAAATCATCCGGGACAACATAACCCTGTGATTTCATCTGTATCCTGTCATCGCCTACAGAGGCAGCGGCGTTCAGGGCTTCTTCAACATCCCCTTCTTCAAGGATATTTTTCATTTTTTGTGCGTGGTGAGCCCACACCCCTGAAAGAAAGTCTGCCTGTAGTTCAAGCCTTACAGATGCTTCGTTATATTCTTCCTGACTTGATTGTTGTCTGATGCGCTGCATCTCATCAAGGGTTCCAAGTTGGTTCTGGACATGATGGCCAACTTCATGTGCGATAATATATGCAATGGCAAAGTCGCCCTGGGCGTTGAGTTTGTTTTGTAGCTGGACCAAAAAATCCAGGTCAATATATACTTTTTCGTCAGCAGGGCAATAGAATGGCCCTGTGGCAGCAGATGAATAACCACAGGCAGATTGTACAGATTGGCTGAACAGCACCAGTGTTGGTTCACGATATGTACGTCCCATCTGTTTGAACAGCTTGTTCCAGACATCTTCGGTATCCTTTAATACAACAGAAACAAATTCGGCAAGTTCATTGTTTTGTTCTGTTGCTTCGGGTGAAGAAGCATAGTTTTGCGTTTCAGTGGTTTGCATGTTGTTGAGCAGTTCCATTGGATTGCCCCCCAAGATCCAAACAATGATTACAACGATAAGGGTGCCAATGGTGCCCCCAGCAATTTTCTTTCCGCCTATTCCTCGGCGGTCTTCTACATTAGAACTTCTTTCGCGACCTTTCCAACGCATGATAATTGAGTTTTAGTATTTAACATTACAGGTGGTTTATTCCTAAAGCCGGATAAAACAATAGATTTTAAAAAAACCAACAAGCTATTCAGACAATAAATATATAGATTTTGTTTTAAATAAATGTTGTTTTAATGAAAAAACTAGATTGGATTTACGATTTACGAATTACGAGTGACGATTTTTGATTTACGAATTACGAGTGACGATTACAAATACAGATTTACGATGTAACAATTTGCGATTTAGTGATTTGCGATTAAAGATTGACGAATACACGAATATACAGAGATGCCAAATTGTGTTCATTGGATTATTCAGATTGTTGAATAAATGGATGATGATACCATGGGTAGATACATGGTTTGCAGAAGAGACAGGGCATGCAGAAGAGACAGGGCATGCAGAAGAGACAGGGCATGCCCTGTCACTACATTAGACATTCACCACCCAACCGATTTATTAAAACCGAAAATTTGTATTTCAATTCGTAATTCGTAAATCGTACATCGTAAATTATAAAATGTTCTTTTCAGCTACTTTTCTTTTTATAGAAGCGCCATGGGAGGGGAGGAAAAGATTGCAATTTGTTTGAAGGAGGCGATCCCAGCTTTTTACCATAAGGCTATTGTCATCGGCAAAGGGGGGCATGATTGAATTTCTAAAGACACCAAACATAGTATCTCCAACAATGGCAATTTCATCATCAATGATGATGCTTACCGAGCCTTTTGTGTGGCCGGGGGTATGTATTATTTTTGCATTTAAGCCATAATCCTTAAGGTCATAAAAATCTTCAACAAGAATGTCCGGGATGCAAGGCCTGCATCTTACAACATGGCTGACGTTACTGTTTAATATCTTTACAATAAACTTTGAGAACAGCATAGTCCCTTTAAGCATCACAAAATCACCATTTTTCAGATTAGATGCTTCGGACTTATGAATGATTACTTTGGCCTGGTAGTTTTCTTTAATAAGAGCTGCATTGTCGGCATGATCGAAATGAGAGTGGGTTAGTATCAGGCAATCCAATTTGTTGATATGTAGTTTTTTGAGCCTGTTATTGAGTTTGTTCCAGTATCGCCTGGGACTTGTATCTATAAGAATATTAGAATTCCCCTTTCGGATTAGGAACACATTGCTCCTTCCTGATATCAATCGGGTAATAGTTGTTTGGGCATTTGTTTCCCAGGTCTTAAAATTACAGTGTGTTGTCATGGGCGCAGGTTTTTACAGGATACTGGCATTTAAGGTTTATCGGGGTTCATAACAATCGAATACTTGTATTTAATATCTTCAATTTTCCCAGAGCCATTACAATCTTCACAGTCTTCAAATTCCCAATCCCTATCGGTGTATGGAACCCTTACCATACCGCCACCTGAACCTTTGCACCTTTTGCATTGGACATATTCCACATGCTTTTCTTTCTTAAGCATTGCCCCAAAATCAGGAAGCCTTTCTTCAACCTCTTTAACATAATCATCCCTCTTGAGGATTTTTTCAAGGGCAACAAGGTTAAAATGCCTGAATACAAGTCGTCCCATCATCTTTCTTGTTAACTCATATATGGCATTAAAATCACGCGGTTCGATATTGGTATAGTTCTTATTGTTTAATTCCCTAACAGTTATGACAAAATTCCTGATGGCATTGTAATCAATAAGCTTTTCGGGGTAAAAATAGCTTTGTCCTTTTTGAACCAACTGTATTACAGGGATATATTCAGGCATTCCATTTTCAGTAAGCAGGTTATTGATGTCTTTAGGGAGTTCTGTCGCTTTGATTGAAGCAAGCAGGAGCCCCGCCAATTCAAAATTATTACATTTTATAGCGATGCTAAGCAAATGGCTTTTGTCAAGCAAATAATCCTTATGACGGGTAAGGAACATCAGTATTTCGTTTTGTCTGTTTTCAGCAAGGTTATAAATACAATCTACATCATCAATTTTTACACCGGCAGCAATCATTAACAAAATGATATCTTTGAAATCCCTGTCAGTGATTATCTTAAAAGGTTTAAGATATTTAAAATGATTTACATCCACATTATGGACAATCATTTCACGTAATAGTTTGGTGAGTTCAAATGAAGCAGCCGTTGCCAGAAGGCAGTCATCTTCATCACCTTCGCTATTATAAACAGTTGCATTTAAATCAAAGCCCTGCCGGACAATCTTAATACATTCTTTTTCTTCTTTATTAATGATTGCGCTTCTCAGGTATCTTGTTCCATATTCGCTTTTATGGCCTAAGTCAATACGCATCAGTTTTGCCCCTTTGTTGATTAAAAGTTCAAATATTTCAACATCTTCAACAATACTGGCAGCAAGAAGGGGATGCATATTGTTGTCATCTTGCAGGTTGATAGAGCAGTTATATGAAATAAGAAGATTAACAAGTTCGATGTTCTTTTTTAGTATTGCCTCACAAAGGGGTATTTGGTTATGTTTGTCATAAAAGTCGGGATTGGCACCATTTTTAAGTAAAAGTTCTGTGATTTCAATACTTCCCATGCTGATAGCAAGTTGAAGGAGCCCATTCAGGTAATCAGGGGTATAGTTTAACTGGGCACCTTTTTCAATAAGCATTTCGGCAATGCGGGTCTGTTTGGTTTCAATTGCAAGGTATAAAGGGGGCTTATTATCTGTACCTGCAAGGTTAATATCAACACCTGCCTGAATAAGGCATTGGGTGATTTTATCATTTTTGTTTTTTATGGCAATACAAAGAACAGGCTCATAAATGTTGTTTGCATTGTTTTCGTTTTTTTTGTTTTTTGTTTGTTTGGATTGAGCTGTATTAGAAATTTCTTCCGGCTTATAAAGCTTTGCCCCATTTGATAGCAAAAGATTTACCATCTGATAGCTGTCTTTTTGGACAGCACAATATAAGGGGTTCAGGCCGTTGACAGCCTGGTTGTTGACATCAGCCCCGTTTTTTATAAGAAGCTCAGCAAAGTTTGGTAGATTATCCTGAATACAATGCACAAGGACTGAAATGCTGCTTTTCGGAAAAGTGCAATTGGGATTTACCCCCTTTTCCAATAATATCTGAGCGAGTTTATAAAACTTATTTTTAAATGCAAGGGATAAAGGGAAAGGAAGCGTTTTTGCTTCAATAAGTTCCTTATTATCAGGGATTAGTTTGATTGATATCTCTTCATCTTTGCCTTTGAGGGAATAAGCAAAGGCAGTAAACCCTTTAGAATCTACCATGTTTTTATCGGCACCCTTAGCAAGCAGATAATTGATAGCTTCAGTCCTGTGGTTTTGGGTTGCAACAATTAATGCAGTTGTCCCGTCCTTAAAGGAGGTATTGATATCAGCTGCTTTAAAAAAAAGGCTTTTATTAAGGGCTTTTTCAATTTTAGCGATGTTTCCTTCAATAGCTGCAAGCTCAAGATGAAATTCTTTTTTTGTCATCTGGCAGGTTTGATTTTATATGAATTAAAAACACTCTGATAATACGAGAGATTTAAAATGTAAAAGTATAAAAATCTATTGTTCATAATCATGACAGACCATTATCATTTTTGAGATATATCTGAATTTTCATCCGTTTTATTGTTTTAAAACATAAATGACAAACAACATGATTATGGGTAAAATAACAATCCTTATTACAGGCAGGGAAAAAAGAAGCGGGCTTTATTTTTTTAAAACCCGCTTAAGAAGTTATGATATGTGAATGCATTTTTCATCGAATTCTTTACGATGTTTTATGCTTTTGTTTTCTCTCATGCTCTTTTGAATAAAAAAATGAAGTTTACTTTTTTTTAATAGAATGGGACATAGACGCCAATGGAGTATGTCAACATAAAAGGAGGAGGTGTTTGACCAGTAGGGTATGCCGGACCGGGTTCAATTAAAGTGCCAACCCCAATTTTACATGTAAACCATTCTTTTCCCCTGTAAACGAATGATGGGCCTATCATGCTCTGTGTATATGAATCTCCAAGGCCTTGGTGCATATATTCCAGGGAAATAAATGAACTTTTGATTGAAGGTCTGAAATGGATATTAATACCCGTTCCAAAACCAACTAATCCTACACCCACTTGAAAACCTAATCTTTTTCCCAGCAGGAATTCCAGGTCAGCACCTATCAAAGACCTACCTCCCTGTAAATATCCAACAGTGAAACAACTTTTAGCTACTGGAGTTTCACCCATATCGGTGCTTTGAGAATAGAGGCCTGAAACACAACAGATGAACATTAATACTAAAAGTGTTTTTTTCATTTTTCTGATTATTTGTTAAGTTATTATATTAAAAGCATTGAGTTAAAATTCAAAATGATAATGCGATGATAATTAAAATCAGCGGGCAAAAATATAAAAAAAAATTAAGAATTAGTGTTCCAGAACAAAAATCACCTAATGTATTCAGGATTAAAGGTTTGTTTTTTGTTTCCGTAATTCCATATAATAATTTATGGTTAAGTGCGGATTGGCTTATATTTAGTGTGTTTATTTAAATGCCTTAAGTTTGAATTGTTAAATAATAACTTCTTTTTTTTAAAGGATGCAATATTTGTAATTATGTTGAGTTATATGATAATGAAAGGAGTACCTTTTATTTTCTAATTTTGTAAGATTAACAATAAAAAAAACAAAAGGAAACTATGCATAGACCACCTTATTTCATTATACGTAGCCTTATAGTTTTATCCATTTTGATCTTAAGCGGTAAAATGATTTATGGGCAAAGCAACCTTAAATATACGATCAGTGGATATGTATATGAAAAGGGGAGCCGCGAAACGCTTATCGGGGTAAATATTTATGATACGCGCACAAAGACAGGAGTTGTAACAAATACCTATGGATATTACGCCATTACATTGCCTGCTGATAGTGTAAACCTTCTTTATTCTTATGTAGGATTTAACCCCCATTATGAGAAACTTAAACTGAAATCGAATATCAGGTTAGATATAGAGATGGAGGGGAGTATCGAATTGGGTGAGTTTGTAGTAAGGGACGAGCAAATCCATAGGATAAGCCAGCGGACACAGATGTCGCAGCTTGAAATCCCAATGTTGCAGGCCAAAGCAATACCTTGTCTGTTGGGTGAAAAGGATTTGCTAAAAGTATTACAGCTCATGCCGGGTGTTCAGTCCGGCACAGAAGGAACAAGTGGTTTTTATGTAAGGGGAGGGGGAGCCGACCAGAACCTTATTATTTTGGATGATGCCCCAGTGTATAATGCCAGTCATTTATTTGGCTTTTTCTCAGTGTTTAATGGTGATGCGGTTAAAAATATGCAGTTATACAAAGGCGGTTTCCCGGCACGTTTTGGAGGCAGGCTTTCATCAGTACTCGACATCCAAATGAAGGATGGGAACAAACAGGAGTTTCATGGTGAAGCAGGAATAGGGCTTATCAGTAGTCGCCTGATGGTTGAGGGGCCAATATTGAAAAACAAGGCTTCTTTTTTGATTTCCGGGCGACGGACTTATATTGATGCGCTTATCAGGCCATTTATGCCAAGTGATTCAAAGCTGGGTTATTTCTTTTATGATTTGAATGCAAAAATCAATTATGACATTAATCCAAACAACAAATTATTTATAAGCGGGTATTTTGGAAAAGACAAGTTTTCGATTTATGATAAATACGGAGATGATAATCATGTAACAGAAAACGATATAAGCTTTTACTGGCAAAATGCAACTTCTACAATTCGTTGGAACCATATTTTTAACAATCAGCTTTTTAGTAATTTGTCGGTATATCTTTCAGATTATACGCTTAAACTTGGAGAGGAAGTAAGTAATAAGAATACTATAGACAATACAGAGTATAAATATGAGGCATCCTTTAATTCAGGGATAAGGGATGTAGGTTTGAAATATGATGTAAGTTGGCTACCCCTGCCCAATCATATAGTCAGGATGGGGCTGTCTTCTGTATATCATTTATTTACTCCGTCAGCAATGGTGTTAAGGGATGATGAAATAAACCAAAACGAAAGGGAGGTTGAGCAATATCACTCATTTGAATCCGGGCTTTATATTGAAGATGAGATAAAGTTTGGTGATTGGTTAAGTTTAAATCCCGGCCTGAGGTTAAGCCATTTTTATGCCAATAAGAGATCCTATCAGCATATAGAACCACGTCTCTCGGTAAATGTGAAAATGAGCCCTCAGCTTTCATGGAAATCCTCTTATGCATCAATGAACCAGTATGTTCATTTATTAAGTCCTACAGGTATCGGCCTCCCAACCGATTTATGGGTTCCATCAACAGATAAGATACCACCCCAACAAACATGGCAGGTAGCTACCGGGCTGGCATACGACTGGTTGGCCCCCAATGTGGAGGTTTCTATTGAGGGGTATTATAAAAAAGCAGATCATGTGATGGGGTATAAAGAAGGGGCATCGTTTTTATTTATGGATAATCCTATCGATTCAGAAAAGGTTGATTGGGAGAATAAAGTTACAAGTGGTCAGGGCTGGTCGTATGGTGTAGAGTTTTTGCTTCACCGCAAACAAGGCAGATTTAGTGGTTGGATTGGATATACATTGTCATGGACACAATTACAATTTGACTCCCTGAACTTTGGAAAAAAATTCTGGGCAAGATACGACAGGCGCCATGACATTTCATTGGTGGGGATGTATGAGGTATCACCGGGTATTTCATTAAGCCTTACCTGGGTGTATGGTACAGGTAATGCCATGGATCTTGCTATTGCCAGCTTCCCTGTGGTGGATTATAATTCAGGAGTAGCTGATGAAAATCCTTATTTTGATTATAATGGAGAGCTCAAAACATATGGAGAGAAAAACAGTTTCCGGGCAGAACCTTATCATCGCCTTGATGCAGGGATTCAGTTTAACAAAGAGATAAAAGCATTTGGACGCACCATTAAAAGGACTATTGAGCTTGGAGTTTATAATGCCTATAACAGAAGAAACCCATTCTACTATGACTGGAGAGAAATATATGACAATTATGATGATGAATTACCAGCCGGAAGGAGACCACAACTTATAAAAGTAAACCTTTTCAGGCTCATCCCTTCAATAAGTTTCAACTACAAATTTTAATCCCATGAAAGCATTGTTAAAATATATTACCGAAATGAATCAAGCAGCCTCTTTAAGGTTGATGTTTATTTTGTTTTCTATGATTATGCTGGTCTCCTGCGAAGATTATTTCGTATCGGAAGTTGATGAAATTGATATGGTTGGAAGTAAACCCCAATTGGTTGTTTATTCCTACATCTCACCGCAGGATACCTTATTGAAAGTAAGGGTGGCCCGTTCAAAGCCTTTTTTGATGAATCCCAATGCGATTGAGGAGGTGAACGAAAAGGCCCATGTATATATGGCTGCAAAGGGTGGTTCATATAAAGAGTTTAGCTATCACAATGATTTAAAATGCTTTGTTCTGCCGGCAGAAGAACTGGAGGTTTTACCGGATCATCATTACCAGTTGAAAGTTATTTCTTTTGAAGGGGAAGAAGTAAAGGCGGAATGCTATATTCCGGTTTATCAGGTTGAAAATGTTGTATTTGAGCCCCCTGTAAGTACTGTTGTTGGTTTTGGATATGGTCAGACAAACTTTTCATGGAAAATGTACCTCCCATCAGTACAATCACAACTCTACTATAGAGTAGATGCCTTTATAGACTCGTACTGTGTTTTTGATGATAGTATTTCAGGTCCCTATTTAAACAAAGGATATTTTGAAAAGGGGGAGCAGATTTTTGCATCTCAGAATCAGAGCGCTTTTAGCTTTAGGAATGTGATTTTTATTGATAATTTCTATCATGGGGGTTATGATGGGAATGACACTATCCCTGTATCCCGCATAGATTCAATATTTGTTGAGATATTACAGACTGATTTTGGTTTTTATCGTTTTTATCAAAGTGTAAACAATTATGACAACGCTGAAGGTAGCTTCCCTTTTGCCGAAAGTGTACATATTTATTCAAATATTGAAGGTGGGCTGGGCGTTTTTGGGGGATATAATAAAAAAATCATCTATGTCCCGAATGAAGAAAGCGTAAAGAAAGCTGTGCAGGATTAGGGTTTTTCTATAACCTGAAAGGTATCCGCAATTATTGTAATGACCGAAATATAATCCTTTTGTGTTTCGGTCATTTTGTTTTTTAATTTCCTGATAGCTTTTGCAGAAATGCTATCTGATACTCCGGATTTTATTTTGTTGTCAACCCATATTGAATCCTTACAGGGACTGTGGTCAATATGGCATAGTAATACTTTTTCAATCTTGTGGTTCTCTATCACAGCTGCACTGAGGCGTGATTCTGATACCATGCCCCTTACCAGAATAGTTTTGTCATAAAGCGAATCATCGAAACGAACTAATTTATTTGAAGGTTCTATCTTGATAATACTGTTGTTATTTGTCAGTAATTTCATTTTTTTGCCATCAACCCCGCATATATGTATGATTTTTCCCTGAGTTTCAATCAAATGCTTGTCAAAAATAGCAATGTTCTCAACCAAACTATCAGCATCTACTTTTAGATAATCTGTTGTCTGTGAATGGCGGTTGCTGTTAAACAAGAGGACAATTATAAGTGATATTGAGCTTAAGATGACTGGTTTTTTCATAAATACATTTTGTTTTATTTGTAAAGGTATAAAATAAATGATCCTGATAAATACTGCTTATAATCAGATTATCACAATGCTCATTTGTTTGTGTTGTGGCTAATAACAATATGATTCAGTTTTTAGTGACTAAATCACATAAAAATATAAAAATATGACTCAGCTAAGAAAATCTGATTAATTTTATAGATTTATTTTTCGGGTCATAAGGAATCAAAATTATTGAAAAATATCTGGCACTATTAAATATGCAGGTATTTTTCTTTTTATTTTAATGTGCAATGTCCTGAAAATAAGACCACTGTTGTTTAATGATTAAGATATTAAAGCTAATGGAAGACAGGACAAAAATCGCAAAGAAGGTTACCTGGATTGGTTTTTTTGCCAATTTACTACTATCACTTGGAAAGCTTGTTGCCGGAATTTTAGGAAACAGTGCTGCTATGGTTGCAGATGCCATCCATTCGATTTCCGATTTTGTTACTGATATAATAGTCATTGGTTTTGTAGGTGTTTCAGATAAGGAAGGGGATAAAGACCATCGATATGGACATGGTAAATTTGAAACCTTTGCTACCCTGCTGGTGAGTGTTGCATTGCTTTTAGTGGGGATAGGTATTTGTTGGAGTGGCATTAGCAATATTGTTAAATCGTTTTCAGGGGAAGTGGTTGAAAGTCCTTCAATAATTGCTTTTATTGCAGCAGTAGTTTCAATAGTTGTTAAAGAATGGTTGTTCCGTTATACAAAGAGAGTTGGGGATTCTATTAATAACAATGCTGTTGTTGCCAATGCCTGGCATCACCGTTCAGATGCTTTTTCGAGTATAGGCACCATGGTGGGTATTGGGGGTGCTATATTCCTGGGTGACAAATGGACTATCCTCGATCCTTTGGCTGGAGTTATAGTGAGCTTTTTCATTGTGAATGTTTCAATAAAATTAGCACTTCCAAGTATAAAAGAGCTTCTGGAAGTAGCACTGCCAGAGGATGTTGAAAAGGAAATTATAGAGATCATCCATCAGACCAAAGGAGTAAAGGATTATCACAGGCTTAAAACACGAAAAATCGGTAATGCCTATGCCATTGATGTCCATGTTAAAATGGATGGGGCTATGTCCTTAACCGAATCCCATGATATTGCAACTGAGATAGAACAAAAACTTTATGGTAAATATGGAAAGAAAACCCATATCAGTATTCATGCTGAGCCTTACAGACCCTCATGATGATAATGTTATATGAGAAAATCAACAATCGGTAGTAAATAAGCAATGTTTTAATCATTCTTGTTAATGAATGACCAATGGATAAACTCCGGTTATTAGAAGATAAATGCCTGGCAAGCATAAAGGGCAAAGCAGGCCGGGTGCTTCATCCCAATATTGTATATACAGGCGTAACAAGTTTTCTGACCGATGTCTCGGTTAAAATGGTGTATTCTGTGATGCCTATGTTTTTGTTGTCAATAGGGGCATCAAAAACAAGTCTGGGATTGATTGAGGGCATAGCCGAAAGCACTGCATCCCTTATTAAAGCTTTATCGGGTTTTTGGAGTGATAAAATTGGGCGTAATAAACCTTTTATGCTTATCGGCTATGGATTATCAGCCCTTATGATTCCGTTAAATATCTTCGCTGGTACACCTTTACACATTTTATATATCAGATTTGTTGAGCGGTTTGGAAAAGGAATCAGGACAGCTCCCCGCGATAGCCTTATTGCAGGTTCGGTTAGAAATGGTGAAAGTGGTAAGAGCTTTGGATTTCAGAAAGCAATGGATAACAGCGGGGCAATCATTGGGCCACTGGCTGCTTTTGTTTCATTGTTATTCTTGCCCGGAAATTTCAGGATTATCTTTTTGCTGGCAGGTATTCCTGCATTTCTGGCTTTGTTTGTGATTATCTTTGGTATTAAGGAGGCAAAGAAAAACAAACATGAGTTGTTTTCCCGATTTCATTTCAGGGATTTTTCAGGGCGCTATTATTTCTTTTTAGTAATCATTTTTGTGTTTACCCTTGGCAATTCAACAGATGCATTGCTGCTTGTGAAGGCTAATGAGCTGGGTGTTGAGCTTGCATTTATCCCATTGGTATATCTTATTACAAATGTAGTATCAGTGATAATGGCAATTCCTGTTGGAATACTTTCAGACCGTATTGGAAAAGAAAAAGTCCTTTTGGTGGGGTATTCCTTATATGCAATTGTGTATTATGGATTTGGGGTAAGTACCAGTCAGGGAGCTATTATTGCTTTGTTTGCTTTATATGGTTTATACTCTGCAACAACCGATGGCATTCAGAAAGCTTTTATATCTGATATGACCGATAAAAATAAAAAAGGAACAGGCCTTGGCATCTATAATGCTTTAATTGGTATAACCTTATTGCCTGCAAGTATAATAGCCGGGTATTTATATGACAATATGAATTCTGAAGCACCTTTTTTCTTTGGTGCAATATGTGCTTCCATGGCTTTTATGATGCTGTTGATTTTTGTGTTTAGTAAAAAAGAGGCCTCAGCACCTTATTAGCATATTTATTCTTGTGTTTTTTCTGATGTATTATGCTTAAACAGTTTTGAATCAGAAATTATAAGATTGATTCTTATTCTATGTTCAATTAATTCAATCGATGTTGGTAATTGATAAGTGATCTTGCAAAAATTGACGGATATTCTTTTATACTAATCGGATTATTTTAGTATATTCGTTGTTTGCGAAACTTTAATACCTTTTTTTATGAAAACAAAACTTTTCATTTTTGTTGTAATTATCATTTCAGCAATATCTTGTCATACCTCCATTGCTCAAAATAACCCACCACCTCTGTTAGACAGGGAGCTTTTCTTTGGTGACCCTCAGATATCAGGGGGACAACTTTCACCGGATGGGGCTTATATCTCATTTATGAAGCCTTATGAGGGTACCCGAAACCTTTGGGTGAAAAAACTTGATGCGGATTTTTCTGAGGCATTGCCTGTTACAAACAGGACTGAACGCCCTATCTCTGGCTACTTCTGGTCAAGGGATGGTAAATATATCCTATTTGTTATGGATCAGGGAGGTGATGAAAACTATAATATCTATGCCCTTGACCCTTCTGAAGCAAAGCCAGGAGTGATTCCCCAGGCACGAAACCTGACAAACCTAAAAGAAGTAAGGGCTATCATCTATCATGTTTCGCGCAGTAACCCTGATCTATTATTTGTTGGAATTAACGACAGGGATAAAGCATGGCATGATTTATATCAACTTAGTATCTCTACCGGGGAGTTGAAGAAAATCAGGGAAAATACAAGGCGTTATACTACCTGGATTTTTGACAATAACGATTTATTAAGGCTTGCAATTATCACCAAAGAAAATGGGGACAATGAGTTGTGGCGCCTTGGTGCTGGTCGTAAAGAAGGTATCATTTATCAATGGGGCTTAATGGAAACAGCTTATCCTATTGCATTCAATAAAGAAAACAACAAGATATATTTTGTTTCAAATAAGGGAGATGTTGATAAAACTGAGTTATACCTTATGGATGTAAATAATGGCAAAACTAGTTTTGTTGAGAAAGACCCTGAAAATAAGGTTGATTTTGGAGGCTTATCTACAAGCGAAAAAACACTTGAAGTTATCAGTACCTCCTATACAGATGATTATACAAGGATATACTTTAAGGACAAAACCTTCGAATCATATTACAACACAATAAAATCCAAACTAGGAGATGTTGAAATATCATTTTTTTCAGCCAATCTTGATGAGAGTTTGTTTTTGATTGCAGCTTATTCAGATGTAAAACCTTCATCTGTTTTTTTGTTTAATACTGCTACCAATGAACTGACTTTTCAATATGCCCCCCGTGAAGGCATACCTACTGAATACATGGCAAGTATGAAACCAATTCATTATCCCTCATCAGATGGGTTAATGATCCCGGCATACCTTACACTGCCAAAAGGGATGGGCGAAAAGAAATTACCTTTGGTTGTAATGCCTCATGGTGGCCCATGGGCACGTGACTATTGGGGTTTTAATACATATTGCCAGTTTTTGGCAAATAGGGGTTATGCTGTATTGATTATGAACTTCAGGGGTAGCACTGGTTTTGGGAAGAGTTTCCTGAATGCCGGCAATAAACAATGGGGCGAACTGATGCAGGATGACATTACCTGGGGTGTGAAATACCTTGTTGAAAAAGGTATCGCCGACCCGAAAAGGGTTGCAATCTTTGGAGGCTCTTATGGCGGATATGCTACCCTGGCCGGATTAACATTTACACCTGATATTTATGCCTGTGGGGTGTCTTTTGTAGGTCCATCAAACCTCCTTACCTTGCTAAATTCAATACCCCCATACTGGGAGTCATCAAGGAAAGTGTTTCATGAACGTATGGGAAACCCATCTTCGGAAGAAGGTAAAAAGCTTTTAGTAAAGCAATCTCCTTTATTCTCAGCTCATAAAATAAAAGTGCCACTGATGGTTGTTCAGGGACAAAATGACCCAAGGGTGAAAAAAACAGAAAGTGATCAGATTGTAATTGCATTGCGCGACAGGGGCTTTGCTGTTGAATATCTTAATGCCCCTGATGAAGGGCATGGCTTTGCACGCCCTGAAAACAACATTGCATTTGTTGCTGCTATGGAAAAATTCCTTGCCAAACATATAGGAGGAAGATACCAAAGTGAAATGCCTGAAAAAGTCGAACAGCGCTTGAAGGAAATAACTGTGGATGTAGCTTCTGTTACTTTACCTGCCGAGCTTAGCTTTGAGGAAACAGGTATGGTGCTTAGCCCTGTGAGGGAACTTCCTGTCGGGTCTTTTACTTTTGATATGGTTATTGATGCCATGGGTCAGGAGATTAAGATGCAAAGCACTGTTAACATCACTAAGTCTGCGAACCAATATGTGATAACTGAAGAAACCACATCGCCTATGGGTAAAGGCACAGACGAAATAAAAATTGATGCCCGGACATTTAATCCAATAAGCCGGAATGTGAATCAGGGACCTGTGACATTGAGCATTGCTTATTCTGACACCCTGGCCGAAGGGACTATTATCAATGCTGCTAACACTTCTCCTATTTCTGTTGGTCTTGATGCACCCCTTTTTGCTGAAGGCCCGGGCTGGGTATTTATGCTTGCAGCTCTGCCTTTATCAATAAACTACAAAGCTGTTTACCGCAATCTGAACCTTAATACCCTGGCAGTTAAAATTCTCAGGATGAATACTGTTTCAGAAATACTTGAAGATGGCACAAAGACCTGGCGACTGGATATAGAACCTGCTGATGGCAGTGGGGGCTCAGGAAAAGTATGGGTGGATGCTAAAAGTTTTAAAGTGATAAAATTTGAACAAATCATACCTGAAATGGCTGGTGCAAAAATGACAGGAACACTTGTGAAGTAGGTGTATCCATCAGTTTAAACCATCATCGGTTAAAAAAGGCTTGTTGCAGTAATGCACAAGCCTTTTTTTATGGTGTACAATTTAATATCTTAGTGAGTCAGAACAATGGTGGGTATATAAGACTATTGTAATGTTTATTCACCCAATATGAGGGGTGTTTCTTTTTAATGATAACCAGAAAACAGTAATAATGTCCTACATGCTTGTAACTAATGGCCTTTTGGTTATGGGCTTGGATTAAATGTTGTATTTTTTAAAAACAGAGGGATAATGAACTACTTATATTTTTGCAAGGATGATTAAAAAAGTAAGAAAGGGATATGATTTCAAAGCTTAATAAAAAATAAAATCAGGGATGCTATTCGTATATTTTTGCTAATTTTGAAGCATTAAAATTGAACGATTAAGTTTTTAAAAATCAATAAAAAAAATATACTTGATATGGAAAAGGACCTTAAGATCTTTGATTTGATCGAGCAGGAACACCAGAGACAATTGCATGGAGTTGAGCTTATTGCATCAGAAAACTTTGTAAGTACCCAGGTAATGCAGGCAATGGGGAGTGTTCTTACCAACAAATATGCTGAAGGTTATCCAGGCCGTAGGTATTATGGCGGATGCCAAATTGTTGACCAAACAGAACAAATTGCTATTGACAGGGCAAAAGAGCTTTTTGGAGCAGAATTTGCAAACGTTCAACCTCATAGCGGGGCTCAGGCTAATGCTGCTGTTTTTTTAGCTTGTCTTCAACCTGGTGACACTTTTATGGGGATGGATTTAAGCCATGGAGGCCACCTTTCTCATGGATCTCCTGTTAACCTTTCAGGTATCTTATATCGCCCTGTTGCTTATGGCGTAAATGAAAAAACCGGAACCATCGACTATGATGCAATGGAACAAATTGCATTAAAAGAAAAACCAAAACTTATTGTTGCTGGTGCTTCTGCATATCCTCGCGATTGGGATTTTGCACGTATGAGAGCTATCGCTGACAAGGTTGGTGCTATCCTGATGGCCGATATTGCACACCCTGCCGGGCTTATTGCAAAGAAACTTCTTAATAACCCAATCCCTCATTGCCATATTATCACAACTACTACCCATAAGACTTTACGTGGCCCTCGTGGTGGTATGATTATTATTGGGAAAGATTTTGAAAACCCATGGGGACAGAAAACCCCTAAAGGTGAAATCAAGCTGATGTCACAGATTATTGATTCAGCTGTATTCCCAGGAACACAGGGTGGCCCGCTTGAGCATATTATCGCCGGAAAAGCTGTTGCATTTGGTGAAGCATTAACAGATTCTTATAAGGACTATTGTGTTCAGGTAATGAAAAATGCCAAGGCAATGTCTAAAGCTTTTACCGATAAAGGTTACCATGTAACTTCCGGTGGAACAGATAACCATTTAATGCTTATTGACTTAAGGAGCAAAGTGCCGGATGTTAGCGGTAAGAAAGTTGAAAATACTTTGGTATTGGCTGATATCACAATTAATAAAAACATGGTTCCTTTTGATAGTCGCTCTCCTTTTGCTACTTCAGGAATCCGTGTTGGAACTCCTGCTATCACTACCCGTGGCTTAAAAGAAAGCCATGCAATACAGATTGTTGATTTCATTGATGAAGTTATCATGAATATTGACAATGAAAAAGTGATTGAAGATGTACGTCATAAAGTTCAGGACTTAATGAAACAGTTCCCGCTTTTTGCGTATTAATTTCAAAATGCATTTTAAAGGCCTGCACCATGTGCAGGCTTTTTTGTTTAACATTATTTGTTGTTAAGTTCATTAATGTGGATATGATGCCAGACTTTTAGGTCTGGTATTTTTTTAGTATCTTGGCCACAATAAAATAATGATTTTATTGTGGTCTTTTTTTAATCTTAATGACTTAAAATACAATAATCTAAATTGGTGATGAAAAAGCATTTAATTTGTTCTGCAGCTTTTGTGTTCATGGTGTTATTTGTTTGTTCTTGCTCAGGGCAGGCTGGTCAACAAAATTTGAATAATGATATTGCTCCCCAACAGGATAGTTTGTATAGGCTCAATATGATATTTGTAGGTGATATAATGGGTCACGATGGCCAGATAAAATCAGCTTATCAAGCTTCAGATAAAACTTATGATTATGTTGACAACTATGAATTTGTTGCCCCAATTATCAAATCCTTTGACCTGGCGTTTTGTAACCTTGAAGTAACGCTTCCCGGCAAACCCCCTTATGCGGGTTATCCTAATTTCCGTTCTCCCGATGCAATTGCCCTTGCGTTAAAAGAAGCTGGTTTTGATGTTGTTGTTTCTGCCAATAATCATAGCAATGATGGCTTTGGAAAAGCACTTTCGCATACAATAGATACATTAAGGGGCCTGGGGTTTTATCAAACAGGAACTTTTAAAAACCAGGCTGAGCGTGATAGTTTATATCCCTTGCTTATTGAAAAGAACGGATTTAAGCTTGCTGTATTAAATTATACTTATGGGACTAATGGAATTAAGGATACTCCTCCCACAATCGTAAATATGATTGATACTGCGCTTATTCGAAAGGACGTTGTAAATGCCCATAGTAAAAATCCGGATTTGGTTATTGCCGTGATGCATTGGGGTGACGAGTATCAGCTAATAGAAAACCGTTATCAACGTCAGTTAGCCGATTTTCTGGCAAGCCTTGATGTGAATATTATCATTGGGTCGCATCCTCATGTTATACAGCCTGTGAGATATGTAAAAAAGCCTGATGGCGATTCTATTGTTTGTGTATATTCGATGGGTAATTATATTTCAAACCAAAATCAGCCCAATACCGATGGGGGCATCATGTTTGAAGTTGGTTTCACTAAACATAAGGAAAGCGGTGAAGTAAAACTGGATACTTTTTATCATCATCTGATATGGAGATATCGGGCTCCTTCAAATGAGCAGTCGGGAAAAAGGTTTCAGGTAATTCCAATACAAGCTTATGAAAAAGGATTGCTCGCCCCTTTTATGTTGTCTGATACGGATAAAGCCAAAATGGATGATTTTTCGAAAAGGATGCGTTTGCATATTCAAACAAACTCTGTTAGTGCCGAAAACAATGAGTACGATAGATTTTTTAAATCACCTGAAACGGCTTTGTATTATCATGTCCAACTATTAGCAGTTCAAAAACCTGTTTCTTCTGATACCTTTGCTAATTTAAAGATTCAAATTGAAGAAAAACATGAGCAGGGTATCGTAAGATATATTTCAACTGGTTATCTGCAAAAAGAAGATGCCGCAAAAGCTTTAGAACAAGTTAAATCTTCCGGCTTTCCTGATGCCTTTATTGTGAGTTATTTAAACGGGGAAAGACAATAGACAATTTCACTGTTTTCAGGTAAGGTGCCTGTTTTTTGGGCTTTGGTTTAAAGAGATAAATAAATTATGGCTGAGATTTTTGGGCTGATCCAGATTGTATTGCTGATTGCGGTTTTGGTTTTTGTTCTTGTAAAAAAGAACGGTTCCCGATCAGATGAGATGTTGAACCAACTTAGTTACCTTCAAAAGCAGATTGAAAGAATAGAAGCAAGGATAGGGGAGGAAAGCCGTGCCCAAAGAGAAGAATTGTTACGGGGATTGAAAGATTCAAGATTGGAAAACAGGGAGGTGATGAATGCTTATCAGCAGGCTTCGATGAATTCTTTAGCTGAGATTTCAAGATTACAGGCACAGCAATTGGATGTTTTAACAAGGTCGAACCAGGAAGCATTGGACAGGTTGACCAGGAGCATTGATGTTAAAATAATAGAGCTTATTGATAAAAACAGTATCCATTCAAAAGAACTAAGAGATAGCCTTTCAGTCCAGCTTAAGGATTTTGGTTTGGTGTTTAGTCAAAACGTTAGGGATTTCAATGAGATGCAACGGCAAAAATTCTCGGATCTGGTAATCCGGCAAGAGGAGTTAACAAAGCTGGCTGAGCAGAAGCTTGAGAAAATGCGTGAGACTGTTGATGAGAAATTGGAAAAGACACTTGAGGCACGTCTGGGGCAATCTTTTAATCTTGTAAGTAACCAGTTGCTAGAAGTTCAAAAAGGCCTGGGTGAGATGCAAAACCTTGCTGCCAATGTTGGGGATTTGAAAAAAGTGCTCAGCAATGTAAAGAACCGGGGTATTATAGGGGAAGTTCAACTGGGAGCCATATTGGAACAAGTCCTTGCCCCTGAGCAATATGCAACAAATGTAAAAACAAATCCTGCTGTCCGGGAGCTTGTTGAGTATGCCATAAAACTTCCGGGAAAAGATGAATCTCAGCAAGTAGTATATCTGCCGGTTGATGCTAAGTTTCCATTGGAGGTTTATTCCCGTTTGGTTGATGCACGCGAACAAGGTGACATTGCATTGATAGCTGAGGCTTCAAAGGCTTTTGAAAATGCCATCAGAAAAGCTGCTAAGGATATTTGTGATAAATATGTCTATCCCCCTTTTACTACTGATTTTGGTATTATGTTTTTGCCTGTGGAAGGGATGTTTGCAGAGGTAGTTGGCAAAACTTCCCTTATGGAGCAGTTGCAAAGGGAGTATAAGGTGATTGTCACAGGGCCAACAACGTTGTCGGCAATCCTTTCAAGCCTGCAAATGGGTTTCAGGACACTGGCTGTTCAAAAACGCTCTGGTGAAGTATGGAAGGTGTTAGCTGCCGTAAAAACAGAGTTCCAGAAATTTGGGGGGATACTTGAAAAAGCCAGGAAAAAGATTAATGAAGCCGGGGATGAGATTGATACATTGGTTGGCACCCGCTCAAGGATTATTGAACGAAGGCTTCGTGATATCCAGGAGCTTCCTGCCCCTGATGCGGAATCACTACTTAATGGGGTCCAGGATGCTCCTTTGGATATGAATCCGCATGAAGACCAGAATAATGAATAAGAAGAATACTAAATAACAAAATTCAACAATGGCAAAGATATTTATTGAAAACATGGAGTTTTATGCCTATCATGGCTGCTTTGAAGAAGAACAGGTGATTGGGAACAGCTTTCTTGTGAATATAAAATTTGAAACGGATACAAAGGCGGCAGAGTATTCCGACCATCTTGAAGATACTGTTAACTATCAGTCGGTATATCAGGTTATTGCAAAGGAAATGCAGCAAAAGAGCAAGCTGCTTGAGCATTTAGCCCGTCGGATTATTGATGCTGTTAAAAAGGCTTTTCCTCAAATACTTTGGGTAGAAGTAAAGGTCTCAAAAATGAACCCACCTCTTGGTGGAAAGATGAGTTGTGTAAGCGTAGAACTTAGGGATGAGTGCAAATCTTAGGCTTTTGAGAATTAGTGTTTTGGGATTTTTTTTCCATTTATGTGAAAAAATATTTTGAAGATAAGCCTTAAAGCATTATTTTTGCACCACTTTTGAATAATGGGTTTCGTGGCCGAGTGGCTAGGCAGAGGTCTGCAAAACCTCCTACAGCGGTTCGAATCCGCTCGAAACCTCAAAAAAAATAGCCTTTGATTTTTCAAAGGCTATTTTTTTTGCTCCTAATCTGATGGAGATGGTTCCGGTAAGCTTATTTCAATGTCGCTTTGGGCATATATACTTTCTGCCAGTTTAAGCAATCTGATAAACTCTGCACGGTATCCTTCAGTATCCCTGCCTTTGTTGTTTTGAGCAAGTTCAATGGTGTTTGCAAAGCCCGCATTGCCTTTAAAAGGCGAATCCCTAAGAATCATTGCATATTGGGCAACAGCCGCTGCAAACAAAAAATCTTCCGAACAGTCCTTCATTTTCTTGCTTTTATTTGGAACAATTGTTTTTACAAGAGCGCTTTTTTCTTCTGTCGGACTTTTATACCGTATTGAAATCTGTGCCAACTCCCCTTTAAAATCAGGATTGCTAATCACGTTCTGATTTTGATACCTCAATTCGGAAGGTATGATGATGTTTTCAGACTCTTTTTCATCTGTAATGATTTCATAAAGTGCAGTTACACTTGAGCCTGCCCCAAGCTCTCCTGCATCTTTTGAGTCATCATTAAAATCCTCATTGTTTAGGAGCCTGTTTTCATATCCGATAAGACGATAGGCTTTTACATGAACAGGATTAAACTCTGCCTGGATTTTTACGTCACTTGCAATGGTCAATAAGGTAGCTCCCATTTGCTCAACAAAGACCTTTTGGGCTTCCATCAGGTTATCTATATAGGCATAATTCCCATTGCCTTTGTTCGAGAGCAATTCGAGTTTGTCATCCTTATAGTTTCCCATCCCAAATCCAAGGATTGATAGAAAAATGCCTTCTTTTCGTTTTTCTTCAATAATCCTTTCCAGTTCTGCATATGACGTAACACCAACATTAAAATCTCCATCAGTGCATAGGATAATACGGTTGTTCCCATTGGGGATGTAGTTTTCCTTTGCAATTTGATAAGCCATTAAGATACCGCCGCTTCCGTATGTGCCTCCCCCTGCTTCAAGACTACCGAGCGAAGCAATGATCTTTTCTTTTTCGTTGCCTGCTGTTGCAGGAAGATTGATTTTGCTTGTGCCGGCATAGGTTACAATAGCTACTTTATCTTGTGCGCGTAGTTGATTTACCAAAAGACGCAGTGATTTCTTTATGAGTGGCAGCCTGTTGCTTTGCCACATTGATCCTGATACATCAATTAATAAAACAAGGTTTGCAGGGGGCATTTTTTTTGTGTCTATCTCTTTTCCCATAATCCCAATATGCAGTATCTTATGATTGGGGTTCCAGGGACAAGGGCCATACTCGGTATATATTGAAAATATTTCTTCCTTTTTGGGTTGTGGGTAGGTGTATTTGAAGTAATTGATGAGTTCTTCGGTCCGTATCGCATCCTTTGGGACTGTTTTCCCTTCATTTATATGGCGCCTCATGTTTGTATATGAAGCCTGATCAACATCTATGGAAAAAGTTGATAATGGCTCATGTGTGGTGGATTTAAAACCATTATCATGGATATATTGATAACTGTCCTGGCTTAGATTGTTATAATTAAATGACATTGCTCCCTGGGGTCTGTATGATGAATAGTTTTCAACCCTTTCAACAACGCAAAACACTACCTCCTCAACAACTTCTTCTTCTATTTCAACAACGGCTAAAAGCTCAAGTTCAGTATTTTTGATTTCTCCTTTCTTTACACTTACTTCAAGTTTGTTTATTGGATCATAATTATGAATGGCTTCTGCCATTGCGCTTAGTTCATAGGTTCCGGGCTGAAGCTTATCAAACTTAAAAAAGCCTTTTTCCTGTGAAAGGGTCTTTGCTTTTTCTGCTCCTCCTTGTGAAAGTGTTATTGTTACATTTGCCAGGCCATCAGGATGGTAATGCCCTTTAACATGTCCCTGAATGATTGTTTGGTTTGATTGGGCCATTAATGAATAAAACCCAAAAATGCAGAAGAAAAGAATGGTTAACATGAAAACAATAATTGTTTTCAGTGCTGATGAAGGTTCTTTTTTATTACTGATATAGGTGTTCTTTGATGGGTTCCATGCGTTTCGGGAGGTGTAACTTGAGTTCATGGCTTTAAGGTTTTATTGTTAATTGTATTATCCTTTAGACTTTACAATGATTGTTCTTAAGGAAAATATAATTTGTTTAATGACTAAAGGTTTTTAGTAAATTAATTCCCTGTAGTTGTTTTTGTATTAACAACTACCGTGCCATTTTATTATGCCATAAACGATGAACTTTATTCCTTTAGAATAAAACCTGTTTGTAAGTTGTTGGTAATTAATGAAAATACATCTTATGTTTTTAAGTGATATTTGTGCTTTTCTGGTTTATCTGACTTGTATTTCGTAAGTGAGTTTAAGAAATTTCTTATACATGGCACTTACCCCACAGTATTTTTCCTGTGACAATTCAATGGCTTTTGTTAGCTTGTCCAGGGGAAGGTCTTTGCCTTTAAACATATAAACCAGGTGCATAGATGTATATTGCATCGGGTGTTCTTCCCCTATGTTTGCATTTACTTTTATATCAAAATCTTCAGGTACTACTTTCATTTTAGCAAGTATCGAAATCACATCCATGGCAGTACAGCCTGCTAAAGCTGCTAATAATAAAGGCTTAGGCCTGGGGCCTTGATCTGTCCCTCCGTTATTTGTGTCAGCATCGAGATGTAATTCATGCCCGTTTATTTGCGTTGTGAAATGCATCCCTTCTTTCCATGCCAGGTTTATTGTTTGTTCCATAATTGTTTGAATATGTTATTAATTATTTTTTCAACAATTGATTTCGGATTTTGTTTGTTCCCTGGGGTTATATTTTTTTATTATTAGGCACCTCTTTGGACTTTGAAATGCTTGATGAATCTTATTTCTATTACATCAGGCTTTGTGATCCTGAAGAAAAAAGTCTTAACCGCAAAGAACGCAGTGTTCCCGCAAAGGACGCAAAGCTTGTTTCTATAAATAACATCACCAATCGCTTCCGATGGGATTAGATATAATGAGCGAATGAGCAAATGAGCGAATGAGTGAATTCTTATTTGCTCATTTATTAAGGATTTAAAGTCGATTTTAAATTTTATTGTGAAGACATGATGTGTTTTGGCCTGTTAGGCCTTCTGCCTGGGTATTGTTCCCTTTTTTGATATTAAAATGATTTTTTAAATAATAACGTAATAATATTTAGCTTAACGATTAATATTTTACTATGTATTTGTTAGTTCGTCTAAAAGATTGTATATTTATCATGGATTAATAAACCAAAATCTTTGCAATATGGAAAGCAGTGAAACCATCGAAAGGTTTGGCGGGTTAACAAAGGAAGAGCCCCTTGCCTGTGTTGATGATAATATCCTTCTTCCCAATACCTGCGTATTGGAATCCTTAGAGCCTTTTTCAGGGTATTATAGCGAAGTATTATCTGATCATAAGCCTCAATACTTATATCTGATGCTTGATGAAGCCTATTCCTTCGAATCCATTACAAGGGCTACTTTAAAAGTAAGGGAATTGTTCAGGCAACCTATTGATGTGGTAACAGGCAGGATTACTTTGTTTAATCAAACTATCCAAATGCTCAGGGTAAGGAACCTTGAACAGTATAACCATATTAGTGTGATTCAGGAATATTATCAGGATATGGGGATACATTTTAAGAAAAGGACCAAAAAGTTTGTCAAAGAATCAGCAATTATTCAACTTGATAAATTTTTCTATCTGGGACCCCTGGGTGATAATATGTATGTTGACCAGTCGCAACCACATCATGGTTATTTTCTCATCCCACAACCTATTGAATGGGGAATGTTTAAAGAATTGACAAAAGAGGTGAAATATGAAACCGACCTCTTATTTTTTGATGCTGCAACATGCTATTTTTTTGAGGGGCAAAAGATTTATGATATGGTAAGGATATATCGTGAAAACCTTAGCCTTGAAAGGCTTAAGGCTATTAGGGACAGGTATCTGAAGTTGCTTTCAAAGTGGAAATGATGTTGATTCCCCGAATATTACATGATTATTGTTTATTATACTAAGGAATCTTAAAACCAGGTAAAACAAAGAACTGTTCGATTGGATATTATTACTTTTGCATCATAAACCTGAAGATGTTCAATTGAAAACAAATATCCATCATAATATTGCAATTTTTATCCCTGAACTGGGCTGCCCCTTTCAATGTATCTTTTGTGACCAGAAGCAAATAAGCGGTTCTGTTTCATCTCCAATAAATGAGGAGGTAATAGCTCATATCGAGGAGAGCCTTTCCTCTTTTGGGCATCAGCAGGGGCGTGTGGAGCTTGCTTTTTTTGGTGGCAATTTTACTGGGATTTCTATTGAACAGCAAAGGGAATACCTGGGTATTGCACAGCCATTTCTTAAGTCAGGAAAGATTCACGGGATCCGTTTAAGCACAAGACCTGATTATATTAATGAAGAAAACTTAAGGATGCTGAAAGATTATGGCGTGAGCTGTATTGAATTAGGTGTTCAGTCGATGGACAGAGATGTGTTGAAAACTGTCAGGCGTGGTTATGGTCCTGAGGCTGTTGAAAAGGCCTGTGAATTGATAAAAAAAGCTGGTTTAAGATTTGGCCTACAGATGATGATTGGTCTGCCCGGGGATACACTTCAGAAGAGCCTGTTCACAGCACGTGAAATCATTCGCTTAGGGGCTTCTGAAACAAGGATTTATCCTTCCCTTGTTATAAAAGGCACTCAGATGGAGCAGATGTGGAGGGAGGGGAAATACCAGCCAATGTCGTTAGAAGAATCAATTGACACTTGCAGGATACTATTAACTGAATTTGAACAGGCCGGGGTCAAAGTGTTAAGGATGGGATTGCATCCATCTGAAGGTTTGCTTAATGGCGATTCACTTGTTGCCGGACCTTTTCATCCTGCTTTTGGGCAATTGGTCGAAACGGCAATCTGGATGCACAAACTGAAATACCTGGAGCAGGAATCAGATAAGGAAAATATTACAATCTGGGTCAATGAAAAAGATTTTCATGCTGCTATTGGCCATAAAGGAAGCAATAAGGCAATGCTCGCCAGGTGGTTTAAAAAGTTAAGGATTAAAACCAGTATAGATATAAAACCCGGGGAATTTCATGTTGATTTTTGTTGATTATCGTTTTCCTCCTCAGGCATTAACAATGCTTAAAGAGATGGGAAGTGTGGTTATGATAAATCATGAAGGGATTACTTATCCTGCCATTTCAGGGCATCCGGATGTGTTCTTCTGTTTTGGGGCTGGTAGGCTGGTTGTTGCCCCAAATGCTTCTTCCTCTTATATTGATGTGCTAAATGCGCATGGTATTGGATACACCATTGGAGAAAATATGGTTGGACAAAAGTATCCCGGATCAGTATTTTATAATGCTTTTGTTAATCATCATTATCTTGTTCATAACCTAAAATATACAGAAAAGCAGATATTAGAAGTTCATAAGGAAAAGGAGCATATTCATGTAAAGCAAGCTTATACGAGGTGCAGCCTTGTTGAAACGGCTGGATTATACATCACAGGGGACAAGGGGATTGAAAAAAAACTGAAAGCGAAAGGTCTTGATGTGTTTTTAGTGGATAACAAGCAGGTGTCTTTATACGGGATGAAAAATGGTTTTATTGGAGGGTGCTTTGGAACAATTGATGAGAAACTTTTTGTTTGTGGGAATTTGACTTACCTTAATGAAGGCCGCGAATTGACTGAAGAGATAAAAAGGAGGGGTATTCACATTATCCCGCTTTGCGATGGCAAACTGATGGATGTGGGAGGGATATTGTTTTTAAAAAACCTTTCAGCAGACCCTAAATAATAATTGGCAGGGTAAAATAAAATGTAGTGCCTTTTCCGCTGCCTTCCGACTCAGCCCAGATATTTCCCCCGTGAAATTCGATAATCCTTTTTGTTAAAGCAAGGCCAATACCATTGCCCTGGGTTGAAGCATCTAATTTTTCAAACAAGCCAAAAATCTTTTCCAGATATCTTGGTTCTATTCCAATTCCATTATCCGCAAACCAAAATAGCATTTCATTGTCCTGGACCTTATATCCAATTGAAAGATGTGGAATACTCTCCGTGCATTTATATTTTACAGCGTTCTCAATAAGGTTTTGAATGACTTCATTGATTCGTTCCCTGTCGCCCTTAACAAGCGGAAAATCACTTTCAAATTCAATATGAAGGCCTGATTGGTCAATAATTCCCCTGAGTGATTCTATTGTCTCTTTTATCAAATCACCAAAATGAAAGGTGTTATTGGCATTAATTACTCTTCCGATGCGCGACAGGTCAAGCAGGTCTGTCAATAGTTTTGACATCTTATTGACAGCATTCCTTATGCGCTGGGCATCGCTATCAATCTCATCAATGGATCCATTTTTTGCATCTTCAATGATTTGTTCAAGAAATCCATTTATTGTTATCAAGGGGCTCTTTAGGTCATGAGATACTGTATATGTAAACCTTTCCAATTCGGCATTTTGTGCTTCCAGCTTGTGGAGCTGTTGCTGAATCAGGTTTTCAGCCTTTACCCTTTCGGCCATTTCTTTTTCCAGTTTCTGGGTGCGTTCTTCAACAAGTTCTTCAAGGTGTTCACGATACCTCTCCAATTCGCGTTCAGCTTTTATCCTCTCAGAAATATCTTTCCAAATTGTATAATAAACAGGATTGCTACCAATGGAAATCTTGTTTACATGGACTTCTACAGGGACTACCGTCCTGTCATTTTTTAATAAAAGCCATTCAAAGCGATAGTTTGAGTTGTTTTTAAGGATGAAATCAATGATAAAACTGGCTTTTTGTTTCGATAATATACCATCATCCTGATATTTTGGAGATAAATCATTTGGGGTTTTATTTATGATGTCGGCTTTTGATTTATAGTTCAACAATTGAACAGCAGCCTGGTTGCAGTCCACAAAAATACCGTTTTCCAGGATGAGAGCTGCATCATAAGAATCTTCAAATAGTTTACGGAATTTTTCTTCACTATTGGCCAAGGCTTTTTGAGAAGTTGTATAACCCAATCCAAATGCAACAAGTGCAAAGATTAACAGGATTGAAATAGAGGCCCCTAATACAATTGTTATTACAGAAAGAAGTACTGGGCTTGATTGGGGTTGTAAAGTTATTAACTGTAGTTGGCCAAAAAAAGGCTGCCCCTTTATGATACTGTAATTTACATTGTTGATATTTATAGGATTAAGTAAATTTACTCCAAGGTCGGGCAGGGGCTCATCACTGAATTGCTTTGATTCTTTAAGAATTTTTCGATCTTCATCTGAAAGGGGGTAAGCGGTTTTAAGGATCCAGCCGGGCTGATTGGATGCAATAATTATTCCTTTCTCTGAAACCAGGGCTGTAGGATATGGAAAGATATTTAACTTTTCCTGAATTGCATCAAGACTGCTTTTTATCACTAATACTCCGGATATCTTATCATTGTTTAATATGGGCTGGCTAAAATAAAAACCGATTTCTCCTGTTGTGACACCTATTGCCGGGTAGAATTTGCTTTTCCCTTTTGAAAATGATTCTTTAAAATATGGGCGAAATGCATAACTGTTTCCAGTGAGTGTTTGGTTATCGCCATACGGAGTACAGGCTACTGTTGTTCCTGTCGAATCAAGAACAAATACAATTGAAGCTTCCAATAAATGCTGAATGGTTTTTAGTATTGACAATGCTGGCTCATTGTCCCTGTTTAGCTCTCCTGTTGAAGTCTTTATTATTTCAGGCTGCATCCTTGTCATTTCTGTTACCCGTTTAACGGTCATCTCTATATGTTCCGAGATCTCGTACTGAAGTTTATTATGCCATTCTTCTTTAGCATTTTTCTCATTGTTCCTATGAACCATTAATGCAATCAGAAAGCCAAATATTAGTGCAAATCCTGTGATCAGGATTATGTTTTTGACTGAGAAGAAATGGTAGGTATCCCTTAATAAATAAATAATTCTGATAAGAAAGGCGGCAAGGATGAGGACTAAAAATCCAATAATAATATTTAACCTGAAACTTGTAAGCTGTGCTTTCCGTTGATTTTCCGGAATGTCAATAACAATCAGCATATTTGCCTTGCCAGCCTTATCGTAAACAGGGGCGTAAGCTGAATAAAAACTCCCATATTCATCTTTAAAATGCCCTGTAACACCAGATTCCCCCTTAAGCAGGGCTTCTTTAAAGGCTATGGGCGGATTCTGGTAATGCTGGGTATTAATGGTATCATGGTTTATTTCATAATCAGTGTTTTCAGGGCCAAAGAACAAACTGTCATTTTTAAGTTTAAGACTATAAATGGAACTTAGGCCTTCATATTTGGCATAAGCATTAAACTGGCTTCTTAGTTTGATATATCCTGGTTTTGCTCTGTCAGAAATTGTGAAATCCAATGCTTGTGTATGTGAATGGTTGAAGTTTTGGGCAAAAAAGCTTGCCTTTTGTATTAATTGTTTATCAAGTTTTATTATCTCCTGCCCAACAAGGATGTTTATTAAGATCAAGCCTGCAACAAAGAGGCTTCCTATAAGGTATAATGCTTGTTTTTTTCCAAAAAAATCCAACCTCGTTTTTTCAATACGATTGCTTTTAAAATTCATTATTGAATAAAAAGCAACTAAAAACAATAGTATCAGGCTGATAACTGACAAGACCCCATATAATTTAAAAGAAACTGCCTCTTTAATAATATCCATCTGTGAATGAATGGTGATGAATTTATCGGCAATCTGAAAAAACAGAAATAGAAAAACAAATATTGATAAGACTTTGAATTTTTTATTATTTGAAATATTACCAATTCCAGGTTTAATCATTGATGTATATATAAATATCAGATTGATGATAAAGCCTAAAGAAATACTAAAAAAAACAAGGTTGAATTTGTGAAATGTAATAACCGAAAGGATTGCAGATAGTACTGCTATTCCTATAAAAATCAATAAATATTTAGATGATTGCGGTTTGATGATTTTTAAGGATGCTAATAATAGCATCAAATAGGACAGTGCCTGAAGGCCTTCACTAATGAAAAACAGTATTTGGCTGAATTGGAAATTAGGTCCCGAAAGCTGAAACAGGATGCTGGTGCTTTGGAATGCAAAGAAATGACCATATAATAACGGGATACATTTACTTTTTTTGTGTTTGCATGATATATGAAATGCTGCTGCACATAAAAGCAATATCAAAGCCTGCCAGAACTTAAAATAATCAGTATTATTGGCCAAAAAAGGGACAATACTGTTGATGACAGAGGAAAAGGATATTTTTGAAACAATGTATCCTAATTGTATCATTTTAAGATATTTAAAAATGTCCCAAACATTGTTCAGCGAGCAATAGGCACTCAGATAAACTCACTCAGGGGCTTTGGCTTAGAATAAGTTTATCAATGTTAATAAAAAAAAACAATAATTCAAAGCATGAATTAAAAATATGTAGGAACTATATCAATGCCTGGCGGATTTTTATGAGCTTTTCGAGCAGACTTTCCAATTTGTCGAGTTTAAGCATGTTCATCCCATCTGATTTTGCCTTCTGTGGATCAGGATGTGTTTCGATAAAAATGCCATCTACCCCGGTAGCTATCCCTGCTTTTGCAATGGTCTCTATCAGTTGTGGCTGTCCACCGCTCACACCACTGCTTTGATTTGGTTGCTGCAATGAATGGGTAACATCAAGCACTACCGGCCATCCGTATTGCTGCATCAATGGAATACCCCTGAAATCAACAACTAAGTCCCCATACCCGAACATATTTCCCCTCTCAGTTAACATCACTGCTTTGTTACCTGTTGAAATAACTTTTTCTGCGGCAAAGTGCATGGCCTCCGGGCTTACAAACTGGCCTTTTTTTATGTTAACAACACGGCCTGTCTTACCTGCTGCAATCAATAAGTCTGTTTGCCTGCATAAAAATGCCGGGATTTGTAATATGTCAACATACTGCCCGGCCTGAAATGCTTCCGGCTCCGAATGGATATCAGTGATTACGGGCACTTTATATTTATCTCCAATTTGTTTAAGGATGTTTAATCCTATTTCATCCCCAAGTCCTGTAAATGAATCTAAGCGGGAACGGTTTGCTTTTTTATAGGAAGCCTTAAAGATATAAGGGATATTGAATTTATCAGCAATTCCTTTTATAGTCTCGGCAATTTCAAAACCCATTTCTTCATTTTCAAGCACACATGGCCCTGCGATGAGAAAGAAGTTGTCGTTTTTACGGCTTTGGGCATTAAATATCTTTTCTAATTCAGGCTTCATCTTTATTTGCTTTTTTATTAAGTTCTTATTTGATTTCCGTATTCTGTTTGTTGAAATGTATGGCCAACCAGATACATTTGGGCTCACTTGAGGTGTAGCTTACACGGTGCTTCATGCCTGCTGGGATAAAATAATAATCCCCCTCATGTAGCTCAATGCTTTCATCGTTCATGAATTCCAGGATTGCTTTTCCCTGCATTAACAAAACCCATTCATCTGTGATTTGATCATACCACTGCCCTTCAGCCGTTGTATGCCCCTCGCTGACAATACGCTCAACCCATCCCCCTTTTGATTCGCCCAACTTTTCGATAACTTCTTCCTTTAAAGGGAATTGTAAATGGCTGATGTTGAGAAAGCTTTTCTTCCCTTGTGTTCCTCCTGGCATTGCAATTAAAACAAATTATCAGTTAATCCTTTCCCCTGACGCAATACTTCAAATTCATCGCTTGTGCAATCGATAACCGTTGAGGCTTGATTGCCACCGAAGCCGCCGTCAATTACAATATCAACGAGATCCTTGTATTTTTCATAGATAAGTTCCGGGTCGGTAGTGTACTCAATCAGTTCATCCTCATCATAAATTGAAGTGGTGAGTATCGGGTTTCCCAATACATTTACGATCTCCCTGCAAATACTATTATCAGGCACCCTGATGCCTACTGTTTTCTTTTTTGTTTGAAACAGTTTAGGCACATTATTGTTTGCTTCAAGGATAAACGTAAAGGGGCCTGGTGTTGCTTTTTTCATCAACTTATATGTCGGGTTGCTTAATGGCCTTGTAAAGTCGGTGATGTGGCTCAGGTCATAGCATATAAAAGAGAAATTTGCTTTGGATAAGTTTATTCCTTTTATGGTTGCAACGCGTTCAACGGCTTTGTGTTTGAAGATATCGCATCCCAGGCCATAGACAGTGTCGGTAGGATAAATGATAATCCCACCATCGAGAAGGCACTCAACGACCATTCGGATATGCCTGTCATTAGGATTTTCAGGATATATTTTTAAAAGCATAAGCTTTATTTTTATACAAAAATAGAAATTCTACTTCAATAAGTATTCATTATTGCGATTTTCAATCAATAAAAATAATTCTGCTTTTGTGATTTTAACCAATAGTTGCAATTGATTTATTCTGCATGCCCTATTTTCATAACTGGCTTACACTGTTTAATGTGGGGCCATTCTGCCAGGACTTATAAAAATATTTTATTAAGTTGCAAACAAAATGTAAGACGAACAATGATTTAGTCATATCAAAATAAGTTCATGACCATAGTTGAGCCGGGGTTGAGCCGGGGTTGAGGCGGGTTTGAGGCGGGTTTGAGCCGGGTTGAACCCGGTTTAAACCCGCTTTAAACCCGCTTTAACTCCGCTTTAAGTCCGCTTTAACCCTTACCTTGAATACTCTTTTTTATAGTGTTTATAGATTGGGGGTGACTGGGGAAATGTATTGAAAATAATTTTTAATGGGGTTTATGTGATATTCATATTTAGCCCTATTTTTGCTATGGGGATAAGAGATGGCTCATTGGGGGCTTTTTTTCCTGTAATACATTGATATAACAGCCATGGAATTTTATTTTAATAAGAGGGCCTTTTCTTTTTATAAATCAGTTGGTCTTTGATTTTAAAATATATGCATTAATGGTTTCATTTAATAATTGGACTTAATCTGTGATGAAGAAAAATATATTGTTTAATAGAATGCCACAATCAGGGCCGGGTAAGGCGTTTAAGTATGTGTTATGTGTTGTAATAATTGTGAATATTGTTTGTTGCGGTTATTCCCAGACAAAAAGCCGGTCAAAGGTTTTAACGCAATTCAGCTTTGCAGTTCAACCCAATGAACATGAGCAGCATTCGAATGAGATACTTCAGTTTATTGCCCAGGGCAATGGGAAAATGAGGGCATATACCCAATTTGCCATTGAAGGCTTTGTTGAAATGGAATTAATAAAAACGGATATAAGCAATCAATATCGTCTGGATTTTAGGATTAATGAACTGAAATATTCAGGAGACCATAAAATAAAAGATTATGATTTATCTTCACTTCTTGTGCCCAATGGATTTACGTATAAAATATTGAAAGGAAGTAAAGCTGGAGGCTTATGTAAGTTTCCCGGGGAAAAAGTGGTTCTGTTTAAAAACAGGACTTTCCCATTAATAGGTTCCGTCGGGTTTAGCTGCTCAAAGGAAATTACAATTGAAGATTTGGGCTTCGAAGCAGGTGGTTTTATTTTTGATAAAACAGGAGTAGAACAATTGGGGGAGTTTTCGATAGCATTGAATGATTATTATTCATTGGAACAGATCACCGGTCTGATAAAAGAAAAGCTTGATAAACTTAAGCCTGATGATCCCTGGAAGATTATTCTTGATGATTTTGCTGTGTGTGATATTGAGGAGATGGTATATGATATCCAATACTCTCCCTTATGGAACTATGCTTCAATATTTAAAGCAGACCCATTGGGTATCATTGCTGAAGCACAAAGGGTTTCAGAAGAGGTTATAACCACCAGACAATTATACGCTAATTTGTTTGAAAGTTTGCATGAGCAGTTTTTGAAAGCTGCAAAAAGAGAGCTTGCCGCAGGGCAGGATTTTAAAGCCCGTGATTTATTAAAACAATCGTTGAGGATCCATCCGGGGTATTTTGAAGCTCATTTTCAAATGATACGAATGGATTTGGATATACAGAGGTTCGATAGTGCCATGGGGCGTGTTCAACTTCTTTGGAACGATTATTATCCAAGGGGCAGTTATTATGAGCCAACAGTTCAGCTCAGCGATTCTGTATATGGGCTTTGGATGGCATACGTGAGGAAACTTATAGGTGGACAGCAATATACAGAAGCAATAAAAGAGTTGGAATCATGTTTTTCGATATGCGACAATATCCGTCTGTATCAATGTGATGGATCGCATATCAATGCAATGTCAACTGCACAGAATGGTGTTTTTGTTTCTTTCCTGTCGGTGGCACGCAGGGCCTTAAATACAGACAACCTTGGATTTGCTGAGTCGTATTTGAAGAATGCTGTTGATTATCAACAACAGCATAGTGTCTTTATCCCCTCATCATCAGAGGCATACAAATTATATCAGGAATTAACAAGTAAATATATAGCGCTTGGCGAATCGATGTTTAAGAAGAAAGAGCGGGGAGCCGCAACCATTGCTTATGAAAAGGCACTGGCATTAAATCAGGATTTTCCGTGTTCAGGATGCTCAGAACGTATTTCTTCGGGGCTATCACAGCTCAATGAGTCAGCCATGTTTAATGGAAATCGTAATGGGAACAATCAAGGGAGTAAAGAAAGACCGGTGGCTTATACAATGACAGATATGGCAAAACTACCTGCCAATCAACGTCTGCAAAGCATTTTGGGGTTTTCGGAGTGGGAAGCCAGACGGGAGTTTGTTCAGAATTATGATTTTGCAATTCTATTAGCAGGCGAAGGGAAAGCCATTGATGCTTTACCTTATTCTGATTATTCTTTGGTTATAGCTAAAATTCATTTTCCCGACCTCCTGCCTAAGGCTGATTCATTGTCTTTTGCCCTTGCAGGAGAAATCATTCGTCAGGAACTTTCGGAGGGACATCTTGATGTTTGGGCCAACAGGCTTGATGAGGCCAAAGCTGTTATTGATACTGTGGCAGTTTGGTTTGAAAGGTATTCTTTAAAAACAAACCCGGTATTATTAAACCGTTTTGAAAGCTTAAAAGAAAAGTATGACAATAAACAATGTGAAAACCTTAATCTTGAATATGGTTATTTATTGTTTCAGGCGAGGAAAAACATTGAAGAAAAGGATTTTAAACAGGCAATGGATAATCTGGGTATTGCATTATCGGAGAAATTTGTAGTTAATAACTGTGATTTATCTCAATCAGAAGCCATACAGTTAAAACAGCATATTGAGAAACCTTATGCTTTTCAGGAGAAATTGAAGCAACTGGATGTGAAACCAATTGTAGAGCAGGATGTGATGAGGTTTGTGTTGGATTATGAAAATGCGAATGATTTTTATAAAAAGAACAGTCTGGATATAAATGGGATTGAGATGCCGGAGATGAGTGTTTTTTATAATCGCTGGAGCTCTGAAGAGCTATTGAAATATTTCACTAACATCATGCTTGAAAGGGGCAATGGAAAAGAATCATTGGGTGCAATGATACGTTTAGAGGCATTGGGAACGAAGGCGGCATCAATGAAGTTATTACAACGTCAGGCAGGGCGTTTGTTAAAAGAAGATCCCGATAAGTCAGCAGTTGAAAAATCAGTCAGCAAAGTAAGGAAAAATCCCTGGTTTAAGGAGTTATTACGGTCTTATGGAAGATAGGATTATGGAGGATTAAACGAACTTATGGGTTCAATATGTCGCGCACATCCAGGATATCTCCATTAGAGATTTTATTTGAAAATAAAAGGCGGGCTAACTGGGCAGCAGTAATTGCCGGATTTGAAAGCAGGTTATTTTCTTTAAGAGCCACAAATTTTTTGCGCATTGGGAAATTCAAATCGTTTGCTTCCCTGATCAGTGATTGCATAGGAGTGTCAATAATCCCTGGTGCAACAGCAAAAACAACACAGGGCAGGGATGTGTTTTTTTGTTCAAGGCCTATGACCCTTGTAAGCATCTCCAGGGCTGCTTTGGAAGAACAATAAGGGGCCCATCCCTCATAAGGCGAACTGGCAGCCCCGGAACTAATGTTCATGATGCGCTTAATACCTCCAAAATCGATTAGCTTTCCAATAAAAAGGGATGATAATATCATTGGGGCCAGGTAGTTGACCTTAATGGTGTTTTCAAACTCTTTCATGCTACCCAATTCCACAGATCCGATAGGGCCTAATGCCCCTGCATTATTAATCAGATAGATACCAACAGCGTGATTTAAATCTATCTTGCTAAAAATGCTGTTTAATATCGAAGGGAGCTGCCGGGTATTGCTAAGATCGGCAGTAAGATAATCGATTTTTGCACCCATTCTCATGGTCTTCTCAATAAGGCCTGGGTTATTTCTTCTGCTTATACAAAAGATATGCCTGCCAGGCCTGGCCATGTGAATGGTAAGTGCTTCCCCAAGACCTGATGATGCTCCGGTGATGATAAAATACTCCATGCTATTGTTCTGTAATCCCTACTTTTTTTATTGAACCGGTATTTGGGAAGAACTGAATATCAAGCTGGTTTGCCGGGAGGTGGGTAATAATCCCAAATTGATTGATAAGAATCCGGGCATCAGCCTGAACAGCATTTCCTTTTTTAATGATTACCTTTCCATGTTCAGGAATTCTATAATAAAAACCTGTTGAGCGTGAACGGATTTCTTCGTTTTTATTAAGAAATACTGAGAGTTGACGTGTTGTTTCATTTCTTTCAACATGAATGGTGACAGCTTCACCCAGTGGCGCAGCATTAGTGGGCAGCACGCCATCACGTCGTGAAAACCTGAATAAGGTTTGAAAAGGTACAGGGCTGTCTTTTTCGGGAAGGTAACTATAGCGGTACCGGATTGAGCTTTTTGAACTTAGGCCGGTAAAGAGCTCCAGATAATCATTTTCGGCTTTTTCCAATTGGGACATCATATATTCGAGGGCTTCCTTTGAATAAGTGATCTCAGCTAAACCACTGACAAGGTCGAATTTCTTATTTCGGATTTTTAGAATATAATCGGCTACTTCTTTAGCTCTTTGTTCAGAAGATTTTTCAACCACACTTCTCCTTAAGGTTTGTCGTTCAACAGTAAGGCTGTCCATTTGAACCATCTCTGTTATGGTATCTATTTTTTCGGTAAGGTTGCTTTCAATAAAATAGTTAAAAGTGGAAGCAGAGCCAAAAAAACCATATTCTTCAGGCTCTTCCAGTTCATTCATGAAGCCTTCAAGGTCAAATTCTGAATTTACGCTTTGAATCAATCCCGATTCATTCAGGTTAATCATGAACTTTTGAATTTTAGAGAAGGCTTTTGGTTGATATTCAACAAAATAGAACTCATTTGGGTCAGGTTCGGCAAAGCTGTTTATTTTGATTTCTTCAATTTCAAATTCAGTTGAGTTTTCAGATATGACATCATTGAGCCCCAGATATTTACTTGCATATTCAGAATAAGGTCCTTTGATATGCTGGGTTTTTTGAACAACTACATCAACAGTTATTACTGTGCGGGGCAAAACATAGAAAAAGCCTTGCATGTTTTTTGATTGTTCCATATTGCGGACATGCATAACATTTACTTTTTTTTGTCCGCTACAGCCTGCCAGAATGATTAAACATATTGATAATGCTGTGAAGAAGAAACTTCTGATGATGTTTTTACCCATAGCTTATTGCCTTAATTTTATTTTGGATTTTTTAGTTTTTTGCTTCTTAGGTCAAAGATATAATTTTATGCTTAATTTGGGCAAAAGGAGTTGAAAGAAAATACTCAGCATGATGCAATTTGAAGGGATGAATAACGTGCTACCCTGCTTTACGAAAGTTATCATTCAGAATTGATATTATTAAAATAGGGCCTATTGCTTTCCCAATAAATCATGTTTTTTAATAAATTTGATGTCTTAAAATATGTTTAAGAGAGGAAGGAAATATTAAGCCCGATAATCTTAAAGTGAATTATATGGGACAATGATAAAGTATTGGGAAAGGATTTGGAGAAATCATCCGGCATTGTTGTATATTGGATTGGGGGTTTGGCTTTCAAATTAGTATAAATGGGGATATTAAAACAAGCATATCATGGAAAACATTATTAAGGAAATACGTGAAGAGTTAAGGCTTTCGGCAGACGAAAAAACATTTAAAACGAGTCAGAATTTTTTCAGGGAAAAGATTTTGTTTTATGGGGTAAAAGTCCCGCTTGTAAATAAGATAGCAAAAGCCAATTTTTCAAAGATAGAGGGCAAAAGCAAGAAAGAGATATTTGAGCTATGTGAGGAGCTATGGAAGTCAGGTTTTATAGAAGAGTCATTTATAGCGTGCAACTGGTCATATTCGTTAAAGAAGCAATATGTGCCGGCAGATTACGAAGTGTTTGAAAGCTGGATAAACAAATATGTAAATAATTGGGCCTCATGTGATACTTTATGTAACCATACAGTAGGTGATTTTATTATGATGTATCCTGATTATATTAAAAAGTTACAGGGTCTTTCAGTTTCATCGAACAGGTGGGCAAGGCGGGCATCGGCAGTATCATTGATAATTCCTGCGAGGAAGGGATTGTTTTTAAATGAAATATTTGAGATTGCAGATATTCTGCTCCTGGATAAGGACGATTTGGTGCAAAAGGCTTATGGATGGATGCTAAAGTCGGCCAGTGAATCTCATCAGAAAGAGGTTTTTGATTATGTAATAAAACATAAGAAAGTGATGCCCAGAACGGCCCTTCGATATGCAATAGAAAAAATGCCTTCAGAATTAAAGGCAATTGCAATGGAAAAATAATCAATTTTTTTATGGAGGTTGTTTCAAATCGTTTTTGTAACTTGATAGTCCTAATGTTTTTTTAACAATCATGGGGGACAGAGCTCTTATTGGGCGCGTTTTAAGATGATTGGCTTGAAAAAAGAATAAAATATGAGGTACAGGGAAATTGAAAGTATAGATGCATTGATAGGGGTTTTGAAAGCAGAGCAGACATTGTACCGCTATGCATTTCAGAATCTTGACTTTGAATGTGTGATGGTGTATTTGGAAGGCAGGAGTTTCGACGATTGTATTTTTATGGGATGCAGGGTGCCTGATATGATGAAGGGCATGATGAAAGGTGATTGCCTGGAATTTCCAATGATAGAAAAACCATTTAACCCATTTGTTAATTCATTGTATTCGAAGGAAACATTGCTTGGGGCATATAGGCCGGGAGCACCTGAGAGCTATGAAGAAACGCATGATAAGCTTGTATATAATCACTTCATTAAACAAGGTAAGGAAGCAGAAGATATAAAAGAGACCCTTGCACGCAGGCTTCATGATCATTCGGTGACAGATGCGTTATATGATTTTTTAGCGGGTTTTGAGGAACGAAAAGTAATAGCAATCATGGGAGGGCATAGTCTTGGACGTGATGACAGGAACTATTTAGAAATTGCCCTGATAAGCAAAAAACTAAGCGAGAATGGGTATCTAATGGTTTCAGGGGGCGGGCCGGGAGCTATGGAAGCAACCCATGTAGGGGCATGGATGGCAGGCAGGGGCGAAGCAGAACTTCATGAGGTTATAGAAATTCTATCAGAAGCACCGGGTTATAAGGACAGGCTATGGTTTGATATGGCCTTTCAGGTTATTGAAAAATATCCGGATGCAGGAAGCAAAAGCCTGGGCATCCCTACCTGGTTATATGGTCATGAGCCCCCAACGCCATTTGCGACACATATTGCAAAGTATTTTGCCAATAGCGTAAGGGAAGATGGGTTGCTTGCAATTGCCAAAGGGGGGGTGATATTTGCGCCGGGAAATGCCGGTACTGTTCAGGAAATCTTTCAGGATGCTACCCAGAATAATTATTTAAGTTTTGGGTATGCAAGCCCGATGGTATTCTTTAATTCCAATTATTGGTCAAAGGAATATCCGGTTTTTCCTCTTTTGCTCAGGTTGTCTCTTGAAAAAAAATACCACAACCTGATTTTATCGCTTTGCGATAGTTGTGATGAGGTAGTTGGTGAGATAAAAAAGTTCACAGGGCATCCCCGAAAGTAATTTCAGTGCTGTTTATCATAAATTGTTTCTTTAAACGTTTATTGAACTATAAATTGAATTTAGTTTTTTGATCTGATAAAAAATACATTGTCATGAGAAGGAATTTTTTAGTGGTTTTTTTGTTGGTGATTTTTGTTGGTTATTCCTCGTATTCTCAGGATAAAGATGTTTTATTTGTTGATGATGACATGCAGCTAATTCGGCTGGAAGACTCTATTTATGTGCATGTCACATGGGATACTTTTGAACCTTTCGGGCGTTTTTCTTCCAATGGCATGGTCATTATACGAAATGGCAAGGCTTTGTTGATTGATACGCCTTCAGATAACAATAAGACAGAAAAGCTTGTAAATGTTATAAAGGACTCTTTGTCAGCTGATGTAAGCGGGCTAATTATCGGGCATTTTCATAATGATTGTATGGGAGGCTTAGGTTACCTTCAAAGCAGGGGGATTTCATCCATTGCCAGCAAGATGACAATAGACAAATGCAAAGAGCTTGGATTGCCAGTTCCTTCAATAGGTTTTCAGGATTCATTGATTTTTAGTTTTGAAGGAGAACCAATAGCATGCCGGTATTTTGGTGCCGGCCATTCGTTTGATAACATTACAGTGTTTTTGCCAAAAAGCAATATCCTTTTTGGTGGGTGCCTTATTAAATCTGTTGATTCAAAGAATCTTGGGAACCTTTCGGATGCTGTTGTTGAGGATTGGGATTTAACTGTAAAAAAGCTGATGATGTTTTATCCGGAAGTGAGAATTGTTGTTCCCGGACATGGTGACTTGGGAGGCATTGAATTGTTAAGGCATACAATTGAACTTGTTGTGAAAGAAAAAGGCAGGTAGGTTTTTTATAAAAAAACAGTTTGAGTGAATATTAAAGCAATAATTATCAACAATTAGTTTATGAATATCCATCATATTGCAATTTGGACGCAGGACATAAAACAACTCAGTGAATTTTACACAAGGTATTTTAACTGTATTGCAGGTGAGAGGTATAAAAACCCTAAAAAGAATTTTGAATCTGTTTTTTTAAGCTTCCCGGAGGGAGCCGGAATAGAGTTGATGAGCCGGGTGGATGTAGTAAATAAAACAAGCCAGATAGCTGTAGGCCTTGGCCATTTTGCAATCTTATTGGATTCGGTTGAAGCTGTTGATGCCATGACGAAACTCATGGAATGCGATGGGGTTGTTGTAGAAAGCAATCCCAGGCATACGGGTGATGGTTATTATGAAAGTGTTGTTTTGGATCCGGATGGAAACAGGATTGAGTTGACAGCAGGGAAAATAAATGCCTTATAAATGATTACCAGAACTGATATTATAAGTGTTTACTCTACATTTTTGTTTAAAAATCTGAACTTCGTTAATAAAGATTGAACCTGAAATAATGCTCATTTTGTAATTTGTTAATGGATTTATAATGGCACATCTGAATAATAAATATATTTGCATATCCGAATGAAGAATGGATTTGTTTTTGGATTGATAATTGGGGGTTCATGTTTGCATTTGGGAAAAAATAATCATTCTTTTTCGTTTTTTCAAAATTTAAATACGAGAAATGAAACGAAAGTGTTTGTGAAAAAGGTGACTGAGCCTGTCGAAAAAGGTTACTGAGCCTGTCGAAGTCACCGTTCTAAACAGCAAACAAGGAGTTCCATTCAGTCTTAAGCAAAAAAAAATATTTACAGATGAAATCAATCAATTCCTGGGTCAACAAGAAACTTGTTTTTGAGTTTATTTCAATTTCTTTTGCAGTATTCCTTGGTTTGCTGATGAACCAATGGAAGGAAAATATTAACCATAATAAGCTGGCTAATCGTTCACTTTCAAATATTAAGATAGAGGTTGAAAAAAATAAAGAGGTTGTTAAGGGGATGGTTGCAGACCATAAGACATGCCAGATTAAGGTAGATAGCCTGATGGAAGTTTTTAAGGAGGTGGATGACAGTATTAGGAATTCCCTAAGCTTAGATTTTAACCTTGTTTTTTCAACAGCATGGGAAACAGCTAAGTTAACTCAAGCCATTGCTTATATGGATCTTGAGGTGGTTACAGATATTGCTGCTATTTATGAGTATCAGGAGTATTACTCATTGATAGTGAAGAATTTTGCCCAGGAGAATATGTTCAGCAGCCAGAAAAGTCTAAGTAAACAATCTCTTGAAGAGATAAGTTTTTTTCTCAAAAAGATAATCCTGGTTGAAGAAAACCTTTATGAGTATTATTGTGAGCTTGAAAAAGAAGCATTTAAGGACGAATAGCCAATAAATATAACAAAGGGTTTTGTTTGAATTTTTTAAGAGATATAGTTCGATTGAATTGGTAATATTACTTTCATAAATGAGTGTTGATGAAAAGATCCTATTGATTCTCGATTTGGATGAAACATTAATTCATTCTTTGCCATCAGGTACAAGATTGGATTATGATTTCAAAGTATTTGATTATGAAGTAATAAAGAGGCCATATTTAGAGCAATTTATCTTTAATTGCAGTAAGTGTTTTAGATTGGCAGTATGGTCTTCAGGTACCGATGATTATGTTGAAGAAATCGTGAAGCATATTTTCCCGGATACAATAAAACCTGAGTTTGTTTGGGGAAGGTCAAGGGCAACCTATTGTCCTGTTGTAGATATTGATACATCAGGGATTTACGATGCCAGTCATTTTGATTATGTTAAGAAGTTAAAGAAGATAAAACCCCTTGGTTATTCATTGGAAAAAACAATTATTATTGATGATACCCCATCAAAATCCAAGGATAATTATGGGAATGCAATTTATGTCAAGGCTTTTGCAGGAGAAACCGATGACCGTGAATTGCTTTTTCTGGAAGAATACCTGATGGGATTGAAGGATTGTAAAAATGTAAGAAAGATAGAAAAACGTGGTTGGCGAAATACTATAAAAACCTCTTTATGAAATCAATAATCCACAATCCATAATAAAAGGTGCAAACCAATGGTTATTTAACAAGTAAACATATTTGGTTCATCAATTAAACCATTTTTAAAATGATTACTGAATTTCACCCGATTATTGAAGGTATTACGAAGCAGCTTACTTTGTGGGAACCTATATTGGCCAACTTACCTGAGGAAGTTTTGATGCTTAGAAAAAACAAACAAAACAGGACTATTAAACAGATTGTTGGACATCTGATTGATTCGGCCTCAAATAATACCCACAGGATCATACATTTGCAAAATCAGCTAAGCCCATTGATTTTTCCCAATTATGCAACTTATGGGAACAATGACAGATGGATTGCGATTCAGGATTACCAAAATGAAGATTGGATGGTGATTGTGAATTTATGGAAGTATGCGAACCTTCATTTAGTCCATGTGATTAAAAATGTTGATCCTTCGAGACTTGATAACTGTTGGGAGTCTGATGTTAACAAATACATTTCTTTAAAAACCTGTATTATTGACTATTTGCCTCATTTGGAATTACATCTTGGTGAGATTGAAGAGATGATAGATAATTGATTTTTTTGTAGGAGTAAAGTTGGGTTATAAAACAAAAAGTTTATCTTTGAAATTAATCTTACGTGTTTGCAGTTGCATGTTTGCAATACATCGTTTCAGGAGGGGTCAATCAATGCTGAAGTAATTATGGATTGAAAGATGCTTTTATAAAAAAGGAGAAACAAGTCTTTAAGGGAGTTTGGAAAGTAAAGGTTGTTTGCCGGTTTAAAAAAAGAGCTGATCATGATTTCAATTGATTATAAAAAGTGTATCAGATGTGGATTGTGTATCAGTATTTGTCATGAGTCCTGTATAAGGATAAATGATGAAGTACTATCAATTGATTATCGGTATTGTTCAACCTGTTGCCAGTGTATATCAGTTTGCCCCGAAACGGCATTGGGATGGAATGGGTTTTACGGTGTCAGGATAAATAATGAATTATTGCCTTCATCAGTTCAACTGGCAGAATTGTTAAAGAAAAGAAGGACTATCCGTGATTTCAGTCCAATAAGGCCGGAGAGACAACTCATTGAAGATATCTTATCAATGGCTGTATTTGCCCCGACAAATAATTTCAACTTCAGGGTTGTGGTTGTTGACAATCCTGGTATCATTGAAAAGATAGATAAAGCGATATTCAGATATACGTCCCTGATTTCGACATTTGTTTTCAGGACAGGATTAAGTAAGCTAATCAGGTTTTTTTTATCAACCCAACGTTATTTTGAATTGCAAAAAGCAGAGGCAAAAATAAAAGTTGTCGGGAAAACGGGGAAGGGCTTCAAGACATGTCCTCCTGTAATAGTTTTTATAGTTGGTGATAAAGCAATCCCTTTATCCGTTGAAAGTGCCCAATACGCTTTGTATAATATTGATTTATATGCACAGCTAAAAGGGCTTGGATGCAATATTCTGGTTGGAAGCCAGGGGATTGTAAATAAGGACAATGGCATTATGAAGCGCCTTGGTATAGGCAAAAAAGAAAAGATATTTGGGATGATGTCAATAGGTTATCCTGCTGTTTCCTTTTTAAATAAAATTGAAGGAAAGCACATGCCTGTGCAATGGAATACGGGTAAATATTGATAAGTTTTTAAAAGGCATAAGAGTGCATCAATTTAGCAATTTATGAGGTCGTTTTATATTAAACATAGAATAAAACAATAATTAACTTAGTTGAAATCCGTAAGTTTAAAAATTTAACAGATAAAATGTAGCAAGTGCACAAACTTTTTAATGAACCGCAATTAAAATTCCTAAATTTGCAGACTTAATAAAAAGGAATTTTTTACGTTATAAAAACAAAAAACCTGCTACGCTGTTTAGATAAGCAAGTTTAATTGTCTTTAAACAAAAAGAAAAACAAGATAAATAATGGACCAAAAAAGCGGTACACTATTATCAGGGATACATTCTCCAAATGATTTAAAAAAGCTTCAGGAAGAAGAATTGGTTGAGTTATGTCATGAGCTCAGGGAGTTTATTATTGAAGCAGTATCACATAATCCTGGTCATTTTGGTGCCAGCCTGGGTGTAGTTGAATTAACGGTAGCCTTACATTATGCTTTTAATACGCCTGATGATAGGATTGTATGGGATGTTGGGCATCAGGCTTATGCACATAAAATCCTAACAGGTCGTCGTGATTTGTTTTATACCAACAGGACATATCAAGGGATAAGCGGATTTCCAAAAATGTCGGAGAGTGAGTATGATTCATTTGGCACGGGGCATTCATCAACATCTATTTCTGCTGCATTAGGGATGGCAGTAGGTTCAAAAGTATTGGGTGAGAAGAGGCGCCATCATATTGCTGTTATTGGTGATGGTAGCATGACTGCCGGGATGGCATTTGAAGGCTTGAACCATGCCGGGGCAGCAAATGCCGATTTGCTTGTTATCCTTAATGATAATGGGATTGCAATTGATAAAAATGTGGGAGCCCTAAAGGACTATCTGACAGATATCACTACCAGTAAGACATACAACAGGTTTAAGAATGAGGTTTGGAATGCTTTAGGTTCATTTAGTAAATATGGGCCGGATGCCCGTTCATTAGTTCAAAAGCTTGAAAATGCCTTTAAGGCTGCCTTATTGAAACAAAGTAACCTTTTCGAATCCCTTAACTTCAGATATTTTGGGCCTGTAGATGGACATGATGTGGTTCATCTTACAAAGGTACTAAAGGATATGCAGGGCCTTCCAGGGCCTAAGTTGCTTCATTGTGTAACAGTTAAAGGAAAAGGATTTTCTTATGCTGAGAAGGAACAAACAAAATTTCATGCCCCAGGGTATTTTAATAAAGAAACAGGAGAGATAAAAATAGCCCCTTGTGAGAAAACACAACCTCCAAAATATCAGGTAGTCTTTGGTCAGACTATCTTAGAACTTGCGAAGCAAAACGACAAGGTGGTTGGGGTAACACCTGCAATGCCAAGTGGTTGCTCATTGAATATCATGATGGCCCAGATGCCTGACCGGGCTTTTGATGTGGGCATTGCCGAACAACATGCGGTTACTTTCTCAGCCGGAATGGCAGCAATGGGTTTAATCCCCTTTTGCAATATTTATTCTTCATTTATGCAACGGGCTTATGATCAGGTATTACATGACGTAGCGCTTCAGAACCTTCATGTGATTTTTTGCCTCGACAGGGGAGGCCTTGTTGGTGAAGATGGCCCAACACATCATGGGGCATTTGACCTTGCATATATGAGAAGCATTCCCAATATGATAGTGTCTGCACCAATGAATGAGATTGAACTCCGGAACCTGATGTACACTGCCCAGCTAAAAAATCATGGGCCATTTTCTATTCGTTATCCCCGTGGAAATGGTGTATTGCAGGATTGGAAAGCACCATTTGAAGAGGTCTCAATTGGTAAAGGCCGCAGGCTCAGGGAAGGAAAAGATGTTGCAGTAATAAGCATCGGGCATGTTGGTAATGTGGTTGCAGAGGTATGCAAAGACCTTGAAGGTCAGCACCAGATATCTGTTGGTCATTATGATCTCAGGTTTTTAAAACCAATTGATGAAGACCTTCTTCATGAGGCTTTCAGGACTTACTCAAAGATTATTACTGTTGAAGATGGTTGTTTACCTGGAGGTATGGGGAGTGCAGTTATTGAATTTATGTCTGATCATGGATATCAGGCAAAAGTAAAACGATTGGGGATACCTGACAGCTTTATAACGCATGGAACATTACAGCAGCTCCATACAGAATGTGGGTTTGATTATAAAGGCATTTATCAGGCAATATTGGAAATATTGGAATAACATTAAATGAATGAGGTATGGGATCAAACGAAGTACTTATAGCCTTAGGGCTTACTTTATTTGCCGGCTTGTCAACAGGTATAGGCAGTACCATTGCTTTTTTTGCAAAACGCACGAATACTAAGTTTTTATCAATTGCCCTTGGTTTCTCAGCAGGTGTGATGATTTATGTTTCATTTGTAGAGATTTTTTTCAATGCCAAGGATTCCCTATCTGTTGAATATGGGGAATCAATAGGGCATTTAATCACAGTGGCTTCATTCTTTGGAGGGATGTTAATCATTGCTGTGATTGATAAGTTAGTCCCATCTTTTGAGAACCCGCATGAAGCCAGGCATATAGAAGAAACATTTGAAGGGATAGAAAAGAGAAAGAAGCAAAAGCTATTAAGGGTAGGCGTAATGAGTGCATTTGCTGTAGGGATACATAATTTTCCCGAGGGGATGGCTACTTTTTTTGCATCGCTTCAGGATTTATCTTTAGGCTTGCCTATTGCCATCGCTATTGCAATTCATAATATACCTGAAGGGATTGCTGTTTCGATTCCTTTGTTTCATGCTACCGGGGACAGGAAGAAAGCTTTTAAATATTCATTCCTTTCAGGCTTATCGGAACCATTGGGTGCAATCGTTGGATATTTAATCCTGATGCCGTTTATGAATAATACTATATTTGGCATAATCTTTGCGGCAGTAGCAGGTATCATGGTCTTCATATCCATTGACAACCTTCTGCCAGCTGCCCGGGAATATGGCGAAGCGCATCTATCCCTGTATGGTCTTATAGGTGGAATGGGGATAATGGCAATGAGCCTGATATTGTTTTAAAAATAATTTGAACGCTTTTTTTCTTGTTTTATAAAAACAAAAAACTTAGCTAAAAATGAAAAAAAGTAGGTCGGTCATGTGTTTTTTTTCTAAAAAAATAGATTGTTAACACAATTTCGAACATTTTTTTTTTACCTTTGAAAAAAATTGAGAATAAAGTAACCCAATATCCATTAAAATCTCATTTAAAAATGAAAAAGTTTTTATTTCTTACCGGTATGATGCTTTTTTCAATAAGCACATTGTTTGCTCAGGCAAAACCTTCAACTGCCGGTAGTGTTACTGATGGCCCTGATATTGAATTTGTTAGTGAAACCCACGATTTTGGTAAATTAGCCCTTAACAGCTTAGCTGAGTGTGAATTTACCTTTAAAAATACTGGAAATGCCCCACTTGTATTGTCAAATGTAAGAGCATCCTGCGGTTGCACTGTTCCTTCATGGCCTAAAGAACCTGTAGCTCCTGGTGAAACAGCAGTTATCAAGGTAAAATATACTACCAATACACGGGCACATGTAATCAACAAATCCATCGTTGTAAGCAGCAATGCTGTTGAAGCACACAAAACAGTTGTTTTGCGTATTAAAGGAGAGTTTTTTGATCCAGCCGCTTCTACAAATACAACTCCACAGAACTAATTTTTGGTTAAAATACTAAAAAGGCTTCCGTTTGATTATGAACGGAAGCCTTTTTTATTTATTCATACTGAAAAAAATCATTATCAGGTATATATACAATCTTCTCTACAGTTTGTTGTAATCATATTATTAAGAATACCGGAATTAAACCCTAATGAGTGGTAAAAAAAATAAAATGATTTAAATAAAGAAAAATTTCTATTTATAAATTCTTTTAAATGTTGTATTTTTACAGTGTTTTTAAAAAAAGCGGACTTGTTATTAAACAAGTAAGCAATCATCTTTGTTGTCATAAGAAGATTTGTATTTGTAGTTAGATATTTGAAAAAAAACGTATGATGGAACCCTATTTTCAGGATCTTGATTTCTCGGTAGCATCGTCTATAAAGAATAAAGCTATTGGGAATATCCTTAGCCCCTTTAATGATGCATCAATATATTCAACATTATGCGCAGATCAAAGGGATCATAAAATCATTGTTGAACTACTTTCTGAATATAAAGAATGGGCGCAGCTATACAAAAAGTTCCCATTTATAAAGCTGACTTATTTACCACCAAAGGGATATTATCATAAGCAATTTGAAAAGAATGACCAGTCTTTTGCATTGTTGCTGCCTGATGGAAGAAATATAGCAGGTTTACTTAAGGGCTATGCTATCGGCAAGGTGGTTAGGTTTGATTTAGCAGAGGTTCATTTGATTGGGCAGGCGATACCTGATGGTTCATGGCTGATCGATATTCAGCCTTCAACAACAGGAGTTGAGAAACAGTTAATTGAGGAAAAGCTTGATTTTCCAGTTAAGAAAAACAATTGTAGCACTGAATTGTCATTTCCAAAAACAGCAATGCCGGAGGAAGGGACAGTTGAATATTGGTAAAAATGTTTGTAAGTGAGACTCAGATAAGGGTAAGATATGCCGAAACCGATAAAATGGGTTTTGTTTATTATGGAAATTACCCTCAGTATTATGAAGTAGGAAGAGTTGAAGCCATGCGAAAGCTTGGGATGTCATACAGGGAGATGGAGGAGATGGGAGTAATGATGCCTATTGCCAACATGAGCATAAAGTATATCCAGCCGGCATATTATGATGATCTGATTACAGTCAGGACAATAGTAAAAGATATGCCTGTGTCGCGCATGAATTTCTCATACGAGATACTAAACCCTGAAGGAAAAATAATAAATACAGGAGAAACAACGCTTGCATTTATTAATATGAAAAGTCGCCGACCTTGTGCTGCCCCTGATTTTTTTGTTGAAAGGCTTAAACAGTATTTTCAATCATAACCTAAGGATAAAAAAACATGGATGTAGAGATAAGATTTGACGGAAATAAAAAAGTTACTGCCATTTATAAGGGTTTTGAGATTAAAACTGATCAGCCAGTTAAGGCAGGGGGTGATGGTTCAGCTCCAGGCCCTTTTGATTTATTTTTGGCATCAATTGCAACTTGTGCTGGTTTTTATGTGAAATCTTTTTGCGATCAAAGGGGCATTTCAGCCGATGGTATCCGTATTACCCAAAGGATGAACCATAACCCTGATACCCGAATGATTGATCAAATCTATATTGATATAATATTACCTGTCGGCTTCCCTGAGAAATATAAACAAGCTGTAATTCTTGCCGCTGAGCAATGTGCAGTAAAAAAGCATATTGCCTCTGCTCCTGAATTTTTTATTACAGCAAGTATTTATTCTTAAAAAAAAGAAAGCTCATGATAGGACCAACACTAATAATGGGAGCCAGCACTAAACCCTTCCGCTTCTCCTACAAGCTAACTGAAAGGCTTAGTGCTAACGGATATAAGATTTATTGCATTGGCAAAAATCCAGGTAGTGTCTTTGGTGTCGACATAATGACAGGCATGCCTGATTTGGAACAAATCCATACGATAAGCCTGTATTTGAACCCAAAGAACCAGGAGGAGTATTATGATTATTTTTTAAAACTTGCACCTGAACGCGTAATATTTAATCCCGGGACTTATAACCCCATCCTTAAGAAGCTGCTAAACGACAATGGTATAAGGACGATTGAGGAGTGCAGCCTGGTGCTTTTAAGTATGAATGAATACGAAACCAGATAAAAGTTTTGAGAAAACTGCCTATTATATTGAAATTCAAAAACAGTTTAAATTCTGTTTCGGGGTGTCAAAGAGTAGCAAAATGGAGTAATAAACGATTGTTTTAATTGTTTTAAGTAGGAATGCTTAAAATGATAAAGATGGAATAAACAAGGGAAAGTGAAGGTATAGATTAGTAATAATTGAGATTAAATTAAAAAAATGCTTGTAAAAAGCCTTAAAAATTGAGCTAAACAATAAATCTTGATATTAATTATATGATATATTTCACTGCCTTAGAAATTATTTGTATTTTTGGAAATTCTTAGAAGAAGGGGGGTTTAAGCCCCCGTAATGTTTATCTGCTTACTTGATTGTACAAACTAACCATTTTAATTCGATGGAAAACAAAGAGCTGCTAAACCCTGAAGAGGTTAATGAAAATCAGGACAGGGAACAGAATGCTGTCTCAGCAGAATCTGCTGACAATACCCAGGAGGTATCATCTACTATTGAACAGGCTCAGGATAATATTCCTGATGAGAAAGAAGGCGAACCAACAGAAGTTAATGTTTCTCAGGAAAATATTAAGGAACAGGAACTGCCTGAAGGAGAAGAAGCTGTATCTGAACCCAAGAGCGTTGTTGAAAGCACTGCTACTGGTCAGGAGGTAAGCCATGAAACAACAGTGAAGAGCTCAAGAGCTAGACATGAATCAGGAATAGAGGAAGAAGACCTTTCTGAAAAGTATAACAGTTTTTCACGCGAAGCTCTTGTTGAGGCTATTGAAAATCTTGTTGTTTTAGAGGATGTGTCTGAGATCAGAAAACATATTGGTTTTATAAAGCTTGCCTTTAAGAAATATCAAAAAGAAGAGCACCTTACTCATTATGAAGCAAAGGCGAACCATAAAGAAGATGAAACTCCTGAAGAAGAGGTAGCAGAGGTAAGCCCTGTTGTTGATGAAGAAGATCCATTGAAGGATAGGTTTGATGCTGCTTTTACAATATATAAGAATAAAAAAGCTGTTTTTGATACAGAACAGGAGCATTATAAAGAAGAAAACCTAAAGTTAAAAAACGCTATACTTGAAGAGTTGCGTGTCCTGATAGATTCTGAAGAAGAACTTAAAAAGACTTATGATTTATTCCGTGAGTTACAGGAACGTTGGAAACAAATAGGACAGGTTCCTCCGGCTGAAAAAAGCAACCTTTGGAATTCCTATCATTTCCTTGTAGAGAAGTTTTTTGACAGGGTAAAAATCAATAATGAGTTAAAAGACCTTGATCTGAAGAAAAATCTGGAAGCTAAACTTGAACTATGTGAGAAAGCAGAAGAGCTTTTGCTTGAACAATCTATCACAAAGTCATTCCAAATGCTTCAAAAACTTCATGAGCAATGGAAGGAAATAGGACCTGTTCCAAAAGATAAAAAGGATGAGATTTGGGAAAGGTTTAAAGCAGCAACAGATACTTTAAACAAACGCCGCCAGGACTTTTACGATGGATTGCGTGATGAACAAAATAAAAATTATTCTGCAAAAGTTGTTTTATGCGAACAAGCAGAACAGATTGCTGAACTTCTTTGTGAAACCCCACGCGATTGGCAGGAAAATACCAGTAAGATAAATGAATTGCTTACTGTTTGGAAAACCATTGGTTTTGCACCAAAAAAGGTAAATAATGAAGTTTGGAACCGTTTTAGGGCTGGATTGGATGTATTCTTTAGAAACAAAAAAGAGTATTTTAAGAAACTTAAGGATGAACAGCTCGAAAACTATAATATCAAACTTGATCTTTGTGTCCAGGCTGAAGCATTAAAGGATAGCACTGATTGGAAATCAAGTACTGATGAACTGATAAGGTTACAAAAAGAATGGAAGAAGATTGGGCCGGTTCCTAATAAGTTTTCTGAAAAAGTATGGAAAAGGTTCAGGGCAGCATGTGATGAGTTTTTTAATCGTAAGTCTGATTATTTCTCAAATATTGGAGAAAAGCAGGATGAAAATCTCAAGAGCAAGCTGGAATTGATTGAGAAGGTGAAAGCTTTTGAATTTACCGAAAACAACAATGAAACTCTTGAAATCCTGAAAGGATTTCAGCGTGAGTGGATGGAAATAGGCCACGTTCCTATTAAGGAAAAGGACAAAGTTCAAAATGAATTCAGGAAGCTTATTAATGAGAAGTTTGATAGAATAAAAATCAGTAATAAGGAAAGAGCAAATGTTAATTACAAGAATAAACTTGATAACATTAAAGGATCTCCTAATGCTGACAATATAATATACAAAGAAAGAAGCTTTATCCAGAGCAAAATTCAAGGCTTACAGAATGATATCAAACTGTGGGAGAACAATATTGGTTTCTTTGCATCGTCAAAGAAAGCAGATATACTGAAAGCTGAATTTGAACAAAAAATAGAAAAGGCAAGAAAAGAAATTGAGATGCTGGAGGAAAAATTAAAAATCCTTCGTGATTCAATATAGTTTTTTGCCAATGTAATAATGAGCCTTTGTTTATTTAAACAAAGGCTTTTTTTTTATTTACATTAAACAATGTTGCTTTTAGATTTGTTATTTAGAATGAGTATTAATAACAAAGGATTATAAATGTAAATCTATGATTAAGAGCAATTGTGAAGAAATTGAAATACAGCAATCTCATAGAAAGAGGTTTACGCTTGAAGAGACATCGAAGGATAAACTATTAAAATACTATTATCTTTTGTTGTTAGGACGTAAACTTGATGAGAAAGCTCCAAATTATTTAAAACAAGCATTAGGATGGTCTTATCATGCACCTTATGCCGGACATGATGGGATACAGTTGGCTATTGGACAGATATTTGACAAGGAAACAGACCATTTGTTCCCCTATTACAGGGATATGTTAACAGCCTTATCAGCAGGATTGACTGCTGAAGAGATTATCCTGAACGGTATTAGTAAGGCAACAGACCTGGCAAGCGGAGGAAGGCATATGTCCAATCATTTTGCAAAGCCTCAATGGAATATTCACAATGTTTCTTCAGCCACAGGAAATCATACATTGCATGCAGTGGGTGTGGGAAGGGCAATGAAGACTTACAATCATAGGGGTGTAGCTATAAGCTCACAGGGAGAGTCATCTGTTTCGGAAGGCTATGTTTATGAAGCAATAAACGGGGCAAGCAATGAGAAATTACCTGTTGTTTTTGTTTTTCAGGACAATGGATATGGCATTTCTGTTCCAAAGAAAGACCAGACTGCGAACCGTAAGGTGGCTGATAATTTTGCTGGATTTAAAAATATCAGGCTTATTCATTGTGATGGGAAAGATGTGTTTGATAGTTTAAATGCTGTTTATGAGGCCAAACTACATGCAATGGAGAACATGGAACCTGTCATTGTTCATGCAAGTTGTGTTCGTATTGGACCACACTCCAATTCAGACCGACATGAACTATACCGTGATGAGAGGGAGCTACATTGTGTAAAGGCTCATGATCCTTTGGACAAATACCGAAAGCTTATTCTTGAGTCAGGTCGTGTTTCAGATAATGATTTGGTGGAGATTGAAGAAAGGGTGAAATCAGAAATATCAGTTGCCCATAAAAAAGCGATGGCTGCTCCTGATCCTGATCCTGCCTCTATATTTAATTTCGTGAGTCCTGAGCCTTATAAAAGCAATAAGTATCCAGATGGTCTTCATAAGGAAGATGGTTCGCCAGTGAAGCTTATTCAGGCTATAAACGAAACATTGAAATCCGAGTTCAGGCATAATCCTGATACATTTCTTTGGGGGCAGGATATTGCAAACAAGGAAAAAGGCGGGATCTTTAATGTGAGCAAGGGAATGCAAAAGGAATTTGGGAAGCTAAGGGTCTTTAATGCACCAATAGCTGAGGATTTCATTGTAGGGACTGCCAATGGGATGAGCCGTTTTAATGAGAAAATACGCATTGTTGTTGAAGGGGCTGAATTTGCGGATTATTTTTGGCCTGCAATGGAGCAATTGGTAGAACTTTCGCATGACTATTGGCGGAGCAATGGTGCTTTCAGCCCTAATGTTACGGTTCGCCTGGCATCTGGTGGTTACATTGGGGGCGGGTTATATCACAGCCAGACAATTGAAGCAGCCCTTACTACATTCCCTGGATTAAGGGTTGTCTATCCATCTTCAGCCGATGATGCAGCAGGTTTGCTCCGTACTTCAATACGTTCAAAAGGACCAACTATTTTTTTAGAACCCAAGGCTTTGTATAATTCCAAAGATGCAGAGGCAGTTGTCCCTGAGGATTTTGAAGTGCCTTTTGGTAAGGCCAGGGTAAGAAGAGCAGGTTCAGATCTGACTATAATAACTTATGGGAATACCACTCCGATGAGTATTGAAGTTTCTGACAGAATAAAAAAAGACACAGGAAAAGAAGTAGAAGTTATTGATATTCGTTCCTTATTGCCATTGGATGAGGAAGGAATATTAAACTCTGTAAAAAAGACAGGGCGAGCTTTGGTAGTACATGAAGATAAAGTATTTGCAGGATTTGGCGGGGAATTATCTGCCCTGATATCTGATAAGGCATTTCAATATCTTGATGCCCCGGTCAAAAGGCTTGGGGCTACATTTACCCCCGTAGGGTTTAACAGGATATTAGAGCGTGCAATCTTACCTGATGCTGAAAAGATCTATCAGGCAGCTTTGGACTTATTAAAATATTGATTTTTGCTTGTGATTTTCTGGTTTTAGTTGTGAAAAAAGCAGCCGAAAGGCTGCTTTTTTTGAATCCTAAAAACTGCATAATTCGATATACAGCTTAGATATTTTTGATAAGAAGATTACACATTCATCCCGCCACATACATGGATAACCTGACCTGTAACATAAGAAGATAAATCTGAAGCCAGATAAACACAAGTATTTGCTACATCTTCAGGTGTGCCTCCACGGCGTAATGGTATTTGTGCTTCCCATGATTTTTTTACCTCTTCTGGTAATACCCCGGTCATCTCAGTAATGATGAAGCCTGGAGCGATGGCATTATGGCGGATACCACGGGCACCCATTTCTTTGGCAGCTGATTTGGTAAACCCAATGATTCCGGCTTTTGAAGCTGAATAATTACACTGATTGGCATTTCCTGAAACTCCAACAACTGAACTCATATTGATCACACTACCGGAAGCCTGTTTCCACATGATGGGCTGTACTGCTTTTGTAAAATTGAAAACAGATTTTAAGTTTACTGAAATAACAGCATCCCATTGCTCTTCAGTCATTCTTTTTAATGCACCATCTTTTGTGATTCCGGCGTTGTTTACAAGGATATCTATTCGTCCAAAATCTTTTGCGATTTCGTCAACTACCCTGAAGGTATCTTCATGGTTTGCTGCGTTTGATGCATAAGCTTTTACCTTTACACCAAAGGCTGCAATTTCTTTTTCAGTATTCTGGGCAGCCTCATTAATTACCAGGTCGGTAAAGGCAATATTACAGCCTTCCTGGGCAAAACGGATAGCAATGGCTTTTCCAATACCTCGTGCTGCACCGGTAATAATTGCTGTTTTTCCTTCAAGTAATTTCATTGTATCTTTTTTTTGTGTTTGACGGACAAAATTAATCAAATATGACAAATAAAAGGCAATGTATTAAAGCAAAAATAAAAACAGCCTGCTTCGGTCAAAGGAGGCAGGCTGTTTTTTAAGTTAATTTTTATAACCATTTAATCAGGCTAAAATCCTGTCGATTAGGCATCTTCGGATGTTTTGGGAACATCCTGAATGCATAATTAAATATACCTGCCTTACGAACAGGGATTTCACAATCGTAGGTTACTATTTTATCCTCAGCTTTAACAAAGTTCATTTGGTAGATAGAAGCAATCTCGTTAGAATTGTCAAAGGTTTGTTCCATAAACACCACTTCAATGCCAAAATCAGAATTTGCCAACTCATTAAGGTCAATGGATATTTCAGCTTTAAAAACCTGTCCTAATAACAGGGATTCATCTGCTGTATTGATAACGTCTTTCTTAACGATTTCAATACTATCCCAGCCTCTGATAACCCTTGATTTCCATTCAGCATATTCGCGGGCCTCAGCATAATTGTCCTGAGTGAATGAGTTGAAACGATCAATGATTTTTGTATAGTATTGCCTGATATAATCATCGAGCATCCTTTTATTTGTGAAATGTGGAGCTATCCCGGCGATACATTTTTTGACATACTTGACCCATTCAACTGGTACTCCGTCCTTGTTCCGGTTATAGAACAGTGGGATAATCTCATTTTCAAAAGTTGAATAAATGGTTTCTGCATCTAATTCATCCTGGAACAACTGGTTGTCGAAAGTCTTTTCTTCTTTCAATGCCCAGCCTGCTTCCGGTATGTATCCTTCAGCCCACCAGCCATCAAGGACACTGAAGTTCATTACACCATTCAGGACTGCTTTTTGCCCGCTGGTTCCTGAGGCTTCAAGTGGACGGGTAGGGGTATTTAGCCAGATATCAACGCATTGGGTAAGCATCCGTCCCAGTTCCATATCATAATCTTCCAGGAAGATTACCCTGCCATTGAACTCTTTGCGTTTTGATATATCAACGATGTTTTTGATAAGATCCTGGCCAGCTTTATCGGCAGGATGTGCTTTCCCGGCAAAGATAAACTGAACAGGCATATTTTCCTTATTGACAATGCTTGATAATCTTTCCAAGTCATTAAAGAGAAGGTGTGCACGCTTATAGGTTGCAAAACGACGGGCAAAGCCTATTGTGAGTGCATTTTCATCAAGAGCTTCAATAGTCTTGAATATCTTGTTGGGTGTCTCCTGTCGACGGGTCATATTAGACAAAAGACGCTGCTTGATATATGAGATAAGCGCTTTTCTTTGGCTTTGCCTGATTTGCCAGATTGTCTCATCTTTAACATGATAAATCTTTTCCCACAATTTTGGGTTGGCACAATCTGCCACAAAGTTTTCACCAAAAGTTTGCTTATAAAACTGTTGCCAAACTTTTGATGTCCAGGTTTGATAATGAACGCCGTTTGTTACATAACCGATATGGTTTTCATGTGGGAAGTATCCTGGATACAGGTCTTTGAACATATCCTGGGAGACCCTGCCATGTATACGGCTGACACCATTTACTTCGGCAGCTAATTTAGTGGCTAATACGCTCATGGAGAAGTTCTCATTCGGATTGTCTTCATGCATCTTGCCAAGGTTCATAAAGGTTTCCCATGAAATGGTCAGGCGGTCAGCATAGTGGGGCATATAGCTTCGAAGCATATCTTCACTAAAATGATCATGCCCGGCAGGAACTGGGGTATGTGTAGTAAAGAGACTTGTTGCCCTTACTACTTCTAATGCTTCAAAAAATGATAGCTTATCGTCCTGAATGAATTTCCTAAGCCTTTCAAGGCCGGCAAAAGCAGCATGACCTTCATTAAGATGGAAAACCTGGGGATTTAAGCCCAGGGCATCCAATACTCTTATGCCTCCGATACCTAACAAAAACTCCTGTTTAAATCTGTTTTCCCAATCTCCCCCATATAATTGGTGAGTGATAAATTTATCTATGCTTGCATTCTCAGGGATGTCTGTGTCAAGCAAATATAATGGGATTCGCCCAACATCAATACGCCAGATCTTTGCATGAAGTGTCCGACCGGGATAAGCAATACTTATCTTTAACCAATCCCCCTTGGCATCCCTGACGGGTTGGGCCGACATATAAGTGAAGTTATGAGGATTGTATGTAGCCAGCTGGTCACCACTGATTGATAGGTTTTGGGTGAAATAGCCATACCTGTATAACAAGCCAATCCCAATCATATTTACATTGTCATCGCTGGCCTGCTTTAAATAATCACCGGCTAATACCCCCAAGCCTCCTGAATATATTTTTATTGACTCATGAAGCCCATATTCCATTGAGAAATATGCAATTTGCTGACCTTCTTTATGGTCGGTAAATGACATATATTTATTAAAGCTATTCATCACCTTTTGGTATTTCTCAATAAATACCAGGTCTTTCTCTAATTCTTTATATTGCTCAAAGGTGATATTTTCAAGAAGACGTATCGGATTTTTTTCAGATTTTTCCCAAAGCAGAGGGTCAATCATTTCAAACAGTTCAGTAGCTTCATAGTTCCAGCACCACCAAAGGTTTCTGCTTAGCTTATGAAGGCCGGAAAGCTTTTCTGGAATATTTACTTCAACAAGGAGCTTTTTCCACTTTGGCTTTTCTGTTTTTGCTTTTGCATACTCATCAATTTTAAGGGGTTGTTTTTTGTCACGAAATAAATGCTCTCGAGTCTGTGCTTTTTCAAGGGCAATATTAAATGATACAAAATAGTTTCTGATGAGATTTTTCCAAAGTACTGTCCTTGTAATTAAAAAAGCTTTTTGGTTAATTGTGATTTTTGTGTCTTTATGGAATTTGGTTTTAAGCTCCTCTAAAGATAAATCATCGCAAGCTTCAAGGCTTTTATGAGGAAGTATTTTCTGCTCTTTTAGAAAATGAAAGAGCGTGTTGGCTATTTGTGCTGAAACAGTCTTTTCATTTTCGTCATTTCTTTCAATTACATCAACAACTGGTGCAGTATTTTCGAAAAGATCCTGAACCCAGATGCCAAAGCCGGCTAAAGAAGTAGTTATTGTAGGGACATAAAAAGAAAGGCTTTCAAGAGGGGTGTATCCCCAAGGTTCGTAATATGATGGGAATACAGTCAGGTCAAAACCTATCAGTGTATCATAATAGTTAAGGTTTATTGCACCATCACTTCCATTAAGGTATGCAGGTATAAAGATGATCTTTACCTTATCATTTTTACTGTTGTTTAAGTTATTTTCCCTGATACGTTTAAGGCTTGGGTCATAGATGTCATCAACAAGGATGTGGGTAAGGTATTCGCCTGTAAGCGGTTTACTGAAATCTGGTTTTTGAATTCGTTTGGCTACCTCATTCCTGATGCCAGCCTGGTTTGCAGGTACAAGGATAAAAGCAAC
>CAYLYP010000005.1:0-89875 GCA_964387795.1 uncultured Bacteroidales bacterium
GCTTTTTAAAGAGATTTCGGATGTTTGTGAAACGATTGATGTAGTTGTTAACAATGCAGGGCTTGGATATTTTAGACCAACAGGCAGCTATACGGAATCTGAATATGACAGGATGTTTGATACCAATGTGAAAGGTTCCTTTTTAGTCAGTCAGATGGCTTTGCCTTTGATGAAAAAGCAGGCTTCGGGTCATATTGTAATGATAACCTCTGATGTGGCAAAACGTGTTTTCGCAGGGGGCGCACTCTATTGTGCCAGCAAACATGCCCAGGATGCCTTTGCATCTGCCCTGAGAAAAGAAGTCCGTCCTTTTGGTATTAAAGTCACAACTATTATGCCCGGACTTACAGATACTTTTTTTGGAGACACTCAGCAAGGAGCTCCCGAGAAGAAAGGATGGCTTAAACCTTCGGATATTGCCCAAACAGTTATGTTTGCAGTTTCAATGCCAGCCCATGTTTTAATTGATGAAATCCTTGTTCATCCGATGGAACAGGAAATAGCATAGTATGTCATTTTATGCAAATTCAAAGCGCAATAAACATGTTTTAAAACAGATTTATTGCGCTCTATTTTTTAAAAAAAGGGCACTATTTGTTATAGTCTGAATTTCTATGGATTTATGGATTGACTCCCATGCTCCGCTCAATGATAATAATTTACTTTGAAGTATTATTTTTAGACTATGCTTTTTTGGTATTGTTATCAGAATACAAAACGAAACTGAACAATAGTTACATTGTTTTGTTTATTAAGCGTTTACAAAAGATTCGGAATAATAAGTTATGGAAAGCCAAAGCCATAAATTGATAATTTTGTAACTTCGCAGTTCCATAAAAACCTGGTTGAAGATAATTTGATTTTTAAATCTATTAAAGTCAACCGAAATCAAACAAAAAAAACAAACATAGATTCAATATGAATTACGATTTGATTGTTATAGGAGGAGGCCCGGGAGGCTATGTGGCAGCAATAAGGGCATCACAACTTGGGATGAAAGTTGGTGTTGTTGAGCATGCTGAGCTAGGAGGCATCTGCCTTAACTGGGGATGTATCCCAACCAAAGCATTGCTAAAAAGCGCACAGGTGTATGATTATATGAAACACGCAGCGGATTATGGTGTTATATCTGAAGGAGGTTTTGTTGCAGACCTTCCATCGATGGTAAAACGTTCGCGTGGAGTAGCAGATGGAATGAGCAAGGGTGTTCAGTTTCTGTTCAAAAAGAACAAGATAGACCACATCAATGGTTTTGGGGTTGTTAAGCCTGGGAAAGTTGTTTCAGTAAAAGATGCTGAAGGCAACGTAACCGAATACAGTGCAAACCATATAATAATTGCAACAGGTGCAAGGGCACGCACCCTTCCCAGCCTCCCTATTGATGGAAAGAAAATCATTGGTTACAGGCAGGCAATGACATTGGAGAAACAACCAGAATCAATGGTCGTTGTTGGTTCAGGGGCAATAGGTACTGAGTTTGCTTATTTTTATCAAACAATAGGGACAAAAGTTACACTTGTAGAGTTTTTACCAAATCTTGTTCCGATAGAAGATGAGGATGTTTCAAAACAATTGGAACGTTCCTTCAAAAAGATGGGCATGAAAATTATGACCCAGTCAAGTGTTGAGCATGTAGATACCTCAGGTGAGAAGTGTAAAGTAAGCATTAAGACCAAAAAAGGAGATGAGATACTTGAGGCAGATATCGTGCTGTCGGCTGTTGGGATTTCACCTAATATTGAAAATATAGGGCTTGAAGAAACAGGTATTTTAATTGAAAAAGGCAGGATAAAAGTTGATGAATATTACAGGACCAATATTGAGGGATATTATGCCATTGGAGATGTTGTTCCCGGCCCTGCACTTGCCCACGTGGCTTCTGCCGAAGGGATTACCTGCGTTGAAAAAATAGCAGGCCATAACCCTGAGCCTATTGATTACAACAATATCCCCGGTTGTACTTATTGCAGCCCTGAGATTGCATCTGTAGGGTTAACAGAGAAAAAAGCAATTGAAGCCGGACATGAACTAAAGATAGGGAAATTCCCCTTTACTGCATCAGGCAAAGCATCTGCATCAGGTAGTAAGGATGGCTTTGTAAAGGTCATTTTTGATGCTAAATATGGCGAATTGCTTGGTGTACACATGATAGGGATGAATGTCACTGAGATGATTGCAGAGGCAGTGGTAGCCCGTAAACTCGAAACCACTGGTATGGAGTTGATAAAATCCATCCACCCTCATCCAACAATGTCTGAAGCGATAATGGAAGCTGTAGCAGCAGCTTATGACGAAGTAATCCATTTATAAACTTAAGCCCTGTTTTGCTTACCAAACCGGCCATTAAAAACCTTCCTTATATCATCTGCTTGCAAGCCGGAAGTTAATGGTTGTAAACAAACAGGGCCTTTTTATATCATTCTATGTGTGGCCTGAGTGGGATATTTGCTATAAATGATAATGGAACGCATTGGTTGGATAAAATTCAGCCTGCAAATGATTGTTTAATCCATCGTGGGCCAGATTTTCATTCAACAGTTCTGTTGGGTAAAGCTGCTTTAGGCCATTGCCGCCTTAGCATTATTGATACTTCTGAGGCAGGGAACCAACCCTTTGTTGATAGTTCAGGGAGGTATCACATGGTGCTGAATGGAGAGATTTTTAATTTTAAGGAAATCCGAAACGAATTGCTTGGTCTTGGTTATTCTTTCCGTTCGGATAGCGATACTGAGGTTTTGCTATATGCTTTTATTCAATTTGGCAAAGAAGTATTAAACCGGTTAAGGGGGTTCTTTTCATTTGCAATTTTTGATAAACAGGAGGATTCGATTTTTATTGCCCGTGACCGGTTTGGTGTAAAGCCACTATATTATTATCTCAATGAGGATGTATTGATTTTTGCCTCAGAAATGAAAGCATTAATAGCAGCAGGCATTCCCCGCGAAATCAATCCAGTTGCCTTATACCGGTATTTCAGCCTTAATTATATCCCGGGAAGTGATAGCATTTACAAAGGAGTGAAAAGGATGGAACCTGGTACCTGGATGAAGGTATCATCAAAGGGAAAAGAATGTGCAAGCTATTATACCTTAGCTGACATTCATTTACAAAACAATAAACCACTTAATTATCAGGATGCATGTAAGCAATTGGAAAAAGCCCTTAATGAAGCTGTTGAGCTTAGAATGATTTCTGATGTGCCTTTAGGGGCTTTTTTAAGCGGAGGTATAGATTCCTCAATTATAACAGCACTTGCATCAAAGCACACGGATCATCTTAAGACATTTAGCATTGGCTTTAAGGATGAACCTATGTTTGATGAAACCCGGTATGCAAAAATCATAGCTGATAAATATAAAACAGATCATACAGCATTTGAGCTTTCAACAGACGATATGTTTGATTGCCTTTTTGATATGCTTGATTGTATTGACGAACCTTATGCTGATTCATCGGCGCTGGCAGTTTTTATTCTAAGCAAATATACCCGGAAAGAGGTTACTGTAGCCTTGTCGGGTGATGGTGCTGATGAGATGTTTGGAGGTTATAATAAACACAGGGCTGAATATCGGATGATGCATCAGGGTTTATTGGAAAAGCTTGTGTCTCTTGGTAGCCCGTTATGGGGTGTTTTACCCCAGTCGAGGAATAATCCTTTATCGAACAGGTTCAGGCAACTAAACCGCTTTGCTAATGCAATGAAACAAAGTCCGGCTGACAGGTATTGGAGTTTATGTTCCATTTCTTCTGCTAATGAAGTTTCACAATTATTAAAATATAAAGACACAGGAATAGTTTCTGATTATATATCCGGGCTAACTAATGTATTTGGTTATTTTGACAGGATGTCATCGCTTGAAGCAAGTTTAAGCGCAGATATGAATATGGTTTTACCTGACGATATGTTGGTAAAGGTGGATAGGATGTCTATGGCCAATGCGCTGGAAGTAAGGAACCCTTTTCTTGACCACAAAGTTGTGGAACTGGCTTTTTCAATTCCTCTTGATTGGAAAATAGATAATTATCAACAAAAAAAGATACTGAAAGACAGCTTTAAAACACTATTGCCCGATGAAATATTAAATCGAAGGAAACATGGTTTTGAAGTGCCATTATTAAAGTGGTTCAGGGGTGATTTGAAGGATAAAATTGAAAACCATTGGTTAAATCCTTCATTTGTTGAATCTCAGAATCTTTTTAATCCCATATATATTCAACAGTTATTAAAAAAAGTACAATCTTCAAATCCCGGGGATTCAGTTGCAAAAGTTTGGGCTTTAATCAGTTTTCAAAACTGGTGGATTAAGTATCATGGTTAAATAGGTAAAATACCTAGTTTAGTTTGTATTATTTTTCTACTTTTGCAAAAAAATTGCAATCTTTATTATTAATGCCCAGAATTTTAAGAATCCTAAACAGATTTAATCTTGGTGGCCCAACCTATAATGCGGCCTATCTTACCCGTTATCTTGAACCCGAATTTGAAACCCTTTTAATTGGGGGGCCTAATGAAAATACTGAGAAGAACTCTGAATACATTGTAAAGGATTTAGGGATTTCTCCCCTCATCATACCTGAAATGCGTCGCGAATTATCCCCTTTTAATGATTTGATGGCATTAAAGCGGATCAAGAATATAATCCGGGATTTCAAACCTGATATTATCCATACCCATGCTTCAAAGGCAGGTGCTTTAGGCCGTCAGGCTGCCCTGGCAATGGATGTCCCGGTAATTGTCCATACTTTCCATGGGCATGTCTTTGATGCATATTTTTCAAACCTTACTTCAGGGGTATATAAAAATATTGAAAGGTTTCTTGCTGCACGGACAGATGCAATAATAGCCATCAGCGAGAACCAAAAGGCAGACCTTACAAGCAGGTATAAAATATGCTCACCCGAGAAAGTCCATGTAGTGCCCCTGGGTTTTGACCTGAGCCGTTTCAGGGAAGATATGGATTTGAAGCGAAAACTGTTTAGGGAAAAATACCAATTGGCTGATGATGAAATAGCAATAGGAATTGTTGGAAGGTTGGTTCCCATAAAGAACCACAATATGTTCCTGAATGCGTTCAAATATGTAACAGAGCATTCTACCCAAAAGGTAAGGGCATTTGTTGTTGGTGATGGCGAGTCAATGGAACAGGTAAAGGAATATGCAAGTTCATTGGGTATTTGTTATAGCAATGGAAATAATTACAATCCTGATGCCCGGCTCACGTTCACTTCATGGGTCAAGGAAATGGATTTTGTAAATGCCGGAATGGATATTATTGCCCTGACATCATTAAATGAAGGCACTCCGGTAAGCCTTATTGAAGCCCAGGCAGCAGGGAAACCTATCGTAAGTACAAGGGTAGGGGGTATTGAGAATGTTGTTATTCCTGACAGGACTGCAATACTGGCTGACAGGTATGATGTTGAAACATTTTCAAAAGGCCTCCTGGCATTAACAGAGAACCCTGAAATGAGAGAAAACTTTTCTAAAGAAGGATGGGATTTTGTTAAGGAGAAATTTCATTATGAGCGACTGGTAAATGATTTCAGGCTGCTTTACCGCCAATTACTTCAAAAATCTTATTCTAACGCTGGTTAATATGGATTTTTATTCATTCAACGGTGTTTTTTATTACCTTTGCCTCAATAAAGGATTTTAATCCATTGATTGCCCCCAAACAATCTGAATTAAAGCCTTTTTTCTATTTGTAAGTATTGTTTGGTATCTTTGGACAACAATCCACAAAGGTGAAATAAAACAGCGTATAGTGAAAAGAATTTTCATAATTATTGCTTCATTGCTTTTTCTTGGCTCTTGTAAGCTATTGAATCCAGGGCAAATGCTCAGGACACCATGCGATTATCAATATGAGAAATTCACAGAAGAGGATTTTTCTGTTCATGAGTACCGTATAGCACCAAATGACAAGTTACAGTTCAGGTTGTTTACCAACGAAGGGGAGAAAATAATTGATCCCATTGAACCTCAAAATCAAATGCAAAGAGGTCAGGAATATTATTATAATGTTGAGCACGATGGATTGGTAAAACTCCCTGTTTTGGGCAGGATTCCAATCAGTGGCCTTACGATAAAAGAGGCAGAAAAGATGCTTGAAGAAAAATATATGGCATTTTATAATAAGCCTTTTGTTCAGTTAGTAGTGATAAACAACAGGGTAATCATCTTCCCGGGAGGACAGGGAGGCACCTCAACTGTTGTTTATTTAGAGAACTCCAATACAACACTTTTTGAAGCCCTTGCCCTTGCAGGGGGCATCAATGATGGCAAAGCCCATAGGGTTAAGCTTATCAGGGGTGACTTGAAAGATCCAAAAGTTTACCTTATTGACCTTTCAACTATCGAAGGGGTAAAAAATGCAAACCTTGTGCTTCAGGCAAATGATATTATTTATGTGGAGCCAAGGGAAAAAATTCCCCAGCGTATTTTGGAAAACATATCTCCATACCTGACCTTGCTTACCACTGCATTATTAATTTACAACCTTTTTAAATAGGCGCATGAGCACCACTACAAAAAAAATATCCAATATCAATGACGAATTAGATGTAAAGCTATTTCTATACATTGCACGTCATAATATTTTATATCCGATTGTTTTTATAATAGTCGCATTCTGTGGTGCTTTTTTATATCTCAGATACACGCCTCCGGTATATCAGACTTCTGCAATTATTCAGCTTAGCAGCGAGAATCAGGCCAACAGGATTTTGCCTACTGCTACCATTTATGATGATGATATTGCCAAACAGATTGAATTGTTGCGCTCCTCAGTATTCCTTCAAAGGTCTTTTTCCCGCCTGCCACTTGATATGTCCTATTATTCAAAGGGAAGGTTTCTTAATTCTGAGATTTTTCGAAATGCACCTTTTAGAATAGAGTATAAAGTAAAAAACCCTGCAATATTTGGGATTCCCATTTACCTGGATTTTATTAACGCTGAGAAGTATTCGCTCTCATATACGATTCCAGGCATGAAGCCCAATAAACAGGAATACCTCGTTAACCAGGTAGTCCAACTTCCTGAAATTGAATTAAAGCTTGAAATTGGAAACTATAATGCGATTGTTGAACAACAATCCACAATTAGCAAGAACTCCTATTTTATTGTTGTTAATAATCCCGAAAACCTTGTTGCAGCTTATGCCCCTGGCCTTAAGGTAAGTGTGATGAATGCAGCTGCCAAAACCATTCAGATAAGCTATGTGGACAAGAATGCACAGAAGGCATCTGATATTGTAAATACGATTGCTGAAGAGTTTAATGTTTATGACCTTGAAAAGAAGGCTGAGAGTGCCAATAATATTCTTGACTTTATTGACAAGCAACTGGATATGGTATTTAGTAAGCTAAGCGAATCGGAAATCGAACTTGATGCTTTTAAAAGGACCTACAATATTGATGAGACTGCAATCACCCCGCTGCCTACCATACAGGGAAGGATTAATGATCTGGAAAGCCAGATTATTGATATGGAGCTTGAATCAAGGATTTTTGGTGAGATAGAAAAGAACCTCAGGAATGAAAAAGACATTGATATTTATAAACTCATTGCAATTCTTGCGGGTAGTGAATTTCAGGGTCATATCTCCGGATTGTTGACTACACTTCAGGATCAGTTGCTCCAACGTGAAAAGCTTTTATATGAAGTAACCCCCAACAGTAGTCAAATTGAATCTCTTAATTATCAAATTGAAATTCAGAAAAAGCTTCTTATTGAAAGCATTGGCACTTTGAAAACCAATATTCAATCAAGGATTGTTGACCTTAACAATAAGATTGAAGATTATGAAGTTGTTGTAGGAAGTCGGAGCGGTAGGTATAACATGATTGAGTTTACACGCCTTCAAAGGATTTATTCGATAAATGAAAGGTTTTACAACCAATTGGTTGAAAAAAAAGCAGAATATTCAATTGCAAAGGCTGGATATGTTAGTCAGAATGCCATACTTGAAAGGAGCAGGACTCCTTCAAAGCCAATATCCCCTATTGCCCGCAATGTTTATACAAGCAGTTTGCTTGCTGCCCTGTTCCTTGGCATTGGGATAATCCTGCTTAAGTATTTGTTTTATAATGAGATTCCTTCACTGCATGATGTATTAAAATATACTTCAGCTCCCATTTTGGGTGTTATCCCTAAATATAAGAGCGAAATACCGCCCAATAAACTTCTTGTTGTTAAAAAACCCAAGTCATTGATTGCTGAGGCGCTTAGGTCTATCAGAACTAACCTTCAGTTTATAAACAATGACCCTGGAAGTAAGATTGTTGCTGTAACTTCTACAATTTCCGGTGAGGGAAAGACTTTCTTTGCAATGAACCTTGCCGGGATCCTCGCTTTTAGTGATAAAAAAGTGATTGTTATTGACCTTGACATGCGAAAACCAAAAATCCATCTTGGTTTTAATGTCGAGAACCAAAAAGGTGTTAGTACCATCCTTTCCGGTATTGATAATGTTGAATCCTGCATCCAGTCTTCAAGGGTCAGGAACCTGGATTTTATAACTGCAGGCCCTGTTCCCCCAAATCCATCTGAGCTTATCCTTAAGCCAAACATGGATGAAATGATTGCCTATCTGAAAAACAATTATGACTTCGTAATCGTGGACAATCCTCCTGTAGGTATTGTTACCGATGGGATGAAGAGCATCCTGATGGCTGATTACCCTATTTATGTGTTTAAAGCCAATTATTCGAAAAGGGTGTTCATTCAGAATGTGAACCGTCTTATCGAGGATAGCAATTTACACAATATGTCAATCGTCCTTAATGCTGTTGATCGTGAATACTCAAGCTATGGCTACGATAAAGGCTATGCTTACGGATACTATGGCGGTTATGGCTATGGATATGGCTATTATGAAGAATTGTTGGTTAAGGATACAAACAAGCCCTGGTTTAAGAAGTTAATAAGAAAAAGAAATTAGGATCCATGGAAATTGTTAATACCCCATTTGAAGGGTTAATGATTATCAAACCAAAAGTGTTTCCCGACCCAAGGGGTTATTTTTTTGAGCCCTGGAATAGTAAGGTTTTTCAGGAATATGGTATTCATGCTGATTTTGTTCAGGACAATCAAAGTTGCTCTTCAAAAGGGACTCTGAGGGGCATGCATTTTCAGGTGCCTCCCTTTGAACAGGGAAAGCTGGTTAGGGTTGTAACGGGAAGGGTGCTTGATGTGGTTGTTGATTTGCGTAAAGCACAACCTACATTCGGAAGATATTTTGGTATTGAGCTATCTGCCACTGAAAAGAATATGTTGTGGATCCCTCCCGGCTTTGCTCATGGATTTTTAACCCTTGAGGACGATAGCATCTTCTTATACAAATGCACTGGTTTTTACAATAAGGAATTTGAGCGTTCTATCCATTGGAACGACCCCATGCTTCATATCAAATGGGGCATCGAAAACCCATTGACTAGTCCTAAGGATGATAGTGCCCCTGGTTTTAATGATTTTGTCTCCCCTTTTTAATTTTGATTTTGTATGGATAATAGGTTTTTACTTTTTTACATCATTTTTTTTGTTTGTGCATTGGTTTTTTCCCTGGTTGTTAATGCCATATTATTGAAGTTCTCACGAAACCTCGGTGTTAGGAATGCTACTGAACCTATTATCAGGTGGAGCAGCACTTCAAAACCTGCTTTGGGAGGCATTTCTTTTTTTATTGTTTTTCTACTGGCAGTTATTGCTACCAATTTTAGCCTTGGTGAAAATCAGTTTTTCTTCAATATTAAATTCATTGGTATAGTCATTTCTGTTACCCTGGGATTCCTTTTGGGTCTCTTTGATGACGCCTACAATACAAAACCTTTACTCAAATTCCTTACTCAGGTCTTATGTGGGGCAATACTTATTGTTAGCGGGACTTCAATACAGTTTTTCGGACATTGGTTGCCCGATTATCTTCTTACAATCTTTTGGGTTGTGGGGATTATGAATTCCGTTAATATGCTGGACAATATGGATGGGATAACTTCTGTTGTTTCTCTGTCCATATTTCTGGGTGTGTTGGCCCAGTTTATATTTGGTGTTTCCGACCCATTATTGATGACTGTTATCATTATTGGGGGAATAGCTTCCATATTGGGGTTTTTAGTTTATAACTGGAACCCTTCCAGAATGTATATGGGTGATACCGGAAGCCAGTTCTTAGGGGTATTACTGGCTGTTTTGGGAATCATCTTTTACTGGAACCATCCCTCAGAGGCCACAGGCATTCAAAGCAGTTCCCTTCGTTTGCTCTCCGTTGTGATGGCTTTTGCACTTCCAATCATTGATACTACAACTGTTTCTATAAAGAGGATACGTAAAGGATCTTCCCCTTTTGTTGGTGGGCGTGACCACACGACCCATCATCTTAATTATATTGGTTTAAGCGATCGTAAGGTAGCTGTTTTATTTCTGACGCTTTCACTGTTATCAAATATTGCAGCTTTTTTTATTGTTGTTTTCGGAAAATCAATGCCTTTGACAATTGGAATAAGCTCTTTGATATTCTTTCTGGCCTTGTTCTTTTCCCTCTTTTATATCGCAAATAAGAACCTTGACCGAAACTAATCCTTCTGGTTCTTTTTGAACCATAAGCATAACAGCAAAAAAATAGCGGGTCGCCCCGCTATTTTTTTGCTGTTATGCTTTATTTTTTATTTGGTATGTCAAGGCCATATCCATGTTTTTTATCAACACGCCTTAAGAACCATGCCAGGATTATTGCTGCAACTCCAAAGCAGGCAAAAATGATTTCAGGGACCTGGTAATTGTATTTAACATCTAATCCCTGGGCTATTTGCTCAGATACTCCCGGATTCGAAGCACTAAGTGCCGCCCCGATAAGGATTGGAACAATCATTAAACCAACATTCTGCACCCAGAAAATCGAACCATAAGCGGTTCCCAATAAGCGTTCATCAATAATTTTTGGAACAGATGGCCACATGGAAGCAGGTACCAATGAAAATGCTGTGCCTAAAATTACAATTGTTGCGTATGCACCAATAGTCCCGAATGACTCATTGGGGACGAAAGCAAAAATAAGGTGCGATACTGTAAGCAGGATTGCACCATAGAGCATCATTTTAGCTCCCCAGCCTTTTTTATCCAAAAACCATCCCATAAAGGGGGTTAATACCATTGCACCAATAGGAAAATAGGAAAATATCTTTGATGCTTCAATAAGGTCTACATCAAGTTTTGATGCGAGCATATCGGTCGCAAATTTCTGGAATGGGAAAATTGCTGAATAGAACAATACACAAAGGCTTGCGATTGCAATAAATCCCGGGTTAGTAAATATTTTACCGATATCCTTAAGCTTGAATTCTTCTTCGGGTTCGGCATTTACATCTACTCCTTTTTCTTTATCAAACCTTACGTCCATAAAGGTATAAATCAAAAAGGTCAGGAACCCGACACATAAGAAAGCTACTCCCCAGAATATTGAATTTGATGCTCCTCCTTGTTCTGCAAAGATTGGTGACAATCTAAAAACTGCAAATACACCAAGACGTGCAACAGCCATTTCAAGGCCCATTGCCAGAGCAAGTTCTTTGCCCTTAAACCATTTTACAATGGTCTTGGAAACGGTAATCCCTGCCATTTCAACACCAACACCAAAGATGGCAAAACCAAAGAAGGCTAATTTTGCTGAGCCTGGTACTGAGGTGATAAATGAATTCAGGAAGTTTTCAAGCCCTGAGCCTGCAAATGCTTCTGTTAATGCAAAATATTTGATGCCACCACCAATAAGCATTGCTAAACCTGATGTTATCAATGTAAAACGGATCCCCATTTTATCAAGGATAATACCTGATAGGATCAAAAAGAAAGCAAAAACATTCAGGAAGAATTCTGATCCTCCCAGCATCCCAAATACTTCAGGCGACCAGCCATGATCTTTCTCTAAAAGGCTTTGCAAAGGTGCAGCTACATCCACAAAGAAATAAGCAAAAAACATTGTAGAAGCTATCAAAAGCAGTGCTATCCAACGGGCTGTCTTTGATTCACTTAATAAAGTTCTAACTTTTTCGGTCATTGTTTTGGTTTTAAGTGATAAATATTGTTGACCCGCAAAGCTAAGGGATTTTTTATTTGAATTGGCAGGCAAAGGCAAATAATTGGCTTTTATCCGATAAAAAAACCACTTTTTTTCAAACTTATAACCAATACCTTTTTAAAAATTCCAGTGATTTGTTGTGGATATCGAATAATTTTAAGGGGCTTGTTCTTTTCTGAGCCACAATCAGGGGGCTTAACCTATTGTTTTTTGAACTTAGGATCAGGTATTGTTTTTTATTGTTGAAAAGGCTTGCATGGAGCATTTAAACCCTTCTTGCAATGAAGGGTTTCTTTTGTTTTATAAGCATGGCTCTATTGAAATAAAAGCTGAATGATTGGCTATAGTATATGCTGGTTATATTATTGTTAATTTTGAACATTGAAACATTCATTTTTTTGTAATTTTGAAAAAAAACAACAATAATGCTACCTAAACCCCAACTGGATAAAGATAAACTTTATTACTCTATAGGAGAGGTTGCCGAAATGTTTGATGTGAATGCTTCTTTGATCCGTTTCTGGGAAAAGGAATTTGAGCTTTTAAAGCCCCGTAAGAACAAAAAAGGGAACCGCCTATACACCCATAAGGATATTGAAACATTTCACCTTATTTACCACCTTGTTAAGGAAAAGGGCTTTACATTACAGGGTGCAAAAGAGAAGCTGCGCTTGCCCGAAGCTGAGATAGATAAGAACATCGAGATTTTACAAACCTTAAAGGAGCTAAGGGCATTTTTGACTGAGGTAAAAAACCATATCCAACAGGAGAATTGATATAGATATTAAACGGGAAGAAAACAATATAAAAAAGAGGCATTGGTTGACCAATGCCTCTTTTGATATAACGTTTATAGGCTTGTGCTTAAAGAAGGTGATAGCTGACAGCTACACCAACAGTTACCACTGATGCCATTACCATAAGTTTAATAAGGATGTTAAGGCTTGGGCCTGATGTATCCTTAAATGGATCACCAACAGTATCACCAATAACTGTTGCTTTATGGGCATCGCTGCCTTTACCTCCAAAGTTGCCTTCTTCAATAAATTTTTTAGCATTGTCCCATGCACCACCGGCATTGGCCATAAAGATTGCAAGTGCAAAACCTGTGGTGATTGTACCAAGTAATAAACCCATCACACCGGGAACGCCAAAAACAACACCCATGATAATTGGAATCAGGAGCGCCATAAATGATGGCATCATCATTTCTTTCTGGGCTGCACGGGTAGAAATTTCTACGCAACGGGCATAATCAGGTTCAGCTGTGCCTTCCATAATACCAACTATTGACCTGAACTGGCGGCGGACTTCCTCTACCATCTTCTGTGCTGCACGGCCTACTGCATTCATTGTCATCCCGCTAAACAGGAAAACAGACATTGCACCAATAAATAAACCAACAATAACTTTGGGATTCATAATATTGATGTCGAAGTGGTTCACATAATCAATAAATGAAGCTGACTGGGCTTCAATAGGGCCTTCCTTGCCATTGATAATACGGGTTGGATCTCCCATTACGTTTACAATTACTGATTTTACTTCTTCAATATAAGAAGCCAATAGGGCAAGGGCAGTTAAAGCAGCAGAACCAATGGCAAAGCCTTTGCCTGTTGCAGCTGTTGTGTTACCTAATGAATCGAGGGCATCGGTGCGTTTACGTACTTCAGGTCCTAATTTACTCATTTCAGCATTGCCACCAGCGTTATCGGCAATGGGGCCATAAGCATCTGTAGCAAGTGTAATCCCTAAGGTAGATAGCATCCCTACAGCAGCAATGCCAATACCATAAAGGCCTACACCCAAATTGTCGAGATTGAAATTAAAACCACCTGATGCAAACATATAAGCAAGGCAAATCCCAACAACAATAGTGATTAATGGGATGGCAGCAGAGAACAAGCCCAATCCTATACCGGCAATGATTACTGTAGCAGGGCCGGTTTTAGCACTTTCAGCAATTTTTTGTGTCGGGCGATAAGATGCAGAAGTGAAATATTCTGTTGATTGCCCAATGATAATCCCGGCAACAAGACCAGTCACGATAGAGCCCCATATCCCAAGGTAGTTAGGGATTCCTAAGAAGTAAAGGATTCCAAGAGAAAAAACAGCTATAAGGAATGCACTTGTGTTGACACCGAAACCCAGGGATTTGAGAAGTTGCTTTTGAGTAGCACCTTCTTTGGTCCTTACAAGGAAAATACCCAGGATTGATAGGACAATACCTACGGCTGCAATAAGCATTGGGGCAAGAACTGCATTCATGTGGATTGAAGCGTCAGAACCTATAAAAGCAGCAGCACCAAGGGCAGCAGATGCCAATATTGAACCACAATATGATTCATAAAGGTCGGCACCCATACCGGCTACATCACCTACGTTGTCGCCAACGTTGTCAGCAATGGTAGCTGGGTTACGTGGATCGTCTTCGGGGATACCTGCTTCAACTTTACCAACAAGGTCAGCACCTACGTCGGCAGCTTTGGTAAATATACCACCTCCTACACGGGCAAAGAGAGCCTGGGTTGAAGCACCCATCCCGAAGGTAATCATCGTAGTAGTGACGATTAGTATATTATGGGCGTCAGAGGCATAAGGATAGAAAATATTCAGTACAATGAACCAGATGCTTATGTCTAACAAACCAAGCCCTACAACAACAAGGCCCATTACTGCCCCGGAACGAAATGCCAGACGAAGGCCGGCATCAAGGGATTTACGGGCTGCATTGGCTGCACGGGCTGATGCATAAGTCGCAGTTTTCATTCCAAAAAAACCAGCTAAAGCCGAGAAAAAGCCTCCGGTAAGGAATGCAAAAGGAACCCAGGGGTTCTGGATTTTTAATACATAAGCTAAAACTGAAAAAAGTAATGTGATAATGATGAAAACAATGGCCACAACTTTGTATTGTTGCCTTAGATATGCTGCAGCCCCTTTGCGCACATGGGCAGCTATCTTTTTCATCATATCTGTTCCTTCATCATTCCCAAGCATTTGCTTATAAAAGAAATAAGCAAAGACTAAGGCCAGGACAGAGCTAAATGGCGCTAACCAAAATATGGCAGGCAAAGAGAATTCACTCATAATTTTCCTCCTTAATTAAATGAAACTTTAATTGTTGCTTGATTTTTACTTTTAAGCGTCAAATTTAATCAATTATTTTATTAAAACAATTCATTCGTATGCGTATTCATTAAAACAATCGAAATAGATGAAAATGAAATGTTTACTTCTGTTTCATACACTGTTTTTTGTTTTTCATTGCTGATATTATAGGTTATCAGGATAGTTTTTTATGTTTCCGGCTGCTTTTAAGCAATACTATAAAAGCATTGTTGAATTAACTTCAAAAACAAAGCTCTCTCAGGTGTTTTCTCTTTATTGGTTTCAGGATTTCCTTGTCGTCTTGCTGGCACCATTCATTGAAAATGCTTGAAATGCTTATTCTGATTTGTAAGTTTTGCCATAAAACCCTAAACAAATATGCGGTTTTTTGATGGTGGAGTGATTCCTGTTGCCTGTAATGGGTGCAGTTAAATATTTTGGTTTATGTTCACTTAGTAAAAAAATGAAATGATGTTGCGTTGAAAACCCATGTTTCTTTATTCGCAAATTGATTTTATTATCAGGTTCAAACATCTATTGTTGCAATATTTCAATAATGACCTATTAAATCCTGCTCATTATAGCTAAAAAACAACTTAATTCATTTTTTATCCTTATTTTTGTAAACAGGCAGGAAAAAGTTTTGACTATGGAAATTTTTACCGTAAAAAAGATTATTTTTGGTTAAGAAAAATATATGCCTTTTTGCTTGATGGCAATGGTTTTAAACGTGGAAAAAAGCTGGTTTTTCAATGGAAAAGTTAAAATTAGAGATTTTAGGCATATCCTATAGCCAATCCCAATCGGGGGCTTATGCCCTTATACTGGGTGAATCTGACGGAAAAAGACGATTACCGATAATAATTGGGAGTTTTGAAGCGCAGGCTATCGCTATTGAGCTTGAAAAGATGAAGCCCAGCAGACCATTAACTCATGATTTGTTTAAGAATTTTGCCCATACTTTCAATATTTTAGTCAATGAAGTCATTATCTATAAGTTTGTTGAAGGGATCTTTTTTGCAAAATTGATATGTTATGATGGAATAAAAGAGGTTGAAATTGATTCAAGGACTTCTGATGCAGTAGCCCTGGCAGTTAGGTTTCAATGTCCTATTTATACTTATGAATCTATTCTTTCGGCAGCAGGCATTATCCTTCAGGAAGAAAGCGGGGAGGAAGAAGAGGATGAAGTTGTTGAAGAGACACATACTACAAGTGATTCTGAATTTGAAAACCTTACAATGCAGGAACTGCAGGATTTACTGATGACAGCCATTGACGAAGAAGCCTACGAAAAAGCTTCCAGAATCAGGGATGAAATAAATAAACGAAGCCAATCTAAATAATTTTGATGATTCAGATTTCATTAATATTGAGGTCTGGGATTGATTTACTGTGCAATAATACAACGAGGTGATTCTTAAAATTCTACTTTCTCTTTTCACTTATCATTTTTTTTTATAGGTTTGCAGGCTGCAAGCTTTTTTGTCTGTTTTTCTGAAAGATGCTTTTTTATTGGTGTTATGAAACGAACATGTTTGTGAACTATACATTAATACCAATGAAAATAGCAAACATGGAGTTGCATCCGACTTTAAACAAAGAATTTTTAACGGATGAAAAATATGCTTTGCTTGCAAACACACTATTGAGAAACTTAATGCATTTTTTAAAAAAGAAATAATCAAACACAATGAAAAGATTTTTCTCTATTTGTTTCCTGCTTTTAGGCTTTGCCTTATTTTTTTCTTCCTGTTCTGATAAACAGTCAGGCTTATCAAATCAATCAATTGCTAAATCATGGGTTGTTACAGAAGTAATCAATATTGCTGAAAATACAAATTGTGCCCCTGATTCACTTGACCATTTAAAATTGATTAATGGTGATGAAGCAACATTTAAACTGGGAGTTAAAGCACTTGACTGGAACCTTGAAGGGAACTGGACTTTAAAGGATTCTGTTCTATCACTCAGGGTATTTGATAAAGATGTTATCTCGCAGGTTGATTCTATTGTGTTTAGCATTACTAACAGAGAAAAAGAGCTAGTGTTTTTCTCTGAGGGCAAGGAACAGTTGCGCCAGAAGACTGATGACTGGCAGGTGCCATCAACTACCATTGATTTCAGGGTAAAATCTTTTGACGATTCTCATCTTTCCCTGGCCAATGACCAATATCGCATCAACCTTAGTTATATTAATAATGTTCCTGCATTCAGCGAGCATTTTGGTTTCCTGTCTATTCTCAGGGGCATTGGTGGCTTACTACTTTTGGTGGGGATAGCATGGCTGTTTAGTTCCAATCGTAAAGCTATTTCCTGGAAAGTTGTAATAACCGGGGTTGTCATGCAAATCATCCTGGCCATTGGTATATTAAAAGTGCCTTTTGTTCAGTACCTATTTAATGGTGTAAGCAGGTTCTTTGTCATTATCCTTGATTTCTCAAACGAAGGGGCTACTTTCCTCCTGGGTGGGCTGCTTGATACAAGCTCTTATGGTTTTATTTTTGCTTTTCAGGTGCTGCCAACAATTATTTTCTTCTCCGCCTTGACTAGTGTATTGTTCTATTATGGTATTATCCAAAAAATTGTATGGGCATTAGCATGGGTAATGACTAAAGCATTAAAGATTTCCGGTGCCGAAAGCTTATCAGTAGCTGGTAATATATTTTTAGGTCAGACTGAATCCCCTCTTTTAATAAAAGCTTATCTTGAAAAAATGAACCGCTCCGAGATACTGCTTGTTATGACAGGGGGTATGGCCACTCTGGCAGGCGGGGTGCTGGCTGCTTATATAAGTTTCCTTGGGGGCGATGACCCTGCAATGCGCTTGTATTTTGCCAAACATCTTCTGGCTGCTTCAATAATGGCAGCTCCAGGAGCTATTGTTGCAGCCAAGATTCTGGTGCCACAGACCGAACCTATTGATACAAAGATAGAAGTTACAAAGGATAAAATTGGTTCAAATATCCTTGAAGCTATTGCAAATGGCACAGGCGAAGGCTTAAGGCTTGCTGCCAATGTGGCTGCTATGCTTTTGGTGTTTGTTGCCCTGATTGCTATGGTGAACTTTTTCCTGAAAGACCTCGTGGGCGTTTATACGGGTTTGAACCCGCTAATTGCAGACCTGACCAATAACCAGTATAGCGGTTTGAGCTTACAGTTTATCCTGGGATATGTGTTTGCTCCATTGGTTTGGATGTTGGGTGTCGGCTCTCAGGACATGGCTCTTGTTGGCCAGGTGCTGGGCGAGAAAATTATCATGAGTGAATTTGTTGCTTATATCAGCCTTGCTGACCTGAAAGAGGCCGGTAGCTTTTTTAGTGAAAAATCCCTTGTTATGGCTACTTATATGCTGTGCGGCTTTGCCAATTTTGCTTCCATCGGGATTCAGATTGGTGGTATTGGCTCCCTGGCCCCTAACCAAAGGACTACCCTGTCCCAATTGGGGATGAAAGCTTTAATAGGGGGAACTATTGCTTCTTTACTCTCCGCAACTATTGTTGGGATGTTATTCTAATGATAACATCCTCTTTGGAATAATTGTTTTTTGATAATGAATCCCGGGCGATTGCCTTGTGTATTACTAATTTAGGTTTTTTTAAAGATGAAGGCATATCTTGATCTCATGCAATATGTTCTGGAGCACGGAACAAGAAAAGATGACCGCACCGGAACAGGGACATTAAGTGTTTTCGGTTACCAGATGAGGTTTGACCTTCAAAAGGGCTTCCCTGTCCTGACAACTAAAAAATTGCACCTTAAGTCTATCATTCATGAGTTGCTCTGGTTCCTTAAGGGCGAAACCAATATTGCCTATTTAAAGGAAAATGGGGTAAGTATCTGGGACGAGTGGGCTGACGAAAACGGTAATCTTGGACCTGTCTATGGTGCCCAGTGGCGCTCATGGGAAAGCAACAATGGCACTGTTGACCAGATTAGCCAGCTTATCGAAATGATTAAACATAACCCTGATTCGCGCCGTTTGTTGGTAAATGCCTGGAATGTAGGGCAAATAGATAAGATGGCCTTGCCTCCATGCCATGTGCTATTCCAGTTTTATGTGGCCGATGGAAAGTTGTCATGCCAATTATACCAGAGGAGCGCTGATATCTTTATTGGGGTTCCTTTTAATATTGCTTCTTATGCCTTGCTTACTTTGATGATTGCTCAGGTTTGTGGGCTAAAACCCGGTGAATTTGTGCATACCTTTGGGGATGCGCATCTGTACCTAAACCATATAGAACAGGCAAAACTTCAGATTTCCCGCACACCATTCCCGCTTCCTGAAATGAAAATTAATCCTGAGGTTAAGGATATTTTTGGTTTTCATTTCGAGGATTTTAAGCTGGAAGGATATAATGCCCATCCCCACATTAAAGCTCCTGTGGCTGTTTGATTTGTCTTTGAGTTTTTAACCCTAAATTAGTATCCCATGAATATAATCATCATTGCTGCTGTGGCCAATAACAATGTTATTGGGAATCAGAACAAACTGATCTGGCACATTTCAGAGGATTTAAAGCACTTTAAAAAGCTTACAACCGGTCATTCGGTAATCATGGGTCGAAAGACGTTTGAATCAATTGGAAAGCCCCTTAAAGACCGTGAGAATATCATTATTACAAGACATAAAAAGCTTGACGCTCCCGGATGTAAAGTTGCCCATTCTATAGAGGAAGCCCTTGAAATGGTTAAAAAAGAACAGGAGGTTTATGTCGCCGGTGGTGCAGAAATATATCAACAATGCATTCAACTGCCTGAACTTAGCAGGATGCATATCACCAGGGTTTTTGCTGATTTCGAAGGGGATGCATACTTCCCTGTGATAGATACTGAAAAATGGAAACTCGTTGAAAGACAGGATTTCGAATCAGATGAGAAAAACCCATATCCTTATGCCTTTATGGTCTATGAAAGGATAGACAAGCATTTATCATCAGAATAGTGATTTACAAAAAAACCTGATCCTCACAGATCAGGTTTTTTGTTTTTTCTTTTTTGCTGCCGGGAACAACACATTGTTTAAAATAATCCTGTAGCCCGGGCTGTTTGGGTGCAGATCCAGTTCTGTGGGTGGATCACCAACAAAATGACTGTAATCTTCTGGGTCATGTCCTCCGTAAAAGGTAAAAGTCCCTTTCCCAAAAGTGCCATGTAGGTACCTTACTTCATCCCATGCTTTATTTTCACCAAGGATAATCACAGATGGTTTTACAAGGCTCCGTTTAAATGCTGTTGCCTGTCCCATAAAGCCTTTAAGCACTGTTTCATGGTTTTGGCACAACATGGTAGGCACTGCATCCCATTTGGCCGAAAACTCGAACAGTGTAAACATATCAAGGTTTTGGTTCCTGCTTGTTTTTGGAACGTCAATGTTACTTTTGGCATAAGCATAAGGATTTGTTTCCAATGTGAAGTTTTGAAAGGCAAAGCATTTTGAATAATCCAGCCTTTGCTGGGCATCGGGATCCATACCATCCCCGTCAAACATTGCCTGACATATATCAATACCTTCAGCAGCAAGCGCAATATCAAGGCTTTCGGGCGCACTGCACATTGCAAAGAGAAATCCTCCCCCTGCAACAAAGTCCCTGATCCTTTTTGCAACATCAAGTTTTAAAAGTGATACTTTTGAATACCCAAGTTTATTGGCTATTTCTTCTGAAGTCCTTACATCTTCAACATACCAAAGTGCATGTTGGTAATTGGCCCAGAACTTACCATATTGGCCGGTGAAATCTTCATGGTGTAAGTGGAGCCAATCGTAAAGGGGAAGACTGCCTGCAATGATTTCTTCATCATAAATCTTATCAAAAGGGATCTCGGCATAGGTAAGGACAAGGGTGACAGCATCATCCCATGGCTGTTTGTTCCTTGGGGTATATACTGCTATCTTAGGTACTTTATGAAGTTTCATCTCGTCCATATTCACATCTTCCCCTGCAATCTCATTTAGTATGGCTGCTGCCTGAACATCAGCAATCACCTGATACGAAACACCCCTGATGATCAGCTCATCTTCAAATGTTTTGTGGTGGGCAAACATGAAACTACCGCCCCTGTAATTGAGCAGCCAGCTTACTTCCACCTCATTGGCAAGGACAAAATAAGCAATCCCATAAGCTTTCAGGTGGTTGCTTTGCGACCTGTCCATGGGTATCAGGATATGGGCTGCTTTAAGATTGCCTAAACCAATGAATAAAAGCAAGATGTATATTAGTATTTTTCTCATCCCTAAATAATTTTTTGGTTAATGCACCGATTGAACTCCATGATTGCTGTTTTTATCTGAAAAATGATTTTTTGTTATTGGTCAGATAGAAATCCATATTTGCAATTATATTTTTAAACCAATTGCAAACCTGTTCATTTCATGTTGTCCCTGATTGAAATATAATACAAATCAAAGATTGCAAGTCAGAACAAATAAAAGCCTTGCTTTCAGGATACAAAATAACAAAAAAAACAGAGAAATAAAAATAAGCAGGATGCTTTTATTATTTCTGCTTAACGATATTTGTGAAACATAAAAAAAGCCGGTCAGGCCGGCTTTAAGAATTTTTCAGAAGGGAGCTTCATCATCTTTCATGTCGTTCATCCTTGAAGGGACAACATACGTCTGCGGTGAAGCATCAAAAGAAGAATTTGGTTTAAAGCTGTCAGAGGCGCTGTACGTTTCAGGATTATAGTCGCAGAACTTGGCAAATCTGTCAATAAACCTGAGAGGGATATCTTTTAATGCGCCGTTACGGTGCTTTGCAATGATAATTTCACCCATTCCTTCAGTCGAATTACCATTTTCATCTTCCATGATTTTATAGTATTCAGCACGGTAGATAAAACAAACCATATCGGCATCCTGTTCGATGGCTCCTGATTCACGTAAGTCGGAAAGCTGGGGTCTTTTGTTCCCGCCACGGGTTTCTACTGCCCTGCTTAACTGCGAAAGGGCAATGATTGGGACGTTTAGTTCTTTTGCAAGGCCTTTGAGCGATCGACTGATATTACTGATTTCCTGTTCACGGTTCCCGTTTTTATTATCCCCACCTCCCGACATCAACTGAAGGTAGTCAATGATAATCATTTGTATATCGTGGCGTTGCTTGAGGCGTCGGCATTTTGCCCTAAGCTCAAAGATGGATAGGGCAGGGGTATCATCAATATAGAGTGGGGCATCAGTTAGGTTCTTGATCTTTGCATTCAACTGTTCCCATTCATGGTTTTCAAGGTTGCCCCGTTTCAGTTTGTCTGCTGCAAGTTCGGTTTCAGAAGCTATTAAACGTGTAACAAGCTGAACGCTTGCCATCTCAAGAGAAAACACAGCAACTGGCCTTTTAAATTCAACTGCCATGTTTCGGGCCATTGAAAGCACAAATGCTGTTTTACCCATACCAGGTCGTGCTGCAAGGATTATTAAGTCTGAGGGTTGCCATCCCGCAGTTACTTTATCTAATTCGGAAAAACCACTCGGTATCCCGGTGACATGTCCTTCATGGGTCCTTGCTGTTTCAATTTGTTTTACGGCATCCTTAACAAGTGAATGCATGGTCTGAAAACTACGCCTTAGGTTGGTCTCGCTTACTGCAAAAAGATCCCTTTCGGCCTTATCAAGGATATCAAATACATCTGAAGAATCTTCATACGATTCGTGGATAATCTGGTTTGAAATCCTGATTAATTCCCGTTGAAGGAACTTCTCAATGACAATACGCGAATGGAATTCAACATTGCCCGATGATGCAACCCTGTTGGTGAGTTGAGCAAGGTAATAGGCACCCCCAATAAGTTCAAGCTCGCCTGATTTCCTGAGCTCATGTGTTACTGTAAGGATATCTACCGGCTGGCTGTCAGTGAAAAGCCTGTGTATGGCTCCAAAAATCCTCTGGTGCGCGTCTTTATAAAATATTTCCGGCTTTAGAATGTCAACTACGTTTGTAAGTGCATTCGAGTCCAAAAGGACTGCACCCAATACGGCTTCTTCAAGGTCTATTGCCTGTGGAGGGATACGTCCGATCTCTCCTAAATCGCCCGTCATGAGCGGCTTTTTTGTTCTGCGGGAGCTTGTTAGCTGATTTTTGTTTTCTTCCTGGTTCATGCTTCAAAAGTAAAAAAATAAGGGCCTTAAACCCAGCCAGGCCTTAAATATAATTTTCAACATCCGAAAAGGAGGCAGGTATGAAAACAACAAAATAGGAACCAGTGATTTAATGTCTTATCAACAAGTTATTAACATTTTAATTCACATCAAACCATATGCAGGTGCTGTATGTGTTTGATAACCAATCTATAATGCTGTCAATGATTGTTAATTCGTTGTTAACAATGGCAGTAGCATTTTTAAAAACTTCTGAGTGGGAAGTTATTGCATCTTTAAGTTGCATCCAATAATCAAAAGCCAGTTGCACCCTGAAAGGATTTTTGTCTTTTTGATCAATGACCCCTAACGATTTGTAAAATGTGACAACATCTGAAGTATCAACAGGATTTGGAACGATAAGTGATAAATCATCAAACCAACCCATCAGGGAAGATGTGTTTTTTTCAACAGAAGAGGCCCATATTGGATCAAAAACAGCTCCGGAGGCATAATGCTCCAATACGGATAAAAGAGGGCTGCTGTCAGCTAAAAATACAGGTATTTCCGGTTTTATATTTTGGTGCAGGAAATAATACATTTGCTCCCATTCAGGATCCATCGAACTTTTTTGCCATAACTCCGTCTTTATTCTTTTCCCCTTATCATAAATTGAAACCGATATTGCAAGGGGGACAATCTCAAATGCTTTGCAGGTCTTAAAAAGTGGAACCCCGGGTGCTATCGAAACTGTGTTCACAAAACAGATTGTCCCATTATGTATCGCATCCAGTTGGGGTTTTATTGAACTATTGATATATGGGATCTGCCTGTCTTTCGATTTGATATGTATTTGTAACAAAGGATTGCTTTCAGGGTTTTGAATGCAGTTGTTAAGAAAGGCTTCAAAGTCCTCCTGTTTTTTCATACCGGGCAAAAGCAAAGCTGAATCCTGTGGGACGTTTTTCCAGCAATGCCCTATAAAATCGCAGGGATATGGCTTATGGCAATGAAGCCCGATGGGGATAACGGGTGAGTTTTTTAGTGCTAATGTTTTTTCAAAGCGGCTTACTTTCTCCTCTATAATCCTTTGTTGACTAAAAACATATTCAGTAAGCTCTTTTTTAACAAATAGTTTATCAAGGTTTAATGAATCTTCGAGGATGTAATCAGGGTTGATGTGGATGATAAAGAATTTCTCAAGCTTAAGGCCCGAATGGATGATTACCCAGGCTTGTAGTGCAGCATCCCACAAATAGGTCTCGGAAACATCCCTGCTGCTTTTAACTTCGTAGGCGTTCCAACCGGAATTTGTCTTTTCAAGGATATCAAGGGCAATTACCACACCTTCGTTTTCAAAACCGGCTTCATAAATGATTTCTACACCTTCATCAATCCATTGTTTTGTTTGTTCAACAGATTTTTTCATGTGAAAGTGGGAGGGAGGGGCTGCATTTTTCCCACCGGGGAACAAATCCCTTGCCAATGCGCCTATATAGGTGCCACGGTTGAATTTTGCCCTTTGTAGCTCACTGAGCCTGTCGCGCAAAAATGGTCTTTTTTTATGTAAGTAAAGTGACTTTTCGCATTGAATGCCCCTGATGAAGGTGCTTTTGGATAACCAATAATCTGATTTGTTCCCTGCCATGACCCTGATTTATAGATATTGTATCTGATTGTCTTCAAGCCGCCCCATCAGTTTAAAACTCATATAAACCCTTGCCAGGCTAACTACATCTTTGGCACAATAGGTTGCAATCCTTTCAAGATTATGTTCTTTCCAATAAACGCGGGCTACATCGCTCCCCTTAATGTCGTCCTTGGGGGTAGGAATATTGAAAATGGCTGCAAGAAGTTCAAGTGAGGTATAGCTTTTGTAATCCCCAAACTTCCATAGCTCCATGGTGTCGAGAAGACTCACCTCCCAGGGTTTCTTACCTGCATTGTCCAAAAGGAAGGGCAGGGGCAAGCCATTGATAAGCATCCGCCTGCTCAGATATGGGAAATCAAATTCCTTCCCATTGTGCCCGCAAAGATAATGCTGGGATGTGTTGAAATGTGAATTAAGGATTGACGAGAAATCTGTTAACAGTTGTTTCTCATCATGGCCATAAAATGACTTGACCCTGAATTGCCATGCATTGGTATCAAACCTGAAATAGCCTGTTGAAATGCAGACGATTTTACCAAATTCTGCATAAATACCTGCATTTGTAGCGTATAGCTTTCGGGGGGTATCACCTGCTTTGGTCGAAATCTTTGAAGCCTTTTTGTTCCACAATGCCCTCATGGCTTCAGATAGCTCAAAATAATTTTCGTAAGCGGGAACTGTTTCAATATCCAGAAATAATATGTTTTCAGGTCTGATGTCAGGCATAGGAAAATAAATTTAATCCAACACTTTAAATTCTGTCCTTCTGTTGCGCGACCGCCCTTCTTCTGTATCATTATTATCAATGGGGCGGGTATCGGCATAGCCTTCAAAGGTAATCCTTGAAGCATCAATCCCATTTTGGATGAGATAATCCACAACGGCTTTTGCCCTGTTGCGCGAAAGGCTCATGTTTATTTCCCTGTTCCCTGTGTTATCGGTATGACCGCTTATTTCAATCCGCATCCCGGGATTGTTGGTCAACAGTTCTTTGAGCTTTGTAAGCTCCGCAATGGATTCGGGTTCCAAATCGTATTTATTGGTCTGGAAAAAGATATTCTTTAACACAACAGCTTCACCTGCTTTAATAGGGGCGAGTTTGATGTCCCTGAGCCAGGGATCCAGGTCATCGCGCGAAGCACTGTAAGAGAAGTTTTCAGAGAAAAACAAATAGCCGGTATGGCTGACATTAAGGGCAAGTCTTTTTTCAAGGGGTATGGCAACAAGGAACTCCCCGCTAACAGGATCTGATTCAGAAGAGATGATAATCTCTGAGTTTTCAACATCAATAAGCTGAAAGCTGGCTTTTAGCTTTTTGCCGTTTTCCTTATCAGAAACAATCCCTTTCATATAAGTAACTGATTGAGGCCTGGCCTCTTCATAAAGCTCAAAATAGTATAGGTCTAAGTCCCCAAAGCCTTCCAGTTGTTCAGATGCAAAAAATGCCCCTTTTCCCGAGGCGGTAACCACAAGGCTCATCTCTTCGCCCCATGTGTTGATAGGGTAACCAATGTTTTCTGGTTCTCCCCAGCTTCCATCTGCCTGGCGGCGTGAATAAAAAATATCAAGTTTGCCCATTCCGGGGTGGCCATCGGAGGCAAAAAACAAAGTCTGGTTATCTGGGTGGATAAAAGGTGACATCTCCCGTCCGGTGGTGTTTATTTTAGATCCCATGTTTTCAGGGATGCCCCATGAGCTATCTTCTTTTTTTGTGCTAAGCCAGATGTCCATCTGCCCAAGGCTTCCTTCCCTTGCACTTGCAAAATACAGGCTTTTCCCGTCTGAGGAGATGGATGGCTGGCTGTCCCAGCTCCTTGAATTAAGCTTTACACCAAGGTTCACTGGCACACTCCATGTGTTGCCTGTCCGGTAACTGTAATAAATATCGCAACTCCCAAAGCCGTCAGGCCTGCTGCATGCTGTGAAAAACAAATGTTTCCCGTCAACAGATAATGCCTGAGCCCCTTCATTGCCCGGTGTATTAATTGGCCCTCCCAGGTTTTCTGCATCCGTCCATGTCCCTTCACTGATCTGACTGCTGACAAAAAAATCTTCCTGCTCACGCGAAATGCCCCCCTGACCCTGTGCTTTTGGGATTTTCCTTGTGTAAACCACCACCAGCTCATCGGCTGTCAGTGATGGTGAATATTCTGCAAACGAACTGTTAATGGCTTCTCCCAGGTTGATTGGAACAAATGGCTTTGGGTTTTCCATCGCTTTAATCCCAAAATCAGAAGTGAGAAGCCCTTTCTCTGCTTCTTTTTTCGATTTGTCTGAAATCCCTTCAAGACTAAGATAATAGGAAAGTTTTTCTTTTGCGTCCTGATAACGCCCTACAAGCAGGTATGCCTGCCCCAGGTTGTTATATACAGGTTTATAAAACGTTGGGTTTATTTCAATAGATTGTTCAAAAAGCGGTATGGCTTCTTTGTATGATTCAATGCCGTAAAACATCTCGCCCAGGATGATATAAGCCTCCACAAATTGCGGGTCGGCTTTTATGGCATCACGGAAATGGATTTCGGCTTCTTTGTATTCCATCAGGTTGTAATACCTGAGCCCTTCCTCAAATGATTTTTTTGCCTTTCCCGAACGGGTACTTAATTCCTGTTTCTGTCCCCAGGACTGCGCTGATGTTATTAACAACAGTGCTATTGCAAGAATAACTCCAAACCGCTTCATAAGCTTTTCTTTTTTGGTTACTTAATCTGTCCTGATTTAAGGAATGTTCATATACTTATGCGTTTGTAAAGAAACCATCCATTCAGGGTGGAGTTTTACATATTCAATGATCTTGGGCAGCATCTCGTTCCGGCGGCTCCATTCGGGCTGAAGGAATAAGCGGCAACCCTTTCTTACAAAGTTTTTGTTTGCTTCGGCCCAGGCAAAGTCCTCCTGTTCAAAAACAATAATCTTTAGTTCATCGGCAACAGCAAGCATTTCTTTTAAAGGGGGCGCCTGTCGTTTGGCCGAAACACAAACCCAATCAAAAATCCCGCTAAATGGATATGCCCCTGATGTCTCAAGAAAAATCTCAATACCTTTGTTTTTCAGTTCAAGGCACAATGGGCCAAGCTTATATGTCAATGGCTCACCTCCGGTAATCACAACTGCCTTTGCCGGACTTTCAATCACATTTTCAACAATCTTTTCAATGGTTGTTATGGGATGGTAACGTGAATTCCACGATTCTTTTACATCACACCAGTTACAACCCAGGTCACAACCACCAATCCTTATAAAATAAGCAGCTTTACCGGTATTAAACCCTTCTCCCTGTATGGAATAAAACTCTTCCATGATAGGGAGCACCAGCCCTTTGGCCAACATCTCGTTTTTTTGCATTTGCTTTTCTTTTTCCTTGTATCACAATGGAAAGCCCTTTTAGGGCAGCATTATGGCATGCAATCAAAAATACAAAAATTTTTGCAGGCTTTCCTATAAAAACAAAAAAGCCTTTGGTGTTTTTTTACCAAAGGCTATAGGTATTCAAAATCGTTTTATCCGTAGATTTCTTTTTTTGAGGAGCTTAGGGTGTTTTGCAACAGCGATATGATTGTCATTGGACCTACGCCTCCCGGTACAGGGGTTATTGCTGATGCCTTGGCCGAAACCTCGTCATATTTAACATCTCCTACCAGTCTGAAGCCGGATTTGGTTTTATCTGACGGGATGCGGTGAATGCCTACATCTATTACAACGGCTCCCTTTTTGACCATATCAGCTTTTATAAACTCTGGTTTGCCAATAGCCACAATAAGGATATCTGCCTGAAGCGTAATCTCCTTAAGGTTTTGGGTTTTTGAGTGGCAGATTGTTACTGTTGCATTTCCGGGTTGTGCATTGCGCGACATCAGAAGCGAAACAGGTGTCCCTACAATATTGCTACGCCCTACGACCACACAGTTTTTGCCTTGCGTCTCAATACCACTGCGTTCAATTAAGGTCATAATGCCTTTTGGGGTTGCAGGAAGGTACGAAGGCAAGCTAAGAGCCATACGGCCCACATTGACAGGGTGAAAGCCATCAACATCTTTTTCTGGTCGGATATGTTGAAGGATTTTATCACTGTTAATATGTTTTGGAAGTGGCAGTTGAACAATCAGGCCATCAATATCGTCATCCTGGTTGATGAAATCTACTGCTTCAAGAAGGTCTTTTTCGCTAATGGTTTCAGGATATTTATATGTCGAAGATTCAAATCCTGCTTCATGGCATGTCTTGGCCTTAGCAGATACATACGTCTGGCTGGCCGGGTCTTCCCCAACAAGTATAGCAGCCAGGTGAGGGATTTTCCCGCCCTTGTCCATTATTTCCTTCACTTCTTTTGCCAGCTCTTCCTTAATGGTTTCGGCTATTTTTTTTCCATCTATAATTTGCATACGATTGGATTTTTATTGTTTACAAACATCCCGTTTGTTGTTCAAAATGCTTGCAGGACTGAAGTTTAACGCCTCATCCCTGGCATATTGCGCATATTCTTTAAAAACTTACCGCCACCTCCGGCAAACATTTTCATCATTTTCTTTGTATCATCAAATTGTTTGATCAAACGGTTCACCTCCTGGATGGAAGTGCCGCTCCCGGTGGCTATCCTTTTTCTGCGGCTTCCGTTAAGCAGCGATGGGTTTTCCCTTTCCTGGGGGGTCATGGAAAAGATAACTGCTTCAATACCTTTGAAAGCGTCATCATCAATGTCCACGTCCTTCATGGCTTTTCCCATGCCGGGGATCATGCCCATGAGGTCTTTCACGTTCCCCATCTTTTTTATTTGTTGCAACTGGCTCAGGAAGTCATTGAAGTTAAACTGGTCTTTTGCAAGTTTCTTCTGAAGTTTCTGGGCTTCTTCAACATCAAACTGCTCCTGTGCCCTCTCAACAAGTGAAACAATATCACCCATTCCAAGGATACGGTCGGCCATACGGCGGGGGTGAAACAGGTCGATGGCATCCATCTTCTCGCCAATACCAACAAACTTAATAGGTTTTTCAACAACCGAACGTATTGTTAATGCGGCACCGCCTCTTGTGTCACCATCTAATTTGGTCAGGACTACACCATTATAATCGAGCCTGTCGTTAAATGCTTTTGCTGTATTCACTGCATCCTGTCCGGTCATGGCATCCACCACGAACAAGGTCTCCTGAGGATTGAGGGATTTTTTCAAGGATGCAATCTCGTTCATCATCTCCTCATCAATGGCCAGACGACCGGCTGTATCCACAATGACAACCTGATGCCCATAAGTCTTGGCATGTGTGATGGCTTTCTTTGATATGCCTACAGGGTCTTTGCTCCCCTCTTCCGAAAATACTTCAACTTCTACCTGTTCACCAAGCACTTTTAACTGGTTTACAGCTGCCGGACGATAAACGTCGCAAGCTACAAGCAATACTTTTTTATTCTTTTTTGTCTTTAGATAATTGGCAAGCTTTGCTGAGAATGTTGTCTTACCCGAACCTTGAAGACCTGCTATCAGGATAACAGCCGGACTGCCTTTGATGTTAATGTCTTCGTTCTCGCCACCCATCAATTGCGTTAGCTCTTCATGGACAATCTTGACCATCAACTGCCCCGGGCTTATCGATGTAAGCACATTTTGCCCAAGCGCTTTTTCTTTAACTTTTTCGGTAAAACTTTTTGCTATTTTAAAGTTTACGTCAGCATCAAGCAAAGCTTTTCTAACATCTTTGAGCGTTTCTGCAACGTTAACCTCGGTAATATGTCCCTGGCCTTTTAGCAGCTTAAATGCCCTGTCAAGCCTTTCACTCAGGTTGTCAAACATTTTTAATTTCCTTTTTTAATTAATGTGCAAAAATAGCAAAAAAACTTGGTTTTTTTTACAGCCTCTTTGATGCTTTCTTTTTTACATACGGCTTTTATTGTTTTATTTGTTAAACAACCAGAATATCAAATAGATAGATGGTCTGTGCTCCAATAATAATATGCTTCAAGTGCAGGTACAGAATTTTTTAATAAGCATGATTTTTTTATTCCACAGATGCACTCAAATGAATACAGTCCACAAATTACCCAAATGATACACAAATTTCTCAAATTAAATGAATTACAATAATTATAAGACAATAAGCAGATTATCTGCATTTCAATTCGCTCATTTGCTCATTTGCTTATTTGCTCATTAATCAGTTTTACATTTATTAACATATTTCGAAAGACATAAGTGAAAGATATTCAATAGATAACCAATTGTTAAAAGTGAAAAGAAGTTAAAATTAACTTATTAAATGTTAAAGAAAATCATTTAACAGGCTGGTTTTCAATATCATGGATAGGTCACGGTATTACCAAGGATATACCAAGGTCTTATCAGGTTCAGTATCGTCCATGTGGATATTGGAGATGGTATATCCATGTCCAGATAATGGGCATGGTATCCTGTCACCCGTTGAAACGCCCGGTAGAGACGTAGCATGCTGCGTCTCTGGCAATGCGATGCCACGCCCGTTGCATCGTGTGAGACGTAGCATGCTACGTCCATCACAATGTGTGAGACGTAGCATGCTACGTCTGTACGGATTGGCAGGTTTTTTTACGGGTGAATACCGGTTGGTGCAGGACGTTTTGTCAGGTTATTTTTGGTGTCAGGCAAGAAGAGGCAGGAAGCGGTAATATTTTAAACGATGGAAGATTTGTCTGTTTTTTGTGTAAGGGATATCTGGGGCAGTAAATGTTCTTTGACGTATTGTGAATATAAAATTGAAAATTCAAAGGGGCAAGCCATGCACTTGCCCCTTTAATATTTCGGAATGATAGGGGGATGAAACGGATAGCCTATATACCTATTCTTTGTCGGATACATATTTGGTTATTATATGATAAAACAGTAAAAAATTGCCATTATAATAATAAATATCTTATATAAAATGGCATAATTTATTTGTTAATTAATAAAATCCTTATATTTGAAATACTTAAAAATAGCTTTTCAATTAGTTAAAATGAACAAGAAACAATGATATCTCATATTGAGGCAATGCATTTTCAGGAATAACAACAACGGACAGCTTACAATAATCAACAATAACAATGGTTTAATAATATGGCCGATAAATTTCAGAACAAATACCGCATACCTTCGGCACGTGCATCCTGGCAGGATTATAGTGCTAATGGTACCTATTTTATAACCATCTGTACGACAGGTCGTGAATGTTTGTTTGGTAGTATAATTGCACCAACACATGGATGTACGATTATGCAATTATCGGATATTGGTGAAATCGTTAAACGTGAATGGGAAAAATCATTTAGTATCCGTGCCGAATTGTTTTGCGATGAATTTGTAATCATGCCCAATCATTTACATGCCATTTTACGGATTGAAAATAGAAATTCTGGTAAAAATGGTTCGCAGGTATTTGATGAACCGAATGATATTAATGCGGTGGACAATTCGGATTGTTTGCATGTAGAGACGCACGGATGTGCGTCTCTGCATTGCCATGTAGAAACGTATGACGGTGTAGAGACGCACGGCCGTGCGTCTCTACCGCCCACAGGACCATCCATCCAACAACCATCCAACCATCCATTTAATATGGGTATTGCATACCGTCCACCAAAATCCATATCGTCATTTGTGGCAGGTTTTAAATCAGCAGTAACCAAACAGGTCAACGAATACAGAAATTCACCAAAAGAAGCTGTATGGCAATCACGCTTTCACGATCATGTTATTCGTAATGATGAAGAATATCAACGTATATGTGATTATATTGTTAACAATCCAGCCAATTGGGAATCTGATAAGTTTTATGAAAAATGAGTATTGAATCAGGATATTCCAGTATTATTTATTTCCCTCACCAGCTTCATTTGGATTATTTTCATGTTTTCGTTTTTTAATTTTAGTGGCAAGAACAAAAACAAACTGGATTAATATAGAAAAAACTACAATAAAATGTTGATTTATGGTGAAAAAAGGTATTTTTGTTTGTTGATATTGTTAATCGGGTATGATATGTGCTCTTGAGATTTGGGAGGCATTTGTATGATAAGTTTTTAACATATTGGACAATTTGTAAAACTTAAAAAACATGAAACGTATTAGACCAACTAAGAAAGTTTTAATTAAGCGTATTCGTCCCAAATTGGATGAATATGATTATATTTTTGTTGAAGGTGATAAAGTAGATCATTTGATTGAAGCAAGAGAAAAAAACCTAGAAATGGGAACTGTTTTTGAAAGAGCTGGGATTTTTGCGAGACTTGAATATAAAGTTAAACATATAAAAAAAAGTAAACTTTTTAATCAGGTTTTGTTGTTGATTATTGGAGGAATAATTTCACTTATTATTCAGTATATTTTTGAAAATTGGGTAAAGTAAATTTGAAAAAATATAGATTAATACAGATATGAGATCAGATTAGTTTTTAGCAGAACACGAGGATTTAATTAAATTTCTTTATTTAATTAAGGCTGGATTTGTTGATGGTAGGCATTATAATGAATTAGTAGAAGAAATTAAAGCATTAAAAAGAAACAACAAACTTGTTGAGGCAGAAAATTTAATTTTAAAAGTCATCCCAATATTAATTGCTGAAGCGAAATCTTAATGCCCACATTAAACCATTCTCAATGGTGTTTTTAACAACTTACTCCATATAAAATGCAGAAAACTTTACTTGAGGAGAAATATTTTTTGCCTACATTTACCTGCTTTCAAGTATATAAAAAATCACAAGTAAAATAAAAACCTCACAAAAAAATAAATGAAGAAACTTCAGATTATATCCTGGTCCTGTTTTCTTGTAGGATTGATTATTATGATCCCTCATTATCCTGGTTCAGCATTGCTGATGATAATAGGAGTGTTATTGTTATTAATTCATAGCGTTTTATTTTTGATAAAGAATGCTAAGGATAGACTTCCGGAATCGATGTTGCATATTGCATTTACAGTAATGACCTTTTATTTTCTGTGCCGAATACTATATTGGAGCACTGGGCCATTAATTTTTGGTTATAAGTTATTATATATCGTATTAATAGGAGTATCAATAGCTGCAATAATTATTAATTTCGGGAATGCTAAAAAGATAAAACTGCCCCAAATATTATTGATAATCTGTTTTTTATTTTCAATTTGGATTTCGTTTATACCCTCCAGCGAGATATTTTATTTTTTCAATTTAAACGAAAAAACACAAAAGGTAAATAGAATTGAAAACTATAAAGCATGGGACAAATATAGTTGGTTCTTGTATGGCATTGACAAACAAGACGAGGCAATCGAAGCAAACATGAATTCGCAGCGTATTATTGAAGAAAAATTAAAAATTGAGCAATCAGATTATTTACTTGATGAATTAGATAGAATTAAGAAGCATAATGAACAGATTCGAGAAAAAAGCTGGATTGAGTTTAAATAAAAACAATACCTTGCAATAAATAGGATCCAATGCATTCGGCTCAATATAACATGGGCAGCCCTGAATTCATTCTTGAGGGGGAAGATAAGGATTTTTGAATGCTTCCGATTGGATGTTTGAGGGGAGATGAGGAGTGATGGATATCTTTTGGGCTGATCAAGGAGGGATACAAAAAGAATGTTCATTGCAGTTTGTTGTTGGAAAAGTGTTAATTTCAATTTACTTTTACTTTTTATCATACAGAACAGACAGACGTAAGGGTAAACAATTTAAGTTGAAGCTTGATTAAACGAACATGTTTGCTAATCAAACACAAACACCAATGAAAATAGAAAACATGGAGTTCATCCGACCTTAAACAACAAATTATTTACGGATGAAATATAAAAGTTAATAAAACTCTTTTTTTAATTAAATGGTAGAAATAAAATGAGTAATATCAAACTATTTGAGAGCAAGCAAATAAGAAGTGTTTGGAATGAAAAGGACCAAAAATGGTATTTTGTAGTTGCTGATGTTATACAGGTTTTAACTGATACTGCAAATGCAGTAGATTATATAAAAAAAATGAGAAAGAGGGATGAGCAGCTTTCTCAAGGGTGGGGACAAATTGTCACCCCCCTTTATAGTTGTGAACACAAACCCTTTAGGATTTATTGAGAACAAAGAAGCAGCGAAAGCGGAAAAATTGCAGGTGATGCCAGAAAACAACTTGAAATTAAATCAGGAAAAAAAGTAATTACAGAAGAAAATTTTTTGCCGGAATCCAAGAAGAGAAGAATAAATAAAATGGGCGCCAAATAAAAAGCCAAAGGGCTATAAATATTGTTGTAGGTGGTCTGTACAATCTGGTATTAAAGCGCATCCTGAATTAATGCTCCTGAATAGCACTGAGGGTTTTTGAGTGTTTCCGATTGGATGTTTGATGAGAGATGAGGAGGGATGTATATCTTTTGGACTGTGCAAGGTGGATTGTAATTTTAATGTTCATTGCAGCATGGGTTTGGTAAATGATCCTGAAGTGAAGGTATTGAAACTGATATTATCACTGAAATAAGGTATTGTCAGGGATTCACTGTGGATAAGGGCATCAAATCCAATGAAATGCAATCATGTTAGTAAAACAATGGATGAAGAAAAACACCAACTCAATTGGTGGTTTATTGTAAAAAAAGATATTTTTGTATGAGGGTATTATGTGTGAGTAAACATTTATCCTATGCGAATTGGGGAGGGATTGTGGAACAGATGTCATTCATTGAATTGAAATAGCGAAAAAAGAAAAGACATGAAGCTAATAGCAATTATAATAATCACATTTTTATCAATAAGTTTAACAAGTTATTCTCAGGTAAGACTTATTTCTAAAGAAGAAGCGATTCAGGATATTGACACCATGCAAAGATATATTGAAGAAATACACCCCAATGCCTATGCATATAAAAACAAAGAAATCATAAACAACTTTTATGAAAGTGTAAAAGACAAAATAACAGATAGTATTTCAATATATGATCTCTACAATTATGCGGGTTTTTTAACTGCAAATTATGGTGATGGTCATCTCTCAACGATATTTCCAAATATTTGGAACAATGAAAATCATTTGGTAATCCCTTTTACAATAGAAATCTCAAACCGAAAAGTATATGTAAAAAACAGTATTGACGAAGACTTAATTAATGAAAATTGTGAAGTAATAAAAATCAATGGAATCCCAATTAAGGAAATCATTGATACAATGCTTGTTTCAAGAAGCGGGGAGGCATTTCTTTTTAAGAAAGAAATGGTAAAATATTATTTCCCTAATTTACTTTATTCGATTTATGGATTTGATAATATATTTGAAGTACAGCTTATCCGGAATAATACCATAAAGACTCATGTTTTAGAGGGGATTGATTATGAGGAATATTTAAAATTGTTAAGCAGAGATGAAAAAAGCACAGAAGATTTTTCTGTTAAATATATGACTGATAAAAGTGTTTGCATAATTGACTTTAGAGATTTTTCAGACCTGGAAAGGTTTAAGATTTTCTTAGATACTGTATTTAGTGCTATTAAAAAAGACAAGATCAATAATTTAATCATTGATTTACGAAATAATTCAGGAGGCAATTCTGTTTTAGGGGATGAATTATTTCAATATATTTCCAAAACTGATTTTACCCAATATGATAAAACCATCCTAAAGGTTAGTTCACACTTAAAATCATTGTGGACATCTTATTACCTTCCGCAAGGAGTTATTGATAGTATAACAGTAAACGAAGTTTTAAAATTACCCAATGGAATGATTGTCAGAACTGATACCATATTCAATGAGGATGAAGAAATAATAAAGCTAAATGAGATTTCAAATAGATTTTATGGTAAAGTATATGTTTTGACAAGTAATTATACTTTTTCATCAGCAGCAGATTTTGCATGGTGTTTTAAACATTATAACATGGGGAAAATAGTTGGAGAAGAAACTGGCGGATGGGGTTTATGTTATGGTGATAATGTTTATGCTGAATTGCCAAACAGCAGATTAGCGATTAATGTATCGTGTAAATTATTCTATAACATTGGGGCAACAGAAAAGAGTACTCATGGTGTAATACCCGATTTTCAAGTTAAATCGGAAGATGCATTGGATTATGTAATTAGAATTATTGAGGGAAGTGAATAATTGTCGGATGCAAATAAATATGGCTTCATGTGGCAGGTATTATAGCTCTCCCCAAGAATAGGACACCAAAACTTTTTTGAACAAATGGATAAAATAAGATTGTTTTTTAATTTGATGATTGTTGCTTCAACTTCAATTTTAATTGGGGTTTTAGCATTTGATAAGCTTAATGCTTCCGAGCATAAAATGTTGACTGAAATATCCCTTCAAACAATGCATGTAAGCCTGTTAATTGGGGTAACACTAAACCTTATACATTTTATTAAAAACAAAATGTATTTATACAGTTTTCTGACTGCTTTACCATTAGCCTTATTTGCTATTGCATTAATTGCTGTGGTATTTGATTTTCAATTCTCATTCTTTTCATTAATTGTTTTCGATTTTTATCTGATATTTTGGTTTTTCTTTTTATCAATCAGGGAGATTGTTAAATTGAAAGGGATTAAATTTGAAAACAAATGATTAAAACAAGAGGATTATTCATTAAGGGTATGGTAAAATACAAGCTGACACTTTTGAAACAAAAGATATGATAAAGATTGAAAGAATTACAGAAAATAAGAAACAGTTCCTTGACTTACTACTGTTGGCAGACGAGCAGGAAGATATGATTGACAGGTATTTGCCCGAGGGGGATTTGTTTGCTTTATATGATGATGGTGATTTGAAAAGTGTTTGTGTTGTTTTGCCAATAAGTAATGAAAGCTGTGAGTTGAAAAACATAGCAACTTACGAGAAATATCAAGGCAAAGGATACGGCAGGGCTTTGATACGCTTTATTTCTGATTTCTACAAAAAAGACTATAAAACAATGCTTGTGGGAACAGGTGAAACACCCGAAATCTTATCGTTTTATGAAGGTTGTGGGTTTAAACAGTCGCATCGGGTAAAGAATTTTTTTACCGACAATTACGACCACCCTATTTTCGAGGGCGACATTCAACTTGTTGATATGATTTATCTCAAAAAGGATTTATAGGGAAAGCAGGAACGCATGACAAACAACATACATATATTGAACCTGTCGATTCACCTTTCTAAATAGCAAACATTGAGTTTCATCCGCCCTTAACTAAAAAATATCTACGTATGAAAAAGCTTTTTTTAACATCCTCATTTAAAGATGTAGCAAGCCTTTTACCTGATTTTGCAAATGAAGACCTAAGAGGTAAAACTGTAAGCTTTATCCCAACCGCAAGCATACCGGAACCCGTTAAGTTTTATGTGGGTGCCGGGAAAAAAGCACTTGAGAAATTAGGTATAAAGGTTGATGAGTTGGAATTAACAAAAGCAACAGCAGAAGAAATATCTGATAAGTTGTGCAAAAACGATTATATCTATGTTTCAGGGGGCAACACCTTTTTTCTGCTTCAGGAGTTGAAAAAAACAGGAGCGGATAAGATTATCATCAGGCAAATTGAATCAGGAAAACTTTACATAGGTGAATCTGCAGGTTCAATGATAGTATCACCCAACATTGAATATGCAAAAGACATGGATAGCACTAAAAAAGCACCGGAATTAGATTCGTTTGGCGCATTGAATGTGGTTGGGTTTTATCCATTGCCCCACCACACAAATTTTCCTTTTAAGAAAGCGGTTGAGAAGATCATTTCAAAATACGAATCAGCCTTAAAACTATATCCTATCAGTAACTCTCAGGTTATACTGGTGCATGGGGAGCAAGTATCTGTTGAAACGAATGTGCTTGCTAAATAAAATTATTGTTATCAGGTAAAGTGGGAAACATGGTGTTTCTTGAAAGCAATAACAAAATGGTATTTGTGGAGGAAATCAATTAATGAATGTTGGCACATTAAATGAATAATAGTGTGTTTGTGTTGGTGACATGCATTAATAATTTCACTTTGAATATTTTCTTAAGGATTGCTGAAAAGGGTTTCATTGGCAGGAGTTTTTTTTAACCCAAAAGGATTAAATCCCATTTATGTTTTACCTTTAAACATTTGGCATTTATTTATTTAACTCATAGATTTGTATTAAAAGAGTGGTTTAAGCAAAGTGATCCTATAAGGATATGTGAGAGTCCAGGAGTGTAAACCAACCTATGGGTAGTTCTAAACAAATGGTTTGCAAATGACTGCTCTTATTAATCCGGGAGCGTGAGAGTTGGAGGTAAACACAAACTGTTAAGGATATTGCAGGTCGAATTGTTATTAGGTGGTAAGTAGTTTTTTTGCAGAACAAAAACATTGTTGAATTAATGTTTTGGGGAAAGGAGAAAGAAAATGGCAGACATCGTATATTTTTCCCATGGAGGAGGTCCATTGCCTATACTTGGAGACCCAAGCCATCAGGAAATGATTTCATTTATGAAAAAGCTCCCCCAAGAAATTGAAAAGCCGGAAGCTATTATTGTGATAAGCGCACATTGGGAAGAAGCAGTCCCATCCATTATTGAAAGTAACAATCCCACACTTTTCTTTGATTATTATGGATTTCCAAAGGAAGCATATGAAATAAAATATGCACCCCCAGGAAACATCGAATTGATAAAACAAATTAAAGAACTGTTTGGAAAGAATAATATGCAATTAAGCATAGATGCTAAACGTGGCCTGGATCACGGGGTGTTTATCCCCTTGCTGATGATGTATCCCGATGCAGATATACCTGTAACGCAAATCTCCCTGATAAAAGGATTGGATCCTGATAGGCATTTATTGATGGGGAAAGTGCTCAATCAGCTATTAAATCAAAGAGTATTACTTATAGGGTCAGGCTTCTCTTTTCACAATATGAACGCATTTGACTGGTCAGGGAAGCATACTGAAGATGCAAAGAACAATGCTTTTCAGGAATGGCTGATAGAAGTATGCACAGGGGATTATCCTCAAAATGAAAGGGAAGATAAACTGCGGGATTGGGAAAAGGCTCCCGGTGCCCGCTATTGCCATCCAAGAGAAGAGCACCTTATCCCTTTGCATGTGTGTTGTGGTGCTGCAGGCAGGAGAGGGAAACTGGTGTTTGATAACTTTATATTGGGGAAAAGGGCAGTGGCATTCAAATGGTGAAAACGATTATATTTGTGAATGGTTTTAAAAAAAAGAATAGCAAATTGCGCAGGAATGGTCATTTGATGTTCAGAACCTTACCAACCACAAGAATGTTTTAACTCAACGTTACAACCCTGAAACTGAAAGCATAGTGAATGTCATGCAGATGGAATTCTTTCCGATTGGCTCATGGAAAATCTATTTTTAAGGTCGGGATAGATGAAACGAACATGTTAAGGAAGCGGTTGAGAAGATCATTTCAAAATACGAATCAGCCTTAAAACTATTATCTATCAGTAACTCTCAGGTTATACTGGTGCATGGTGAGCAAATATCTGTTGAAACGAATATGCTTGCGAAATAAATATAAAAAACAGACAAAAGAGCTATCCATTTAATACATCCAGCAATAAACAAAAACATTTATGGATGTAATGAGTAAGTGGTTATTATCAGGTACGAGATGAAGGATGCAATAACTATAATAAAAAAGGATTTTCTTTATATTAAGTTTATTGATAATGAATAAATTGTTATATTTGAAAAAATAAGCCATACTAAAAGGCTGCTTTGATTACATACTGTTTCCGGCTTACTGGTATTGGTTTGATATTACACAGGTTGATTTAGGCTTATTACATTCCTTACCAGATCAAGTAACAGACAGAAATCGATTTTTTAGATTTGTCTTTTTAATACAAGCAATTAAAATGGCGCCCGGCGAAAAGTATAAATACGTTGTAGCACCGAAAAGCCAGACAAGCAGGCTTGCTTTTAATTAAAACAAGAATAATGGCAAATTACATCATTGAAGAAATAGAGGGCATAGGGCTGGTTTTAGGAGAAAAGCAGAAAACCTTACTTCCAGAATGCACGAAGTCAATAATGCAGAAAATCTTACAAGCAGAGCTCATTCATTAAAGAAGTTGAAAAATGGATAATGGAAGCAAGTTTGCTCCCATAAGAATTTGAATACTAATCTAATCCTTTTTGAATATGGAAAAAAAGAAAATTACCAAAGTAGAAGAAAATGCTTCGACAGGCTCAGCAACAACAGGCTCAGCAACAAAAAGATTTGTACCAACTGCTGAAAGCAAAGGGAAAGCAACACGACTTCGTGTAATTGCAGCTATTTTATGGTTGCTTGCCATCGGCGCACAGGTTGTAGCTATTTCAATGCTGTTTAAGCAGCCTCTTAATATGATGTGGATTATCATTTTGATAGTAATTGATTTGGCTTTAGCCATTACGGGTTCTATTCTGTGGAAGAAGTCAAATCGCTTAGATCCTGCATCAGAAAAAAATAAATTGATGTTTTTTATGCAAAGCCAGTTAGGACTGGTGGTTGCTGTTATTGCCTTTTTGCCACTCATCATTTTTATTCTGACAAGTAAAAATTTAGATGGCAAACAAAAAGGGATCTTAGGAGCCATAGCAGGAGTAGCTTTACTGATTGCAGGTATTACCGGGATAGATTTCAATCCGCCCTCAGTTGAACAATACACCGAACAAACATCAAGAGTTGAAGAATTAACAGGGAAAAATGAAGTTTATTGGACAAAGTCTGGATCTAAATACCATCTGTATGAAGACTGTCATGCGATAAACAAGGATGCGACAACCGAAATATTTCAGGGAACTGTTGCACAAGCAAGAGAACTGAAAAACATCACAGAACTCTGTAAGTTTTGCGAAAACAGATCTATTAAAGAACAAGAAACAAATTCAACGAAAGAATTGGAAGAGGAAGTTGAAGAAGTTTTAGAAAAGACCAATCAATAACAAGGTTTGTAAGCAAATAAACCTCATCATTGTCAATAGTAGAATAGCTTGCTTTATTATTAACGGTAGTGGTGAGGTTAATGATAAGAACGAAAATACAGGGCATGACTTTGAAACAGGGCATGTCCTGTATTTCTAATTATAGCTATTAACCTGGGCTTCATGTAGCTGGAATAATCCATTATGAACAGCTCTTGAAAATGGTTTATTTTAATAAAATTCAATTAAAGGTTTTATTTGCATGGGAATGATTAAACTGTTTAAGGCTTTATCAATATTTATTGTTTTGTCAGAAATGATTTTGCTTTTATTGTATTGTCAGGCACCCTATATATTCTGGCACACTTATGCTTTTTATGGGATTGATATTGTTTAACTTTTCATTGTTATCTTTACTGTATTTCCCGGTTTCAATTCTATTATATTGGACAATGACTTATTTTGAAGAAAAGGATTTGATCATAAAGTTTGGAGAAGAATACATTCACTACAAACAAAATGTTAAATCACGCATAATCCCTTACATTATATAGCAAATCAAAATGAAAGCTGAAGATTTTTGGAATGTTATTGGAATATATAACGAACAAACCCTGGTTATTCAAGTCCTGTTTGTTTTAGCCATTATTTCAGGGCTTTTATATGCATATACAAGGCAACGATATTGGATACCTAAAATAATCCTGGGTATTGTGAATTTGTTTATAGGTATCACTTTTTTCCTGATATACGGAACTGAACCTATACAACATTATTTCGCTGCCCCACTTTTTATTCTTACTGGTATTCTCTTCATTTATGATGGAATTAAAATGCCCAATATTAATATGGCTCCATTTGGGGTATTCCATTGGATACTCTTGATGCTCATACTTTCATACCCATTTTTATCTCTTGTCCTTGGTCATAGCTTCCCTCAAATGGTTGTTTGGATCATGCCTTGTCCATTTATCAGTTTTAGCATTTTAGTTTATTCCCTTTACGAACGAAAGAATATTGTATTGCTTTTTTTGCTTACAATTTGGGGCTTAACCGGAGTAAAATCCTTCTTTTTTAATGCATACGAAGATATTATCCTGTTGATATGTGGGTTTTATGGAATAGGGTTAATTATCAAAGAATTAAAAAATAAACGAAAGGATTAGATAATGGAAAAGTATTCATACAAAAACAGGGACTTTTGGAAAAACTATATGGTTCATTGGTTTGGGGAAGATTTGATTGAGAAATGGGAAAAATATGCAGAGATAAAACAGATTGACTCAATAAACGGGAAAATAAACGTTGAAGTGTACAAGAATGCAGACCCAACAAAACCAACTATTGTTTTCTCTCATGGAATAGCCGGGTATGCCAGATTAGTATTACCTTTCATTATACCTCTTTATGAAAAGGGGTATAATGTTATAGCCCCTGATTTAGATGGTTTTGGATATAACGAACGTAAAAAAGGGGATTTTACATTTGATATCCATCTCCATAACTTGAATGATACTATTGAATATGCAAGGGCAAATTTCAAAGGTCCTGTTTATTTAGGTGGAGGAAGTATGGGAGGACCATTGGCTTATGCAACTGATGCCCGTTATAACTGTGCCGATGGTTTGATTTGTTGGTGCCTTTGGGATTTCTCAGACCCTGAGTTTATTAAAGATTCAAGTACTACCAAAGGCTTGACTTATTTCCTGATCCCACTGCTTAAGCTGATATCGGCCTTATTTGGCAAACTCACTATTAAAACAACCAGAGTGGTATCATATAATACATTAACTTCTGATCCTGAATTTAATTCTTTAATCATGAAAGACCCTTTTTCTGGAAATACTGTTTCATTAAGGGGAGCATTAAGTTTAGTGACACATTCCAAACCTGATTTAAATCCTGAATGCTATGAAAAACCTGTTTTAATTTGCCAGCCCGATGATGATGAAATGACACCCAGCTATCATACAAAAAAATTCTATGAAAGGATAAAATCTAAAAATAAAAAATATGTAGGTTTTCCGGGAGCGCATTTTCCTACCGACAAAGAATCTTATGTGAAATGGGGTTTAGTTGTTGATGATTTTATTAAAGGAGTTAAATAATGAACAGGCGTTTGTTTTAATTGCCCTTTGTATTATTATATTTTACGCCTTTTCAATTTGATACTTTAGTGATTTATTAGCAGACTTATATTTTTTTTATTTCAATGAAAATGCACCAAGTTAAAAGAATTATAATGCAATATTAATAAAATAAGATTAGGAGAATGATTTTAATTTGATATATTTGCATTGAATAGATTCAGTGTTTTGATCTTAATATTTAAAATGATGTCAAAATTAAATACATTTTCTGAGGAACAGATTATTCAAAAAATACAGTTTGAAAATCCATGGTGGAAAAATGGCTGTATCGATGAATACTATTCTTCAATGAAAAGACGGTTGTATTTTAATGTATTTAAACCATTGGTCATTGAAAATCCAGTTAAAAGGGCTGTAGTCCTAATGGGTCCCAGAAGGGTAGGGAAAACAGTGATTCTTTTTCATTTAGTTCAGGAATTAATTGATAAAGGATATAACCCGCAAAAAATATGTTACCTTTCTATTGAAAACCCAATATATAATGGTATTGGCCTGGAAAAGTTGTTTGAATTATGTCGAAAGGCTACTGGCAATGATGACGAAAAAGACTATTATGTTATTTTTGATGAAATTCAATATTTGAGAGACTGGGAGATACATCTTAAATCATTGGTTGATTCCTACCATTATACAAAATTTATTGTTTCTGGTTCAGCTGCTGCCGCATTAAGATTGAAAAGCAATGAATCAGGGGCAGGCAGGTTTACTGATTTTATACTACCCCCATTAACATTTCATGAATATATCAACCTGAAAGGGCTTGATGGTTTAATAATATCCGATGTTAAGGAATGGAATGGAGTTGAAAAATCATTCTTTAGGACAGTAAATATTGATGAATTAAATGAACACTTTATTAATTATATCAATTTTGGTGGTTATCCTGAAGTATCCCTTTCATCCTTAATTCAATCAAATCCGGGCAGATATATACGAAATGATATCATTGATAAAGTATTACTAAGAGACTTGCCAAGTTTATATGGAATTCAGGATATACAGGAATTGAATGCTTTGTTCACAACAATTGCGTTTAACTCCGGGAATGAATTCACTTATGATAACTTATCTGAGACATCAGGGGTATCGAAAAATACAATCAAGAGGTATATAGAATACCTTGAAGCTGCTTTCCTGATTAGGGTGGTTCATAGAATTGACATAAATGCCAAAAAGTTCAAGAGAGCTAATTTCTTTAAGATATTCTTAACGAATCCTTCTTTGAGAAGTGCTCTTTTTTCACCAATATCTGCAACAGATGATTTTATCGGCAATATGGTTGAGACTGCAATTTATTCTCAATGGAGCCATAATTCGGAATTCTTACCATATTATGCAAGGTGGAATAGTGGAGAGGTGGATATTGTCGGTTTAAATAATAAGCAGAAGCCATCATGGGCCGTTGAGATTAAATGGAGTAACAAGTATGTGAAAGACTTGAAGTTATTAAACAACCTCAAATCTTTTTGTTTGAAAAATGGGATAACACGCACATTAGTAACTTCAAAGAGTATAGAAGAAGTTAAAAGTGACAGTCAGGTTCAGTTTGATTTCACTCCTTCAAGTATTTATTGTTATACTGTTGGCAGAAATGCTGTTGAAAAAAAGATTTCTGATTCTATGTCAGACTTTGAAAACGAATAAAATGATGCCTGGCACACAGGATATAATAATGGACTGAATTAATGAAACGAACATCTTTTCTAATTTAACATAAACTCCAATACAAGCAGCAAACATGTTCGTTTCATTCTATTGATATTAACAAGGCTGCCATTTAGAAAACTTAAAAAAACATATCCTGCTTGCACATCCAATACTAAAAGGCTACATTTGTTAGCGAGTTAACAAGGCATGGGGAATTGCTGGGATTGTTGATTATGAAGCTTATGGGTATCGCATTAAAAATTTTTCTGCATCTCATTTGCAATGCGTTCTTCCAGATACCAATAATAAAGAATCACTCTAAACTTCAGTCATGGGCCGGATCATTAAAACATCCTTAAGTCAAAAATATGTCATGGCAGCAGCCGGACTTTTTTTAATCACTTTTTTGGTAGTTCATCTGGGTATTAATCTTTTAATGCTGGCGGGCGACCAGGGTCTTGCCTTTTCAAAGGCTGCCGGGTTCATGGGAAGCAATCCCTTTATTAAAGTCTTTGAATATGTTCTTTTTGGGGGCTTTGCAATACATATCCTGATTGGCTTGGTGCTTTTTTTCCAGAACAGGAGAGCCAGGCCTGTTAAATATGCCTATACAGCCAAAAGTAAAACCAGCCCTTTTTCCAAATACATGATCCATACAGGATGCATTATATTGGTGTTTTTGATCATTCATCTTTCAAACTTCTTCTTTGTTAAGCTTGGACTGGTTTCTTTACCGGAAGAAGCTGCGCATAAGCATGATTTTTTTAATATGGCAATTGCGCTGTTTTCTAATCCATATTATTCTGCTGTTTACCTTATATCGTTTGTATTCCTTGGCTTTCATCTGTACCATGCTTTTCAGTCTGCTTTTCAGTCATTAGGGCTGAACCATAACCGATATACCCCTTTTGTTAAAGCTGTTGGGCTTGTTTATTCAATAGCTGTCTGTGGTGGGTTTTCGCTCATTCCCTTATATTTTCTTTTTTTCTACCAGGCATAACCAAAAAACATTGCTTCTATGACCAAATTAAATTCCCGGATCCCCGAAGGCCCTTTATCTGAGAAATGGGCAAGTTGTAAGGCAGGAATGCGCCTTGTTAGCCCGGCAAACAAAAAGAAGCTCGACATTATTGTTGTAGGAACAGGACTTGCAGGCGCATCTGCTGCCAGCACCTTAGGCGAACTGGGTTATAACGTGAAAGTCTTTTGCTTTCAGGATTCCCCCAGAAGGGCGCATTCTGTGGCTGCTCAGGGAGGCATAAATGCTGCAAAAAATTATAAAAACGATGGGGATAGTGTCTATCGTTTGTTTTTAGATATGATAAAAGGGGGCGATTACCGTGCCCGTGAAGCAAATGTTTACAGGGCAGCAGAGGTGTCACCGCTTGTTATCGACCATTATACTGCTCTGGGTGTGCCTTTTGCCCGTGATTACGGTGGCTTAATGGAAACCCGGTCTTTTGGCGGGGTACAGGTGTCAAGGACTTTTTATGCCAAAGGCCAGACAGGGCAGCAATGCCTTTTGGGTGCATACTCATCCCTGAGCCGGCAGGTAGCACTGGGCACTGTTAAAATGTTTCCCCGCCGCGATATGCTCGACCTGGTTGTTATTGATGGCAAGGCCAGGGGCATTATTACCCGCAACCTTATTAGTGGTGAAATAGAAAGACATGCTGCACATGCTGTGGTGCTTGCTACCGGAGGCTATGGAACAGTTTATTATTTATCTACCCTTGCCCTTGGCAGCAATGCTTCTGCTGCATGGAGTGCCTATAAAAAGGGGGCATTATTTGCCAATCCAAGTTTTATCCAGATCCATCCCACAAGTATCCCCGTATTAAATGATTATCAGGCCAAACTCACACTGATGTCTGAATCATTGCGTAATGATGGCAGGGTTTGGGTGCCAAAAAAAGCAAAAGACCCACGCCATCCAAATCAGATACCAGAGGATGAAAGGGATTATTATCTCGAAAGAAGATACCCTGCTTTTGGAAACCTTGTTCCCAGGGACGTGGCATCCAGGGCTGCTAAAGAAAGATGTGATGCAGGATATGGTGTAGGACCAACAGGACTGGCTGTTTACCTTGATTTCAGGGATGCCATTCAAAAACAGGGTAAGAAAGCCATTGAAGATAAATATGGCAACCTGTTCGAAATGTATGAAAAGATTACAAGCATTGACCCATATAAACAACCTATGCAGATTTATCCTGCCGGGCATTATACAATGGGTGGCCTTTGGGTCGATTATCATCTGATGACCACCATTCCCGGTTTGTTTGCAATTGGTGAATCCAACTTCTCTGACCATGGCGCAAACCGTCTTGGGGCTGCTTCTTTAATGCAGTGCTCCGGGGATGGTTATTTTATCCTTCCGTACACAATCAGCGATTATCTGGCTGATGAGATAAAAACACCCCGGATTAACGATCAAACCACTGAGTTTAGTGAAGCTGAAAAAGGTGTTAAGGAAAAGATTGCAAAACTCCTTGCAATAAAAGGCAAACAATCTGCTACCTCCTTTCATAAGCGTCTTGGTAAAATCCTATGGGATTACTGTGGAATGGTTAGGAACGAGGAAGGATTGAAGAAAGCACTTGTCCTTATTGATGAACTAGAAGGCGAATTCTGGTCTGATTTGTGCATCCCTGGCTCTAATGAAGAACTGAACCAGGAAATTGAAAAAGCATTAAGGCTTGCTGATTTCTTTGAAGTCGGGAAGCTTTTATGTATGGATGCTTTAAACAGAAAAGAATCATGTGGCGCTCACTTCAGGGAAGAAAGCCAAACTGAGAATGGTGAAGCCAAACGTGACGATGCAAACTTCAGTTATGTGGCTGCATGGGAATATCAGGGCAAAGACAAAAACCCTGTTTTACATAAAGAGCCATTACATTTTGAATTTGTTGAGTTAAAAGAACGCAGCTATAAATAAAAATACCTCTGTTAAAATGAAGTTGAAGCTAAAAATCTGGAGACAAAAAAGCCAACATGATAAGGGAGGTTTTGAAACTCACCTGATGGATCATGTTTCACCCGAAATGTCATTTCTGGAAATGCTTGATGCATTAAACCAAAAACTCATTGAAGAGGGAAAATCCCCTGTTGCCTTTGAGCATGACTGCCGTGAAGGAATTTGTGGAAGTTGCGGGCTTTATATCAATGGCAGGCCTCATGGACCAAATCAGAAAACTACTACCTGCGAATTGCACATGAGGGCTTTTAAGGATGGCCAGACAATCTATATCGAACCCTGGCGCTCAGCAGCATTTCCTATTATCAAAGATCTTGTTGTTGACCGTTCGCCACTTGATGAAATTATTAAAGCCGGTGGTTTTATCAATGTTACAACCGGAGGGGCACAGGATGCCAATACCCTTCCTATCTCTAAGGTAATCGCCGATAAAGCTTTTGATGCTGCCGCATGTATTGGTTGTGGTGCTTGCGTAGCTGCTTGTAAAAACTCTTCTGCAATGCTTTTTGTTGCTGCTAAAGTGTCTCAGTTGGCGATGCTGCCACAGGGAAAACCTGAAGCAAATGAAAGAGTGCAACAAATGGTTGCAAAGATGGATGAATTGGGCTTTGGCAACTGTTCTAATACCTACGCATGTGAGTTTGACTGTCCCAAAGGTATTTCTGTTGAATATATCGCAAAAATGAACAGGGAGTTCTTTTCAGCGATAGTCCTAAAACCTAAATCAAAATAACATAGTTTAGCTCTTTTTATAAAAAAAACATTTAAATAAGTTACTGTATCTAAGTGTTTTGCTTTTTTATTTAGTGATAATGCAAAAAATAATCGCACTTTTATTGCTTTTATTGTTGTTAGATATGTTTTTTTTTATATTTTAGCTCTTTGTAAAAAAATTTAAAAATTATGGGGAATCAAAAACTTGACGTTAGAAAACTGGAAGAAGCCGCCAGTAAACTTAGAGCAATCGCTCACCCAATGAGAATAGCTATTATTGGGTTATTAGAAGATTCAGAACGAATGAATGTTACTCAAATCTACGAAAGGCTTAAAATTGAGCAGGCCGCAGCCTCTCATCATTTAAATATTCTTAAAAACAAAGGTGTACTCGCCTCAAAGAGACAGGGGAAGAATACATTTTATTTTTTGAAAAATGAGGCACTTTCTCAGATTATTGATTGTATTAACAAATGCGGGAACAATTAATCTTTGGGAATGGTTAATTAAAAAATCTTTTGAATTTTAAGGCGCTTTCTTTTGAGGGCGCCTTTTTTATTTTACATCCCTATGTCTATTCCAAACCTGAACAATGGATTTTGATAATATACCTTGCTATCTGTGTTAAAATTATACAACAGCATCAGGTTCAGATATGCTTTCCCTCCCAGATGCAGCCTTACCCCGCCTCCGGCAAAATAATTCTGTTCCCAAAACCTGTTCGTTTCTATGTTTGTTTGTGAAAACCTTGCTGACCCCAGGCTCAATGCCTCGTATTCTATATGCGCAAATATTTGTTTGTATATGGTGTGCCTTGCAAAGAGGCTTCCCCCAAATATATCTGATGATCCACTGAAATACTTGTTGTTATAATATTGGTAGGTGCCGGTCAACCCAACATCCATCTTATTGGTAAGCTTGAAACCCACCATTGGGGAGACATTAATAACTGTTATCGAGCCAAATTGCATTCCCAGGCTGCCCCCAAAAAAGATTCGCTCTTTTATACTTAATGGCTTCGGCTTTTCTTCCTTCTGACCTTCTTCTTCCTGACAAAGGGCTGAAGCGGGATTGATTAAGATTAATAAGATGACAAAAGCCAAAAAAATTGCTTTCCTCAGAATTATAAGTAAGCTGGTTGAAGTATTCTTGTTTCTCATTTTTATAATCTGATTGATTTCCTTTTGATTAATGCAATTTCTGTTAGGTTTGATTTCTTCAACGGCCAAAATTAATGATTATTGCCTGGAAGGCAAAAAGTATAACCCTGATCCTTCAAATAAGCTATTGATAAAGGTAATGACTTTAAACAATTGCCTGACGCTTTTTCTGAGTCGTGAAAAACAATTACGTCTCCGGGAGAAGCGTTTTTTTTTACATTTTCAAAACACTGGTCGGGGCTTATTTCCTTATCATAGTCGCGGGTAAGTAAGCTCCAGCAAATGATTTTATACTCTTTGGAAAGCTTAATCATCTGACTGGGCTTTATCTTTCCATAAGGGGGCCTGAATAATTTACTTTTTATTAGTTGGGATGCCTTTTTTACATCCTCAAAATATGCTTTATTGTCTGTTTTCCAACCTTTCAGGTGACTAAAGGTGTGATTGCCCACTGCATGTCCTTCATCAAGTATCCTTTGAAAAATCTCTGGGTTTTGCAAAACATTTTTTCCCAAGACAAAAAATGTGGCTTTTATCTTGTGCAATGCCAATATGTCGAGTATCAATGGTGTCACTTCTTTGGTGGGGCCATCATCAAATGTCAGGTAAACAACTTTCCCTTTGGATGGCATGCGCCAACTAATCCATCCGGATGTTAACTGTGAGACTAAAAATGGCTTTTTGACAAGTGCTTTCATGATTATAAGATTTCACTTTCTGATATGAGTTTTAATGACGCATTTTTATCCATTCTGCGTGTTTTAAAATCGTATCCCTTGAGTTGGACCAATCCGGGCTTATATCCCTTCTTAATTTGTCCTAAATGGTCCTGAATGCCAAGAAAACATGCTCCATTATAAGTTGCCCATTGTAATATTTGTTCAATTGGAAAATAGGGGTATCCATGTAGCAGTGCTTTTATCTCTTCAAGTATGCTAAGTGTATGGTTTGATGCCAGACTGTCTGTTCCAATCAGCAACCGGTCTGTATAGTCCTCAAAAAGAGAAATATCAGGTAAGCTTTTCTCAATATAAACATTTGAATTGGGACAAAAACAAAAATATACCTTTTCAAAATATTGATATGCAAACTGAATATCTGTTTTATCTGAAAAAGTATTGTGTACAAGCATCAGGGGATTGTTTTTTGGCAAATATTGCTTTATGGCCCTCAACGGCTTTTCCCCTGCATTAATAAATTTATAATTGGGGATATGTAATTCATCAATATGTTCCATCAAAGGGCCTTTTGAGTAAAGGAACAATTCATTTTCACTCTCACTTTCCTGATGGTGAAGGCTTATTTTCCCATTGTTCGCTTCTGCCCAGTTTTTTATTTTCCCAAACAAGGCTGATGATACCGAATATGGGGCATGGGGTGTGATACTACAGGTGTTATTTCGGATTTTTGCTTTAAGCTCATCAGCCAGTTGAAGCCCTTTTTCAAATACCTCATTTGATTTTAACGGATCTGAAGCAAAGAGTTCAATAAACGTATGATAAAATAAAGGCGATGCTTCCTTGACCCCAAATGTGATATTTGAATTTGAGATATCTGCCACAGCTACTATGCCTTCCTGCTGCATTTTTTCATCAGCAGCTTTGATGGCCTGGATAACTATATCCTTGTCTGGCCAGTTTAACTGGCCCACTTGCCTGATAAAGTCTTTGATACCCCCTGATAATTGAACAAAACCAAGTGCCCATGAAAATTCCAGGTGGCAATGGCTGTTAACAAATCCTGGCGTGATTATTCCTTCATAATATTCTGCCCCTTCCAGGTCTGATTCGTACTTTTCCAATGGGACCAAATCCCTGATAAAGCCTTTTTCATCCAGGACTATCATAGTATTGAACTGTATCAATCCTTTGCCTGGAAACAGGGCCTCACAAATAATTTTTCTCATCCCGGACTGTTTTGTTCTCTCTTGTTTTTTTGATTTTGATTTCAAAATTAAATGAAATAAATGTTAAAGAAAGATGATACGGCTTTTATTAACATGTTTTATATTTGAATCCGATCCCTTTAAGTCTTAACATCTGTTGTATCATTTTTATTTTTAAGCAGTTTGTCGCAAATTTCTGTTACCATTAGAAACTAAAACATGAGTGGCAGGGAAAGCTTTACTGCAATTTTTATAATAAACAAAATCCCTGCTTCTCAAAAAAATAATCTTTGAATGGTCGCTGTTCAAAATTTAAATCTTTTTTTTTCAAGACATCCAAGACTGTGGTATTTCCTGGCAGAAAGTTAAAGTACTTCAGGATGGGGTCTTTGTTCATTTATAACTGGTTGTAATGTTAACAGTCGGATGGAACATCATGTTTCGGCCTGGAAATGGTGTTTGTGATTCTTTCTCAAACGTATTCTTATCGTTGCCAATGATTCAACTTGTTCTATACCATGTTTCTATTTATAATACACCCAATCCCGAACCATATTACTATTTTGTAATTAGATAACCAATAAGGTAGCAATTACAATATAAGACAATCACACAACTAACATCTTCCCAAGATCTTAATTGGGTCATATTCGCCTCTTATTCGCTTTTGTTCGGTTATTGACAAGACCTGCAGCATCCCTTCTATTGTTTTGGCAGCTTGTTGAGAAGTTAATGTGATAAACTTATGCATTTTACATTTATTAACTAATAGAGAATGATGTATGTGGCAGACATTCAATAGAATATATTTAGGCTGTTGTGAATAAACGTTAAAATTAACTTATTAAACGTTAAAGAAAATCATTTAATAGGCTGGTTTTCAATATCATGGATAGGTCACGGTATTACCAAGGATATACCAAGGTCTTATCAGGTTCAGTATCGTCCAAGTGATTATTGGACAAATAATGGAGATGGTATAAAGTTATTGACGATTTACGAATGACGATTTATAATCCTATTTCATTAAGTTTTACAATATGATAAAAATGCATGATTTTATTGGCATTTAGAAAAAGCAAACTCTTTTAACAAACAGAAAATAAGAATAATAATATCAAATTTTTGCACCAGATTAGCTCTAATGGCACAGATGTTATTTGTAAGATCCTTGTAATCAGATTTATATAGCAACCCTGTTGATACTTATACTAAATAGACGGCATTTCAAAACAATATCACCTTAAGGGTTGAGCCGGGGTTGAGGCGGGGTTGAGGCGGGTTTGAGGCGGGTTTGAGCCGGGTTGAAAGCGGCTCAAGCCCGGTTAAAGTCCGGTTAAAATCCGGCCCGACCCTTAAGATGAATACTTATTGCTTAGTGGTTAATCTCGTTCCTAATTAAAACCACACTATCTGGATACAAAAAGACAATAATAAAAAAGCCTGGTTGAAGTATATATCAACCAGGCTTCTATGAATTATTAAAACAGTTTTAAATGCTATTTGTAGCTTTCGATAGGTTCGCAAGCACAAACGAGGTTACGATCGCCATAAGCATCATCGATGCGTGTTACTGGTGTAAAATACTTGTCTTTCAGGCTCCAGGGCATAGGGAAAGCTGCCTGTTCGCGGGTATAAGGCCTATCCCATGAAGAGCTGCAAATCTGTGCCATTGTATGAGGTGCTTTTTTAAGAAGGTTAAGCTCTTTATCGGCTTTGCCTTCTTCGATGGCCTTGATTTCTTCCCTGATACCAATCATTGCTTCAATAAGACGGTCCATTTCTGATATTGGCTCACTTTCGGTAGGTTCAACCATCAGGGTTCCATGAACGGGGAATGCAACAGTTGGTGCATGGAAACCATAGTCCATCAAACGTTTTGCAATATCAATGGCTTCAACATTAGCAGTACGCTTAAAGCTGTTACAATCAAGGATCATTTCATGGGCAACATGTCCTTTGTTCCCGGTATAAAGAATTGGGTAATAATCCTTCAAACACTCTTTGATGTAATTGGCATTAAAGATTGCCATTTTTGTTGACTGTGCCAATCCTTCAGCCCCAAGCATTTTAATATACCCGTATGTAATCGGGAGGATAGATGCACTACCAAAAGGACCAGATGCAACTGCATGAACTCCCTGGTTTCCACCAGTTTTTTGCATTGTATGAGTAGGGAGGAATGGAACAAGGTGTTTGGCAACGCCAATAGGACCTACACCAGGGCCACCACCACCATGAGGGATAGCAAATGTCTTATGTAGGTTTAGATGACAAACATCAGCCCCAATATTTCCCGGACTGGTAAGTCCAACCTGGGCATTCATATTGGCACCATCCATATAAACCTGACCACCATTATCATGGATAATTTTTGTGAGTTCAAGGATGCCTTCTTCAAATACCCCGTGAGTAGAAGGATAGGTAACCATGATACAGGAAAGGTTTTGGCGATATTGTTCGGCTTTGGCCTTCAAATCTGCCAGGTCAATATTACCATTATCGTCACATTTAACAACCACAACCTGTAAGCCAGCCATAACAGCGCTGGCAGGGTTGGTACCATGAGCTGAACTTGGGATAAGCACAACATTACGATGGTGCTCGCCTTTGCTTTCCTGATATGCCCTGATCACATTCAAACCTGAATATTCGCCTGAAGCACCAGAATTGGGCATAAATGACATAGCAGCAAATCCGGTGATTTCAGCAAGGTCTTTATCCAGTTCTTTAATCATCTCCATATATCCACCAGCCTGATCAATTGGGGCAAATGGGTGCAGGGAATTAAACTCAGGCCAGCTTAATGCAAACATCTCAGAGGCAGCATTAAGTTTCATGGTACAAGAGCCAAGGGGAATCATGCAACGGTTAAGTGCAAGGTCTTTGTTCTCCATTGACTTTAAATACCTCATCATTTCAGTTTCTGAATGATAGGTATTAAAGACTTCATGAGTGAGGTAAGTTGATTTTCTCTGATAATCAGCAGGGAAAGTAGTTATTTTTTCGCATTCTGCAGGTTTGCAGACAAACTCAGTAAATGATTTTCCGTTTGCCTTGGCAAAGACAGACAGTATTGTATTTATTTCTTTAAGTTCAGTAACTTCATCAATACTGATACCAATGGTTTTGTCATCAATATATCTTAAGTTCATTTCAGCTTCCAATGCCATTTTACGGATAGCGTCAATAGAAACGCCCTGTGGAAGTTCAATCTGAAGGGTATCAAAGAAAGCCTGGTTAAGCTGCTTGTATCCATATTTACGGATTTCAGCATCAAGGACACCTGCAAGGATGTTGATATGGCGGGCAATCCTTTTAATGCCTTCGGCACCATGATAAACGGCATACATACCGGCCATCATTGCAAGTAAGGCCTGGGCTGTACAAATATTTGAAGTAGCTTTTTCACGTTTGATATGCTGTTCGCGGGTCTGAAGTGCCATACGTAAAGCGCGGTTTCCATCAGCATCAACAGAAATACCAATAATACGGCCAGGGATGCTTCTTTTAAAAGACTCTTTGGTAGCCATATAACCAGCATGAGGGCCGCCAAAACCCATTGGAAGGCCAAAACGCTGTACTGAACCTACAACGGCATCAGCGCCCCATTCGCCCGGAGGGGTAAGTAATGCAAGGCTAAGAAGGTCGGCTGCAACAACAACATTAACCTGATTTTCGTGAGCTTTGTTTACAAATTTCTCATAACAGCAAATGTTACCACGTTCATCAGGATATTGGACCAATGCACCAAAAAAGCCTTCAGCGAGGTTTATCTGTTCATAATTGCCTATTACAAGTTCAATATTTAATGATTTTGATCTGTTTTTTAACACATCAATAGTCTGAGGGAAGGTTTTTTCGCTGACAAAGAAACGGTTGGAACCAGCTTTTACCTGATCTCTGGATCTTGAATTAAAAAACATAATCATGGCTTCGGCGCTTGCAGTACCCTCATCCAATAAAGAAGCATTGGCGATTTCCATGCCTGTCAGGTCGCTGATCATTGTCTGATAGTTAAGCAGTGCTTCAAGGCGTCCCTGGCTAATCTCGGCCTGGTATGGGGTATAGGCAGTATACCAACCCGGGTTTTCCAAAACATTACGCAATATCACCGAAGGGGTAATGGTTCCATAATAACCCATTCCGATAAAATTGCGGAACAATTTATTCTTACTGCCAAGTGCTTTTAAATGATTGATATATTGATACTCGCTCATTCCTCCTTCAACAGCCAGGGGTTTTTTCAACCTTATTGCCGAGGGAATAGTTTCATCAATGAGTTGGTCAACGGACGATACACCGATTTTTTTCAACATTTTCTCCAAATCTTTTCCTCTGGGGCCAATGTGACGGTGAACGAAATTATTGGTAATCATCGTGTTGTGATTTTATTGTGAGACAAAGAACTTTTAAAAATTTTGCAGCAAATGTAATAATAAATCTAAGTTTTATCTATCAGAAAACCTATTATTCAAAGCTGTCAAAAAAAAATTAATAGTACATTAACAAATTCATTTTCCATTCCTATACGATAAAGAGGTGATAAATGGATTGCTAACATAATCAGTTAATACACATGCAAATGAAAGATTGCATAATTATAGAAAAAATAAGGTAAGTTTTTATTGATAAAGGTTGTTAAATATAAAACAGGCTTTACATCCGGGAGATAAATACAGGAAATAATAAAATGGAAATCATTACTTTTGCACAAAATAATAATTTATGTTCTCTGCGAATCATATTACTGTCCAGTTTGGCGGTAACAGTTTATTTGAAGATGTTTCGTTTATAATAAATGAGAAAGACCGGATTGGGCTTGTTGGAAAAAACGGAGCAGGGAAAACAACCCTGATGAGGGTTTTTATGGGAGTGGTTGCTCCCGAGACGGGCAATGTGGTGATTCCCTCAGACCGTACAGTGGGATACCTGCCCCAGGAAATGCCTTTAACAAGTAGTAAAGCTGTGATGGAAGAAACACTTACAGCTTTTTTTGAAGTAAACAGGGTAGAAGAAAAAATACAAAAGCTTTCGCTTGAGATTCAGAACAGAGAGGATTATGAATCGGAATCATACTTAAAGCTTATCCACCAGTTGGATGAGGCCAATCATCAGTTTCAGGTATTGGGAGGACATACCCGTCTTGCTGATGCTGAAAAGGTGTTGTTGGGTTTGGGCTTTTCAACAAATGATTTTCAAAGGCCTATGGCTTCTTTTAGTGGGGGCTGGCAAATGAGGGTCGAACTGGCAAAGATTCTTCTCAGGAGGCCTGCCTTATTGCTTCTGGATGAGCCTACCAACCATCTTGACATCGAATCAATACAATGGTTGGAAAGTTTTTTGATCCCTTATCCCGGAGCAGTGATGGTTATTTCGCACGACCGTGCTTTTCTGGATAACCTTTGCAAAAGGACCATTGAGATTTCGAATAAGAAGATTTATGATTATAAAGCCAATTATACTGAATATGTAGAGTTGAGGGCTGAAAGATTTGAACAGGAACTGGCAGCATATACAAACCAGCAAAAGCAAATAGCCCAGACAGAAAGGTTTATTGAACGGTTTAGGGCTAAGGCCACCAAAGCCAAGCAAGTACAATCAAGGGTAAAGCTTCTTGAAAAAATTGACAGGATAGAAGTTGATAATATAGACAATTCGGCCATTCATTTCAGGTTCCCACCTGCCCCACAATCAGGAAAGCTTGTGGTAACAGCCGAAGGGGTGTGTAAAACTTATCCTCAGAAAACGGTATTGAAAAACCTTGATTTTGTAATCAATAAAGGTGACAGGGTTGCCTTTGTGGGTAAAAACGGAGAAGGGAAAACAACGCTTTCGCGGATAATCCTTGACTTATTGGATTATGAAGGAAAGATAACATTAGGGCATAATGTGATAACAGGTTATTTTGCACAAAACCAGACTGAATTGCTAGATGGTGAAAAAACAGTATTTGAAACACTGGATCACATAGCAGTGGGAGATGTGCGCACCAGGATTAGAAATATCCTTGGAGGTTTCCTGTTTGGGGGCGATGCCATTGATAAAAAGGTGAAAGTGCTTTCGGGAGGTGAGAAAACAAGGCTTGCCCTGGCCGGATTATTGTTAAGCCCGATAAACCTGTTGGTGCTTGATGAGCCAACCAACCATCTTGACATGCGTTCAAAGGATATTCTTAAAAGTGCATTGCTTCAGTTTGATGGAACCTTAATAATTGTATCTCACGACAGGGATTTCTTACAAGGATTGTCAAACAGGGTATTTGAGTTTAAGAACCAACAGATTCGTGAATATCTTGGTGATATTTATGATTTTATTGAAGCAAGGCAGCTGGAATCGTTAAAAGACCTTGAGTCACCTGCTTTGAAACAAAAAAACGAGAAATCACAATCCGTATCGGAAAGCAAGGAACAATGGGAGAAAAAGAAACTTATTGAAAAAGAAGCCCGCCGTTTGAAAACACTGATTGAAAAGTGTGAGTCAAAGCATGCTGAATTGGAAAAAGAACTTGAGAAATTAAGTTCCCAACTTAGTAATCCTGAAAATCCAACCGAAACAGACTACAAAGCACTGTATGAAAAGCATACAAGGATAAAAGAGGAGATAAATAAAACCACAGAGGAATGGGAATCCTTGCACCTACAGATAGATTCACTTTCAGAGGATAAGTAGCCCAAAGGCTTATTTTATTTTTACGATATTATTTTTAATGGCATAGATGACCAGCTCGGCAGTGCTATTAAGTTTTAGCTTCTTCATAATATTTGACTTGTGGGCTTCAATGGTCCTGACACTTATACAAAACCTATCTGCCATTTGCTGATTGGTAAGACCGGAAGTAATCAACCTTAAAACTTCGACTTCCCTTTCGGTGAGTTTTGCCGAATGATCTTTTGCATTTTTATTTTTAAGGAAATTATCAATAAGTATTTCGGAAACAAAGCCTTTAGAATAATGTTCACCTTTGACAACTGCCCTGATGGATTCAATAAGTTGGCCAGGTTTGAAGTTTTTTGGAACATAAGCCATTGCACCAGCTTCAAAGCCATTTACAATAACATCTTCATTCACGGAACTGCTATGTAGTACAACCTTGATATGAGGAAAATGCCTTGTAATTTGTTCAGTGACCTCAATACCAGACATTCCGGGCAAAGAAATATCAAGAATCACCACATCAGGGGATAATTCCCTTATTTTATCAAGTGCTTCTTCCCCGTCCTTTGCAACGCCAATTAACTTCATGTCGGCAACTTTTGATATCACCGTACGCACTGCAAGCACAATCAAATCATGGTCGTCAACTACCAGAACCTTAATTTTTTCCATCAACAATTAAAAATTATGACAAATTGTTGTCTAACAAATCTTATTATCGACAAAAATATAAAAAATATCGTAATTAAAAACGCTGTTACGGATATAAAAATAATTTAACCTAAATTAATAATCAAAAAAAGCTATTCATACCTCAAAGCATCAATTGGATCAAGGCGGGCTGCCTTGGCAGCAGGATAGTATCCTGCAATTAATCCAACACCAAAACAAAGAGTAATTCCCAGGAGTATCCATCTCCATGGAATAATGAGCGAACTGCCAAAAATCATTGATATTCCGTTGCCTGCAAGGATTCCTAAAATAATTCCAGCAATTCCGCCAAACTGGCAAATAACAATTGCTTCAGCTAAAAACTGAAGTTTTATGTTTTTACGGGTTGCCCCCAATGCTTTCCTTACGCCTATTTCACGGGTACGTTCGGTAACTGAAACCAACATGATGTTCATCAGGCCAATAGCTGCCCCGGCAAGTGTAATTAATCCAATCAGGGTTGCAGCCATGGTCACATAGCTTATATTCTCAATAAGCATCTGAGCGATATTATCACTTTTTGCAACCTCAAAATTATCTGGTTCTCCAGCCTTTAAATTTCTAATAATCCTAAACTGGCCAGTTGCTTCACTAGTGGCAGCTTCCAATTGTTCAACATCTAAAACGCTCACACTAATCGTGAAATTCATTTCTGGCCTTGGAAATTGATGCCTGACAGCCTGTATAGGGACAATGCAATTGTTATCCCCGCTAAACCCAAAGCTGGAGCCTTTTTCTTTTAACACCCCAATCACCTGGTATTTAACTGTATTGATGCCAATATATTTTCCAACCGGATCCTCATTCTTTTCAAAAACTTTATTGGCAAGTTGTTTGCCAATTATTGCAACCCTCATCCCATACATCATTTCAGTTGGTGTGAAGTTCCTGCCACCCTCGAGCTCATAACCGGAGGTATTGAGATAGTTCTCGTCTGTTCCATTGACAGAAACATTTGGATGGCTTCTTTTTGAACCATGCTGAACGATTGCATTTCCTGTTCCCCATGTGGACACTGAGACATATGAAGGAAAAGCAAAAGATTCTTTAAAACTCATGGCTTCATCAAGAGTAATGATACGGTACCTTTTAGGTTTCGAACCCGGACCCCCTGACTGCACCCTCATCTCCCGGTTGCGAATTGTCATACTATTGGCCCCAAGGCGGCTAAAGTTATCGCTAATGGCATTTTTAATTGAATCAATAGCGGTAAGGATTCCTACCAAAGCCATAATCCCGACAGAGATAATAAGGATTGTGAGAACAGCCCTGAGCATGTGAGTCCTAATGGCAGTCAATGAGACTTTTAAGTTTTCTAAAAGCGTAAAAGCGTTCATAATTCAGGGCATTAATAGTAAAACCAAAGAGAGAAGGGAAACAAAAGAAAAAAATCAACCGTTTTTAATCCCGAAAGCCAGATCACCGGCATCACCCAGACCAGGAACAATATACGATTGAGCAGTGAGTTCTTCATCCACTGCCCCCAACCAAAGGGTATAGCTACCGACAGGCATGTGTTTTTTAACATACTCAACACCCTGGGCGCTGGCCAATACACTAACGATATGGGTATGGGAGGGCGTACCCTGGTGCAATAATTCTTTGTAGGCAAGAACCATAGAAGCACCTGTGGCAAGCATGGGGTCTGAAAGGATTAGTGTTTTGTTGTTGAGGTCGGGACTTGAGATATATTCAATTTTAATATCAAAGGAGTTGTCCTTGTGGTGTTTCCGGTAAGCTGAAATAAAGGCATTCTCAGCTTTATCGAAATAGTTTAATAATCCCTGGTGCATTGGAAGGCCTGCCCTGAGGATTGTTGCGATAACAGGTTGTTGTATTAATGTCTGGCAATGAGCAGTACCCAGACTGGTTACCACATCTTTGTTTTCCCACTTTAAAAAAGGGCTTATCTCGTAAGCAAAAATCTCCCCTATACGCTCCATATTACGTCTGAAGCGAAGACTATCCTTTTGGATTTCAATATCCCTTATCTCTGCGAGATACTGGTTGAGGATGCTTGTTTTTGAGCTCAGGATTTTCAACATAATCTTCTGCTTAATGATTTTAGTTTCTTAAGGATGGTAGCTGCAAAAGAAAACAAAAATGGCAAATTATTAATTGACCATTGCAAATATACACATTCTTTGGCACCAAAAGCTTTATAATATCTATCCAGACCCGGATTGTCAGAGCCTTCAAAATCGAAGACCAGGTTGCGGTTTGCATTTTCAAAGATAAACCTGTCGAGCAGGAGTGCCAGGGAATTACGTTCACGGCCTAAAGGAGACTGGGCGGAAAAAAGAAAAATTATTTTTTGGTGAGACTCCATAAAGATTGCGCCCGACATGAACTGGTTTTTTTCATCAAACAAAAACCTTACATGGGCATTTCCTCTCTGCAATGCTTCATAAGTCAACCTTTTAATAATAACCAGTTCGGAGGGTTTGAAATAAGCTTTTTCTTTGTTTTGTGTCTGGTTAAACGTATCGATGATGGTTTGAGGGTCTCCAAAAGACACATAATGATATGTGTTGCTGGATGCTTTTTTGAGATTTCTTTTAAGATTTTGGTGATAGGCCTGGACAATCTCCGGGTAAGGTCTGATCAAATCCAGTTCATTTGTTCTGCGCCTTAATAATTTATGATCAGGGCCAGTGAGCAAATTATACTTGTTTAAGTTCATCTCACCATATCGGATCCATTTAGGGATTGCCGCAATGAAATCTTCCAGGACTTCCAGAGAAGGGATTTCGGAGGAAAAGAGTCCGAGTTGTTGAACAAAAGGAGGTTGAAAAATATAAGAGATGCCCATTTTTTTCCTAACAGGCAAAGGGAAAACAGCTTTATAGTCACCATCCACCAATGCAATCCAATCAGGGGCAACAAGATCAAGGTACCAGGAATAAGCATACACATATCCATTGATAGCCTTATCGATGCAGGCATCCCATTTCTTACGGTTAATTGAATTGTTTGATATCAGTAGAATCATTGTTTTTCAGTAGCTTTTTCGACAAGGTGGGCATATACTTCCCTCCATCCTGTCCATCCTCTCCATTCGCTAAGGGATTCATTGTGCCAAAGGCTGATAAATGTCCCTTTAACATTTTTAACCTCTTCAATTAAATTGTTAATAGTCTCCATAGCCTTTGCGGGTGAGAGTTTAAGGTAATCATGAAGGGTGCCGTCCATCACAGCAAAAGGATAGACTTTCAGTTTTGTTTCAGTTTCAAGATCAAGGTCGTAAAACATAAATGGGGAGCAGGTACCAGCCCTGAAACCTGTATGGTTTGCATATCCCATTGTATAGTCTTCACGAAGGTCGGCAGAGAGGAGGTTACGGTATGTATGAGGGAGTCTGAGTTTGAGGAAATGTTGACGGCTTTTAGTTACCGGCCTTCTAATAATTTGGGCAAGCCTATCCGTTTCAAGCTGAAGCCTTCCATTAATCCTTGAAGAATTATAGGATGGATGAATGCCAATTGGAGAATAATCGGCTAAAGCTTTTATCAGTGACTGATAGTTCTGATTGGAAAAGTGAAGGTTTTTGTCAAAACGGCCATAATCGCCGAGCAGAAAAAAGAATACAGGTTTTCTGTTTGGTGATTCATGAAAGGAGAAAATTTCTTCATAGGTATCAAAAGGATCTTTTTCAAGGTTTAAAAGGACTTTAAACCTCCTCATAAAATCGCTGTAATTTCTGTTGGATAAAGACTTTGTGGCACCAGCCAATGATCTTATCAAGCCCCTGCTCCTGAAAGCGTAGGCAATATCAATATCAAAGGTTGGCTGAAAGGAGTATTTTCTTTGAATGCTTATTTCGCCGGGAAACCTGGCAGAAAGGATTTCAAAAAGGAACAAAGCATACTGATCAATAACGGGTTTATTTAAAAAACCATTCTTATAGGCCACACTTTGTAAAGCATCAAAACGCCCATGCTTATCGGCCAAAAAAGGGAAGTATTCTTCATACCGGCTAATGAGATAAAATGCAGATGCAAAGAAATCAAATTTAGAACAACCTCTTTTTACAGGGAACAATCCATGAAGATCGTGGGCACAAACATAAACAGGATCGACTTCCCTGATTCCTGATTCATGGAGTAAACCGCCGGACTCGAAAAAAACCTCATCAGAGAGTTGGGCCGGACAATATGAAAATCTGGCTCCCTTATAATTCAAAAATGCTTCAGTCTGATCAGTAATCTGAAATTCAGTCTGGAGCAAATCCCTGAAAAAGATATTGAAAATATACCTTATCCTGCTTGTAATTGATGAAGTATAGATTAATATCATATCCGATGATTGTTTATTAAGACCCAAACATAATTGTTGCACATATATTGCTTGTTCAAAGATACACCTAAATCTTTTTCCTGTTGACGTAAAAAGCTATATTGTCATAAAATTCCTTCATCAGCAAAGCTATAATATGTGTTTTCGCCAATAATAAGATGGTCAAGGATTGGTATTTCCATTAATACGCCAGCCTGGGAGAGTTTTCGTGTAATCTGTTTATCCTGTTCGCTAGGTTTAATGTTGCCGCTTGGATGGTTATGGCACAAAATAAGCCCTGAAGCCTGATCCTCGATGGCATGTTTAAATACGATACGTGAATCAACGACTGTTCCACCAATCCCCCCTTCGCTCACACAATAAGACCTGATGATTTTATTGGCACGGTTTAATGTTAATATCCAAAACGCCTCATGCATCAGATCAGCAACTTTGGAATGAAAGTATTCGAATGCATCCCTGCTGGCTGTAATCTTTGCTTTATTGACAGCCTCAGCCCCCCTTCGCCGGTTACCAAGCTCAAGTGCCGAAACGATAGTGATTGCCTTGGCATATCCTATTCCGTTAAATTTCATCAGGTCATTAATAGTAAGCTTGGCAAGTTCAATAAGGTTATGGTTTACCGATGAAAGGATATCCCTGGCCAGTTCAACTGCATTTTGGTTTTTTGTCCCGCTACCAATCAATATTGCAATAAGCTCAGCATCTGTCAATGCTGATTTGCTCAGGTTAAGCATCTTTTCCCTTGGGCGTTCCGGCTCTGCTAATGCTTTTATGCCGTTTAATTTGGTATATTCGCTCATATATAACATATTTATAATAACTAAGCTAAATTAATAAAAATCAAACAGCTAATATCCCTTTATTGTTTTTTTTATTCATGCGCATGATAATTAGCAATACTAAAAGGCCATGAACACAATAAATGAAATAAAAAAAAGTTATATCGAACAAAACACTATTGTTTAAAGAGCCAGCATTAACATTTATCAGAAATAAAAAAAAATAAAAAGAACGCCCCTTAATAGATAAAATTCTAATTTTGTACCCTTATACATTTGATGAGATGTTCAAACATTCCTCTCCTAACCAGATAAAGAGATATTTGATTTTTTTTCTTTTTGCCTGTTTTTTTTTCAACAACAGTGTTCAAGCTAAAAACCTGAATGTAGATAGCTTGTATATAGAATTATCATCCACCACAAAAGCTGTTCAAAAAGCTGAAATCATCGAAGAAATTTCAATACAGTTGAAAGACAATTACCCCGATTCAGCTTTAGCAATCCTCAATCAGGGAATAGACCTTATTAAAAAAGAAGAAAACAACCCTAAAGCCCGAAATCAGGATGAGCTGTTAATGAGCATGGCATTTCTTATGTACCGGAAAGCAGATATCCTTGCATCATTTTCGCGCAACTATGAACAAGCCAAAGAATATCTTCAACAGGCTAATATAAATGGGAAAAAAGCAGCTGATTTAAATAAAGGCAATGCATCCCGTTATGATTTGCTGCGGGGCAATATTTATCTTGTAAAAGGGAATATCGATTTTTTTGTCAATAATTATGATTCATGTCTTGTGAATTATAAAAATGCTTCTGAATTATTTAAGATTACGGGCAACACTTTCGACCTGATGCGTTGTTATAACAATATGGGAAGCGTTAACAGGATTATTGAAAATTTTGGGACAGCACTTGAATATCTTGTTGAAGCATTGAATTATTTTGAAGAAACGAATGACAAATCATCCTTGTCAGCAGTCTATACAAATATTGGGCTTATTTACGAATCAATCAGCGATTTTCCCCAGGCTGTAGATTATTTTCAAAAAGCGATGCAAATCAATGAAGAAATTGGCAATACCCGTCTGATGGCAATCAATTCATTGAATTTGGGCAATGTGTTTTTAAATCTTGGGGAAATTCAAAAAGCCAGGTATTATTATGAATTGTCATTAAATAATAATACAAAGATCAATAACAGACTTGGAGTGGCCAATGCCATGATTAACCTTGCCGGGGTTTATTATGCATTAAATGACACCCTGAAGTTTAAGGAATTCTATAATAATGGGGTAACAATTTTTAAAGAAATACAGAACTGGGAGGGGTATGCCAGTTCCTTACACAAATACGGTGAATCATTGCTTGACCTTAAGCAATATGATAAGGCACTAAAAACCCTAATGGAATCAAGAGAGGTTTTTTCAAGGATTAATAACAGGCTTGGTATTGTAGGGGTAGATGAAATTATTGCAAGCTTATATAAAGAAACCGGTAACCCTCAGAAGGCAATTCAGATTGCCTCCCAGGCGTATGAAGAAGCTGTAAAAAATGATTTTAAACTAAATTCACTTAAACTATCTCAACTTTTATCCACGCTCTGGGAAGAACAGGGCAATCCAACCCGGTCACTCTTCTATCTTAAAGCCTATAACGCATTTAATGATGAATTAAATGCAATTGAGAGCCATAAGAATGTTATGGAAATGGAAGCAAGGTTTCAATCCGAAAAGAAACAAAGCCAGATTGACTTCCTTAAAAACCAATCGGAGCTGGATGCTTTAAAAATCAAACATCAGCGTCTGTTTATTTACCTGAGCATTGGAGTGATTTTGCTCCTGTTTTTTATTGCTTTCCTTTTTACCAGCAGATTTATAATTAGAAAGAATTATAGCAATAAGCTTGAAAAGGTAATTGAAGACTTGCGAAATGCCAACAAGCAAATTGAAGAAAAAAATAAGGTTAGGGACAAGCTGTTTTCAGTAATAAGCCATGATCTCAGGAGCCCCTTCTCGGGTATTGTAGGTCTTGCCGATATTATTCAATCCGAATTGGATACCCTGAGCAAAGAAGAGCTTATGGAATATGTTACCCTTATCCAGAAAACATCAAAACAATCTCTTGAAGTATTTGAAAATCTTTTACATTGGGGTCGCATCCAATCGGGAAAAATCAACCCTGTATTTACCTCTGTCAACCTACATGATGTGACTGACAGGATATCAGTGTTTTTTAGCAATAACATGAAATTAAAAAACCTGAGCCTTGAAAATAACATTGATTTAAACTGTATCGTAAAGGGAGATGCTGATTTAATAGAAATTGTTATCCGTAATATTATCTCAAATGCAATAAAATTTAGCTTTTCAGGTGGAAAGATAATCCTGAAATCTCAAAAAAACATGACTGAAATTATTATCTGCATTACTAATTTTGGCACTCCAATTCCAGAAGAAAATCTGGATAAACTATTTTCAATCAACAGGAACATAAGCACCCGTGGGACATTCAATGAAAAAGGCACCGGACTTGGCCTGTTTCTTTGTAAAGAAATGATGGAATTAAATGAAGGGAAAATATGGATTCAATCCTCCAATTCCCAATCTACTACCTTCTGTCTGTTATTCCCTATTAAGTCTGATACTGAGAGCTAATATCAAATCACCCTAAATATAATCATTTATTGAACTTCCAGGGCCTCAATACGTTCTTCGGCTTGGTTCGCATATATCTGATAGTACTCATCAAAACTAAGGTTTCTTGAAAGCAAAATCTCAACCATTCGCTTAATCTGAACCTCAGAAAGATGCTTCTGTTCATATCGCAGGTCAGCTATAAAACTGATTATTAATTCCTTTTCGGAGATGTGACGTTTCATGATAAAAAATAAACCTACAACAAAAATTTGCTTTTTTGCCCAAAAATGTTTTTTATTTGTCCTTAAATAACAGAAGCAGGCAGGTGGGTTTGAAAAAACAAAAGTATAACGTTAGAAAACGCATTTATTGCCCGTCTTCAATTATTTTATCAACCATTGTTAATATCTCCATAACAAAAAGGATACCAATTCAATTTGATGCATTCTTTTCATTTATTTTCAATCTGCTTCAGCCTGTCATCCCACATTTGAAGCATTATAGCTTTTTTCAGCAGGCCTTTAATTATTTCAATCAAATCATAAAATTGAAATTATTACAACAGGTCTTGTACAATAAAAGTAAAAAGAGACAGTTATAAACAGCAAAAGGTTTTTAAATAAACTTTGTTAAGCAAGAGCATGGATGAAGAATAAAATGAATGAATTATTGATTTGAGTCTTTTTAACAATGCAATTCATTCAGGAAAAATGTATATTTGTAAACAGGTAGAAAAACAAATACAGAAAGTTGAAAAACAAACCATCATGAACCGGACATGTTTGTGAATTAAATACAGTGGCTTCGACAAGCTCAGCCACCGTAGCACCTTCAGGCTCTGGAAAGGTGGCTTCGGCAAGCTCAGCCACCTTTCTAAACAGCAAACATGGAGTTCCATCTGACCTTAACAAATAAAATATTTACAGATGAAAAAGCTCATTTTATTAATCCTTGCATTATGCCCCGCTTATCTTTTTGTTTCTGCCCAGGGGAGCCTGTTTTATAAACCTTATGGCTTCAATCAATATAGCTCAATGAAACAGGGATTTTCAGTACAAACGGGCACATCAGCCTCCTTTGGCAACAATATTGGCATGAGCATGAGCTATATATCTCCATCTTATTCATTTTCACCGCTAAAAAACCTTAAGCTTGATGTGGGAATGACTTTTAGCACTTCTTCTTTCTTTGGGAACCATGCCCAACCTCTTGTTGGAATTCAATCATCCGGAATGCCAAATCCTGGCAATAGTTACCGCTCAGGCTTATTTTATGCTGCTGCGAGTTATCAGCTAAATCCAAAGCTTATAATAAAAGGGGCAGGTTATATAGAAAGGAATAATTTCACCCCTGTAATGAATTCCCAGGCTTTTTCAAACAAAAAGAGTCAGGGTATGATGTTGGGGTTTGACTACAGCTTTAATGAGAATTTTCATTTCGGGGCTGAAATCCATATCAGGGACAATAACAACCCGAATATGTTGTTCAATAATCCTTATGCCACCCCCTGGGGCTTGCAGCCATATTAAAAAAATGCTTTTAACTGAACCTGCCCGGTATGTATCATTTTTACATCCGGGCTTTTTCGTCCATTATAACTAAGGTTAAGCTGAAGAAAGCTGTTAAGTGAACGTTGCCAGGTCAGGTTCCAAAGATAATTGGTGCCATTCTGAAGTCCCTGTAAGATATCGAAGGCCAGGGGTGTATTTTTTTCAAATGGGTAGTTGATAAACTGGATTTGAAAGCGGGCATTCATAAAACCTTTTCCAGGGTTCTGCATCCTGAATTCTACCCCTGCTTTATTAATGATTGCTTTCTCATTAAGAAGCCCTGAGATATTTTCAGATACCTGAAAGGTATATAAAGCAGAAATCCGATAAGATGCCTGCTTTTGGTACGACAAAGAACTCTCATTTTCAAGTGTATTGATGTAATAATTCCTGTTTGCAAAATAATCAGAGATATTTTCTTTAAACCTGATTGAAAATTGATTGTTTAAGACAAGGGGCTTAATAATACTCCATCTTATCCTGTTTTGAAGCATTTCAGTATTTACTGATTCAAAACCATATGACATCAGGTTTTTATTTTTTGTATTGAAATAAGTTACATCAAAAGCAGCAATGGGGCTAGCCCTGTTAAAAAAAAGGGTATTCCTGAACTGTGAATTGCGATATACCAATAAGCTATCTGAGCTTAAAGGCATCAGCATTGAAAAGGGGGACATACCACTTACAAGCATGTTTTTATTATCGATCCTCCAGGAACACTGGTTATAAAAAAGCGAAATAAAGCGGGCAAAGCCATCCCTCTCACTAAATAAAACAGCCGGATCAATGATAAGGCTATGATTTATTGTTAAAGACTGAGTAGGTACATATACCTCTGAGGGGATAAATATCCTGATGAAATTGGCCTCTTCAGGAAAGGGGGACAATTCGAATTCATTTAGTTCCATCAATTGATTTCCATTGTAATCGTTCCATGAATAGGCTCCCTGCCCAGCCGGCACCTCCACATAGGTGTATTCCCTTTTTCTCTCTATTCCCCTTATGGTTTCAACCTTAATACCTGATGAGACAAAACCTTTTCTTATCCTCAGATAGTGGTCAATCTGCCCTGAAAGCATGTGCTTCAGGAGACCCAGGCTATCGGGTTTTACATTCCGTAATGAGGCATTTACCGAAAACCGGTGTGAAGGGGTGGAGGGGGCATTCAATAAGAATCCCGATTGGATGGACTTCATATCGTCTTCAAAAGCAGAGCCCTTTGGCTTTAAATCAATTCGATAGGTTTGATATAGCCGATAGTTCCATTTGAGACTATCTGGACTCCTAAGGAAAGCTGTAACTTCCTGAAAAGCATCTGAGCCGGGAAACCATATATTTCCTGCTTTTCTGATATTGTGTTCCATCTTGTGGCTAATACCCAGGCGAGTAATTGTTAAATCCTGCTCAACAAGTGCATCATGATCATAAAAAGAAGTCCATTCTGCCCCACCGCTTCTCATCCATGAGCCCTTATAATTTAAAGATGTCTTCCCTAAAACCTCACTGATGCCCAGATCGTTCTTTATTGCACGGTAACCCAATTCATTAATGATTAAGCCTGTTGATTTAAAAAGGATTTCGGCCTGCCCGGTATTTTTAAATAAAAGTGACAATCCTGGAAGGTGCTGGGATGATGTGGCTATTGTTGAATCAATATTCCATTTTCGGGCAAACTCAACATCCCGATAAGGGTCAATAGTTTCAAATGATGCTCCCTGATATTCATAAAACAGCATTGAATTCAGCACCCATTTTGAGTTTAAATCCTTCTTATTGTTGGTGAAAACAAATAAAGAAACAGCATTATTATCTGAATCACCTTTATCCGAGAACCGATTTTTATCATAATTACTGACAGCAAGCTCAATACCCGAATTGGTGTTTTCAGACAATTGAAAATCAGTCCTCATTGAAAGCATTTGTTTTTTTTCGGGAGCAACCATTAAAATGACAGGTTCATAAGATCCCTGTGGAATATTGTTAAGAGGGGCAATCCATTTGAAAACCTTACCGTTAAGGCTTGTATTCATAGGGATATAGTTACCCCTGCCTTGTCCTACCATTGTAAAGCCAAGGGAATAGAATGCCTTTTCAGGATTTGTTGAATGGACAAAAACAGAATCAAATCCTAAAGTATCAACCATACAATATAAAATCCTGTCATTTGAAAAAGCAACACTGTCCACAAAAGAATCATAAGCATTATCAACAAGATCACCCGCATCTGAAAGTATTGATTTTTGTCGGGCCGTAAGATCCCTGAACAAAGGTCTGTTCTTATGATCCTGCTCTGAATACCAGTTGATCTGTGTGAGGCTTTTTTTTGTTTTATACTGAGCTCCAGCCGAAAACATACTTCGCAAATAATTTTGCTGAACATATTCAAATTCTACAATTATCCTGGAATTCTGATGAATAATCCTTTTACTTGTAAAAACAATTTCAGCAAGATTATAATCAATGATATAATCATTCTCTGCGCCCCGGGTAAGTAATACACCATCAATAAAAACCTTTTCGGAGCCGGATAGGACAATAAAATAGCTTTCATTTTCAGCACCACTGAGCTTATAAGGACCCTGATTGCCTTCTATCCCCTTGATATCGTTTCGGGCATATTTACCCTTTGCAACAGCACCCGACACATAAACACCTGCCACAGAACTTCCGTCTTTACCAGGAATTTCATAAGCAATCCGGCCTCCCTGGGCTTTTCGGCTATAGTTTAAAAAATGGCCTTTCTTAAACAATAAGTCATAGTCGCCGGCAGTAATATCAGCCCCTTTTCCTTTCAGGGTAATATATACCTTATCAAACTCTTCAAGCTGATATGTATTTCCTTCTGCCTGCATTGGGATATTTTCATCTGAGATGACTGCTTCAATTTCTATATCTTCACTTATCTGGCCAGAAAGCTTTAAATTAAGCTGGGAATTCACGATAGCCCCCTGATTATTGCCAATGGAAAGTCCTCGTGTGATACTCCCACTGCTATTCAATCCCTGATATTGGAGCAGTCCGTCACCAGTTGACGGGATTAGCTGTTGCATTTTAATGGTAGCAAGGCCTGGGGCATCCTTTTGGAACCAGGTTGAATCAGGTCTTCCGGCAGGAGTTGAAAAGTCAATAGAAAAAGTCCTGTAGTAAATGCAAATTGTTTGATTTTTTAAAAAATCAGGGATGTTGAAACGAAGCTCAGCATTTTCCCAATTCAAAACATAAAAAACAGGGGGGAGGGTATCTCTTTTTTCATCGAGGATGAATAAAGAGCCAGGAACAATACTTAAGGAATCAATTTTTAAAAAAGGGACATCAGCTTGAATATACTTTTTCTTTTGGGTATTAAAATCCTGAGCTATGCAAGGCACTGTCAGGCTTGCCATAACAAGCAGGATAAAAGCGATAATGGCTTTTTTATGGATAAGCTTTAATAACAAGAGGGCTCAGATAAAAATGAATAACGAAAATAAAGAAAAAAATGCGTTGAGCTTAAAAAAGCCCCAACGCATTTATAAAGAATCTAAAAGAAAATAATTATCAGGGTTTCAAAGGGGCTGCACCCTTATCCACAACCTCTCCAACAATTCGGAATACTGTAGGGCTTTTTGCATCATTTGATACAATTGTCACTGTGCGGCTTATTTTATGCTCATGATCAGGAAGTTTAAACTGAACTTTTATGATTCCTTCCTTTCCCGGCAGAATGGGAGCTGCAGGATAATCAACAATACGGGTGCCACAACATCCCTTAACGCTTGATATGATAAGGGGCTGATCCCCATCATTTGTGAATTTTACCTCCAGATTTGTCAGCTCAATATCAGCAACATTGATTGTGCCCATATCATGCCTTGGTTCAGCAAAAGTAATTTTAGCACCCTTTGGTGTGCTTTGGGCAAAAAGGCCTGTGGAAACAAAATTCATTGCAAGAAACAAATACATCAACTTTTTCATCTTTATTAGTTTTTTAGTTCATGGTTGGATTGAACGCCATGTTTGCTATCTATAACGGTGACTTTGGTTAATTCGCAAACATTTTTGTTTCATAGTCATTGTTTTTTTTATCATACACTTCAGCAACAGCATGGTATAAACCAACGCTTATTTTTGCACAATTGTTCAATGAACATAAGCATCTGTTTATAAAAAAACACCTGGCACCATACATTTTTCTTCATTTTGATACTATCATGAATCATTCCAAACTGAATGGGAGCATGGTAAAAAATCAGAAAACAACGAACAAAATTAAGGGATAAAAAATTTTTTACCAATATTTTTGGTTCAAGGTAATCAAGGATTGCATATTTAAGGTCTGCTGAAAAACACTGAACAAGCAGGATACAGATCATTTATAATGTCATTTTATCATAAAACTGGCATGGATTTATTTCTTTAGGTGCCAATATTTTTGCATCTTCTTTGTGTTAGTCTTCAAGCTATCATCTGCTTCATTGCCATCGACTCATCATATTATTATACAATTTCGCCTTGCTGCCTCACATCTGATGCCATTTAGACTTTTTCAAGAATCCCTCTTTAAACCCTGTAGAATACCCTGATGTAAATAATCAGAATTATTATTTATCTTTATATCAGAAAAGAAGATTGTAATTTTTTTTCATAGGGACAATAAAAACCCAGTGATATATAAGGATTTAATATTTTCCTGAAAAAAAACCATTCAGTTTAATTTTTGTTGTAATGTAATGTAATTATAATGAACAATAAACCGTTATAATTGCCGTTATAACCAACTCAATATCAATTCAAATAATCAAACCTCTTACGAATGAACAAAACAATTAAAAACCTGCTCTTTACAGCAGCAATTTTTTTGCTATTCATTGCAAATGAAAGTCTTGGCCAATCTATTCAGTTTAGTGAAATCACTTCTGAAAAAGAATGGAAACAATTGCTTGCCAAATCGAAAAAAGAAAAAAAACCTGTGTTCATTGATATATATGCCACATGGTGTGGCCCATGTAAAAAGATGGATAAGGAGATATTTTCTGATGCATCAGTTGGCGAGCTTTATAACTCCCGCTTTATCAATGCTAAAATTGATGGTGAATCGGAATATGGTAAAGTATTGGCAGAAAAATTTGAACTTACCGGATACCCATCAATGTATTTTCTTGACAACGAACAATATGTTTATGGCAAAATAGTAGGTTTCAGGAGTATTGAAGACTTAAATGCCTTTGGACAACGGATAGATGAGAAAAAAGATGCTTTAAAAGAATTCGATAAAGCTTTTAACCAAAAAAAAGCAAGCCTGGCTCAAATAAAGGAATATATTGAGCTATTAAATGAACTTGGCATGGATGTAAAATCAACTGAAGTATCAGAAGCATTTATCACATCAATGTCCGAAACAGACATCCTTACAGAAGATGGCAAATCAATTCTATTAAGCACAGCTCTTAACATTGACATACCGATTGTTAAAACAGTAATTGACAAATCAGATGCAATTAAATCTGCATGGGGCGAAGAAGACTATATGGCGTTTCTTTCAACAGTATTTGAAACCTCCTTGCTTAAAGCAATTGAAGACACAAATGCAGTTTTAAAAGACAGGATTATTAATGAATTTCTACCGGTTTATTTTGCTGTTGAACCTGAATCGCTTCCTTATGGTGCGTTTGTAACTAATAAGTATTACGCAATGGGATTGGGTGATTACGAAGCCTATAACAAATCCCTTGAGGCCTACTTCAAACAACAAGGGGAAAATGGCGAGAATGTATTGGTGCAGGAGCTGTCTGAAGTATTACAAAACAACGAACTGCCTGAAGAAGTTCTTGAATACAGTGTCCAATGGATTAATTGGATCCCGGAAGGGGAACGAGGATTTGAACTCTTGTACCTAAGTGCTATTGCCAATGTTTTTACTGCAAGACCATCAGTTGCACTGCAAATGGTTGAATCTGCCAGGAAAATTGCAGTAGGCGAACAATTGGATGAACTTGAAAAATTAGTTCAGTTCATTGAGGAAAACAACATATACGAAGAATAAAAAACAAAAGCCCCGGAAAGACATTCCGGGGCTTTTTTATTCACTATGCTAACAAAAAACAAAAATCGGAGAATTATTCTTTTATTCAAAGGTGTTCTGTATAAAATCTCTCTGCGCCTTAACAAGATTTACTGTTTGGAGCATGATATTCTTTATCTCATTTAATAGCCCCAGGTACAGGATACTGTTTCGTGTTCCTGTTTCTCCAAGTTTTATTCGTTTTACCTGTTTCTTTCTGAGTTCATTGATCATTTCAAGGATTTCCCTTTGCCTGTTGATTGCTGCCTTAACACCTTCATAGTTATTGTCCCTGACCATTACCATGATCCCGGCAAAGAACTCTGATATCAAACTGCTTAACTGGTTTAATTCTTCAGCCTGGGTCTTATTTAATCCTTTATGCTGGTTTTCAATATGCTGTAAGCTTGGGTTGGTAACAAAGGTCAATGAATGGGCTATTTCACGCAAATAGTCAATCACCTGGATATAATAATGGCCTGTTTCAACTGAATCAGCCTCAAGTTGTTTTAATACTTTGTACACATTATACTTGAGTTTTTTTGCCTCTACATTCAGCTCTTCAACATCGCTGTTTACCTGTCGTAGCAGCTTCCTGTCCTCATTGGTCAAGCCTTCAATGGTATGAGTAAAAGTATTCACAACGTCATTCAGGCATTTGTTCACTTCGGTGCTGCATTTTTTAACAATACTTTCATCAGAAGCAATATAATCCATCTCTGCTTTTTTGCTGTCTGCTTTTTTACGATGGATTACATGAGATTTTATCAGAAGTCCTACTGCAAGAGATAAAACAATTACCATTCCTGGTATTTTCCCATAAAACAATATGGTAGCAATTAAAAAGGCTGCCGTAAAAGTAACAAAGGCAGTAAAAAACCAACCAGAAATCACAGTTAGCACACCAGTAATACGATATACAGCACTCTCACGCCCCCAGGCTTTATCGCTTAACGAAGTCCCCATGGCAACCATAAAGGTAACATAAGTAGTTGAAAGGGGAAGTTTCAAAGAAGTGGCAGAGCTAATCAGGATACTTGAAACAACAAGGTTTACGGATGCACGTATAAGGTCAAAAGCAGGTGCATCATTTGGATTATCATATACCGGTCCTTTTGTGGTATCAAATCTTTTTGCAATTACAGCGCTTAAGGATGCAGGGACTACTTTTTTCACAGACTTTCCAAAAACCCTTACTATCCTTACAAGAGTACGGGAAAAGTGGGTGCTCCCAAACTGTTCTACTCCCGAATCCTGACGTGCCAGTCCTACTTCTGTCTCAGTTACCGTCTTTGATTTCCTGGAAGTCCAAAGAGTGATTACCATGATAATCCCGGCAATAAACAGATAAATAAAATCTGTAGATACATCACCCGCCAGGTCTTGCATACTTAGCTGATCAGGAGATACTCCCGGATTGGCCTGCAATATCTGATAGGACTTCAAACCAGCCATTGAAACCCCTATAAAGTTCACAAGGTCATTGCCTGCAAAGGACAGTGCAAGGGCAAAAGTCCCTGTCAATACAATAAACCTTAGGATATTTAATTTAAATACAGAAATCAATACCTGAAAGATGATTGTCCAGATGATAAAGCTACAAGCCAGTATCAATAAGGTATGTTCTTTAATATATGTTATTAGTTCAGCACTGATAATTGAAGCACCCTGAACGCCTTTCATTACAATAAAATATGTGATGGCAGTAAGGGCAATCCCACCCCATATACTACCTGCATATTTAATGCTTTTCTTATAATTAAAAGTAAACAACAACCTTGCAATATATTGGATGATTGCTCCTGTGATAAATGCCACTACAACCGAAACCAGGATGGCTGATATTATTGCCAATGCCTTATCACTGTTGATATAATTTCCAAGATTGCTTAATGATTCATCATTTCCAAGCAGTTTGTAAATCGAAACAGCAACAGCTGATCCAAGCAATTCAAAAACAAGCGATACTGTTGTGGAAGTAGGCAAACCAAAGGAGTTAAAGAAATCAAGCACAATGACATCTGTGATCATTACTGCAAGGAATATGACCATGATCTCATCCATATAGAAGTTCTGGGGATAGAATACACCTTTTCGGGCTACCTCCATCATTCCGCTCGAAAAAACCGCCCCTATGATTACCCCAAGCGAAGCCACTAATAAAATCCAATGCCTTGGGGCTACTCTTGAACCTATTGAAGAGTTCAAAAAATTAACTGCATCATTTGCTACCCCCACAAATAAATCTGAGGCAGCCAGAAGCAATAATATCACTACAACAATCAAATAATATGTTTCCATCAATCATCCAATTAATTTGGATGCAAAATTAAGCCTATTATTTTGCACCACTTGTATCACGGGCATTATGTTATTTTTAAGCCAATGTTAAGTTATTGTTAAGTGAAAGCCATATAACAAATGATTCAAATAATTGTTTTTTGTATTAGAATAATTTATCACTGTCAAAACAATATTCCCTTTTGTATAAAATAAAAAACAACAATGGCAAGGAGGGGCAATGAGTGCAATAATTTCTTTAACCCATCCTTGAAAGGAACTGGTATAACGATCAACGGGCAAATAAAAAAATAGCCGGAGGTTGTATCAAACAACCATCCGGCTATAAATAAGGTTTGATATTAATCAGTAGGATTATGAGAGGAAGCTCAATAATACCCCTGCTGCAATGGCACTCCCAATAACACCAGAAACGTTGGCAGCCATGGCATGCATCAAAAGGTGGTTTGTCTTGTCATATTTAAGCCCTTCGTGCTGGGAAACACGTGCGCTATCAGGCACAGCACTTACACCGGCATTACCGATAAGCGGGTTGACCTTGTCACCTTCTTTTGAAAAGATGTTCATGATCTTAGCAAACATAATGCCACCAAAGGTTGCAACAACAAAAGAAGCAGCCCCTAATCCAAAGATCAGGATGGATTCCTTTGTAAGGAAAACAGTAGCCTGGGTAGAAGCCCCAACTGTTAAGCCCAACACTATGGTAACGATATCAATAAGAGAAGTACGGGCTGTTTCTGCCAGACGGTTTGTAACACCTGATTCTTTTAAAAGGTTGCCGAAGAAAAGCATCCCAAGCAATGGCAATGCTGAAGGCATGATAAAAGTGGTAAGCAACAATCCTGCTATCGGAAAAATAATCTTTTCTGTTTTAGGTACTGCGCGCGGAGGCTTCATACGGATCAGGCGTTCCTTCTTGGTAGTGAACAATCGCATGATAGGAGGCTGGATTACAGGCACCAAAGCCATGTATGAATAAGCAGCAATAGCAATTGGCCCGATAAAATGAGGGGCTAATTTTGAAGAAAGGAAAATAGCGGTTGGGCCATCGGCACCCCCGATAATCCCTATTGCACCTGCCTCCTGAGGTGTAAACCCTAAGGCAAGACTTGTTGCATATGCAGCAAAAATACCCAATTGAGCAGCGGCACCCAATAATATCAATTTAGGTTTTGAAAGCAAAGACGAGAAATCTGTCATCGCACCAATACCCAAAAAGATCAAAGGTGGATAAATACCTTTTAGTACCCCGTAATATAATTGGTTAAGGACGCTGCCTTTTTCATAAATACCAATCTGAAGGCCGGCATCTTCCATAAAAGGGATGTTCCCGATTAAAATTCCAAACCCAATAGGGATTAGTAACAGAGGTTCATAATGCTTAACAATTGCAAGCGTAATGAAAAATAAACCTACACAGATCATTATTAAATGCCCCAATGTAACGTGGGCAAATGCTGTATAAGTAAATAATTCACTTAACTGTTGGGAAAGAAATGAGAAAAAACCTTGACTTTCCATAACTATGCTCCTATTTCAATCAATACATCACCTTCCATCACAGCATCACCCTGTTTCACTTTAATAGAAACAATCTGTCCATCCTTATCAGAATCGATGTTGTTTTCCATTTTCATGGCTTCAAGGGTCAGTAGTTTCTGGCCAACTTTAACATTGTCACCAGGCTTCACATGTAAACTTAATACAGTTCCGGGCAGTGGTGATTTGATAGTGCCTGTCCCTGCTTTTGTTACCGGCTTGGTAGCAGTGCCTTCACTGGGTGTGGTATCTGTGCTTGGCACAGCGCGTGCACGTACCAATTTAGGGGTTTTTACCGGTTGAATGGCTTTATCAACTTCTACATTGTAAAGGGTGCCATTCACTTCTATTTCTACGATGTTTTCCTCCATATTTTTAATATGAACATCGTATTGGTTACCATGTATGGTGAATTTATATTTCTTCATTGCAATTTACCGTTTTTGGGGTTGGTTTTGTAAACCATAAATTTTTGAACTCCAGGGTGAATAAGTACGAGAGACCTTTGATATTGTTAATATCGCACTCTCATTATCATGTAATTCCGATTTGTAAAGGAACAATGCTGTTGCAATTGCTGCATTTACTTCACCGGAGAGGTCAGATTTTACTGTTTTCACTTCTGCATCCTGTGATTTTTCAGCTTTCTTTTCAAACAAGCCATTAAAGAAACCTTTAAAATCGAAGCTGATGATATTGGGGGTATAAGAAAAAGCTACACTTAGAATTATTAGTGCCAAAAACACAATACCCATCCCCAATAATGCCATATAACCCCCATAAGGGTCATGTTGGGCAAAAAAGTTTACAGCTTCAGCTTGCTCCATACTTGCATTAGCTAAAGAATCCACAGTGTTATTTACTATTGTATCTGTCATCCCTGTTGCAATTATAATGGAACATTTGAGTGTTTCTTGGGCGGGTTCAGGTCTTTCTTTGTTGCTAAAGACTGCAATGCCCTGATAATCCTGAACCTTGTATTTCTTGGTTCAATCACATCATCAATGTAGCCATACTTAGCTGCATTATATGGGGTAGCAAATTTATCCTGATATTCTTTCTCTTTATTTGCAATAAAGGCTGCACGTTCTTCTTCGTTTTCGATGTCTTTTATCTCTTTGGAACTTAAAACTTCGATTGCGCCTTTAGGACCCATAACAGCAATTTCTGCCATTGGCCATGCATAGTTGATATCACCTCTCAGATGTTTGGAACTCATTACACAATAAGCACCACCATAAGCTTTGCGCAAAATAATTGTTATTTTTGGAACAGTAGCTTCACCATAAGCATAAAGCAGTTTTGCCCCATGGATTATGATACCGCCATACTCCTGTGTTGTGCCTGGAAGGAAACCTGGAACATCAACCAATGTTACAAGCGGGATATTAAATGCATCACAGAAACGTACAAAGCGTGCTGCTTTACGTGAGGCATTGATATCCAAAACCCCTGCAAGATAGTTTGGCTGGTTGGCTACAATACCAACTGAAATCCCATTAAAACGTGCAAAACCAACAACAATATTAGGGGCGTAATTGCGATGGACTTCAAGGAATTCACCATAATCCACGATGCCATAAATCACATCCTTAACATCATAAGGTTTGTTGGGGTTCTCAGGTATAATTTCATTCAATGAATCTTCAAGACGGTCGATAGGGTCTTCGCAAGGCATCAATGGTGCTTCTTCCAGGTTGTTTTGTGGAAGATAGCTTAACAACTTACGGATTAATAGGATTCCTTCATTTTCATCATCTGCTATAAAATGGGTCACACCACTCTTGGTCCCATGAACCATTGCACCACCCAATTCCTGGTCTGTTACCACTTCACCTGTTACGGTTTTTACAACCTTTGGCCCGGTAACAAACATATAGCTGTTTTCCTTGGTCATGATTGTAAAGTCGGTTAATGCAGGAGAATATACTGCACCACCTGCGCAAGGGCCAAAGATTGCTGAAATCTGTGGAATAACCCCGCTTGATAAAATGTTACGTTGGAAAATCTCAGCATAGCCTGCAAGACTGTTCACACCTTCCTGGATCCTTGCGCCACCTGAATCGTTGATACCAATAACAGGTGCGCCCATTTTCATGGCTTTATCCATGAGCTTACATATTTTTTCGGCATAAGCCAGTGAAAGCGAGCCTCCAAAAACTGTAAAGTCCTGGGCAAAAACATAAACAAGACGTCCGTCAATGGTACCATAACCAGTAACAACGCCATCACTGTAATAGGTTTCTTTTTCAAGCCCAAAGTCTGTACATCTGTGTGTAACAAACATATCGAACTCTTCAAAGCTACCTTCGTCCAAAAGGTTTTCGATACGCTCACGTGCAGTCAGCTTGCCTTTTTTGTGTTGGGTATCAATGCGTTTTTGCCCGCCACCCTGTTTGGCAAGTTCCCGTTTTTCAAGGAGTTCCTTGATTTTTTCTTCAAAAGCCATGATATGATGAGGTTTTATATGTTAAAAATTATTTCTTCTCACAAAGCTCGGTTAATACGCCCCCAGTTGACTTGGGATGTAAGAAAGCAATATCCAGTCCTTCTGCTCCTTTTCGGGGAGCCTTATCAATAAGCTGAACTCCGCTCTCTTCCAGTTTTGCCAGCGCTCCTTCTATCCCTTTCACTGCAAAGGCGATATGATGTACACCTTCCCCTTTCTTTTCAACAAATTTCCCTATTGGCCCTTCCGGATCTGTAGATTCAAGTAACTCAATTTTTGTCTGACCAACCATAAAAAAGGCGGTCTTTACCCTTTGGTCTTTTACTTCTTCTATGGCATAACATTTTAATCCTAAGGTCTGTTCATAAAACTTAATGGACTCCTCAAGGTTTTTTACTGCGATGCCAATGTGTTCAATATGTGTGAGGTTCATGAATGTAGTATTTTTTTATTTGTTAATGCCTGCATTTCTGATTTATTGATTTGCAGAAAACAAAATCTATTTTGGGCGCAAAGTTATGTTTTTTAAATTGTTAAACCCAAGCGCTTCACTGAATTTTTTAAAAAATAGATGAGACCCTTATTTGATGAAACTAATATACTGTTTTTCTAATATCTGGAATCATTTTTAAAAGTTATTTTATATGTATCTAAAAATATTATAAAATCATCTTTTTAATGCTGCAAATGGCTCTTTATAAGTTATTCAACAAATCCTGCCATCAAGTGAACATTAGCATGAAAAACTTGTTTACCAACTGAATAAATTAACAGGGGTAAAAGGGGCAAATGCCCATCCCGGCATAATAAAAAGATGCTTTATAGAATTGTTAAGCTTTGCATCAAATACAAAAAACACCATAAAAGCATTATCTTTGCACAATCAAAAATTCGCTATATGAAAATCAAAAAAGAGCCCAAAGAAATTAAACGCGAGCTTAGGTCTTATCTGATTATTGCCTTTGGATTGCTTGTCAATTCTTTTTCATGGACAGCATTCCTAATTCCCTCCGAAATCGTTGGGGGAGGGATTACCGGAGCCGGGTCTTTGGTATATTATGCAACTGGCTTCCCTGTTTTTGCTACTTTCCTTTTGGCCAACATTGTATTGATAATTATTGGGATCAAAAAACTTGGTTTTGGTTTTGGTATAAAAACATTATTTGGCATAGGCGGCTTAAGTCTTTTCTTAGGTATCTTGCAACCATTGTTTCCCGAGCCAATTGTTAGCGATAAATTTATGGCAGCTATCATTGGGGGTATCCTTGGAGGGGCAAGCATTGGCTTAATCTTTTCTCAGGGAGGCAGCACTGGCGGAACAGATATCATTGCTTTGATCATCAACAAATACCGCAATATCAGCCAGGGAAAAATCATCCTTGCGATAGATGTGTTGATAATCAGTTCATCATTTATACTGTTCAGGTCATGGGAAACCTTAGTATATGGATATGTCAGCATGGGGGTAGCTTCCTATTCAATTGATATGTTCCTCAATGGTTACAGGCAAAGTGTCCAGATGTTTATCTTTTCAAAGAAACATGAAGAACTGGCCTCTATTATTGCCAATGATCTTGGGCGTGGTGTTACATTTTTAAAAGCTAAAGGCTGGTATTCAAAAGAAGACACTGAGGTGCTAATGGTAATCATGAAAAGGAACCAAACAAGCAATGTTTACAGGACCATCAAACATATTGACCCCGATGCATTTATTTCTGTGGGCAATGTAATGGGTGTTTATGGCAAAGGCTTCGACCCCATAAGGCCCTGAGTAATTAAAAAATACTATTTGAATTCATAAAAAAAACAGGCAGTACGATTAAACCGTATTGCCTGTTTTAATTTTAAGTCTGAATTGGTTCCTTACTTTTGAAAAACAATCTTCTGGGTTTTCTGGTATTCAGGGGTTGTAAGCCTGAAGAAATAGATACCCTCACTTAAATTAAGCGAAGCAGCTTCAAACGATTCAACATAACGCCCGGCTTCAAGCCATTGCTTGTCATAAATCGTTGCTACTACTGTCCCTTTTGTATCAAGGACTTTTAGCGTAACATAACCAGGGCGTTTCATCCTGAAAGTAGTATATGCAGTATGTGAAAAAGGATTTGGATAAAGTTCCATCTCATCCCACATATCAGCTTGCTGTTGGGGCACATCAAGGACGAGGGGGTCAACGATAGCAGTAAGGATCGTCCTTACATTATTGTGCATCCGTGTCCAGATAGGCCTGATTACATTGTTATGTGCCGATATATTTGTATAATCACCAAAGAAGATGTTTTGATTTGGGACAAAGGGCGATTCACTGATAAGGGTATTAATAAATGTTTGTCCACCATCTCCCGAACAGGCAAGAAAGACATCTGTTTGGGTGTCTGCATGGTTCCTACGGTCATAAAAAACAAAATAAAGGTTCCCATTTGCCTGGTCTATGGCCATCCAGGTAAAGAACTGATGCCTGCCTGGAGGATCATCGTTCACCCTGACGGGTTCCGACCATGTATTTCCCCCATCCACTGATTTAACAAGCCAGACATCGGTATCATTTTCCCCATTCCGCTGGTCAGTCCAGTTGACATAGATAGTCCCATGGTTTTCTCCCCCACTCAGGTCACAAACCACTACCGGCAAGCCATTACACCTTGAAATACCCGGTATGTTATTTTGATCCCAATAGCCCCCTTGCTGGTTGACAAGGATATCATTCTGTAGCCATGTGAGGCCCTGATCTAACGAACGGTTAAAACGTATCCCATCAGGTCCTGCCCATACAACATATACTTCTCCATTGGACCCAACAGCTGGAACAGCACCTTCAACAGTATTCCCATCGTCAACACAATTGCCATTAACATTGTTCAACCTAACAGGCTCCATCCACGTTAGTCCCTGGTCGGTTGACCTCGAAAACCTGATAATACTCTGGCAAGCTGGATCTGATACACCGTATTCGTCAAACTGTGTCCAACTGATATAAATGTTGTTTGTAAACGGGCACACTATAGCCCATTCTTTATCCTGCGCTTTTGCACCATCAAGCCCCATAAAGGATTTCCTCTCCCAGGCAGCCCCTATCGAATCCTTACTCTGGCATATAATCCGGTCAATCCAATTGCCTTCGGGTGGATTTGCCAGATGAAAATAATAATACCGTCCTGTTGTATCAACGATTACACATGGATCGCCCCATACGCCCCAGGGACTTTCAAGCGGACCTCCCTGCCAGCTGAGGCCTCCGTCCTTCGAATAATAATACAAATCAAGGATAATACCGGCTACCATGTGGTCGGTATTTTTTGGATTAACAATTATTGAAGGCTCACACACACCATTGGCCTCTGTAATTACAATATTTGTATGCTGGGCATTCAGGATGTTGCCCAACAACAATGAACAAAATAAAAAAAAGCTCTTCTTCATACCAATAGTATTGATTCGTCTAATAACAAATATATCAATTTTTTTTAGTCTTTCTTTCTTTTTTCAATTGCTTTTGCAATATAAATGCTTGCTTCATAGAGGATATAAAGGGGCAGGCCTACCATTACCTGGCTAAACACATCAGGGGGGGTTATTATTGCCGAAACTACAAGGATAATTACAAATGCTGTTTTCCTGTGTTTTTTCATCAAACTGCTCGTTACCAAACCTATCCGCGCAAGGAAATATACAAAGACAGGGAGCTCAAATACCAAACCGGTGGCAAAGGTTACCCCTGCCAGGGTCGATATATAGGATCGTAATGAAATCAGGTTGTTAACAGTAGCACTCACCTCATAGCCTGCCAAAAAACTTATGGTGAGGGGGACAATGAGAAAATAGCTAAACAGCACCCCAACAAAGAACAACATCGATATTGAAAAGACAGCCAATGAAGAAGCATCTTTTTCTTTTTTAGTAAGTGCAGGCGAAACAAAGCGCCAGAGTTCAAAAATGATATAGGGAAAGGCCAAAATAAGCCCTGCAATAAAAGAAATCCAGATATGTGTTGTAAACTGCCCCGCCATTTCTGTATTGATAAGATTAAGGGGCGTTTGATTGATACATAAGGCAGGCATTGAAAACCGTTCAGATAGCATGCAAAGCAGCCTGTTGGTAACAAATGTGCTCTCTTGAGGACTCAGGATAATGAAATCGAAAATGATATCTTTATAGATAAAAGCCAGTGTTGACGTAATTGCTATAGCAAGGCATGCCCTCACAAGGTGTTTCCTCATTTCCTGGAAATGCCCCCAAAAAGACATTTGATCCGAACTTTTTTCGTTTAAAGCCATATAATATCAAGGCATCATAAATTCAGGCGTGAAATTAACAAAATTAACCGACACCAACAAAAAAGCCCTGTCGTTAAGACAAGGCTTTACATGATATTCGTTTGATCAACAGACAGAAGCTGGGACCAAGCATCCAAAGAACTTAATTATGCTGGATGGATTGCTTCTACAGGACAAACATCAGCGCATGAACCACAATCAGTACATACATCTGGGTCGATTTTATAGATGTCGCCTTCAGAGATAGCTTCAACTGGGCATTCATCAATGCAGCTTCCGCATGCTGTGCAGTCGTCGGAAATTACGTAAGCCATTTTATAAAAATGTTTGGTTAGTAAAAATGTGTTCTGTTATCAGTGCAAATATAATCCCTTAATTTGGAATTTTCCTATTTTTTTTATCTCAAAACCTTATTTGTACTATTTATAAATAAATTATTGGACAAATACTGCTTTCATCAATAAATTAGGGCTTTTTGTATGAGTTCTATAAAACCCGGAGATATGTTATTAGTTTATCCGTGTCCGTTTTCGTTCATTATTTTTCAAATACGAACAAAATAGTATTTCATTAAAACTCAGTCAAAATATCATATATGGCTATTTATCAATTATATATAAAGATTGGCACGTTTGATGCTTAACAAAAGGGAAAAGAAACCAAATAAAGAAAAATAAAATTTCAGAGCCATGAAAACCAAATCAATAATTTTCAGCACCATATTACTTGCATCCCTTTCTTTTGCAAGCAATGCACAGGCCGGATCAGGCGATAAACTCAGATTCGTAAGCACAAGTGGTATCATTTACGAAATCCGTACCCTTGTTGAAAACTATATCAATGACATCCCTTTCGATACCAAAAAAGTTGTCGAAGAACTTCAATTGAGGGAACAAGCTGGAATGTCTATGATACAATTTTCTGATATTAAACAACTCAGGGTTGAAGAACAGGAAGTTGATGACATCCCTTTTAATACATCCCTTGTAGTTAAAGCCATTAAGGAAGAGAAAATGGCAAAAAAATAGCTTTTCAATTGGTAGCATTTCTATGTGTTTTCGGTAAACCGCTTCTTTATGGGGCGGTTTTTTTTTAACCATTAGCAAATGCTTTTTCTTCCACAAATGCACGCAAATGATGCCACAAATGCACGCTAATAAAGCCAATCCACAAATTACTCAAATGATACACAAATTATTAGATAATTAGCTCATTACCACCTTATGCGACTGGTATTATTGTTCAGGGAAACAATCTTTGCGTTCTTTGCGATAAGCTTTGCGTTCTTTGCGGTTAAATGTTTTTCTTCCACAGATGCACGCTAATAAAGCCAATTCACAAATTGCACAAATTATAAGACAATGAGCTCATTCGTTAGTTTTCATGTCGTTAAAAAACACTTCAAATGCTTCGTAAAGGTTGGTATATGAGCCACCTTCAGGAGCCAAATGTTTTGAAAAGTCGATAGCCTGTCTTAATTTATCATCTGAACATAAATCCTGCACCCACTTTTCCTTTTCAAGAAATTGGGATGTCTTATCATAATCATGGATATACTTTTTCAATGCTTTTTCGACTGCCTTTGCATCTTTGAAATACCGATTTGTTTTTTCATGATGAAGCAAAAACCAATATTCTATTGAAGGGAGACTTTTACAGAAAAGAAGGTTCTTATTCTTGCGATACTTGTGTTGAAGTTGTTCCAGTTTGATGCGTTCACTTTCGTTACGCGCTGCAACATCAGCATCAAATACACATATTGCAAAAATATCTTCCCTCAACAGCTCTTCAATTTTCTTTTTCATTTCTGCAATACTTGTGTTGCCAAAAAAACGTGGCTTGATGGTGCAATAAAACCCAAACAATCTCTTGATATGCAGGAAATAATATTGCTCTGTGATACCTTCGCCGATAATATAAATACCAGTCTTAGGTTCCCGTATTTTTTGCTTTCGTCCACCCATTATTTCTAAATATTTGGTATGGCTCCAAACTTACCATATTTGTATGCCTTTTGCAAAGAACTCATACGGTTAACACCTTTAAAATCTGCTAATGAGTACAGCTCGCTTGAACCACTTTCATTTTTATTGGTAAACCATATACTATCCTTTCTTAACAAATCATCCTCTTCCAAAAGCCCATCATAATGGGTTGTCAATAGCAATTGTGATTGCCCCTTCTGTTTAAAAAAATCCTCAATAATAAATTCAACCAATCGGGGGTGAAGGGACGATTCAATTTCATCAATTGCTAAAAAAGCATTCTTTTCAACAACCTCCCTGATTACACCTGATAAGCCAAACGTTCTTAGTGTCCCATCAGATTGTAAGCCTTTTGGCAATCTGTAAAATTCAGCAATCCCATCGCTATTTAAAATCCTATGTTCAAATTCTGTTTTGGTTAGCTTTATTGTGCGGTCTCTCTTTAAGCGTTCCTTTTCCTCGCCCGAAATATCACCCACTTTACTAAGCATTAACGAAAGCATTTCCTCTGGCACAGATTCCTCTATCTCCTCTGCATTTATATTGGTGATGTTATAATCTGCGCGACGAAGAAAATTTAAAATGTATTCTTTTATCGTTTTATTATGACTGCTTTCCTTCTCTGCATTGTAGATAAGATATGTATCCGGCCCTAATGATTGCATGTATTGCGCCTTCATCCATTGAATAACATTTTCTATTTCAGGAATTGCTACATTAACCTGGTTATATGCTGCGAATACAGACATATTTGCAAGACACTTCACTGTTATTTCATCCTTCGCAGCCTGACTTACTTTTACCTTTTTTGCATTAAAAACGATTTCTGAGATGTTTCCATTTAGTTTTCTTTCAAAAATAAGTGCTGGTTGTGTCCCTGGATAAATATATAGTTTCTCTGTTACAATTTTTGTTTCATCAATAATCAGACTGTATAAATGCTTTGTGCTTCCGATAAAAAAAACCAATGAAAACTCTGATGCTTCCTTTGGCGTTTTTTTATTCAGTAAAAATGGTATTATCCCAGTCTTTTCATCTTTGTTTTCAGGAATATCAAACCAAAAATGCCCAAGAAATTCAAACGCTTTCAATAAATTACTTTTCCCTGATGCGTTTGCACCATATACAATCGCCAACCTCAATATGCGAATACCTGGTGCAACTTCCACAACCTGATAATCTTCAAATGACTTATCTTTTGTGGCTTCAAAACTGAACGTTACTTCGTCTTTGAATGAAAGGAAATTCTTTATTTTTAATTCGAGGATCATCTTCTTTTGTCTTGTTGTAATTAAATTCGATTTCTTCATCTACTTCCAATTCTTTCAAATTGTATCAATATTTTGTAAAAATAAAAAATAAAATCATAATAACAATCTTTTATTTAATAATATTGCAGAAATATGTCATTTATTAAAAATAAAAGGATAAACTAAAGTCCTCTGTTTTATAATTAGCGAATGCTTTTTCTTCCACAGATGCACGCAAATGAATACAATCCACAAATTACTCAAATGATACACAAATTATAAGAGAATTAGCAAATTAGCAAATGTGAAAATTAGCGAATGCTCTTTCTTCCACAGATGCACCCAAATGAATACAATACACAAATTGCACAAATTATAAGACAATGGGCAAATGAGTAAAAACATTACATTTTTGGCAACAAACAACCCATATTGCCAAAAATATTTCTAAAACTATTATTAATGATTCAGGAACCGAATTATTTGAAATATAAAAATGCGCTATTGTGTATATAGGTGAACGTTATTTTTTATGTGTCAAATAATACAAATTTCAAATGAATTTTCTTCCACAGATGCACCCAAATAAATACAATCCACAAATTACTCAAATTTAATGAATTACACAAATAATGAGCAAATTAGCAAATGTGAAAATTAGCAAATTAGCAAATATAAAATCAATGAGCAAATGAGCAAATGTGAAAATTAGCAAATTATTAATACAAGATCCTTGTTGATACAACATTACAATCGTTTTCCGATATTTTGAAATCGTAAATTGGTGTTTTTGTATTTTTAATCGTAATTCGTAAATCGTAAATCGTAAATTGGTGTTGTCTTTCAATTTGCTAATTCGCTAATTTGCTCATTCTCTTGTATTTCAATTTGCTAATTCGCTAATTTGCTAATTTGCTAATTTGCTAATTCTCTAATCGGTGTTTTACATATCTTAACATATATCAAACATTATAAGTGATTGATATTCTATTGATAGTAATTTGTTAAATGTAAATAGATGTTAATATTAACTTATTAAATGTTAATAAGAATCATTTAACAGACTGGTTTTCAATATCATGGATAGGTCACGGTATTACCAAGGATATACCA